>CAYIYT010000028.1:0-28773 GCA_964367735.1 uncultured Muribaculaceae bacterium
ACCTGCTTTGGGAGCAGGGGGTCCTCCGTTCGAGTCGGAGTACCCCGACATAAAACAAAGGTGTTAAATTAATTTTTGACACCTTTTTTTATTGCTACATTTAGGAGAATATTTGACACCTAAAACAATGAAAATAACAACACTCGTAGACAATCTTGTTTATCCTAAGAATTTACTTGCAGAACATGGCCTCTCATTTTATATTGAAATAGATGATAGCAGCTCTTCTGTCAAAAGAATATTATTTGATTGCGGTCAAACAACTATTTTTGCGCAAAATGCTCATAATCTAGACATAGATCTAAAATTAGTAGACGCTGTAATTATTAGCCATGGCCATTACGACCATACAGGAGGGTTAGAAAAGTTTCTCGAAATAAATAAAAGAGCCAAAGTTTACATTAAAAAAGAGGCTCTTTTAGAGAAGCAGAATCATGGCCACTACATTGGAATACCCAAAGAATTGTCTATTCCACTAGAAAGAACTATTTTCCCCACAGATCAAATCACAAAATTATCTGATTACCTATACCTTGCATCCTTTTTAAAAGAAATGGCCTCGGCACAAAATAATGCCAAAGACAATAGTAATACCGAAGTTGGTTTTAGTGTTATGCAAAATGGAGAGGTTATTAAGGATTGTTTTAACGACGAGCAATATTTAGTATACATAAATAACAATAAAATATCACTTATTACAGGCTGTTCTCACAAAGGAATTCAGAACATCGTTAACCAAATTGAAATGCTATTTAAGTTACCAGTTATAGAAATAATTGGAGGCCTACATACTCAAAAACAGACAAAAGAAGAGATTGAAGCCCTTGCTCAATATTTAAATAAAAGTTCGGTGCAAAGCTTAAGAATTAACCATTGTACAGGGGTAGACTCATTTGCTGTTTTACAAAACAGAACTAAATGTGCTGTGTGTTATAATTACGCTGGGAATAAATTCAAATCTAGTAATTAATATCTCAGAATATTAATTACCTTTATTCATTAGCTTTTAAGGCAACAAACTGAGATTAAAAATTTATGATTAAAAAGCGTAGTATATATACTCGGCTTCTAATAACGGCTACTCTTACGGGAGTAATTTTGATTTTTCTTATAATATCCATTGTAATACTACACCAAAAACAAGTAAAAACAGCTTACGAAGAGTCTCTTGTAAACTATTCGAAAGAAATTCACTCCTTAATAGACCTTAAAAAGAATATTATACGGCAAGTAACTTTAGATTATGCATATTGGGACGAACTAAACACTAATATAACCAAAGGATTTGCTAAACAGTGGCTTGAATACAATCTAGCAACATTATTGGAGGCATATGATTTTGACTATGTAGCAGTTTATAACAAGGATTATCAATTAATCTACAGACATACTGCAGATTCTCTAGATATTCCAGATGTGACAAACAAAGAAGCCCTAGTAAAGCTAAACAAAGAGCAACATCTACACTATTTTCATAAAATACCATTCGGCTATTTAAGAATTATGTCGGCCTCTATTCACCCTACTAACAACAGATCTACAATAAACATCAATCCCAGTGGATATATCATTTTAGGCAAACTATGGAATGACCAATATGCAGAAAATTTTGCCAATTCTATAAACTCCCAATACACCTATGACGCTCTTAAAATAGAGAGAAAAGGTACAAAGAGATATAGTAAATTGAGTGCCTGTTATGAACTTAAAGACTGGGAAAACAAAAAAATAGGAGAAATATGGTTTACAAAAGAGAATGTTATACACCGGGTTTATAATGAAATGTCTACATATATGTTTTTTATTATGCTCTTCTCTCTACTTTTATTGTGGTTATTTCTAAGACATTCAATAAAGACATTGATTATAAAGCCTCTTATATTAGTAGAAAAAATATTTATCTACGAAAACAATGATGATATATCTAAGCTCCAAAACTCTTCCTTCGAATTTTCTAATATAGCAAGCCTCTTCAAACGTTATATTAATCAAAAAGCCGAGCTAAAAATAGCTAAGGAGAAGGCCGAGAAGGCAGACGATCTTAAATCTAAGTTTATTGCAAATTTAAGCCACGAAATAAGAACCCCAATGAACGGCATAATTGGATTTACAGATCTATTAAAAGATAAATCCATTAGTGACGAACAACGTTCACAATATATAGAGATAATTCAAAATAGTGGCGAAAGAATGATGATGATAATAAACAATCTTATCAATATCTCTAAATTAGAATCGGGGCACGAATTAGTAATCTGTTCAGATGTCTCTCTTAAAGAAATCATAATAAGCATTATCTCTTCTTTCAAATTGGAAATAGACAACAAGGGGCTTAAACTAGAATGCGACCCCTATACAGACAAAGAAGACATTATTTTAACTACAGACAAAGAAAAGCTATATGGAATAATAAACAACCTTGTCAAAAACGCTATAAAGTACTCTAAACAAGGCACCATACAGTGTGGCTATGAACAAAAAAATGGATATGTTCAATTTTCCATAAAAGATGAAGGAATAGGAATTAATCCCGATATTATATCCAAAATTTTCGATAGGTTTTTCCAAGTAGAATCAACACTGAACAGAAACTACGAAGGCGTAGGCTTAGGACTAGCTATCACAAAATCTTACGTAGAAATTATGGGAGGAGAAATTTGGGTAGAGAGTGAACAGGGAAAAGGTAGTACCTTCTACTTTACATTACCAAATGTTTTCATAAACTGAACACGCTCAAACTTGCCCGGGTTCTCAATATTTGCATAATTAAGTTTACCCCTAAAATCTGAAACAGATTTAAAGCCTTGGCTATCCATAAAAAGATTGATATCTGCCACTGCATTTTCAATAGCAATTGCTCCCTTTTTATATAAAGCAGTACACATTTGAACAGTAGTAGCCCCAGCAAGAATTTGCTTAAGAGCAATTGTTCCGTTATGAACACCAGTACTAGCACTTAGATCAATACCCGGCACCAAAGCCGATACAATACCCATCCACCTCAACTCACGCAAACTCTCTTCTGGAGAAGAAAAAGCATCGGCAGGAAAAACTCTAACATGCTTGATATCAACGTCTGGACTATAAAAACGATTAAACATAACCACACCTTTTGCACCATGAGCTTTCAATCCATTTACAAAGCCAGGTAGGTTAGTAAAGGTAGATGCAATTTTAACTGCAACAGGAATTTTAATTTGCTTAGCTACTTGATTAACAACATCTAAATAACCTCTTTCTACATCGGTAGAAGATTTATAAATATCTAAAGGCAACGAATAAATATTAAGTTCTAATCCATCGGCCCCAGCACTCTCTATCTCCTTAGCAAAAGAGGTCCACTCTCCTCCCGAGTAACAGTTAATACTAGCTATAACAGGTACCGAAACACTCTTCTTCACATCGCTCACCAATTTAAGGTAGCGATCAATAGAGTTCTGTCTCATATAGTAATGCAAATAATCGGCCGATTCAGGATAGTCATGAGACTGATTATTAAGAAATTCTGCCTCATTTACAATTTGCTCCTCGAAAAGAGATTTAACAACAATTGCTCCAATACCGGCTTTCTCAAACTCGGCAACTCTATCTAACTGAGCAGTAAGCCCCGAGCTAGCAGCAATTATAGGTGAACTCAATTTGAGTCCCATATAGTTTACAGAAATATCCGACATAATATTCAGTTTTAAAGTTTAGCAAATACGTTACGGAAGCCAACTCTCTCTTCTATCACAGCTCTTACTTGACTTGCAGGAATTCTCTCTTGCTCCATAGTGTCGCGGTAACGGATAGTCACGGTATTGTCTTCCAATGTTTGATGGTCAATAGTAATACAGAAAGGAGTGCCAATTGCATCCTGCCTACGATATCTTTTGCCAATGCTGTCTTTCTCGTCATATTGGCAGTTAAAATCAATCTTTATATCGTCCATAATTTTCCTTGCAACCTCGGGCAAACCATCTTTTTTAACCAATGGTAAAACAGCAAGTTTAACAGGAGCCAAGAATGCAGGCAATTTTAACACAACTCTCTCTTCTCCATTCTCAAGTTTCTCTTCGCAATAAGAGTTGGAGTAGATAGCCAAAACAGTTCTATCTAATCCTATAGAAGTTTCTACAACATAAGGTATATAACTTTCGTTAGTCTCAGGATCGAAATATTGAAGTTTTTTACCCGAGAATTTTTGGTGCTGAGCCAAATCGAAATCGGTTCTTGAATGAATCCCTTCTAACTCTTTAAATCCAAACGGGAAATTAAACTCAATATCGGTAGCTGCATTTGCATAGTGAGCAAGTTTCTCATGATCATGAAAACGATAGTTTTCTTGCCCCAATCCAATAGCATTATGCCATTTTAGACGAGCCTCTTTCCAATGTTCAAACCATTTCAGCTCCTCTCCTGGCCTAACAAAAAACTGCATTTCCATCTGTTCAAACTCTCTCATACGAAAGATAAATTGTCTAGCAACTATTTCATTTCTAAAAGCTTTACCAATTTGAGCAATCCCAAAAGGAACTTTAAGCCTAGATGTTTTCTGAACATTTAAGAAGTTAACAAATATCCCCTGAGCAGTTTCTGGTCTAAGATAAATGATGTTAGTATCTTCACTAACACTACCCATTTGAGTAGAGAACATTAGGTTAAACTGACGAACATCTGTCCAATTTCTAGATCCCGAAACAGGACAAGCTATCTCGCAATCTATAATTAATTGCTTAACAGCCTCCAAATCATTACTTCCCAAAGAAACATTCATTCTATCTCTAACCTCATCGGCTTTCTTTTTGTTACGAAGCACATTTGGGTTAGTATCACGAAATTGAGCCTCGTCAAATGAATCGGCAAACTTCTTGCGCCCTTTCTCTACATCCTTCTCAATTTTATCTTCTATTTTTGCAATGTAATCTTCTAGTAGAACATCGGCACGATATCTTTTCTTAGAGTCTTTATTATCTATAAGCGGGTCATTAAAAGCATTTATATGGCCCGAAGCTTCCCAAATTTTAGGATGCATGAAAATTGCAGAATCAATTCCCACAATATTTTCATTAAGACGCACCATAGAGTCCCACCAATATTTTTTTATATTATTTTTGAGTTCTACACCTAACTGCCCATAATCATAAACAGCACTGAGCCCGTCATAAATCTCACTCGATTGAAAAATAAAACCATACTCCTTCGCATGTGCGATTAAACTCTTAAAAAGATCTTCCTGTGTCATAGCTCAAAAATTTACAAAGTACAAAATTAGCTCTTTTTATAGAATTTTTCATACTTTTGTTTTGATTAACAAAATTTTGATATGCGTAAAATATTTTTTCTCTTAATATCCATCCTTTCTTTTACAGCTATTTATGCACAAACAACAACCACATGGAGTTTTGAACAAAAAGATAATAAGGATGGCACATTCGATTTAATTTTCAATACAAAAATAGATCAACCCTGGTATATTTACAGTGCTGTTAAAATTGAAAAAGGCTCAATGCCAACCGAGTTCGACATTAAATCTACAGATTCATTCGAAGCTGTAGGTACATTAAACGATATAGGAACTCCTATGAGTAAATTCGAAGATGCTTTTAAAATAGATGTTCTATATTTTGAAAAAGAAGCCTCTTTCGTTCAAACTATAAAACGCAAAACAGAAGAACCTTTTAAAGTAGAAGGCACTTTATTATTTCAAACTTGTAATGGCCGCGAATGCCTTATAGACGAAATAGACGCTTCATTCAATATTCCAACCGGAGTAATACCCGAAAGCACTATTGTAGCAGACCAACAAAACTCGGCAAGCCAATCGGGAACTCAAGGCCTTTTCACATTCCTGTTAATTGCTTTTGCAGCAGGCCTTGGCGGAGTATTTACTCCTTGTGTATTTCCAATGATTCCTATGACAGTAAGTTTTTTTATTGGCGGAGCTGGTAAAAAGAAAGACGGTATTGTTAAAGGGCTAGTATTCGGTCTTTCTGTAACATTAATATATACACTAGTAGGCGTAATAGTAGCACTCTTCCAAAGTACAGATGCCACAGATGCAATGGGCACACACTGGATTCCAAACCTACTATTCTCAATACTATTTATAGTTTTTGCAATCTCATTCTTTGGAGCATTTGAAATTACACTACCAACCGGTTTAGCAAATAAAGCCGATGCAAAGGCCGATAAAGGAGGCATCATTGCATCTTTCTTCGTAGCTTTTGCAATGGTAATTGTCTCATTCTCTTGCACAGGACCATTTGTAGGATCTATACTTGCGGCAGCAGTAACAGGAGGGCTAGCTATTAAACCAATTTTGGGGATGGCAGCATTTGGATTTGCATTCTCTTTACCTTTTGTAATATTCTCGTTCTTCCCAGCATTAATGAAAAAAATGCCAAAATCTGGCGGATGGTTAAATGTTGTTAAGGTAGTATTTGCTTTTGTACTATTAGGATTCAGTATGAAATACTTAGCCTCTGTAGACGCATACTTTGGATGGGGAATTATTACTCGCGCACTATTTATCTCAATATGGATTGCCCTAGCAATACTACTTGGAGTATACCTATTAGGGAAACTCAAAACCTCACACGATTCAGACACACCATACGTTGGAACATTCAGATTACTTCTAGCAATAGCCTCATTCTCGTTTGCCATTTACCTCCTACCAGGCTTGTTTGGAGCACCTCTCTCATCATTATCGGGATTAATCCCAGCACAAGACGGAAGTACACTAGTAATAGGATCGAGCCCAAGCGCCACTTCGCAAATTGAAAATGAAGGAGAAGTAAGCCGAGGTTTATGTGGCCCTGCAAAATATGCTACCGATAAAAACAAAGCCGCTTATGGGCTTAATAGCTATTATGAGGTTGCCGAGGCCATAGAGTGCGCAAAAGAGCAAAATAAGCCCATTCTACTCTCTTTTAAGGCCACTACCTGCAGTGCTTGCAAAGTTATGGAAGCAACAGTATGGAGCCGCCCAGAAATTTTAGAAATTTTACGCAACAAAATAGTACTAGCTTCACTTTATGTAGATGACCGCACAGAGCTTCCTATAGAAGAACAAGTAACCTCTACAATAGATGGTAAAGTTAAGAACACACTGGGTCGCAAACTACGCGACTATCAACTAAGCAATTTTGGAGTAGCCTCACAACCCTATTACGTACTAATAGATCACAACCAAAACATTTTGGTACAACCTATAGGAGAATGCTCGGCAGAACAATTTCTAGAATTTCTCACCAAAGGAATAGAAGCCTTTTAAATGTTTACAAATAACTCATCTAGAGGTTTTCTTACTTTCTTAAATGCAAGGAAAGAATCGGCCGAATCGCGATAACCAACGGCTGCCATAACAGAAGAAGTAAGTCCCATCTCTTTTAGACCAAGAATTTTATCATATTTAGATTTGTCGAACCCTTCCATTGGGCTTGAATCAATTTGTAACTCGGCACTTGCAGCAAGAATTGTCCCAAGAGCAATATAGGTTTGTTTTGCTGTCCAAATTTCCATTTGATCTGGAGTCATAGAGGCCACTTGCTCTTTCACCATCTTGCTGTACCCAACAGACTCTTGAAGATCTAGATTATTGATTTTTGCTCTTAATTCAAAATACCCATCAATATCTTTACTTGATATATTACGAAAATTACAGAAAAGAAAAAGATGAGACGCCTCTGTCACTTGACGTTGCCCCCAAGAAGCCTCTCTAAGCTGTTCTCTTATTCCGGGATCGGTTATTATTAACACTTTAAAGGGCTGGAAACCATATGAAGTGGCTGTTAGATTAACCGCCTCCTTTAGGAATTCTATATTATTGTCAGATATTTTGCGAGATAAATCGAAGTGTTTAGTGGCGTATCGCCACTTTAAATTTTCTATTATATTCATTTTAAGGCAATTGTTTTGTTAAACGAACTAGTTTTATATCAATAATTCAAATTATTAATATAATGGCAACTAAAACACCAATACTACAACAATTGTTTAGAGAACGCTACAATAGCTTAATATAAACACTCTGTGACTTCCAATTTATCTGGACACTCGTTTAAAAGTTGTTGGACAGAAACATTAAGAATTGGATGAATATAATGAGATGCTATATCATTTAAAGGAAGTAGAACAAAACGCCTTAGATGCATTCTTGGATGAGGTATCTGAAGGTCTGGAGAATTTAGTACTCTATCTCCATAAAAAATAATGTCTATATCTATTGTTCTGGAGTGATAGTTCCCATCTCCTACCCTTGTACGCCCCAACTCTTTCTCAATTTTATGGATAGCAATTAACAAGTGATAAGGATCTAGATTAGTCTCTATCTCTACAGCCATATTTAAAAAAAAGTCTTGGGCATCAAACCCCCATGGCTCACTTCTATAAATTTTAGATTGAGAGATAATAGCTCCGCACTCAAGAGTAATGTGCTTTAATGACTCTTGAATTGTTTTTTCCTTATTCCCTATGTTTCCACCTAACAACAACAAGACATTATCCATACAATAGATTATTTGCCAATAGATTAAACCACTTATCCATTTATAAAATGAATTCGCTAACTACAACATTCCCAATTCAAATAAAGCCTCTTCACTCATACGGCTTTTATCCCAAGGAGGGTCAAACGTTAACTCTATGGCAACATCTTCTATCCCCGGAACAATAGAAACAGCATCGTGAACATCTTGCAATAAATCGTCTGCCATAGGGCAATTTGGCGATGTTAATGTCATTTTGATAAATGCCTTCTTCAAAATATCTACTCTTATTTCGTAAATAAGGCCAAGGTCATATATGTTTACAGGAATTTCTGGATCGTAAACCTGTTTAATAGCCATTACTATCTGTTTTTCTATACTCATGATATCAATTTTATTAAAAATCAAATATTTTTTTCCTTTACTAAATAAGCCATTGCATAAAGCTTAATTTGCTTAATCATAGAGAGAAGCCCGTTAGATCTAGTTGGAGATAAATTGTTTTTTAGACCTATCTCATCTATAAAATCGAGGTTCGCATCTAGAATCTCTTGTGGAGTTCTTCCAGAAAAGACACGAATTAAAAGAGATATTATGCCTTTAGTGATTATGGCATCGCTGTCTGCTTTAAAAAACACTAGCCCCTCCTTATATTCGGCATCTAGCCACACTCTTGATTGGCAGCCTTTTATTAGATTAGATTCAAGCTTGGCATTATCCGATATTACAGGAACACTTTTCCCAAGTTCAATTAAATATTCATACTTATCCATCCAATCGGTAAAGATTGCAAACTCCTCTACTATTTCCTGTTCTATTTCTTTAATTGTCATTATATATTATCTTATTGGTCAGAATAATAATTGTGTTAATCTAATGTAATAGTGATTATGTTATTGTGATACCCTATTTATACATTTAAGTGAGCATTTTAATTGCCCTTTTTAGAGATTCAATAAAGTATTGTGCCTCTTCCAAGGTATTGTACACAGCAAATGAAGCCCTTAACATAGATTCTGTACCAAATCTTTCCATTACAGGTTCGCTACACATTTGCCCAGAACGCAACGCCACACCCATTTTATCCATAAGCATAGCCAAATCTGTAGGGTGAGCACCCTTTACAGTAAAAGAAAATAGAGGTATCTTATCTGGAGAATTTCCATACAAAGTAATACCATCAATAGCTTTTAACTCTCCCAAAACATATTGAACTATCTCAATTTCATTACTCATAGCCTGGTCAATATCTATCTCATTAATAAAATCTACCGCAGCCCCCAAAGCAGCTGCTCCAATAAAGTTAGGAGTACCAGCCTCGAACCTAAGTGGAGGTGTTGCGTAGGTAGTTTTAGAAAAGGATACAGAATCTACCATATCTCCACCACCCATAAATGGAGGCATCTGCTCTAAGAAACTATATTTTCCATACAGAACTCCAGTACCAGTTGGTCCATACATCTTATGTCCCGAAAAAGCATAAAAATCACAATCTAACTTTTGAACATCTACTTTTGAATGAACAATACCCTGAGCTCCATCTATTAAGACCGGAATGTTCAAAGAGTGAGCTTTTTCTATAATCTTCTCAATTGGGTTCACAACGCCCAATATATTGGAAATATGAGCTACCGAAACAATTTTAACACTACTATCTAAAAGCTCATCTAGCATTTCCATCTTCCAGCATCCATTATGGTCAATAGGAAGCACTCTTAGGGTAGCCCCTGTCATCTCGCATGCCATTTGCCAAGGAACAATATTGGAATGGTGTTCACCTGCCGAAATCAAAACAGAATTACCTGGCTTAAGATATTTTTGAGCAAAACTAAAGGCAACCAAATTAATAGAAGCAGTTGTTCCACTAGTAAAAATAATCTCTTCTCTTTTAGATGCATTAATGAATTTTTGCACTTTATCTCTTGCACCTTCATATAAAGCAGTTGACTGTGCACTTAGCTCATGCACTGCTCTGTGAACATTCCCATTTATTCCAGAATTCATCTCATTAACCAATTCAATAACAGAGATAGGCTTGTGGGAAGTAGCACCATTATCTAAATAGACCAACTTCTTACCATTGACCTTTTGTTCAAGAGCAGGAAACATGCTACGAATTTCTAATAAGGAAGAGCTGTTTTTCATCTTTAAAAAATTAAACTACAAAATTAACAAAACAAAGTTGCCGATTGTATCTTAAAAACATAAATTTGCTTTAATTGTTTATTTTGGAAACTATGTACGACTATATAAAAGGGAATATTGCCGAGTTATCGCCCACAGAGCTAGTATTAGAAAATGGAGATATAGGATATAAAATTCTTATCTCTATTCAAACATACTCTAACCTAACTCCAAATAGCACATGTAAACTCTATATTTATCATCATTTAAGAGAAGACATAGAGCTTCTTTACGGCTTCGTTAACAAAGAAGAGAGACAGCTATTTTGTTATCTTATAGAAGTCTCTGGAATAGGCCCAAACACAGCAAGAATGATGCTCTCTTCGCTTAGCACAGAAGAGCTACGCACAGCTATAATTATTGGAGATCTAAACACATTAAAGAGTATAAAGGGAATAGGCTTAAAAACGGCACAACGTTTACTAATAGAATTAAAAGATAAAATAGCTAAATCTTCTTCGGCAGACAGCGCAACATTTTTATCTGGTCTACCGGGAACAAAACAAAGAGAAGAAGCATACTCTGCACTTTTATTACTCGGTTTTACTAAAAATAATGTAGATAAAGTTTTAAACTCTCTTATTAAGGAAAATCCAACCTACACTCTAGAAGAGCTCATTAAGCACGCCCTAAAAAAGTTATAATATCAAATAAATTTCATACATTTGCACAAAATTTAAACACTAAGAGATGAATATTCCAGCAAATCTAAAGTATTCGGCAGATCACGAATGGATCAAAATTGAAGGTAACATTGCTACAGTCGGTATTACCGCTTTTGCACAAGATCAACTTGGCGACATCGTATTTGTAGACATACAAACAGAAGATGAGACTCTTGCACAAGGAGATATTTTCGGAGCTATTGAGGCAGTAAAAACTGTTGCAGATGCAATTATGCCACTATCTGGTAAAATTACAGAAGTAAATACAGACCTAGAATCGGCACCCGAAGCTGTAAATAAAGATCCCTATGGAGCAGGATGGATGATTAAAATTGAACTTAGCGACCCATCGGAAGTAGATTCTTTACTAGATGCCGAAGGTTACAAAGCAATAATCTAAAAACTCTTCAACACAGAAAAAAAATAAAACCTGCAGTTAATGTTACTGCAGGTTTTATTTTTTTATAGATTTACATTTATTATGTTTATAAAAACCTTAGATATGAAACACAGTTTTGGAAGCGACAACCACTCAGGTGTAGCAAAAGAGATAATGAATGCGATCTCTTTAGCCAACCAAGGATTTTCAGTAGCGTACGGAGAAGATGAATTGACAGAAAAAGCTCAAGAAATTTTTAAAAGAGACTTGGGAAATAATACTCATGCTTTTTTTGTCTTTAACGGCACAGCTGCCAATATATTAGCATTAAAAGCAATGACTAATTCATACAACTCTATACTCTGCCCAAACACTGCTCATATAAATGTAGATGAATGTGGAGCACCCGAAAAACTTACAGGTTGTAAGATCATTCCATTACCAAATATAGATGGAAAAGTAAACTGTGAAAATGTAAAAAAAGAGCTTAAAGGGTTTGGGTTCCAACATCATTCACAACCTAAAGTTCTCTCTATTTCTCAACCCACAGAATTGGGTACCCTGTACACAAAAAAAGAGATAAAAGATTTAGCAGACTTAATGCACTCCCATAATGGTTATTTACATATAGATGGATCTAGAATATCTAATGCTGCGGCATCCATGAAAATGCCAATAAAAGAGTTTACAGTAGATTGCGGAGCAGATGCACTCTCGTTTGGAGGGACAAAGAATGGATTACTTATAGGCGAGGCGGTTGTGTTTTTTAGAGAAGAACTTGCGCATAACTTTTTATATACTAGGAAGCAAGCAGCACAACTATACTCTAAAAACCGTTTTATAGCAGCTCAATTTATAACTTTTCTAGAAGATGGTCTTAATATAAGACTAGCAAACCATTCAAATGAGATGGCAAAATACCTAGAGCAACAACTTAAAGAGGTAAAAGAGGTAAAAATTAGCCGTCCAGTACAAACTAATGCTGTATTTGCAATAATTGCACCCAACCATTGCAAAAAACTCCAAGAAAAACAATACTTTTATACTTGGGACGAGGAGACTAACGAAGTAAGATGGATGTGCTCATTTAATACCCAAAAAGAAGATATAGATCTATTTATTAAAGATATCAAAGAGATAACATCACTAAAGTAGTATAAACCTAATAAACTATTTACAGATATGGAAGTAACCAGAACATTCGATCTTTTAGATAAATTAGTAAAATTATATCCAAAAGACGACATCCTTAGCAGAAGGCACAATGGTCATTGGATAAAATTCTCATCTGAAAGCTACTCAAAACATTCACATCTAATGGCATACGCTTTTCTTGCCATGGGGCTAAAGCCCAAAGATAAAGTAATAACAATAAGTAATAATAGACCCGAATGGAATTTTGTAGACATGGGTCTTACCTTAGCAGGTATGGTATATGTTCCTGTTTACTCAACACTTAGTGACGAAGACTATATACATATCTTCAACCATAGCGACGCCAAAATAATGTTTATTGGAAGCGAAATGCTGGCTAAAAAAATTGCCCCTTTAATTCCCCAAATAGAACGTGAAGTAAAGCTTTACACCTTTGATAGAGTAGAAGGATTTGAATGTATAGAAGATTTATATAAACTAGGTCAAGAATCTGAAGAACAATATAAAGAAGTAGTTGAGAACAACAAAAGGAACATTGGCGAAGAAGAGCTAGCTACAATTATTTATACCTCAGGAACAACTGGCACTCCTAAAGGCGTTATGCTCTCTCATAAAAATCTAGTATTTAACTTTATTGGAACTGCGGTACAACAAATTAGAGACCATACTCACAAGATGTTAAGCTTCTTGCCCCTATGTCATATATATGAACGAGGCATGAACTACGATTACCAATACCTAGGAATAAGCATCTATTACGCCGAAAGTTTATCTACAATAGCTTCGGATATGGCCGATTGCCAAGCAGATGGATTTTGCTCAGTACCAAGAGTTCTAGAGATGATGTTTAACAAGTTTGAAGCAGCCGAAAAAGAACTTAAAGGGATTAAGAAAATAATTTATAAATGGGCATTTTCCATTGCGTGCACATATGACTATAATAAAAAAGGTTATTACCATAAACTAAGATACTCAATGGCAGACAAATTAGTCTATAGTAAATGGCGTGAAAAACTAGGAGGTAAAGAGATGCTTATAGTATCGGGAGGCTCTTCTATACAGCCCAAAATCATAAGACTCTTTACAGCTGCAAAAATGTATATTTTCGAAGGGTACGGTATGACCGAAGCTTCTCCTGTAATAGCGGTAAATAACCCTAAAGAGAGAATTATCAAGATAGGGACAGTTGGAAAAGCAATGGAAGGGACAGAAATGAAAATTGCACCAGATGGAGAGATCCTATCCAGAGGGCCACATATTATGATGGGTTATTACAAAGATCCTGAGTATACTAAAGAGGTAATTGACCAAGATGGATGGCTACATACTGGAGATATAGGCATAATGGTAGATAAAATTTTCCTTAAAATTACCGATAGAAAAAAAGAGATTTTCAAACTATCGCTAGGGAAATATGTCTCTCCACAAGTTATTGAGAATATGCTTAAAGAATCGGCATATATAGAGAATTGCATGGTAATAGGCGAAAATCAAAAATTTGCATCGGCACTTATAATCCCAGATTTCAACAGACTTCGTTTTTGGACTAATAAACACAATATTAAATACGAAAACAACTCTGAACTCATTGACAACAAGCTTGTTACCGATAAAATAAATAGAGAGATTGCTATTATAAATAAGAAACTAGCATCTCATGAACAAATTAAAAGAGTAAGACTTATAGCAGACGATTGGACTCCACTTAACGATATGTTATCCCAAACTTTAAAGTTGAAAAGGCATAATGTAAAGGCTAAATACAAGAATATTATTAACGAAATTTATAAAAACGATCTTAGTGAATCTTCAGAATAGTAATGATAATAACAACTCATTTGATGTAAGAATATTGACAAATAAAGACACTCCTTCTGTAATAAAAATATGGGAGGAGTGTTTTACACAAGATATAGATTACATTAATGCCTTCATTAGCTTATGCTTCCCCTACTCTATTAACTGGGGCGTTTTCCCTAAAAACTCAAATAATGCAGTGGCAATGTTAACACTAATGCCCTCATATATTATCACCAAAAACAGTGCTGGAGAACAAAAAAAAGTGAATGGAGCATATGTCTATGGGGTTGGAACATTAAAAACACACCGTGGAAATGGCTATTCAAGCATACTTATGAGAGAAGTTTTTACCTACTCTACCAATAAATCCTTAGAATATAT
The DNA here is from genome assembly GCA_964367735.1 of uncultured Muribaculaceae bacterium. Lineage (GTDB taxonomy): Bacteria > Bacteroidota > Bacteroidia > Bacteroidales > UBA932 > Bact-08. The sequence continues at coordinate 15,036 of CAYIYT010000028.1, forward strand.
ACTAGTTAAACCGGCAGAAGAATCATTATTCAATCTGTATCAAAGACAATCCTTCAATCACATCCTCTCCTGTTATCGAGTAGAAATAGATTTGCATCCAATTTTAAGTCTAAATTCAAGTACTGTATTAAGTGAAAATAGCACACAGAATAAAGTAAATAATCACTTAAAAGCAAGAGAATCTTTAGCTGCAACCAATTTTTTATGGCCTACTAGAATACTTAATTATTCATTACTAGAGATTGAGTCTAGAAATGGAGTTACCCATCATTTAAATTGCAATAGTAACACTATAGAATCTCTTTTCTATAGTGCATATCCAACAGATTCTAATGTTACTACTATAAAAATTGCAGACCACAATGCTCGCACTAATTTTGAATTAGATTGTATAATAGACAATATATCTACCCATTTCCCTTTTGCAACAAAAGCAATAATAGAATTCCCAACAACAATAGGTAAATTACTGCTCAATCAACAGATGAGCGAACCCAAAGTAATTAAGAATGCACTAATAAAGGTACTTACCTCAGACAAAACAATAATAAACTCTCTTCTTAATAAACAGTTAACACTGTCAATGGAATAAAGAAAAGAATTTAGTAACAGCTGTATAAGCATATACTACAACACAATAGGCGATGTTCCACGAGGAACATCGCCTATTTTTTAGCTTAGACACTAACACTTATCTACCAAAATATATAAGTAATACAGAAATATCTGCTGGTGTTACACCAGGAATCCTAGATGCTTGCGAAATAGTACTAGGTCTATGCTTTGTAAGTTTATGTCTAGATTCAGTAGAGATAGACTTCAAGTTAGAGTAGTCGAATTTTTCGGGAATATGAATATCTTCTAGTTTAAGAATTTTATCGGCAATTCTACGCTCTCTTTCAATATAACCTTTATATTTAACAGCAATTTCTGTTGCCTCTAGAATCTCCCCTATCACTATCTCTGTAGAGATAGAATCATTCACACTAACCTTAGGTTGATATGGTAATTGCAAAAAAGTGTGTGGTGTGGTATAATTAGTAAAGAATGTTTCTCGTGGAACATTTTTTAAGAGAGGATTAATCGCAACTTGAGGCCTAGTTAATATATCGGACAACTTTCTCTTATAGGAAATCTCAGAAGAAGATACACTATTTAAATATGAGTTAATTTCTTGAGGGTCTACAGATGTAACATTTAGATAATTGACAAGAGCATTAACCGAGAAATATTTTTGTTTCATTAAATCGAATCTTTCTTGAGAAGCAAGTCCTATATTATATCCAATTTCAGTTAATCTAAGATCGGCATTATCTTGTCTTAATAAAATACGATATTCTGCACGAGAGGTAAACATTCTATAGGGCTCATCTACACCTTTTGTTACAAGATCGTCTATGAGTACACCAATGTAGGCTTGGTCTCGCTTAAGAACAAGACTTTCCTTTCCATTCAATTTTAAATGAGCATTTATGCCAGCCATTAGTCCTTGCGCTCCAGCTTCCTCGTAACCTGTAGTTCCATTCACTTGACCAGCAAAATATAGATTCTCTACTAATTTAGTTTCTAGTGTATGTTTTAATTGTGTAGGGGGGAAATAGTCATATTCAACCGCATATGCAGGCCTAAAAATAACTACTTTTTCGAATCCAGGGATTGCCCTTAGTGCATCATATTGAGTATCAAGGGGTAGCGAAGAAGCAAAACCCTGTAAGTAATACTCATTAGTATTCCAACCCTCGGGTTCTAAAAATAATTGATGGGTAGTTTTGCTTGCAAACGTTTTTAACTTGTCTTCAATACTAGGACAATATCTAGGGCCTAATCCCGTTATTTTACCCGTAAAAAGAGGTGAAAACTTAAATCCATCTTTTAAAATATTATGTACAACTTCATTAGTATGAACCATATAACAGCAAAGTTGTTTCGTTTCGGACTGAATTGGTGAAGGAATATTTAAGAAAGAAAATTTATTTGGAACAGAATCTCCTTGCTGTATTTCTAACGAAGCAAGATCTACCGACCGTATATCTATACGTGGAGGAGTTCCCGTCTTCATTCTTTCAACTTTAAATCCTTTTAAAAAAAGTTGCTCCGATAAATTAAGGGAAGACAACTCCCCCATCCTACCCCCAACGGCACTATTAACCCCAATGAAAAGTTTTCCATTTAAAAATGTTCCAGCAGTTAATATAACAGCTTTAGCAACAAAAGTAGAACCCATTTCAGTTTTAACACCAGTAATTGTATTATCTGAAAAAATAAACTCATTAACAGTTTCTTGCCATAGATGTAGGTTATCTGTATTTTCTAAAAGATAGCGCCAATTCAATGAAAAATGCTGTCTGTCACATTGAGCTCTAGGGCTCCACATTGCAGGTCCCTTAGATCTATTTAACATTCTAAACTGCATTGTAGAGGCATCAGTAATAAGAGCAGAATAACCTCCTAAGGCATCAATTTCTCTGACAATTTGACCTTTAGCTATGCCACCCATAGAAGGATTACATGACATCTGCGCTATTTTATTCATATCCATAGTGAGTAAGAGCACAGAAGAACCCATTTTGGCAGCAGCATATGCAGCCTCACATCCAGCATGCCCTGCTCCTACCACAATAATATCGTACTCTTTAATCATAGGATTTGTTTTTAAGGATAGATAATGCAAAGTTTTCCATTTTTTGCATCTCTAATTTTTGATCTTCTGTTTGGTCTTTAAAACCAAGCAAATGAAGAATACCATGTATTATAACTCTGTTCAACTCTTCGCTAAAAGGAGTTTCGTATTGTACAGAATTATGTTTTACAGTATCTATACTAATAATTAAATCGCCAGATAAAAGGTTATTTTCGGAATAATCAAATGTAATTATATCTGTGTAATAGTTGTGTTTTAAGAACTCATTATTAACACTTAAGATATAGCTATCGTCACAAAAAACGATATTAATATCACCTACTGTAACTACATCTTTAGATAATGTGCCAACAACTTTTTTTATCCATTTTGAACAGATACGCTTGCCAATAAAATTGAATTTAATCTCCTTATTTATATAACTTATCATCTAATACTATCACTTCTTAACATCTAAAATATCCCAATACTCAATGGCTCTTCTTGTGTGGGGTATAACAATTGACCCACCAACAAGGTTTGCAACAGATAAAATTTCAAATAACTGTACTCTTGTTACTCCTTGTTCAAAACATTTTTCGAGGTGATATTTTACACAATCGTCACATCTCAACACAAGAGAAGATACCAATCCTAACATCTCTTTTGTTTGAGAAGAAAGAGCTCCATCTTCGTAAGTACGAGTGTCTAAATTAAAAAATCTTTTAAAAAATAAATTGTCGGCATCTAAAATAATTTTGTTCATCTTGGCACGGTATGTGCGGAAATTTTCGATTGTATCCATAATTATCTGTTTTTGCAAAATTACTAAATAAATTAATTAAAATTTTAAATTATGTCTAAGGTAACTGTTATTGGCGCCGGAAATGTTGGTGCTACTTGTACTAATGCAATTGCAAGCCTGCAATTTGCATCTGAAATCGTTTTATTGGATATTAAAGAGGGTCTTGCCGAGGGCAAAGCAAGAGATATGATGCAAACGGCCAAATTGTACCATAACTTTAGTGAAGTAAAGGGTGTTACAAACGACTATTCAGCAACATCTAATTCAGATGTAATAGTTATTACTTCTGGCATACCACGTAAACCAGGTATGACAAGAGAAGATCTCATTGGCACAAACGCAAACATTGTAAACAATGTAGTTGAAAATGCTTTAAAATACTCTCCAAAAGCAATTATAGTTATTATATCCAATCCAATGGACACAATGACATACCTTACATTGAAAAAATCTGGCTTACCAAAGAATAGAGTAATTGGAATGGGCGGAATACTAGACGGAAGCCGTTTCGTTAACTATTTAAGCGAAGCACTAAATGTACCATGTAATGATGTAGAAGGAATGGTAATAGGTGGCCATGGCGATACTACTATGATTCCTCTTACAAGATATGCTACTTACAAAGGAATTCCAGTAAGCACACTCATATCAGAAGAAAAATTAAACAAAGTTGCTGCAGATACAATGGTTGGAGGAGCAACTTTAACAAAATTACTAGGAACTTCTGCTTGGTATGCACCAGGAGCTGCTGCTGCAGTTTTAGTTAAATCAATCATACTAGACGAGAAAAAAGCATTTGCTTGTTGCGTATCTTTAGAAGGTGAATTCGGCCAAAAAGACATTTGTATTGGAGTTCCAGTTACAATTGGCAAAAATGGTTGGGAGAAAATAATAGAAATTGATCTTAACAAAGAAGAAAAAGAGCTATTTAACAAAAGTGCCGATGCAGTAAGAAGTACCAATAAAGTACTTTTTGACATGGGTGTACTCTAGTTTTAAGAGAGAACTACTAGAATTATAAAATATTTGTGCATCTTTGCGGTGCTCAAATATGGGGTTTTAGCTCAGTTGGCTAGAGCGCTTGCATGGCATGCAAGAGGTCATCGGTTCGACTCCGATAAGCTCCACAAGTTTTGAACAATTTTAAAGCAATACAAATAGTTCAAAATGAAGTACCTACTAATGTTAGACAAAAGTTTATTAACAATTTCTTTTGTTAAATAATTAATTAATTGTAAATTTACGTTCCTAATTAATCTGAACAGACGCACAGTTATGGAAGTTAAAAAAACACCAAAGGCAAACCTCGAGAACAAAAAGTTACTATTCAGAGAAATATCTCTAATTGTAACTCTTTTGATTGTTCTAGCAAGTTTTGAATATAAGACTTATGAGAAGAGCATTTCTACTCTATCAAATGATAATGTTGTTATCATTGAAGAGGAGATGATTCCAATTACAAATGAGACCCCACCGCCGCCACCAGAAATGCCCAAAATCCCTGTTGTCTCAGACGATATTATTATTGTAGATGACGACGTTATCATTAAAACAGATCTCAAAATTAATACAGAAGACGATAAAAATCTTGGTGTAGAGATTAGAGAGTACGTTGTGGGAAAAAAAGAAGAAGTAGTTGAAGAAGAGGAGATTCCTTTTGTAATGGTAGAAGAGAAACCTAAATTTCAAGGTGGAGACGAAAACGCATTTACAAAATGGGTAGGAGAGAGACTTGTATATCCAGAGATTGCTAAAGAAAATAGCGTACAAGGTCGTGTAATTCTACAATTCCGTGTAAATACAGATGGTAGCGTAGATAACGTTAGAGTGATAAGAGGTGTAGACCCTTCACTAGACAAAGAAGCAATGAGAGTTGTTTCATCTTCGCCAAGATGGACTCCGGGCCGTCAAAGAAATAAAGCAGTGAGAGTTGTTTACACTTTCCCTGTTATATTCCAGCTTAGATAACAAAATGCATAAAAATAATATAAAGGCTGCCTCGAAAGAAGCGGTCTTTTTTATATCAAATATATGGAGAAGACAGTATTAATTGGCGTTTCAGGTCCTAAGGACGATGAGCTCAAAATAAAAGATAACCTTGGAGAGTTGCAATTTCTAGCCGAAACTGCAGGAGCAGAAACAATAAAAATATTTACTCAAAACTTAGACACTCCTAATACAAAAACCTATATAGGAAAAGGTAAGCTAGAAGAAATCAAAGCATATATTGTTGAAAATGAAATTACATTAGTAATTTTTGACGATGAATTAACTCCGTCTCAGCTAAGAAATATTGAAACTGAATTAAAATGCCGAATACTCGATAGGAACTATCTAATACTAGATATATTTGCACAAAGAGCTAAAACTGCCTATGCTAAAACACAGGTAGAACTAGCTCAATATCAATATCTACTTCCAAGACTAACTGGAATGTGGACTCACTTAGAGAGACAAAAAGGGGGCATTGGTATGAGAGGCCCTGGAGAGAGACAGATAGAGACAGATAGACGAATCATCCTTGATAAAATAAGCCGTTTAAAGGATCAGCTAAAGAAAATTGATAAACAGATGGCCTCTCAAAGAGGAAACAGAGGTTCTCTCGTTAGAATTTCTCTAGTTGGATACACCAATGTAGGCAAAAGTACAATTATGAATATGCTTGCAAAAAGTGAAGTATTTGCAGAAAATAAGCTCTTTGCCACACTAGATACCACTGTAAGAAAAGTAGTTATAGAAAATGTGCCCTTTTTATTAAGTGACACAGTAGGTTTTATAAAAAAGCTTCCTCACCAACTGGTTGAATCATTTAAAAGCACTCTAGACGAAGTTAGGGAATCAGATATTTTAATGCATGTTGTAGATATTTCTCATCCAAATTTCCAAGAACATATTGCTGTTGTTAACAAAACTTTAGAAGAGATAGGAGCAAAGGACAAACCAACATTCTTAGTTTTCAATAAGATAGATGCCTATACGTTTGTAGAACAAGACGAGTTCGATTTTAACCAAAAAAGCAGAGAAAATGTAAGTTTAGATGAACTTAAAAATAGCTGGATGGGCAAATCACACTCACCATCTATCTTTATCTCGGCAAAAGATAAAACCAACTTAGATAAGTTAAGAAACGACATATATAAAATGGTAGCCGAAATTCATGCTGGGCGTTACCCTTTCGATACGTTTCTTTGGTAGATAAGATGCTCTATTAGAATATACTACAGTTTTGTAAAACTCAGAATATTTTGAGCGCACTCTTTAGGCTCTTCTATAAAACAATTATGACCCGAATTCTTTAATGAAATATAGGTAGCTCCAGGTATCTTCGTTTGAATCTCTTGAATAACTTCAAGTGAAATATAATTGTCTTTTTCTCCAAAAATAAACATAACAGGTATTTTACTATTAGAAATAACAACTGTGTTATCTTCTCTCTGTTTCAAGCCCTCCAAAGAAGAAACAATGCCTTCGGGATCGTGTACCTCGGCAATTTCTATAATCTCAAATATCTTCTCTTCGAACCTGCTCATATTTTCTTTAGAGAACATATTTTCTATAGAAAGCTTAACAATAGATTGTAGCTTATTTTGTTTTACAAGCGCTATCTCTCTATCTCTATTATCCTTTTTCTCTTGAGAATCGGCAAAAGGAGTAGAGTTCATCATAATAAGGCCTAGAAATCTATCTGGAAAAACTTTGATAGCCTCTGCTGCCACATAACCACCCATAGAGTGCCCAAGTAACCAAGCTTTCTCTATATTTAACTTATCCAGAACACTCGTAATAGTAGAGGCACAATTTGCCATTGAATTAACGGGATAAGAGCCCGATAAACCATGCCCAGGCAGGTCTATGGATACAACCCTCATATAAGGAGAAAGAAGGGCTGTAAACTCCTCCCATATATAGAGCGTTTCTAAATAGCCATGTAATAAAACAATAACATTATCGCCTTTTTGCGAATCTGAAACATGTACTGGCAATGCATTACAGGTAATAAAAAACTCCATATGTATCCAATTTTTACAAAATTACTAGAATTAATCTTAATTTGTATATTTTTGTAAGAATAACAAAATTTTAAAAATGAAAGTAACAAAAATTAACTCACTATTCTCTAGGCTCACACTTTTCGCTTTATTGGTTGCACTATTATCATCTACTGGATGCAATAAAGAACAGGCACCAATTGTACTCACAGGGAGCTGGGATTTAGACACCACAGGCGTAATGGTTTATATATTATACGTACCAGAGGTGGCGTTACAACACCCAGCATCAATTGCATTTCTTGAGAAAAACCTTCATAACATTAGAAGAGAACTAATGAAACCACAAAGAATAACCTTTATAACACCCAATATAGCAGAGTATACGTTCTACCCGGCACCAATCCCTGTTCAAGGAACATTCGTGCAAGATAACGCGTTGTTTACAATCTTTAGCAATATGTTCCCAGGTGGTATAATTGGAGCTTCCGACAATATAAGACTAGAACTATATTACAGCAGGGAACATCTTATGGCTATAATAAATAATCTTATAACAGCCGAAGACGATTTTCCCCAAGTTTTTAATGCACTCATAGATAGAATTGAAGGGGTAGGAGCATACAAAAAGAAATATTAAATAGTTTAACAAAACATCTTATTTAATAGCATAGGAGTTTAAAATAAAAAAAAGAGGCATTCATTAAAGAATGCCTCTTTTTTTATAATATTAGCTAGCAAGTTTAATAGTGCGCTAGCAATATAAGTTAGTCTTTAACTTTAGCAAGCAAAAATTCTCTATTCATACGTGCAATGTGAGTAATAGAGATTCCTTTAGGACACTCCATTTCGCAAGCACGTGTGTTAGTACATGCACCAAAACCAAGTTCATCCATTCTAGAAACCATTGCTTTTACCCTGCGAGCAGCCTCAATTCTACCTTGAGGTAGAAGTGCTAACGAACTCACTCTTGCAGAAACGAATAGCATTGCCGATCCATTTTTACAAGTTGCAATACAAGCACCGCAACCTACACAAGAAGCAGCGTCCATGCTCTCCTCGGCATCTTCCCTACGAATAGGAATTGCGTTTGCATCGGGTATACCTCCTGTGTTAACAGAAACATAACCACCTGCTTGTAATATTTGGTCTAGAGCATTTCTATTTACTACAAGGTCTTTAATAACAGGCAGGCCTGTAGAACGCCAAGGCTCAATAGTAATAGTTTCGCCATCTGTAAACTTGCGCATATGTAATTGGCAAGTAGTAATATCATTGTCTGGGCCATGTGCTCTTCCATTTATATATAGAGCGCACATTCCACATATACCCTCGCGGCAGTCATGGTCAAAGGCAGCAGGGCCATCGCCATGGCAACCTTTACTAACTGCAACAGGAGAATCTATGTTTTCACGTACCAGTTGATCGTTAAGAATATCCATCATCTCTAAGAAAGAGGTGTCGGGAGAAATATCCTTTACCTGATATGTCCCAAAATATCCTTTATCTTTTGCGCTTTTTTGGCGCCATACTTTTAGTGTAAAGTCCATATCTAATAAATACTTAATCTTTGTAATTTCTGGTAGCTACTTGTACAAACTCATAATTTAGTTGCTCTTTATGCATAACAGGCTCTTTTGCTTCGTCTGTATACTCCCAGCAACTTACATACATAAAGTTCTCATCGTCACGTTTAGTTTCACCCTCTTCTGTTTGCATCTCTTCTCTAAAGTGACCTCCGCAAGACTCAAATCTATTTAAAGCATCTTTAGCCATAAGTTCACCTAACTCAAGATTATCGGCAGTTCTTAATGCCTTCTCTAGCTCTTGATTAAACTCATCATTCGTACCTGGAATATATACATTTTTCCAGAACTCCTCTCTAAGTGCTTTAATTTTAATAATTGCCTCTTTTAGCCCTTTATCGTTACGAGCCATTCCAACATTGTCCCACATAATATGGCCTAATATTTTCTGGAAATGATCTACCGGTTGTTTACCATTAATTGCAAAGAGCTTTGCGATTTTATCTTTAACACCCTTTTCTGCCTCGGCAAATGCTGGGTGGCTAGTGTCTGTTTTTGGAACCTGAATTTTCTTTGCAAGAGAATCTCCAATTGTGTAAGGAAGAATAAAATAACCATCGGCTAAACCTTGCATAAGTGCCGAAGCACCTAGGCGGTTACCACCATGGTCACTAAAGTTAGCTTCACCAATTGCAAATAGGCTAGGGATAGTAGATTCTAAGTTGTAGTCTACCCAAATACCACCCATTGTATAGTGGATAGCAGGATAAATCATCATAGGCTCTAGGTAAGGATTTACGTCTGTAATCTTCTCGTACATTTGGAAAAGGTTACCATAACGCTCTTCAATTACATGCTTTCCAAGTCTCTCAATTGCAGCTTTAAAGTCTAGAAATACTGCCAAACCAGTGTCATTTACACCAAAACCAGCATCGCATCTCTCTTTTGCAGCACGCGAAGCAACGTCGCGCGGTACTAAGTTACCAAAAGCAGGATATCTTCTCTCTAAGTAGTAATCACGGTCTTCTTCTGGAATTGAAGATGCTAATACTTTCTTAGTTCTAATTTTTTCTACGTCTTCTTTTTTCTTTGGAACCCAAATTCTACCATCGTTTCTAAGAGACTCACTCATTAGAGTAAGCTTAGATTGCTGCTCTCCATGAACAGGAATACAGGTAGGGTGAATTTGAGCAAATGAAGGGTTACCAAAAATGGCTCCTTTCTTGTAACACTGCCATGCACATGAACCATTACTGTTCATTGCATTGGTAGAGAGGAAAAAAACATTACCGTAACCACCAGTTGCTATTACAACTGCATGAGCTCCGTGTCTTTCAAGTTCTCCTGTTACTAAATTTCTTACGATAATACCTTTTGCTTCGCCATCTATTAGAACTAAGTCTAACATCTCACTACGGTTATATGATTTTACATTACCTAAATGAATTTGACGGTTAAGAGCAGCATAGGCGCCCAAAAGCAACTGCTGGCCAGTTTGGCCACGTGCATAGAAAGTTCTACTTACCTGAGAACCTCCAAAAGAGCGGTTGTCCAACAACCCACCATATTCGCGAGCGAACGGTACTCCTTGTGCAACACATTGGTCTATTATAAGATTACTCACCTCGGCCAAGCGGTATACGTTACCCTCTCTGGCTCTGTAGTCTCCGCCTTTTATAGTATCATAAAAGAGACGGTAAACCGAGTCATTGTCGTTTGGATAGTTTTTAGCGGCATTAATTCCACCTTGAGCAGCAATTGAGTGCGCTCTTCTAGGAGAGTCGCTTATGCAAAATACCTTCACATTGTAGCCTAACTCGCCCAATGCAGCAGCAGCCGAAGCTCCGCCCAATCCGGTACCAACAACAATTACCTCAAGCTTTCTCTTGTTAGCCGGGCTCACTACCCGAATCTGAGACTTATGCTTTGTCCATTTTTCGGACAATGGCCCCTCAGGAATCTTAGAATTAAGTTTTTCGGACATTTTTTATTAGAATTATACGAATTTTAGAGTTCGCAAATTTAAGTATTTTCGGCAAGAATAGCAATTATAACTACAAGTATGATTATTATCATACCTTTATAGTCACAAAATGTAATCATTATGACTAAAAAATTGACATCTGTATTAACAGCACTAATTATGACAGTAACCATGTCAGCTCAGGTAACTATTATTCCTAAACCCAATAGAATACAGGTTAGAAGCGATAATTTTAATCTAACTAACAGCACAGTAATATATACCAGTGAAAAAAGCCTTACTAATCTCCTATATATGCAAGGTTTTTTAAGAGATGCTGCAAAATTTCCTTTTGAACAAGTTAAACAACTTCCATCACGAAATTACATAGTACTAGACCTATTGCAGGGTAGTGAAATTCCAGCAGAAGGATATATGCTAAATGTATCGGCACAGGGAATAACCATTAAAGGCTCTACCGAAGCTGGTATTTTTTATGGTATTCAATCTCTTTTTCAAATGTTACCTGCTACAATCTATTCTGGCAACCCAAGTGGTCACGAAAATTGGACAGTACAAGGCATAGAGATAGAAGATAGCCCTAGATATGGTTACAGAGGAATGCACTTAGATGTTTCTAGAACTTTTTTTGATGCCAACACAGTTAAGAAGTTCATAAACTGGATGTCGTTTCATAAAATGAATAAATTTCATTGGCACCTAACAGACGACAATGGCTGGAGAATAGAGATTAAAAAATATCCAAGATTAACCGAACTAGGCGCATGGAGAGGAGAGGGCGAGGTGCTAAACGCAGCTTATGGCTCGGGCAAACAACGCTATGGAGGTTTTTACACTCAAAAAGAGATAAAAGAGATAATAGCCTACGCGGCAGAGAGACAGATAGAGATAATTCCAGAAATTGACCTACCTGGTCACAGCAAAGCAGTAACTGCTTCCTATCCAGAGATAGCTTGCGAAGGAGACGATGGTAGTGTAAGTATTCAGGGAGAGGGCCAAAACGTTTGGTGTGTTGGAAGAGAACAAAACTATAAAATGCTCGAAAACATTTTAAAAGAGATTGCTTCACTATTTCCTTCTAAATATATTCATATTGGGGGAGACGAAGTTAATTATGATTCATGGAAGAATTGCCCTCATTGTCAAGCTCTAATGAAAGAGAAAGGAATGCAAAAAATAGAAGAGCTTCTTAACTATTTTGTAAGGAGAATGGAATCTATACTAGAGAAACATGGCAAACTTATGGCAGGATGGGACGAAATTTTAGATGGGGGAGATCTCAAACCTAAAACTATGGTATATGCTTGGCGCAGCGTAGATAAAGGAGTTCAATCTGCAATTAAAGGGCAACCAACTGTAATGTTGCCAGGAGAATATTGCTACTTAGATATGAAGCAGTCACCTGCAGAGAGAGGGCATACTTGGGCCGGAATAGTTACCCTAGAAAAAGTTTACTCACTAGACCCCACTCCAAATACACAGACAACTTCGGCAATAAATAAGAATATTTTAGGTGTTCAAGGAGGTCTATGGTCAGAACTATTTGGGAGACCAGCAAGATTTATGGAGTATCAGGCATATCCAAGAGTTGCAGCGCTTGCCGAGGTTGGATGGACTCAGCCTCAAAATAAAGAGTGGAACGAATTCAGTTATAGAATGTCTACAGCTCATTTCGAAAGAATGTACCAAATGGGTATTGAATTTAGGGTAGAACCACCAAAGGCTGTTTATATAAATGACGCCATAGTAGTAACAGCTCCATACCCATGGTCTATTTTAAGATACACCAGCGACGAGAGTGAACCAACAATGCTCTCTCCACTTTATAAAGGCCAAATTATAACCGACAAAGCGCACAAATTTAGGTTTGCAACATTCTATAAAGATGAAATTAAAAGCATCTCCATTAAGCCAGAAAATGCAGACTATACTTATTTGAAGCCTGTAACAACAGTTGAAACCTCAATGACAGAAAACAGCAACTTTCCAATAACCAATGTAACCGACTATAATTTTAACACCTATTTCCGCACCAACTCCAAAATAAAAGCAGGCGACTATTTCACATACATATTCGAACAGCCAGTAAAGGCAAGCAGAATAACTGTAGGAACAGGCATACCTAGCATTACGTTTTACGGAGTTGACTATGGCTATGCCCAATTCAGTTACGACGGTATAAACTACATTGGCGAAACAGAATTCCATTTTAACAATGCAGTATTATACCCCAAAGAAGCTGTCAAGAGCGTAAGAATTGTTGCAACCGAACAAAACGACGACTATATTTTAACAATTCAAGATCTTAAAATAGAAGAGTAGCACCAGAAAGCTATTATGGAGAAACAAAAAGCTCATAAACAATTAGTAATCGGTAATGATATTACCGAGCTAGGCCGAGTAGTTACTTTTCTAGAAGTATTAGAAGATGAATGGGCTCTGCCTGTAGGTCTTATAATGCCATTAAATTTAGTGCTAGAAGAGGCGCTCACAAATGTGATCTTCTATGCCTATGAAAAAGAGAGCAAGAATGAGATAGTAATTGATTTTAAAAAGGGAGAAAATCAATTAGAGATCAAAATTACTGATAGTGGAAAACCTTTTGACCCTACCGAAAAGGCCGATCCAGACATAACTCTCTCTGTAGGTGAGCGCCCTATTGGTGGGCTAGGTATTATGCTTATCAAAAAAATTATGGATAAAGTTACCTACCAACGCAAAGAGAGTTTCAATATACTTCTAATGACAAAAAAATTATAACCTTAATATAAAGAAATATTTAATATTAATAATTAACTATTTATTTCATAAGAG
>CAYIYT010000029.1:0-28347 GCA_964367735.1 uncultured Muribaculaceae bacterium
GGTTGAAATACAATAGCTTGTGAAATAAATTAAAAATCCTATAGTTTTTTTCTTTTTTTAACGGATTATTTTTCCCAAGTTTGTAATCCAAAACTTAAACTATCCCAAAATAAATGACCAAAGCTAATCATACCATGGTGTGGAATAATTGTCTTTCTATAGTTAAAGATATTATTAGACCACAAAGTTTCAGAACATGGTTTGAACCAATCACTGCAGTCAAAATAGCGGGCTCAATTCTTACAATTGAAGTACCATCAAACTTTTTTCGCGAATATCTAGAAGAACATTATATAGACCTTATAAGTAAAGCGCTCAAAAGAGAGCTTGGCAAAGATGCAATGCTTGAATATAATGTAAAAGTTGTTTCAGGAGAAGATATGGTCACCTATCCACAGCAATCTTCAAAAGAGATAAAAAACAAATCAATCCCTTTTCCTAATCAAGCTGGAAATATTGCCAATCCATTTATAATTCCAGGTCTTCAACAACTAGTTATAGACCCTCAGCTCAATTCTCAAAATTCTTTTGAAAATTTTATTGAAGGAGAGTGTAACAAACTTGCAAGATCGGCAGGGTTAAATATTGCTGAGAATCCAGGCAAAGGCACTTTCAATCCTCTATTCCTATATGGAGGATCTGGCTTAGGTAAAACACATCTAGCACAAGCAATTGGTATCTCAATAAAAAATCAATTCCCAGAAAAAATTGTACTTTATGTAAGCGCAAACCGATTCATGACTCAGTACATGGATGCTACAACAGTAAAAAACAAGCTTACAGATTTTCTCCACTTCTATCAAATGATAGACGTACTTATTATAGACGATGTTCATGAATTTTCTGGAAAAGCTGGGACACAAAATGCATTTTTCCATATTTTTAGCCACTTGCACTCTGTTGGGAAGCAACTCATATTAACTTCCGATAAAGCACCTGTAGATTTACAAGATCTTGAAATAAGACTTCTTTCTCGGTTTAAATGGGGCCTTCTTGCCGAATTATTACCTCCAGATTTCCAAACTAGAGTAGAGATATTAAAAGCAAAAAGCTATAAAGATGGAATTACACTTCCAGAAGAGGTTATTTCGTATGTTGCTTCAAGAGTTACAACAAATATAAGAGAGCTAGAAGGAACACTTATTTCTCTTCTTGCCCACTCTACTCTTACCAATAAAAAAATAGATCTCGATTTAGCAGAAAGTCTTATCGAAAAATTGGTAACTAGAAATAGACCTGAAATTACAGTAGACCGCATTCAAAAAATTGTATGCAACTACTTTAAAATAGAGCCAGAAAGATTCCTGAGTCCATCAAGAAAAAGAGAACTTGTTCAAGCTCGGCAAATATCTATGTACTTGAGCAGAAATCACACCAAAAATTCACTTGCTTCAATTGGCACACAAACAGGAGGTAGAGATCATGCAACAGTGCTTCATGCATACAATACAGTTTGCGACCTATTGGATACCGACAGATCTTTCCGTAAATTTGTTGTAGATATAGAGAAACAACTCAAATCTAACTAAGTGTCATTTTCAACATTAATAAATCATAAATAACTTCAAATATGGAGAGTGCTAGTATATTTTCAATATTCGATCAAATAACTAAAATTCCTCGCGAAAGCGGAAAAGAGGAAAAAATCATACAATATCTCATAGATTTTGCAGAAAGCAGATCATTAGAATATAAGAAAGACCATGCAGGTAACGTAGTTATCCTTAAACCAGGCACCCATGGTATGGAAAACGCACCTACAGTAATATTGCAAAGCCATTCCGATATGGTTTGCGAAAAAAACTCCGATAGCAATTTCAACTTCGATACCGATGCAATTAAATATGAAGAAGAAAACGGTTGGTTAATTGCCAAAGAGACCACATTAGGTGCCGATTGCGGAATAGGAATGGCCGCACAACTTGCTGTCATAGATTCAAAAACCCTAATACACGGCCCTATTGAAGCACTTTTCACTTCCGAGGAAGAGACCGGTCTTGTAGGTGCAAAAGCCCTTAAAGAGGGGTTTGTAAAAGGGAAGATACTTATAAACTTAGACTCAGAAGATGAGGGAGAACTATTTATAGGATGTGCTGGAGGTGTAGATACAACAGCAAGATTCCATTATAATACAGAAAAAGTATCGGATAACAACTCCTTTATTAAAGTTTCTATTTTTGGAGCCACAGGAGGGCACAGCGGAGACGAAATTCACAATGACAGAGCAAATGCCAATCAAATACTTTTCCGTTATTTACACCAACTTTCTACCACTACAAACTTCTCTCTTTGCAAAGTAAACGGAGGGAACAAGCGAAACGCTATAGCTCGTGAAGCTTATGCAATAGTTGCAATACCTTCAGAAAAAAGAGCTGCTGCCGAGGTGCTTTTCCTTAGAACTATGAGTGAAGTAAAAGGAGAACACGCTAAATCCGATCCAGAATTAAATGGATCTTTCGATAGCGCACCTGTTTCTACAGAATGTATAGATAAGAAAACAGCATCTAATATAATTATGGCAATGCATGGCGTTCCACATGGAGTTCTTGCCATGAGTCAAGATATTAAAGGCCTAGTAGAGACTTCCACGAATCTTGCATCAATTAAAATGCAAGAAGGCAACATAATACGTATTGGAACAAGTCAGAGAAGCTCTATAAACTCAGCAAGATTTAATGCCGCAAGTAGAGTAGAAGCAATATTTGCACTTGCAGGAGCCGAAGTTACTCACGAAGGTGAATATCCAGGATGGAAGCCTAAAACAGACTCACCACTTCTAGAGATAAGTGAGAAATCATATATTTCACTTTTTGGGACAAAGCCTGTAGTTAGAGCAATCCATGCAGGATTGGAATGCGGAATGTTTCTTGATACCTATCCGTATTTAGATATGATCTCTTTTGGTCCAACAATTAAAGGAGCTCATGCACCTGGAGAGAAACTAGAAATTGCATCTGTAGACAAGTTTACCAAACTACTTGTAGATATACTTGGACAAATTAAAGAAAATTAAAAAATTATGTCTAATCTTATTGCACCCTCAATGCTTTCGGCCAACTTTGGCAACTTGGAAAAAGATATAGAGATGGTAAACTCAAGCAAAGCAGATTTATTCCATCTAGATATTATGGATGGATTATTTGTGCCTAACATCTCATATGGATTTCCTGTTGTAAAAGCGATTGCATCCAAAGCCACTAAGCCATTAGATGCCCACCTCATGATAATAGATCCCGACAGGTATCTAGAAAACTTCGCACAATTAGGAGTAAACTACCTAAGCGTACATTACGAAGCATGTACACATCTTAACCGTACTATTGAAAGGATTAAATCACTCGGGATGAAAGCAGGAGTAGCACTTAACCCCCATACCCCAGTAGAGAATCTTATAGATGTACTTCCATATACAGACTTCATTCTTATAATGTCTGTAAATCCAGGTTTTGGAGGGCAAAGTTTTATAGAGAATACTTTTTCAAAAATTAAACGTCTAAAACAGATGATTCAAGATAGATCTTTGAATACATTAATTGAAGTAGACGGTGGTGTCAATAAAGAAAATGCTCCGCTACTTTTTAAGAGCGGAGCAAATATTCTTGTTGCAGGGAATTCTGTTTTTGGTGCTAAAGACCCAGAGAAAGCAATTTGCGAACTTAAGAACTCTTTATAAAATATACTTTACCTCTTTAAAAGAGTACCTTTTTGTTGTGCCATCTTCTTTTTCTAGAAGCAGACATGCATTATTATCTATACCAGTAATTCTAGCCATAATTATCTCTCCACTAGGAGTTTCTTGATATTTATGGAATTCATCTAATCTATAAAGAGCATTATGGTATTCAGTATCTAATCTATTCAAAGATGTATTAGAAGTAAATGTCATAAAAGGAAGATAAATATCGTAGATATAACCAACCAAAGCATCTAATTCCACCTCCAATTCAAGTTCTTTGTTTAAAAGAATTTTCATAGAGACAGGATTTGGCGCATCGGAATTGAATTTATCTTGGTTTAAATTTAATCCAACTCCAACAATTGACCCTGACAAAGTGTCGCCTGACATAAAGTGCTCTATAAGTATACCACACACCTTTTTGTCGCCAACATAAATATCGTTTGGCCATTTAATCTTTGCTGCTATGCCCCTATTTTTTAAGTATTTCTTAATACCTATTGCTACAATTTGAGCTATAACGAACTGTTTATCAGCTCTTATACCATCTGGCTTAAGAATTATAGAAAACGTGAGATTTTTACCTGATTCACTTTCCCAATTAGTGCCTCTTTGTCCTCTGCCCGAGGTTTGATACTTAGTTGCAACAACTGTAAAGTCGTCACATTCTTTAAAACTCCTAAGTGCCTCACTATTAGTGGAGTCAAGTGTATTATGCCAATTAATCGTAAACGCCATATTAATTATTTTATTGTTGGTCTTAAAATTGCAGTATTTTTGTCAAACATAAGACTAAAAAAACAATTATTGTGCCAATAAAAAAGAAAATAACCTCTGCCGAGGTAGATGTTGAAAAAAACATAGCTGGTATAACCAGCGAAAAAAAACCTGTAAAAAAAGCAGTAAAGAAAACAGCTTCTCCCAAAACAGCCGCCCCAAAAGCTAAAAAGGTTGTTGAGGCGCCAGAAACCAAAATAGACAATAGCGATAAAAAAGAGATAAAATGTATAGCAGATGCTATGTTAGATAAAAAAGCAAGCTTTGTTTGCTCTTTAGATCTAAGACCTACAGGAACAGCTATTTGTGACTATTTTGTTATTTGTAATGCCGATTCTACCACTCAAGTAGAAGCAATTGCCAATAACGTAGAAGAGATGATGCAAAAGAAGTGCAAAAGGAAAGTAATCCGCATGCAAGGTAAAGAGAACGCTTTTTGGGTAATTATAGATTATGGCTACATTGTAGTTCATATATTCCAAACAGAATATAGGCACTTTTATAGGCTCGAAGATTTATGGGCCGATGCAGAAAAAACTATTTATCAAGACTAAATTAGATGGAACAACCAAAAAAAGATAAAGACCTCAAGAATCAATTTTCTAAGGTTTGGCCACCAAAATTCAATATTATTTGGATATATGTAGTGTTATTGGCAGCAATAGCATATATGTGGAGTTCGTATGATGGAGGAGAGCCCCTAAAATCTGAATGGTTTAAAGTTAAACAAGAGATGGCTATCTCTGGAGACGTAGAGAAAATCATTTATATAGCCAACGAGCAAAAAGCAGAGGTATTTATAAAAAAAGATAGTCTATTTAAATATACCGAACAATTTGGAGGGAAAGAGCCAAAATTTGGCCCTCAATTCTACTTTGTTGTATCATCTAACTTTAACCCCGAAGAGCAATTTGAGACTATTCTTTCTGAACTTCCTCAAGAAAAAAAGTTTTCTATTCAAACAGAAGAACGTAAAAACTACTTCAAGGCACTTGAGTGGCTTATATTTCCTCTCTTAATTGTTGGTTTATGGATATTTATGTTCAGAAGAATGAACAAAACCATGGGTGGCGGAGGTAGCAGCAAAGGTGGTGGTGGTGGAATATTCTCTGTAGGCAAGTCGCAAGCAAAGCTTTTTGACAAAGAGAACCACAGTAAAATTAACTTCAACGATGTTGCTGGGCTCGAAGAGGCCAAGATAGAGGTAATGGAAATTGTAGATTTCCTTAAAAATCCAAAAAAATACACAGCCCTAGGAGGTAAGATCCCTAAAGGAGCGCTCTTAGTTGGGCCTCCAGGTACAGGAAAGACACTACTAGCAAAAGCAGTAGCAGGAGAAGCAAATGTTCCATTTTTCTCTATTTCGGGATCGGACTTTGTAGAGATGTTTGTAGGAGTTGGAGCTTCAAGAGTAAGAGATTTATTCCGTCAAGCTAAGGAAAAATCACCATGTATTGTCTTTATAGACGAGATAGATGCAGTAGGCAGGGCGCGAGGTAAAAATGCAGGTTTCTCTTCAAACGACGAGAGGGAAAATACTCTAAACCAACTACTCACAGAGATGGATGGATTTGGGTCAAACTCAGGAGTAATTATTCTTGCAGCCACTAACCGAGCAGATATTCTAGATAAAGCACTTATGAGAGCTGGTCGTTTCGATCGCCAAATTCATGTAGATCTTCCCGAATTAGGCGAGAGAATAGACATTTTCAAAGTACATCTAAGACCTCTTAAACTGGAAGAAGGTTTTGAAATAGGATTTCTAGCTAAGCAAACTCCTGGGTTTTCGGGAGCCGATATTGCTAACGTATGTAACGAAGCAGCTCTTATAGCAGCAAGAAATAATAAAGAATTTATAGATAAACAAGATTTCCTAGATGCAGTAGACCGAATAATTGGAGGTCTAGAAAGACGCAGCAAAATAATATCTCCTAAAGAGAAAAGAACAATAGCATTCCACGAAGCTGGGCACGCCACTGTAAGTTGGATGCTGCCACATGCAAATCCATTGCACAAAGTAACTATTATTCCTCGTGGTAAATCTTTAGGAGCAGCATGGTATTTACCAGAAGAACGCCAAATTACCACCACCGAACAGATGATGGACGAAATGGCTTCAACCATGGGTGGAAGAGCGGCCGAAGAGCTAATTAACAATATGATCTCTACAGGAGCACTAAGCGATCTTGAAAAAGTTACCAAACAATCTTATGCCATGGTTTCATACCTAGGTATGAGCAAAGCAATAGGTAATGTTTCATTCTATGATTCAACAGAATCGGGCGGATTTAACTTTGGGAAACCATATAGCGAAAAAACTGCCGAGCTAATAGATTCTGAAGCCAAAAAGCTTATAGATGAAGCCTATGTTATGGCAAAAAAAGTTCTAACTGAAAATATGGAGGGATTTACCAAGCTAGCCGAACTTCTTCTTGAAAAAGAAGTTATCTTTGCCGAAGATTTAGAAGAGATATTTGGTAAAAGAGCAGGTGCTCAACCCCCTACTGTCATAGAACAAATTGAACACGAAGTAGAGGAATTGGAAGTTAGTGATAAATCTGAGCCGGTTGTTAAATAGAAGCAATGAATAATACTTTGGTACGCTCTCTGAGCGGAACTTTATTTTTAATAGTAATAACAGGATCCCTCTTATGGAATCCTGTTATTTTTACGTTAGTAATGCTATTTTCAATAGTAATAATGACAAGGGAATTCCTTTCTATATCTCTAAAAGATAGTTACTTAGTTTCAAAACTAATAACTATTATTGGATCTATTATGATCTATCTTTTATTTTTCTTTTATTTTCATAATGCAATGAATATAAAGTTCTTCTGGCTTCTTGTTTTTCCATTTATAGGAGTACTTATCTCTTTACTTTACTACAAAGACAAAGAGGGAGAGTGTAACCATGAGAATTATATAAAAAGTAGTTTTCTTATGTTAGCACCTCTCTATATAGCTCTACCCTTTTCGCTCACTAATACAATTTTATTTGACACTACAGGCACCTATACTCCAAATACACTTCTCTCTATGTTTATCATACTATGGAGCTGCGATGTTGGTGCATATATTTTTGGGATATCATTCGGTCAAAAAAATGGTCATAAATTATTTCCATCCATTTCTCCTAAGAAATCCTGGGAAGGATTTTTTGGAGGGCTCATCTCGGCCCTTATTACCGGAGTTATTCTATATTATACAAATCTAATTTCATTTTCTTTAATACATGTAATAGCTATATCGGCTATAATATTCATATTCGGAGTATTTGGAGATTTGGTAGAATCGCTCTTTAAACGTAATTTTGGCGTTAAGGACTCTGGCAACATAATGCCAGGACACGGAGGTCTACTAGACAGGTTCGACAGTGCATTGCTTGCATTCCCGGCAGCACTAGCCTATTTAAGCCTTTTTGATATACTCTAGTAACTATATAATAACTAATACGCAATTTATACATATTAAAATTTATGCGAATACACAAAGAGGGCTATAAAATAATCTTAAACAGTTTCCTCATAATTACTGCTACAATAACACCAATATTTTTTTTAGTAAAAAATCCTAAAATTGGATATGGCTTCATCATAGCTGGTTTAATAATATTTTCTCTTATTATCCGTTTTTTCAGAGAACCAAAAAGAACTCCTATAGTAGATAGTAGCTCTGTTATAGCTCCTGCCGATGGTACTATAGTAATTGTAAAAGAGGTATACGAGCCAGAATATCTCAAATGTGAATGTATCCAAGTATCTATATTTATGACAATATTTAATGTACATGTAAACTGGTTCCCCGTTAAAGGGAAGGTTGAATTCTTTAAATATCACCCAGGAAAATATTTGGTAGCAATGCATCCAAAATCTTCAGAGAAGAACGAAAGAACAACCGTAGTTACAAATGTTAATGGTACTCATATCTTAACTCGCCAAATAGCAGGTTATATAGCAAGAAGAATTGTTTGCTATGCAAAAGAAGGCAGTATAATGGAAGCTGGAGATCAAATGGGATTCATAAAATTTGGTTCTAGAGTAGACCTCTATTTACCTAAAGATAGCCGAATTCAAGTAACCAAAGGCCAAAGAGTAAAAGGCTGCGAAACAATCATAGCCAAGCTACCCGAAACAATTACAGCCAAGTTACCCGAACCATCCACCACACAAAATGAGCCAATGACCATACCTCATGAGCAAATGCCCAATGGGCAAGACTCAATTCACTAAAGTAGAGAAAATCCTTAAAATATGAGAGAGGTTATAGGAATTTAGACATTTCTAACACCATTGCTTGGGCTGCATAAGAGGCTGCTTTTGCATAATCTTGCTCTAAAAAGAGACTGTTCTCTTTTTTCCATGCAAACAGTATATCTCTAGAGATATTTACAAGCAAGCCACATGAGTGATTCATCCCATTTTTAGCAACATCTGCTATTGTGCCACCTTGCGCACCAACTCCAGGAACTAAAAAAAAGTGATCTGGACAATATTCTCTAATTTCGGCAAGTTTTTGGGGCCTAGTAGCTCCTACTACAAACATCGTATTATCCATTGTACCCCAGGTCATTGCTTTTTCAATCACTTTTTTATACAACGGCATTGTAGCCTCATTAGCTCCATTAGAAGAAGTTTCTAGAAGAGCCGAAGTTTCAAAATCCTCGGCAGAAGGGTTAGATGTTAATGCAAGAACTATAGCCCAACGATTATCATATTTTAAGAAGGGTGCTATTGAATCTTTGCCCATATAAGGAGCTAAAGTTATAGCATCGCAATCCATGTTTTTAAAGAATGCAACAGCATAGCGCTGGGCTGTATTGCCAATATCTCCACGTTTTGCATCGGCTATAATAAAAACAGAAGGATCTTTACTACGAATATATTGAATAGTCATCTCTAACTGCTTCCACCCTTTATGCCCCTCGGCCTCATAGAAAGCTACATTTGGTTTGTAAGCCACAACATAGGAAACTGTGGCGTCTATAATAGCCTTATTGAACTCAAACAAAGGGTACTCTTCATTTTTAAGAAAATCAGGAATAAGAGCAGGATCGGTATCCAAGCCCACACACAAGAAACTCTTTTTCTTGAGAATATTTTTGTACAGTTCTTTGTAATTCACTTCTATAAAAATAATTTATTGCCCACTTTCTTTGAGCCTTTCTGCATTCTCTGCAACTTGTAATTGATCTAGAACATCTTGCAGTGCACCATCCATAAAAATAGGAAGGTTGTGCATATTATAATTTATTCTATGATCTGTAACTCTAGATTGAGGGTAATTATAAGTACGAATCTTGGCAGAACGGTCTCCTGTAGAAACCATAGTCTTTCTTTTTGCCGAAATTTTATCTAGATATTTATCATATTCAATTTTATATATTCTTGTCCTAAGTTCTGAATATGCACTCTCATAGTTTTTAATTTGGGATTTTTCATCTTGGCACTGCACAACTATACCTGTAGGCACGTGTGTCAATCTAATTGCCGAGTAGGTAGTATTAACCGATTGCCCACCAGGCCCAGAAGAACAAAATGTATCTTTTCTAATATCACTTACATTAAGTACAATATCGAACTCATCTGCCTCTGGTAAAACTACAATAGAGGCTGCCGAGGTGTGTACACGCCCCTGAGTTTCGGTCTGAGGAACCCTCTGCACGCGATGAACACCACTCTCATATTTAAGGACTCCATATACACCATTCCCAGAAACCTTACAAATAAGCTCTTTAAATCCCCCAGAAGTACCTTCATTTTGGCTATTTATTTCAATTTTCCAACCTTTTTTCTCGGCAAACTTTGAATACATACGAAACAGATCTCCAGCAAAAATAGAAGCCTCGTCTCCGCCCGCACCTGCTCTTATCTCTAGAATAGCATTTTTTTGATCCTCAGGATCGGCAGGAATAAGCAAAAGCTTAATCTCATCTTCTAATAGAGGTATCTCATCTTCCAATTGTGCAATTTCTTCCTTAACCATCTCTCTCATCTCATCGTCCTTCTCTACCATGAGCATATCTTTAGCTGAGCTAAGATTACCCATCATGGTTTTATATTTCTCTCCAGCCTCTACCAACGGTTCTAACTCCCTATATTCTCTATTTAAAGAGATGTACTTTTTCATATCCGACATTACCGAAGGCTCAGAAATTTGCTCCGACAGTTTTTCGAATTTCTCCTTAATACCTGAAAGCTTTGACAATAATTTATTATCACTCATATTTAATCAAATTGGTTGCAAAAGTAGTTAAAATCGCTTAATAATTAAAATCGACAAAAAAAAGAGCCTCTATATAGAAGCTCTTTTAAAGTTGTTTGAATTTTTACTAAATCAAATATTAATCCAGAAACAACTTCATATCTTCATCTACACTAGTAATACCAGCAATTCCAAAATTAGAAACTAACACATTAACAACATTCTCCGATAAGAAAGCAGGGAGTGTTGGGCCTAAATGAATTTTTTTAACTCCAAGCGAAAGCAGAGCCAATAAAACAATAACAGCCTTTTGCTCATACCATGCAATATTGTAGGCAATTGGTAAATCATTTATATCATTTGCATTAAATATCTCTTTCAGTTTCAGAGCAATTACTACAAGTGAATATGAATCATTACATTGGCCAGCATCCAATACTCTTGGTATACCACCAATATCGCCCAATGGCAGTTTATTATAACGGTATTTTGCACAACCGGCAGTAAGAATAACTGTATCTTTTGGCAATGCTTCGGCAAATTCAGTATAATAATTACGGCTCTTCATTCTGCCGTCGCAGCCAGCCATTACAAAAAACTTTTTAATAGCACCACTTTTAACTGCATCTACAATTTTATCGGCAAGTGCAAATACCTGAGCATGTGCAAATCCACCAATAATTTCGCCAGTTTCAATTTCTGTAGGAGCTGCACATTTTTTTGCATGTTCAATAATTGCACTAAAATCTTTAGCCTTACCATCTACTCTATCTGCTATATGGATAAATCCAGGGAACCCAGAAGAGCCAGTGGTGTAAATTCTATCATTATAAGTTGCATTGGATTTTGGAGGTACAATACAGTTAGTAGTAAATATAACAGGTCCATTAAATGACTCAAATTCTTGAGTTTGCTTCCACCAAGCATTACCATAATTCCCAACAAAGTGGCTATATTTTTTAAATGCAGGATAATAATTGGCTGGCAACATCTCTGAGTGAGTATAAACATCTACCCCTGTTCCACCTGTTTGCTTAAGCAACTCCTCCATATCTTTTAAATCATGACCCGATATAAGAATTGCTGGATTGTTTTTAACACCAATATTAACTTTTGTAATTTCTGGGTTACCATAGGCTTGGGTATTGGCTTTGTCCAATAATGCCATTACCTTAACACCATACTCGCCAGTTTTAATTACTAAGGCAGTAAGTTGGTCGCCTGTAAGAGTATCGTTAGTTACATCTACCAATGCTTGCTGCATAAATGCATAAATATCGGCTTGTTCATGACCTAGATTAAAAGCATGCTCGGCATAGGCAGCCATCCCTTTCAATCCATATACTGTTAATTCTCTTAAAGAACGAATATCTACATTCTCTGTAGCAAGAACACCAACCTCTGTTGCTTTTTTCTCCATTACAGCTACATCTCTAGAACTCCAAAAGGCTCCTTCAAAAGAGATATCAGATAATTTTCCACCTTTTGAAACATACAAAGTGCTTAAAGAATCCCTTAAATCTATACCCTCATTTATTCTTTTAACAAAACGATCTATATCGAAATTTGCATTGGTAATTGTCATAAACAGAGAATCGGTAACAAACTTATTGGCTTCTTCATTCTCTATACCCATCTCTCTTAAGCGAACCGAAAAATGAGAAATACCTTTACATAAAAAGATTAAAAGATCTTGTAAATTTGCAACTTCTGGGGTTTTACCACAAACGCCGCTCACTGTGCAGCCGGTATTCTTTGCCGATTCTTGACACTGATAACAAAACATGTTACTCATAAAAAACTATTTAATTAAAGATTAATATTTGATTTCTTCAATGCAAAAATATCTCTTTAGAAAGCTAAAATATGTAACAATTGTTACACTCAATAAATAATAGTATTTTTAAAAATTGAAATAAAATTAAAGTAACATCTCAAAATCGATGATAGAAAAATTAGACCTCTCTAAATGTCCTATATGTAGCGCAATTTCTCCCAATAACTTAAAGGAGCTTTTTCAAAACATGCAGTACAAAACAGAGAGTTATAGTAAAGGTGCCACTATAGCCCGCCAAGGCGATCAGTTAAAACACCTTTGTATCTTAATTAAAGGAACTGTCAAAACAGAGATGATAACAGAAAGTGGAGGCCTACTCACTATAGAAGTAGTTAAAGCTCCTCGCCCCCTAGCCTCGGCCTTTCTATTTGCTCATAGCAATACATTCCCTGTAGATGTTACAGCAGTTGAAGATGCAACCATAATAATGATTCCTAAAGAAGAGGTAATCAAACTATTCCAAAAAGATGCCATTTTCCTGCAACGCTATATTACCTATAATTCAAACATAACCCAGTTTCTTTCCCATAAACTTCAAATACTAACAATAAAAACAATAAAAGGCAAATTGGCCCATTACCTTCTAGAGCAGCTCTCTTTATGCCATTTAATAGACCCAAGCATTAATGCATTTATAATGGATAAAAACCAAACCGAATTGGCTAAATATTTTGGAGTATCTAGGCCCGCACTAGCCCGTACATTAGCATCTATTCAACAAGAGGGTGCCATTAGAGCCGAAAGGAATAAGATAACGGTTCTCAAACAATCTCTTCTACAAAATATGCTCGAGTAAATAAGAGTGATATTGACAAATCAGCTAACATTATAGTTAAAATCTATGATTCTATTATATTCATCTATTTGATTTATGAGTCGAATAGTTCTACTTTTGTATTATAAATGAGAGAGAATAATGAACAAAAGACCATAACTAATTGTATTAAGAGTATGCTTTTTAAAGTAATTAGTTAAGTGTTCACAAAAAAAGAATCAAATAACATATAAATATATAAAACCTATTAATAATTAAGATTATGGAAGGACAAGTTACATCAATGCCTAGAATAGGCGAAAAAGCCCCCGAATTCAAAGCCATCACTACTCAAGGAGATATAAATTTCCCTGGAGATTACTCAGGAAAATGGGTTGTGCTATTTAGCCACCCAGCAGATTTCACTCCTGTTTGCACATCGGAATTCATGACCTTTGCTTCAATGGCAGACGATTTTAAAAAGCTCAACACAGAACTTGTAGGGCTCTCTGTAGATGGTCTATATAGCCACATTGCATGGCTTCGTACCATCAAAGATAAAATTGAGTATAAAGGAATGAAAAACATAGAGGTAAAATTCCCTCTTATAGAAGACATAACCATGAACGTTGCCAATAAATATGGCATGATTCAACCTGGCCAAAGCTCGACAAAAGCAGTTAGAGCAGTCTTCTTTATAGACCCTAAAGGAATTATACGTACTATTATTTACTACCCACTAGAGATTGGTAGAAACTTTGACGAACTTAAAAGAGTTCTTATTGCACTTCAAACTGCCGATAACTTTAAAGTAGCACTACCAGCAGACTGGCGCCCAGGAGACGATGTTATCGTTCCAACCGCTGGCTCATGTGGAGTAGCAAAAGATCGTATGGACGGAAGCGAAGAAGGAGTTACCTGCTATGACTGGTTCTTCTGTACTAAGAAAATTCCTAAAGAACAAGTGGAAAGCAAGTTAGGCCAATAGGTTATAATTTTAGTAATTAAAAAAAAGAGCGATCAATATTGATCGCTCTTTTTTATTTAAACTAGATTAGTCTTGAAAGGTTGCAAGAATCTCTTTTACTTGGTGTACTTCTACACGTCCATAAACTTTCTCTCCAATAAGAACTACAGGAGCTAAGCCGCATGCACCAACACAGCGCAAGCAATCTAAAGAGAACTTACCATCTGGGGTAACTCCTCCTACTTTAATTCCCAATTGCTCTTTAAACTCATCTACTATCTTTTCGGCACCACGAACATAACATGCGGTACCCATACAGACAGATATCGCATGACGCCCTTTAGGAGTCATTGTAAAGAAAGAATAGAAGGTTACAACGCCATAAACTTTGGCTATAGAGATATTAAGTTTTTTTGCAATTTCTCTTTGCACATCTTCTGGTAAATAACCAAACTCACCTTGTGCTTTATGCAAAATACTAATCAATTCGCCCGCATCGTTATTGAACGAATCGCAAATATCATTAATCGTTTTTATATGACAATCTTGTAATTTGAATGTACTTGTACTCATAACCATCTATTGTTTGTGTTTCTCAAAATAGTGTGTATGGAGCAAATGATGCGCCTTTTCACTCATAGGATGTCCTAAGAACTCTTCGTAAAGCTTAACTATATAAGGATTCTCGTGAGATTTACGGATTGGCTTCTTAGCATCTTCTCTGTAAATTGCCTCATAACGAGCTTTTAAAATATTAGAATCGCCATGATGCAAAGGTTGACCAGCTCCGCCAATACAACCACCAGGGCAAGCCATAATCTCTATAGCATGAAAATTATACATTCCTGCACGAATTCCATCTAAAAGTTTCCTTGCATTACCTAGCTGATGAGCTATACCAATGTTTATAGGAGTTCCATCAAAATCTATAGTAGCAGTACGAATACCCTCTATGCCTCTAAGTTCTACAAAATCTATCTTTTCTAATTTCTTACCAGTAAAGAGTTCATAAGCAGTTCTACATGCAGCTTCAATCACACCACCTGTAACACCAAAAATAACGGCAGCACCCGTAGATTCACCCATAGGATTGTCGTAATTTTCATCTGGAAGGTTATTGAAGTTAATATTTGCAGCTTTAATTAATCGGGCAAGTTCTCTAGTAGAAATTGAAAAGTCTACATCTGGATTACCCTCTACTGCAAATTCTTCACGTTCGCACTCAAATTTCTTTGCTAGACAAGGCATCACAGAAACTACAACTAAATCTTCTCTTTTAACTTTCATTTGATCTGCAAGATAGGTCTTTGCTATAGCACCGAACATCTGTTGAGGAGAACGAGCAGTAGAAGGAATATCTAACATATCTGAATAAAAATGTTCAAAGAAATTTACCCATGCAGGGCAGCAAGAGGTTAGAATTGGAAGTTTAACATCTTTATCCCCAGCAAGAAATTTTGATATACGATTGAGTAATTCTGTACCCTCTTCCATTATAGTAAGGTCTGCAGCAAAATCGGTATCAAATACTTTATCAAATCCTAAAGCACGAAGAGCAGCTACCATTTTACCAGTAACCAGAGTACCTGCTGGTAAACCAAATTCTTCTCCCAAAGCAGCTCTTACAGCAGGAGCAGTTTGTACAATAACAGTTTTCTTAGGATCGTTAAGCGCACGAATGATTTTATTGGTGTCGTCAAATGGAGTTAGAGCTCCTGTAGGACAAACAGCCACACATTGTCCACAAAAAGTACAAGATGAATCTACTAAATCTTGCTCAAAAGCGGTAGCAACAACAGACATAAAACCTCTGTTTACAGCACTTAAGGCACCTACAGTTTGAACATCATTACAAATTGTTTCGCAACGGCGGCACATAATACATTTATCCATGTCTCTGCTAAGGGCAGGAGAAGCATCTTTTCTATAAGTAGAAACCATTGCATTCTCTACAGCATGAATCTCCCTTATACCCATTTTCTGTGCTAATTCTTGAAGATCGCACTGCCCAGATGTAGAACAAGTAAGACATGAAGCAGGGTGGTCTGAAAGTATAAGTTCAAGCACTGTTTTACGCGCGTTTAGAACTCTAATAGTATGGGTTTTAACAACCATACCAGGCATACAATCAGTAGAACATGAGGGAGCTAAATTTCTTCGACCCTCTACCTCTACAACACAAACACGGCAACCACCTGGGCGGTTTTCTATGTTTAAGTGTTCTAGGTTCATATAACAAAGAACAGGTATATCAATTCCTATTTTCTTTGCAGCTTTGTAGATAGTAGTACCTTTATCTACTTCTACCTCTATATTATCTATAGTTAACTTTATCTTTTCCATAGAAGTGGATTATTGAACATGAATAGCTGAAAATTTACACTTGTCGAAACAAGCTCCGCATCTGATACATTTATCTACATCAATTACGTGCGGTTGACGTTTTTCTCCGGTGATTGCACCTACAGGACAAGCTCTAGTGCACGCAGTACATCCTGTACATTTGTCTGCAATAATTGTATAAAGCTTAAGAGCCTTGCAACTACCAGCAACACAAACTCTCTCTCTTACGTGAGCAAGATATTCGTCATAGAAATGTTCTAAAGTTGAAAGTACCGGGTTAGGAGAGGTTTGGCCCAAGCCACAAAGAGCTGTATCTTTAATTACTCTACTCAAGTTTTGCAAATAATCAAGATCTTCTTCGGTACCTTTTCCTGCACAAATCTTTTCTAGGATTTCGTGTAATCTCTTATTACCTATACGGCAAGGAGAACATTTACCACAAGACTCTTCTACAGTAAATTCTAAATAGAATTTTGCAATAGCAACCATGCAGTCATCTTCGTCCAAAACAATCATACCCCCAGAACCCATCATTGAGCCTGCAGCTATTAGATTGTCAAAATCTATAGGCGTATCTAAGTGTTTCTCGGTAAGGCAACCTCCCGAAGGGCCACCTGTTTGAACAGCCTTGAATTTTTTACCATTTTTGATACCCCCTCCAATTTCAAAAATAATCTCTCTTAAAGTTATCCCCATTGGAACTTCTATAAGACCAACATTATTAATTTTACCAGCAAGAGCAAAAACTTTTGTCCCCTTAGATTTTTCTGTACCAATTTTTGAGAACCAATCGGAACCTTTAGTAAATATAACAGGGATATTGGCAAGAGTCTCTACGTTATTTACATTTGTAGGTTTTCCTAAATAGCCTTTCTCTGCTGGGAAAGGTGGTTTAACAGTAGGTTCCCCTCTGTTACCTTCCATAGAGTGGATAAGAGCAGTCTCTTCTCCGCAAACGAAAGCACCTGCACCAAATTTCAATTCAATATCGAAATTAAGCCCAGTACCCATAATATCATCTCCCAATAATCCAAATTCTCTAGCCTGCTTAATAGCAGTTTGCAAACGCTTAATTGCCAATGGATACTCTGCGCGAATATAGACTAAGCCTTTTGTAGCACCTATACAGTATCCACAAATTGCCATTGCCTCAATAACAGAGTGAGGGTCTCCCTCAAGAATTGAGCGGTCCATAAATGCACCCGGGTCTCCCTCATCGGCGTTACAAACCACATATTTTTGATCTGCAGCCTGTTTTGAAGCAATTTCCCATTTAAGCCCTGTAGGGAATCCTCCACCACCACGCCCACGTAATCCCGATTTCTTAAGTAGATCTATAGCTTCTGCTGGAGACATTTCTCCTAAAATCTTAGCTATAGCTGCATATCCATCGCGAGCAATGTATTCATTAATATTTTCGGGATCTATGAACCCGCAATTTCTTAACGCAATTCTAAGCTGCTTTCTATAAAAGCCCATATGCTTAGAGTCTTCTATGTGCTTTTTAGTTTCGGGATCTTCATAAAGAAGCCTACTTACTTTTCTACCCTTTAAAACATGTTCTCTTACAATCTCGGCGCAATCTTCCAACTGTACCTGAGTGTAAAACGTATTGTCGGGAATAATTTTAACAATTGGTCCTTTTTCACAAAAACCGAAGCATCCTGTTGTTACAACCTGTGCATCATTTTCAAGTCCCAAATTTTTAATTTCTGCGTTGAGAGTTTTTACAATCTCTTCGCTTTGCGAAGCCCGGCATCCCGTACCCCCACAAACCAGCAAATGCATTTTATAATGTGCCATAAACTCTACTTTTGCTCATTAATTGTCTCATAATTAGTTGGAATGATACCATCTATAAGTTCTCCTTTAAGAATATACTTATCAATGATTTCGGCAGCCACTTTTGCATCTACATTGCCAAAAACAACCGGATCTTTGCCGGGTACCTTTACTTCAATTGTAGGTTCTGCGTAACAATAGCCCATACACCCACCTTGAGTTACTACAGCAGGAATCTTATCCTTCTCTATCTTCTCAATAAGTGCATTCATTACCGTTCTAGCTCCGGCAGCAATACCACAAGTAGCCATTGCCACCCGTATTTGTACAATAGATTCAGGAGAATTACTCTTCTCACGGATATTCATTCCGCGTTCGAGCTCCTGCTTCATTTTGCGCAAATCGTCTAGGGATTTGATTTTATTCATACTTATTATAGTTTGGTTTAGTTTATCTCTAGATTATCCCCTAAAAGTAGATATTTTATAACAAATGAAGAAATAATTTTAATTAATAGCATGTTTAACTATATAATTCAATTAAAGATTCTAGTAATTTAGGCATAGCTAGGGCAAATCTTTCTCTTATATAAGTTACATTCATACCACCAATTTCTACAGCTGCCGGGTCTAAAACATAAATTTTTGCATCTTTTGGAGCATATCTCACCAAGCCCGAAGCAGGATATACAGCCAAGGAAGTTCCTGCAATTATAACAATATTGGCAGTACTAATAACTTGAGTTGCCACTTCCATCATTGGAACTTGCTCTCCAAAAAACACAATATGGGGTCTCAATTGGCCTCCCATTGGGCACAAATCTCCAATATTCACATCTCCATCAGTATCACAAACATAAGAAGGATCCTTCATACTCCTACATTTAGTTAGCTCTCCATGAAGGTGCATAACATTAGTAGAACCAGCTCTTTCATGTAAATTATCTACATTTTGAGTTATAATATCTACGTGAAAATATTCCTCTAATTGTGCTGCTGCTAAATGACCTGCATTTGGTTCAACTCTCTTTAACTGCCTTCTTCGCTCATTATAAAAACTAAGGACTAATTCTGGATTCCTCTCTAACGCTTGTGGAGTACACACATCTTCTACACTATGTTTTGCCCACAAACCATCTGAATCACGAAAAGTCTCAACTCCACTATCGGCACTAACTCCAGCACCAGTAAGCATTACAATATTCATTTTCATTCTACTCATAACTACTTTCTTTTATAAATCTTCATTATTACCGTCTACCTTTAACTCTTCTATATTAGTATTTACCATACTGGTGAGTGTTCTTATTACAGACGGTTCATTTATTGGCAGACCATCTAAAACCTCTTTAATCTCTACCGTGTCGAACAGATATTCATTCTCTTCAAAAACATATCTAAACAGAAATTCAATATTTGGATTTGCCGAGACCATAAGAATAAAAGAATTTCCTATATCTCCCAAAGGAGGACAGTCTATATTATCAAGCTCAAATGTAGCAGTAACAGTAGTTCCTTTCCCAACCTGCGAGGTAACAACCAAAGCACCTCCACTCTGGATAGCAGAGTCTCTGAATAGAGGAATGCCCATACCAACACGCCTAGTTGTACGTGAAGTAAAGAAAGGGTTATCTAAACTATCTACCTGCTCTTGGGTCATTCCCTTGCCATTATCTACAATCTCTATAAACAGAAGATTTTGAGATACTTTCTCACCTATAGTAAGTTTTATAATAGACGCCCCAGCCGAAAGCGAATTCTGTATTACATCTATTATATGCAGAGACAAATCGTTCACAATAAAATTAAATTACAGATTATTAAAATACAACATTTCTAAAGATAAATCAAATTGCCAATACCACACCTGTTAATTGACTCTTTTATAGAGTTAAACGAAATATTCTTAATATCTAGCATTGTATAACATTTGCCAATATCATCTATATAGTGAGCATCGGAAGAGCAAATAAAATTACGATTAGAAAGATAAGAATTTTTACCAATGAATTCTTGTGGAACAGATCTAGCAGATAGCTCCAAGGCATCTACATTTAAATCGGCTGGTAAAAACCCCAATTGACTTAACAGTGAGTTTGCTTTTTTATCTATATGGGCAGGAATAAATATACCACCCAAAGAGTGAACAAACTGTTCTACCTCATCTATACTTTGGTCAATTGCTCCTATCAAAAGATTTTCTTCTTGATAAACAACTTCTTCATTTTCATTTACAACCAATTGATAACCGAATACATCGGGATTATTAGGAATTTTAAAAAGATATCTATTAAGATACTCCTGCAAAAGAGAGAGATTATTATTACCATCTACAAACGCGAGTGCGTGAACCTCTTCACGAGTTGTAATCTCGGCACCGCACAAAACAAAAAGACCATTTCTCTCTCCAATTTCTTTAATTATAGGAGCCATTAGGGTAGAGTTATGATCTGTAATTCCAATTATGTCCAGTAATTTTTCTTTCGCTTTATTAATAATAGCAACAGGAGACATTTCTATATCTCCACAAGGCGATAAAACAGTGTGAATATGAAGGTCGGCCCTCACTTAAGAAGATTATAGAGCCTACCACATAGCTCAAATGCATCCAAATCTGTTCCTAAAATTGGAATTTCCTCGGCTTTAGAGAGTAAAATAGTATCGGCATCGGGAATAAATCCTTTAACCAATATTATTCCTGCCAAATCTTTGAGTGAAGCAACTCCCATAATGTTTTTGTGCGTTTGCAAAGTAATCCACAACTGCCCCTCTTGGGAATACCCCATAACATCCGACAATAGATCGGAAGAGTAGCCCCCTGTTACCTCTGTGTCTAATTTTGTCTCACAAGAGAAGACTTTGAGATTTAATTTTTCTGATATTTCCTGTAGTTTCATATATAAAATCAATTATTTTTCGTTTTTGAACCTTTCTGAACCCCAAATACCTTCCATAATTTTGATTGCCCCTTCTAAAGAGATCTCTCCTTGTTTTTCAAGGATTGTTCTCATAAAAATACAATCATAAACTTGGGCCTGCTCCCTTACAATATCCTCGGCTAGAGCTTCACAACTAGGAGCACCGCACGCACCACAATCTATTCCTGGTAAAAGCTTTTTGAGCCGCCTAGCATTTTCCATCTTTTGAATTGCAGAATCTATATCCTTATCATATTTTACCATAGATCTAGGCTCAATTTTATTCATGTGCACAATGGCCGAGCAATAATACCTGTAGTCGTGAATAAGGTGATGGGAATCTGGCATTTGAGACGCATATTCCCTTAAAGTTTGAGCAGTAAGAAAGCGATTTCTATAAGAGAGAATTCCACCAGCACAAGATTCATCGCAAGCCCTAATCTCTAGAAAATCTACATCTTTAATCTCTTCATTCTCTAACATTTCTAGAAAATCAATTACATTTCTCATTCCATCTATAGCCAAAGTTTTACCTTGGATATGTTTAGATTCTCCTCCAGTAGTTGGGAATAGCACTCCTTTAGAAGAGATCGCGCCATTTATACGGATAGTTCCAGTAATTGGCATTTTTTGCTTGTATGCCAAATAAACCTTGTTAAAAAAGAAGTCCATATTTATAACACCAGTAATAGGCGAAGTATAGCCCCCAACAGGAGATTTCACAGCGGCTATCTTTGCTATACAAGGGGTCAAATAAAATATTCCATATTCACTCTCATCTACGCCCTCTCTCTGGTAACGTTTCTTATAATACTGTGCAGTAATCTCTATTGGAGGTAAAAGCCTCATAATATTGTTTACCAAAGCGGGAAAGCGCACTTGTATGAGTCTTATAACAGCTGGGCAAAAAGACGAAATAACAGGTTTTTCGGCATCCTTAACATAGAGATTGATCTCTTCAATAAGGGTATCTACACTCTGCTCTACAGCACAAACCTCGGTTAAGCCAAGCTCACCAATAATATCATATATAGTTTTTCTAGTTATGGAATCTTCGAATTGAGCAAAGAAGACAGAAGGTACTAATAGTACACGGTGTTTATATTTGAAAATTTGTTTGAAATCGTCGTCTCTAACACTTATTGCTCTGGTAGGACATACTCTGTAACACTCACCACAATCTATGCACCAATCGGCATGGATACCAGCTTTGCCACCGTCTACTCTCAAGGCTTCGGTAGGGCAAACCTTTATACAATGAGAGCATCCAATACAAACATCGCTAGAAATTTCCAGCGCTCTATTATATATCGGTTGAATATGCATTCAGTAAAGTTAGCGAAATTTTATTTCAATATGTAACGTGGTTCCTTTACCCACAACAGTCTCAATTGAAAATAAATCGGCATTATCGCTAATATTTGGCAACCCCATTCCGGCTCCAAAACCCATCTCTCTCACAGCAGAAGAAGCAGTAGAAAATCCTTTTGTCATTGCAAGTGTTACATCGGGAATACCTGGGCCTTCGTCTTCTAGCTTAAGTTTTATTCCATCTCCCTTTATATCTACATAAATAATTCCTCTATATGCATGGGCAACAACATTCACTTCTGCCTCATATAATGCTACTACTACGCGTTTAATAATAGAAGAATCTACCCCAAGTTGTTTGAGGTTTTTTTTAACTTGAGACGAAGCAACTCCTGCTATCGTAAAGTCTCCTCCTTCTACTTTATACTCAAAATGCATATCAATAAACAGGTTTTAGCCCAGCATTAAATAGTAGTCCAGAACATTTAAACATAGAAAAGGGCGAAGATATAATAAGAATATTATTCTCTCTTGCCAATTCAATCATATCTAGAGAAACCGCTTTTCCTCGGCATAAAATTAGATAAGGAGCATCCGACATCTCGGCAGTTCTAATAGATTGAGCATTGGATAACCCAGTAATAAGCAAAAAATGATCTTTTTTAATAGTGAGAACATCACTCATTAAATCAGAAGAAAATGCATATTCGACCTTATCTTCAAGCCTCATATCTCCACATATAACAGTTCCTTCTACTAAAGAACAAACATCACTCATCAACATAATTATTCAATATTTGTAATATAACACCTTCTTTTCATATAGGGCTCGTGCCCATAATCATTCCAAACTTTGGAAGCCGAATTATTCTCGGCTTGTGGGTTGGATATAGCGTATCTAATGCGTCCATTTTCTAAATTTGAAGTAAGATGGGTATGATAAATAGAAGATAAACCCTTGTTGTGCCATTTAGGAGCCGCACCAATAAGCATAAGATCTATGGTTTCATAGTTTTTAAACTCTTTCATTATGTGAAACATCCCAAATGGGAAAAGCTTACCGCCTGCCTTTTGAAAAGATTTTGACAAACTTGGGAAACAGACACCAAAAGCAGCAATAGTATCATCTTCATCTACAATGATAGAGGTAAGTTCTTCCTTTAATTTTGGAAAATATTCTTTTACAATTTGTTCTATTTCACTTTTGTTTAAAGGAATAAAATTATCAATATTTTTAAAGCTCTCATTATAACTCTCAAAGAAACCCTCTATAAGTTTAGGTTGCTTCTTCATCTCTTCTATATTAATAATTCTTAGCTTATATCTATCCATTAAAATTTGGTTAATTCGCTTAAGTCTTTCTGGTACACCAACATTTGACTCTATCTTAATTTGTACCCAATCTACTTGCTTGCCAATTCCCAACTCCTCCATTATTCTAGGATAATAAGAGTAATTATATAGACAGTTTATTGGTGGAATATTCTCAAACCCCTCTATAAGCATTCCTTGGCGGCTCCAAGTATTATATCCCAAAGGACCATGCATTTGAGTCATTCCAAGTTCCTTACCCCAATCGGAAACCATTTGCAGTAAAGCCAATGCAAGTTCTTTATCTTCAATAAAATCGAACCAACCAAAACGAACTCTTTTTTCATTATGAATATCGTTGGAGCGAGGGTTATAAATACCTGCTATCCTGCCCACTATCTCATTTTTATCTGATAGGGCCACCCACATTTTAATCTTACAATATTCTAGAGAAGGACTAGCGGTGAGTGCTTTAAACTCATCGGAATCAAGAACTGGAACATATTGTTTGTTCGATTTATAGAGCTTATGAGGGAATTTTATAAACCTTTTAATTTCGGCTGAGGTTATAACTTCTCGTATTTTAAATCCCATTGGCAATCACAATTTTACTTATATTTATTTGCAAATATACAAAAAAATCAAAGCCCAACTCCTACTAATTATGAGCTTTATCTATTAGATATTCTAGAGCTGTTTGGGCAGCTATACAACCAAAAACAGCTGGCATATAGGAGATGGTCCCTGCCTGTGATTTTTTATTTTGTTCTTCTACAGCTATAATAGCATCATTATTTGGAAGTTCTTCCGAGAAAACCACTTTAAAACCTTTAGAAATACCAAATTTGCGTAATCTTTTTCTTAACATAAAAGCCAAGGGGCAGTTAAAAGATTTAGAAAGATCTTTAACCTTTATCTTGGTTGCATCCATTTTAGCACCCGCACCCATAGAACTAACTAATGGGATACTATTGGCAACAGCATATTGTATCAAAGCTATTTTAGGAGAAAGAGTATCAATTGCATCTATAAGATAATCTAAATTAAACCCATCTAAAAGCTCAGCTACATTATCTTCTTTAAGATATGCTTCAATCCTGTTAACTGTTATATTTGGATTAATATCTCTTAGACGAACTTCCATTAAAAGAGATTTTGATTGATTCATATTACTATCTAAAGCAAGCAATTGGCGGTTTTTATTAGTAATACTAATAACATCGGAATCTAAAATTACAATATTTCCAACACCAGCCCGAGCAATCATCTCGGCTGCATAAGCACCAACACCACCCAAACCAATAACAGCAACTGTTGTTGCTGCTAAATATTTTAAAACCTCACTACCTAGTAATAATTCACTCCTACTCTGCCACTCAGGCACTTTATAATTTGGCTCCATTATCATTACAATTTTTTGGCCTCGTTCCAAAGTATATCCATCTGTTCTAAAGAGAGCTCTTTAAGTATTCTACCACTCTCTTTCACTTTTTTCTCTAAATAATTGAATCGTTTAATGAACTTTTTATTTGTCATCTCAAGAGCACTGTCTGGATCTATATCATATAACCTAGCAACATTAACCAAAGAAAATAGTAAGTCTCCAAACTCTTGTTCTACAGCTTTAGCATGGATACCCTTTGCAATTTTAAGCTCCTCTTCAAACTCGAAAAGCTCCTCTTTTACTTTATCCCAAACTTGTTCTTTCTCTTCCCAATCGAAGCCTACAGCCCTTGCCTTATCCTGTATACGATAGGCTTTCACCAAAGAGGGCATAGAAGCAGGTACACCAGAAAGTAAAGATTTATTCCCATCTTTCTCTTTACCTTTTAGTTGTTCCCAATTTTTGATAACCTCTCCTGTACCAGAAACCTCTGTAGTTGAAAAAACATGAGGATGCCTAAAGATAAGCTTATCACAAAGCCTATCCATAACAACAGAAATATCGAATTCTCCTTTTTCTTCACCTATTTTCGCATAGAAAACAATATGCAAAAGCAAGTCTCCCAACTCTTTACTAATATTGAAACTATCTTTGTTTAAAATTGCTTCACTCAACTCGTAAGTCTCTTCAATTGTTAAAGAACGCAAAGACTCATTGGTTTGCTCGCGGTCCCAAGGGCACTCCTCCCTTAGCCTATCCATTACATCCAACAACTTTTCAAAACTTTTAAGCGCTTTATCTCTATTCATAATATATCTGTTCGTATTGTATCTCATTGAAACTTAATTCTAACCTCTGTAGAGGTAGTTAAGTTCTCTAATGTAGTAATGTTACCTTGGTTCACAGCCAACTCTAAATATCCCAAAGAATTAAACAAAGCTATAATTTCACCCGGATAACTTCCAAAATATCCTTTAGAAATTTTATTAATTTTTAAATATGGCCCTTGAACAAAAATTGTAAAATCACGCCCATCAACAATTGAGTCAAACATCTTCTTCTCAATATTTGTAATTGCATTTCCAAAAGAGTCTGTATAAATAACTCTACCTATAATATTATCGGAATTACAAACCAGTTGCGACTTGCACTCTGTTTTGATTGCCGAAGCTTTGGTATAGTTTTCGAATCTATTATTAATAATAACATCTACCCCCCGAGTAAAAAAGTCTATTGCACAAAAAGAGGAAAACAATAACTCCTCCCACTCAAGAATTTCGAAACAGATAGAAGGGAGGCTATCTAGCAACAAAGAGAACCTACCATCATTAACACCAATAAAATAATGCCCTTGTGAAAAAACAATAACCATAGGGCTATCGGCCGTAGGTTCGCACATTACACCCATCAAATGGATTGTAGATTTGGGGAAACGAAAAAAAGAAGAGCGTAAAATAAAAACTTCTTGCAAAACATCGAAACTCGGAACAGAATTTGTAATATCGACAATTCGTAAATCTAAAGTTAAAGAATATAGCGCTCCTTTAAGAGTACCAATGTAATAATCACCTTTATTCCAGTCACTTGTTAATGTTACAATATTCATTCGAAGATTTCAAATTATGCAAAGATAAAAATTTTTAATAGATTTGCAGCTATTGTTTTTTGGATCAAATTACATTAATATAACTAATTATCAATTAATTATCATGCACAAAAATCTAAAGTTCGTTAGTGCTAACGAAGCTGTTAAGGTAGTAAAATCGGGTGATCATATTCACTTGAGTAGTGTAGCAAGTGCTCCACAAATTCTTGTTAATGCGCTTATGCAAAGAGGCGAAAATGGTGAATTAAAAGATGTAAGAATACATCACCTTCATACCGAAGGAGATGCACCTTATGCCGATCAAAAATTTGAAGGTATATTCTTTCACCAAGCATTTTTCGTTGGAGGAAATGTTCGCAAGAGCGTTCAAGCAGGCTATGCCGATTATATTCCAATCTTTTTGAGCGAAACTCAAAAATTATATAGAAGCGGCACACTACCATGCAATGTTGCAATGTTGCAAGTATCTACTCCAGACCGACACGGTTTTGTTTCGTTAGGCACATCTGTAGATGCAACACTAGCAGCAATAGAAACTGCCGAGTATGTTATTGCAGTAGTTAACGAAAATGTTCCAAGAGCATGGGGAGATGCTATGATTCCATTGCATATGATAGATATCTTTGTAGAAGATAACACCCCACTAGAACCAGCTCACTTTGCCGATCCAGACGAAATGGAAACTGCCATTGGAAAAAATTGCGCCGCTTTAATAGAAGATGGAGCAAACCTTCAAATGGGTATTGGAGCAATTCCAAATGCTGTTTTAGCTCAACTTGGCGGTCATAAAAACCTAGGTATACATACAGAAATGTTTGCCGATGGCGTTTTACCTCTAGTAGAATCTGGAGTTATCAATGGAGCTAATAAAGGAATTGACAAAGGCAAAATGGTAGCAACCTTCCTTATGGGATCCAAAAAAGTATATGATTTTATAGACGATAACCCAATGGTACTTATGCAAGATGTTGCATATACAAACGACCCTTTTATAATTGCTAAAAATCCAAAAGTAACTGCAATAAACTCTGCCCTTCAAGTAGACCTAACAGGTCAAGTATGTGCCGATTCTATAGGAACAAAACATTACTCTGGAGTAGGTGGTCAAGTAGACTTTATTTACGGAGCATCGCTTTCACAAGGTGGAAAAGCAATAATTGCAATGCCATCTGTAACCAAAAAAGGACTCACCAAAATTTCACCAGTTCTAACTCTTGGTGCAGGAGTTGTTACAACAAGAAATCACATCCACTGGTTTGTAACTGAATATGGAGCAGTAAATTTATATGGCAAATCTCTACAAGAGAGAGCACGCCTTATAACAAGTGTAGCTCATCCAGCTCACCGCGAAGCTTTAGAGAAAGCAGCATTCGAAAGATTTGGCCCGCACTACCATCACATAGGACTATAACCAACAATCTATAAATATTAACTTGGTTAATAAATAAAAAGACCCCAGAAAATTCTGGGGTCTTTTTATT
>CAYIYT010000030.1:0-27324 GCA_964367735.1 uncultured Muribaculaceae bacterium
AACAGTCCCGTAGCTCAGTTGGTTAGAGCACTACACTGATAATGTAGGGGTCAGCGGTTCAACTCCGCTCGGGACTACTTTAAGTTCTTTTAATAATTTATCGTGAAGATTGGAATTAACGCTTCGTTTTAATTTATTTTGCTTATTTTTTTGCTTCGCTCTTTTTCTTTTGCAATTTAATACTATCTTTGCGCTCGCTTAAACGGGGAATTAGCTCAGTTGGCTAGAGCACTTGCCTTGCAAGCAAGGGGTCATCGGTTCGACTCCGATATTCTCCACTAAAAAAGCCGTCTTTATTAAAGACGGCTTTTTTTTTGAAACTTCGACTGCTTTTAGAGTTAAACGTGCTATCTTAATCAATAATCTCTAACATTTTTTCTATACAAGGATAAGCCTTTTCTCTTATTTCTTCTGGAACCTGAACTTGGTAACTATCATTTTGTAGAGACCATAAAACTTTTTCTAAAGTAACTTTCCTCATTTGTGTACATTCGTTTTTACTATCTACTGAAATAAAGTTTTTATCGGGGAACATAAGCTCCATCTGATGAATAACCCCAGGTTCTGTTACTATAATGAAGTTTTTAGCATTGGAACTTCCAGCTCTTTTGATCATTCCTGATGTAGAGAGTACATATGCGTTTTCTCGTTTGTAAATAATAGGATCGTGTGAGCATTTGCTCTCTGGATGAATAAGTATATCGGCGTCGGGGTATTTTTCAATTAGTTTTTCTACAAGTTGAGTTGTAAAATCTTCGTGAACAACGCAATCTCCATCCCAAATATCTATATCTCTATTTGTTAGTAATTTAATGTAGTTGGCAAGGTTTTTATCGGGCCCAAAAAGTATTTTTTTATGACTTGGAATACTCATAATTACTTTAGCTGCATTTGCCGATGTGCAGCAAATATCTGTCTCTGCTTTCACCTGTGCAGTTGTATTCACATATGAAACAACAACACCGTCGGGGTTTTTCTCTCTCCACTCAATTATATTTTTAGG
The DNA here is from genome assembly GCA_964367735.1 of uncultured Muribaculaceae bacterium. GTDB lineage: Bacteria > Bacteroidota > Bacteroidia > Bacteroidales > UBA932 > Bact-08. The sequence continues at coordinate 1,004 of CAYIYT010000030.1, forward strand.
GCTAATACTTTCGGCAAGAGAACAGCCTGCAGTAATATCGGGAATAAGAACTTTTTTTGAAGGAGAAATAATAGACGCTGTTTCGGCCATAAATTTAACTCCGCAAAACAAGATAGTTTGTGCATCGGTAGAGGCAGCCATTTGTGAGAGACCTAAAGAATCTCCTATGTAATCTGCAATATCTTGCACTTGGGGGTCTACATAGTAATGTGCGAGTATAATTACATTTTTTTCTTTTCTTAACTTATTTATCTCCTTTACTATATTTTTTTTATCCATCTTACTGTTAATTTGAAATGTTCATGCTTATATCTAAAGCGGTAACTGAATGAGTTAAAGCGCCTACGCTTATGTAATCTACCCCTGTTAAAGCGACCTCTCTTATTCTCTCTAGCGACATATTGCCTGAGGCCTCTGTCTCGGCTCTGTTTCCTATTAATATAACTGCCTCTTTCATAGTTTTGTTGTCCATATTGTCCAACATTATAATGTGTGCTCTGCTTTCTAATGCCTCTTTTACCTCTTGGAGATTGGTAACTTCTACTTCAATTTTAATTTTGCTTCCTACATTTTTTCTCACTTGCTCTACAGCTTTGGAGATAGTTCCTGCAACTTTAATATGATTGTCTTTTATTAGTGCCATGTCATAAAGTCCAACTCGGTGATTTTTTCCACCTCCTGCCAAAACTGCCATTTTATCTAGAACTCTCATTCCGGGTGCAGTTTTACGTGTATCTAATAACTTAGTGTTTGACCCCTCAAGTTCTTTTACATAAGTTGCTGTTGCCGTAGCTATGCCACTCATTCTTTGAAGTATATTAAGAGCCGTTCTTTCTCCGGTAAGAAGAGCTCTGTAGCTACCTTTAATCTTTAAAATAACATCTCCTTTGTTTACTTTATCTCCTTCTCTAACATATGATTCAAAGACAATCTCACTATCGAAATGTTCAAAAACTTTTCTTATTATTTCTATTCCAGATATTACACCACTTGCCTTCATTGTTAGTGTGGCGGTTGCTTTAGAATCAACTGGTATAAGTGAGTTTGTAGTAACATCTCCTGCTCCTGTATCTTCTTCAATTGCAAGCTCAATAAGTTTCTCTATTAAATTATTTACAGACATAATTATCTCTTTATTTATTTCTTGTTCTTTTTGTTGAATAGTGTGGTAAAGTTGATTGTTTTCTTCTAATGGAAAATCGTCTCTGTAGTGTCCACCACGGCTCTCCTCACGGAAGATAGCTCCTTTTATTATGAGTTTGGCAACTGTTATTAGTTTATGGGTTGCGCTTAAGTAATATTCTCTTTTAGTAGATGTATGCTCTTTTGAACCTAGCGGAATATCTTGTAGCTTACTCAGTTCTTCTTCAATTTGGTTCAGTTGGTTCAAACCCTGTGAAAGGCCTTCTTGGTTTCGAACTATTCCTGCATAGTGAGTCATTATTTGCGAAATCTTCTCCTTAGAAGAGAGAAAGAAATGCTCATTTTTAGGATTGAAGTAAAAAATAGGAGATGGGGTAGTTCTAGCACCCTTTTGAAGAGTATTACTTTTTTTACGAATAGTATGTTCAATAGTACGATAGCCAAAAACAAGACACTCGGCAAGAGAGTTGGATGCTAGCCTATTGGCTCCCATAATACCGGTAGAGGCTATTTCGCCACAAGCATATAGACCCTCAATATCTGTTTGGCCATTCAAATCTGTTTTAACTCCACCTACCATATAGTGTGCAGCAGGTGCAATTGGGATCTTATTTGTCATATCTATTCCCAAATCACTGCATGTTTTGAAAATATTGGGGAAGCGACTTTTTATTCTCTCGGGATCTAGGTGAGAAAGAGAGAGATGTACCTCTTTTTGGTTAAAGATAGCTTTGGCAACTACATCTCTGGGTGCTAATTCGGCAAGTGGGTGAATTGCGGTCATAAACCGTTCCCCTTTTTCGTTAATCAAATAAGCTCCCTCTCCACGAACTGCTTCGCTAATAAGATATGAGTTATTTTCTTTTGTATGCAAAGTGGTAGGATGAAACTGGATAAACTCCATATCTGATACTCGGCATCCTGCTTCGAAACAAAGAGCTACTCCCTCTCCAACTGTTGTTTTAGGATTTGTGGTTCTATGGTATATTGCCGAGGCTCCTCCTAGAGCAAAAATTGTATGATTACCTTCAAAAAACTCCTCTTTAGAGGTTTCGAAGTTCCAAACACGTAGCCCTTGGCATTGGCCTTTGGCTGTTACAATTTGTAGAGCTTGGTGATTTTCGAAAAGAGTGATATTACTATGTGATCGAATTTTTTCGATCATGAATTCAGTTATTTTTCTGCCAGTGATATCTCCTCCAGCATGAAGCACCCTTCTTTTATGATGACCTCCTTCAAGGCCTAAGGCTAGTTGTCCCCCCGATTTATCGAAGTTCATTCCTTCTAGTATGAGCTCTTTGATTCTATCTGGCCCTTCGTTTACTAAAATATTGACGGCAGAAGTATCACATAACTCTCTGCCTGCCAATATGGTATCATTGAAGTGAAATTCTGGTTTGTCATCTTCATTGGTAACAGATGCTATACCTCCCTGTGCATAAAAGGTGTTGCTGTCTGTAATTTTACTTTTAGTAATAATTGCCACAGATCCATACCGAGAAGCTCTGAAAGCTGTATAAAGCCCAGCTAGCCCGCTTCCTGCTATTAGGTAGTCGTATCGCTGCATTTCATTTTTTTTGCGAACGGCGAATGTACACCTTTTATCTCAATATATCGATTTTTAGCTGTTTAATTGCTCGATTGCCTAGGTTTAAATATCTTAGTAGCTTAATTTAAAAAAGGTGAAAAATATTATAAAATGTGTGAACTGCTTTATCCTTTACCAGAGTAAAGCTCAAGTAGAAAAGACAATTAATGATCTAAAAAATAATCCTTTGGTAAATAAAATATACTTGCTATCTACCAATGATAATTCTATATTTTTAGAGAATTGTGAGATAATTCTTATTGATTCATTACAAAGCACTGCCACATTAAAAAAAATAGCCACTCTTGCGAATGAGAAATATAGTTTGGTTTACACTAAGGAGTCTACTTTAAATTTAGGTATGTATGCATTGGAAAGGATCTCTAAAATTGCCGATGATACTTGTGCAGCAATGGCATATGCCAATCATTTTTTAATTGCCGAGGGTATGAAAAAACAAGCTCCTGTTATTGCATATCAAAAAGGGAGCCTTCGTGACGATTTCAATTTTGGTTCTCTATTATTTTACAATTCGAAAGCACTTAAAGATGCTGTTGCTTTAATGGATAGTAATTACCTCTATGCTGGAATTTATGATTTACGCCTTAAAGTTTCTCAAAAAGGGGAATTAGTACATATTAACGAGTTTTTATATACAGAGATAGAGCAAGATACTCGCAAATCTGGAGAGAAAATATTTGACTATGTAGATCCTAAAAACCGTGCAGTTCAAATTGAGATGGAACATGCTTGTACAGCACATTTGAAAGAGATAGGTGGTTATCTTGAGCCTAAATTTAAAACGATTGAGTTTAATAAAGGAAATTTTGAATTTGAAGCTTCTGTTATAATTCCTGTTTACAATAGAATTACGACTATAGAAGATGCTATAGAATCTGTTTTAATACAAAAAACTTCATTTAAGTTTAACCTTATAATTGTAGATAATCACTCTACAGATGGAACATTTGAACTGATTGAGAAATACGCTTTGGACCCAAGGCTTATACATGTTGTTCCAGAGAGGAGAGATTTAGGAATAGGCGGTTGCTGGAATATGGGTGCTCATCATCCTAAATGTGGTAAGTTTGCTATTCAATTAGATAGCGATGATATTTATAGTGATCAAAATACAGTGCAAAAAATTGTAGACGCTTTTTACAGACAGAATTGCGCTATGGTAGTTGGTACATATATGATGACTAACTTCAATATGGAAATGATTGCACCAGGGATTATTGATCATATAGAGTGGACCCCAGATAATGGTAGGAACAATGCTCTAAGAATTAATGGGCTAGGAGCACCACGTGCGTTTTATACACCTGTGTTAAGAGATGTAAAAGTGCCTAACACAAGTTATGGAGAAGATTACGCTCTAGGTCTTAATATTTCTAGAGAGTATCAAATTGGTAGAATTTATGACGTTCTTTATCATTGCCGGCGCTGGGAAGGCAACTCCGATGCCTCGTTAGATATTGTAAAAACTAACGACAATAATAGTTATAAAGATAGAATTCGTACATGGGAGCTCATGGCAAGAATTGCCTTAAACAATAGAGCGAAGTAATGATTTTAAGAGTAGAAACTATAGAATTGAAATGCCTTTAAATTTACAGAGTTTAAATTCTTTTTTCCAAGAGCAGCTTGCATCCTGGGAGCAAGCTGCATCTAATTATAAAGAGCTAGAAAATGTTTTGATTAAAGAGATAGATGTAGATGGATTCCCTTTTAAGGTGCAATTTAACCCAGCTAGGATACTCTCTTCTTCTGCTAAGGTAGATGCAAAGTCTATTCAGGAAAGAAAATGTTTTTTGTGTAAAGAGAATAGACCCCAGGTGCAAAAAGGGATTGATTTTGTCTATAATAAAGATAATTTATTCACAGTGCTTATTAATCCATTCCCTATTTTTCCCAAGCACCTAACCATCTCTTTGCTATCTCATAGAGATCAGCTTATTCGTGGTAAAATAGGAGCAATGCTTGCTTTAGCAAAAGAGCTTCCACAATATACTTTATTTTATAATGGACCTAAGTGTGGGGCTTCTGCTCCTGATCATTTCCATTTTCAGGCTGGCAATAGGGGTTTTTTACCCATTGAACAAGAGATTTCCAAGTTGGAGGGAGAAGATCTGCTAAATAATGCACACGCTAGAGTTTGGTCGGTCAATACTGTTTTTAACGGGTTGCTTGCAGTTGAATCTAAAAAGAGTGATATAGCAAATGAATTATTCGAAAAGATTCTTGCAATATTACCAGTAAAAGAAGGAGATGTAGAACCAATGCTCAATATCCTTTGCTGGTATCATAATGGGCTATATACTATTTTGTTATATATAAGGAGAAAACATAGGCCGTCTCACTATTTTGCTTTAGACCATTCAAATTGTTTGTTGAGCCCTGCTTCGGTAGATCTTGGTGGTGTGTTTATTACTCCTCTACAAAAAGATTTTAACAAACTAGATGCAGCTTTAATTAAGGAGGTACTAGGAGAGGTTTGTATTTCTAAAGAAGAGAATAGAGAGATTATTAATAGAATAAAAACTGTATTGTAAGATGAAAGAGCCTAAAGTTAATGTAGGTATAATGTTTGAACCTCAAATATTCTTTATTCTAAACACTCCTTTTTTGTTCCAAGGAAAAGAGATTTCGGGAGAGCAAATTGTCTCCTATAAAGATGAACAGATTTTATGGAACGGAAAGCTATACCATATAATAGAGTTTTTTCCAGTAAATGAGAGAGAAGCTTCTTTTGAATTAAAAGGTGTTACAATTGGGATTAATTTTCACTGGGAATGTAAAGAAGATTTGATATTCAAAGGTGCTCTGAAAGTAATTATAGAAAATAAGAAGCTTACTGCAGTAAATGTTTTGGGAGTAGAAGAGTACTTAACTTCTGTAATCTCTTCTGAGATGAGTGCTACGGCATCTTTGGAATTACTTAAAGCACATGCTGTTATCTCACGCTCATGGCTACTTGCTCAAATAGAGAAAAATAGAGAAATTAAAGGTTCTGTTGTACAATATAGTGCTATGGAAGAATTGGAGGGAGAGCTTGTAAAATGGTATGACAGAGAAGATCATGTAAAATTCGATATATGTGCCGATGATCACTGTCAAAGATATCAAGGTATAACTCGTGCCTCTACTCAAATTGTTAAGGAGGCTATTGAGCAAACTTGGGGGGAATTATTGATGTTTGACAATAAAATTTGTGATGCTCGTTACTCAAAAAGTTGTGGCGGAGTTTTCGAGGAGTTCCAAAATTGTTGGGAAGATATTAAATACCCATATCTAGTTGCAAAAAGAGATATATCTAATGGAAATTTAATTCCAGACCTTACTATAGAAGAGAATGCTCGTGAGTGGATTTTAACCTCTCCAGACTCTTTCTGCAATACAGCAGACAACTTAATTCTATCTCAGGTTCTTAATAATTACGACCAAGAGACTGTGAATTTTTATAGATGGCAAGTAGAGTATAATGCTCAAGAGCTTGCTAAACTTATTAAGGAGCGTTCTGGAACAGATTATGGAGATATTCTAGACTTGATACCTATAGAAAGGGGTACTTCTGGGCGTCTTATAAAACTTAAAATAGTGGGTTCAAAAAGAACTCGTATTATAGGTAAGGAGTTAGAGATTAGAAGAACTCTTTCTACTTCTCATCTTTATAGCTCTGCGTTTGTGGTAGAGAGGGAGCTTGGGCAAGATGGAGTGCCTATAAAATTTATACTTAAGGGTGCAGGTTGGGGTCATGGAGTGGGGCTTTGCCAAATTGGTGCTGCTGTAATGGGAGAGAAAGGTTATAGCTATAACCATATTTTAATGCACTATTATGTGGGTGCTTCATTAGAGAAACGTTACTAAACATTAATTATTATGAGTAATAAACAGAGATCTCCGTGGGCTTGGATTCCTTCCCTCTATTTTGCACAGGGGTTGCCCTATGTTGCAGTGATGACCATCTCGGTTATTATGTACAAAAGGTTAGGGATTTCCAATACAGACATTGCTTTGTATACCAGTTGGTTATACCTACCATGGGTGATTAAACCTTTCTGGAGCCCTTTTGTTGATTTGCTAAAGACAAAACGTTGGTGGGTTGTAACCATGCAATTGCTTGTTGGCGCAGGGCTTGCAGGAGTTGCTTTTACCGTTCCTACTACTAGTTTTTTCCAAATTACACTAGCTGTATTTTGGCTAGTAGCCTTTAGTTCTGCCACACATGATATTGCTGCCGATGGCTTTTACATGCTAGCACTAGATAGTCACAAGCAATCTATGTATGTGGGATTAAGAAGTACTTTTTATAGAGTTGCTACAATTGCAGGGCAGGGGTTGCTTATAATGGTTGCTGGAGCACTGGAAACTTCTACAGGGTTACAACCTTTAAATTTAAATGTTAAAGCAGGCCCTGAATATAGTGCCACAGTATTACTCCCAGCTGATAGTACTTTAGTTAATACATATGAATATAATCCAACTGAGGAATTTTCGTTCGATATTTACCCACCAGAGATTACAATTGGAACTGGAAATATCTCGGCAGATTCTGCTGCTTTGCTAAAGCTGTTCGCTATTGAACAAAATACTATAAATGGCTTTATTCCAAGAGAATACTCCCTGTCTACAACTACTACAGGATCACAAGTTTCATGGTGGAGTAAAAATGTATCGGGCCCTACAGGGGTGTGGATAAAACGTAATTTTGGTGAAGAGAAAGTAGGGAATAAAGCTCATTCTCTAACTGGAAGCTCTCAACTTGTAGAGGTTAGGCTAACAAAAGCTCCTCAGCCAGGAGAGAAGATTGTTCTTAATACCTCTTTTGACAAGGGAGATAAAAGTATATTTCTAGCTCATGGAGAGCGAATAGAGTTTACTTCTGAAAACTGGACAAAACCAGCTTTCGTACTACTCCAGGTAGATACTAAGCTCTCTGAAAGCACCACTGCTAGTTTTCGTGGCTTGAGTGGTAATATTACATTTGCTTGGTCTATTACCTTCTTTATAATGGCTGGGTTCTTTATTGCTGTGGCGCTTTATCATAAATTTATACTGCCTAAACCAGCAATAGATGTTGCGGCTAAAAATGTAACTGCAAGTACTATTGCAAGCGAGTTCTTAGAGACTTTTGCCTCTTTCTTTAGAAAAAAAGAGATTAAGGCTGCAATAGCATTTCTGTTACTATTCCGTTTTTCAGAGGCACAGCTTGTTAAAATGGTAACTCCTTTTCTTTTAGACCCTAATGAAGTTGGAGGCTTGGGACTTACAACGGGCCAAGTTGGAATTGTGTACGGCACTGTTGGTATTATTGGACTTACACTAGGTGGTATTATTGGAGGAATTACTGCATCTATAGGTGGGTTAAAAAAATGGCTGTGGCCAATGGCTTTAGCTATTGCTCTACCAAGTTTTACTTTTGTATACTTAGCTGTTTATATGCCGGATAATCTCCTTTTAATAAATTTAAGTGTTTTTATTGAGCAGTTTGGATATGGATTTGGCTTTACTGCATATATGCTTTATATGATCTATTTCTCTGACGGTAAGCACAAAACTGCCCATTATGCAATATGTACAGCATTTATGGCTCTTGGTATGATGATTCCGGGAATGATGGCAGGATGGTTGCAGGAACTTCTTGGTTATAAACACTTCTTTTACTGGATTATGATTACTTATGGATTAACATTTATTGTTACTGCATTTATTAAAATTGACCCATCTTTTGGGAAAAAACGAGATGAAATATTATAAAATAATTACTTCGGCACTTTTTATGATGGCCTCTATTTTGGGGTTTGGGCAAAAAGTACTGCCTGGTATAGAGATACTTAAAAGAGATAATTTTAAGATATTAGAGGGCAAAAGGATAGGGCTTATAACTAACCCTACAGGTGTAGATAATAAACTTAAGTCTACTATTGATATACTATTTGAAGCTTCCAATGTTAATTTAGTAGCACTATTTGGTCCAGAACACGGTGTAAGGGGCGATGCTCATGCAGGAGATAAAGTTCAAGACCTAACCGACAAGAAAACCGGTATCCCTATTTTATCACTTTATGGACCTACTAGAAAAGCGACTCCTCAAATGTTAAAAGATATAGATGTCCTGGTGTATGACATTCAAGATGTTGGAACTAGATCGTATACATTTATAAGTACTATGGGACTTGCAATGGAAGCTGCCGCGCAGAATAATATTCAATTTGTAGTGCTAGACAGGCCAAATCCTTTAGGGGGTAAAAAAATTGAAGGGAGTTTGGTTGAAGATGGCTTTATCTCTTTTGTGAGTCAGTTTAAAATCCCCTATATATATGGACTTACCTGTGGTGAATTAGCCACTATGCTTAATGAAGAGGGGATGTTAAAAGCTAAATGCGATTTACAGGTAGTAAAAATGGAAGGTTGGACTCGTGATATGACTTTTGCACAAACTCTTTTGCAGTGGGTGCCTGCCTCGCCTCATATTCCTCATCCCACAACAGCCACTTTTTATCCAACTTCTGGCATGTTGGGTGAATTAGGTTATATCTCTATAGGAGTGGGGTATACTATGCCTTTTCAGATGTTTGCAGCCGAGTGGTTAAATGCCGAGGAGCTAGCGCAAGAGTTAAATTCATATAATTTGCCTGGGATTACATTTAGGCCTATATATGTAAAACCTTTTTATGGATTCGGAGTTGGAAAAATCTTACAAGGAGTTCAGATACATTTGGTGGATTACGAAAAAGTAGCACTTACAGATATTCAGTTTTATGTGATGGAAGCCACTGCTAAGCTTTTCCCAGAGAAAGCAGTGTTTAAAATTACGGACTCAAAAAAATATCGAATGTTCGATCAAGTTTGTGGTAGCGACAAAGTAAGAATTCTATTTGCTCTAAGACATAAGTTCGAAGATATTAAGGATTACTGGTATAAAGATGTAGAGGAATTTAGAAATCTCTCTCAAAAATATTATTTGTACTAAATTTACTAACCGATCTTTGAAACAAAACCTCTCTTTTAAATGTTATTATAGTGTGCAAAATTGTTTTTATAATAATATTAAAATGAATTAAAATGGCAATTAAAAAAGTTTGGATAGAGGAAGGCTGTATAGCATGTGGTTTATGCGAAAGTATCTGCCCTAAAGTTTTTGTGGTAGAAGATGAGGCCGTTGTAATTGATGGAGCCGATTTTATCGCTAATGATGAATGTATTAAAGAATCTGCAATAGACTGTCCAGTAGAGGTTATTAAATACGAATAACACTAAGCAGTTTCTCATAATCCACCTTACATTTTACAATGTGCATTATGAAACATATATCTAATAATAAATCATGCTATAATTTTAAGAGATATTCTTTTAAAATTATAGCATGATTTGTTTGGAGATAAGCCTAGTTACCGAATGTTTTTGTAATTCGGTCTAGTCCTTCTTTTACAACTGAAAGAGGTGCTCCTATGTTCATACGGAAAAAACCTCGGCCGCACTCTCCAAAAGTGAGACCATCGTTGAGCCCTACTTTTGCTTCACTAATAAGCTTCTCTTTTACTTGCTCGTGGGTGAAACCAGTTTTACTGAAATCTAGCCATAGTAAAAATGAGCTTTCTGGTTTAACGAAAGTAACTGTTGGCAGCTTTTTGGCAAGATAGTCATATGCATAATCTACATTGTTGCCAATGTATTTTGCAAGAGCATTAAGCCACTCTTCACTCTCATTGTATGCTGGCCCCATTGTGATATGGCCAAAAACGTTGCCTAATCCAAGGTGCAGAGTTTCAATCTCATGAGTGAATTTTCTAAGAATATCAGGAGATTTTGCAATTATTAGTGAGTTGAGCAGGCCTGCAATATTAAATGTCTTGCTAGGTGCCATTGCTGTAATGGTATTCATTGCAATCTCTTCAGATATTGATGCCATTACAATATGTTTGTTATTGTAAAGAGCAAGATCGGCATGTATCTCGTCGGAGAATATAAGAACATTGTGTTTAAGGCATAGATTGCCCATCTTAGCTAGCTCTTCTCTACTCCACATTTTGCCAAGAGGATTATGAGAGTTGCAAAGGATAAATAGCTCTACTCCCGACGCAAGTTTGGATTCAAAATCTTGCCAGTTTACAGTGTAACCTTTTGGAGTAAGTTCTAATTGTGAAGTAATCAATGTACGCCCTGTCTCTTTTATGAGCGAGTGAAACGGTGGGTATACCGGTGTTTGAATAAGAACCTTTGCTCCTGGGTTGGTAAAGATTCTAATTGAGAGTGCAAGTGCAGTAACAATACCTGGAGAGCCCGTAACCTCACTAAGTTTAATATCCCAATCGTATCTTCTTTTTACCCACTCGGTAAAAGATTGGACAGATTCGGAGTCTCTAAAGGAGTAGCCGAAAATTCCATGTTCTGCTCTCTTTTTAATAGCTTCTATTATAGCTGGAGGAGACTGAAAATCCATATCGGCAACCCACATAGGTAGGATATCTTCTTTTCCAAAGACCTCTGTTAATTTATCGAACTTTATTGAGTTGGTATTATTTCTATTACTTATTATATCAAAATCATATTTCATAACTACTCTTGTGCATAAAGCTTTACTATGTTTATTATTACCTCGGTTGCTTTTACCATGCTCTCTAAAGGGATATATTCATATCTACCATGGAAATTATGACCTCCCGCGAAAATATTGGGGCAAGGAAGACCCATAAATGAGAGTCTTGCTCCATCTGTACCGCCGCGTATAGGTTTTATGTCTGGCTCAATACCAGCCATTTTCATTGCCTCTACTGCTTTTTCTACAATATGATAGTGTGGCTCTACCTGTTTGCGCATATTGTAGTATTGGTCATTCATCTCTAAGCTAAATGTTCCTTCCCCATATTTTTTATTCATAAAGTTAACGCCCTCTTGAATAAAATTTTTCTTTTGATCAAATTTCTCGAAATCGTGATCACGAACAATATACTGTATAGATGCGCTCTCTACTGTTCCGTCAAATCTTATGATATGGAAAAATCCTTCGTAATCTTGTGTGAATTCTGGGCGCTGCTCTACTGGAAGCAAGGCATTGAATTCTGTAGCAAGAATAATTGCGTTTATCATTTTATCCTTGGCGTAACCAGGGTGAATATTGCGGCCTTGAATAGATATTTTTGCCGAGGCAGCGTTAAAATTTTCATACTCTAACTCTCCAATTTGGCCTCCGTCTAAGGTATATGCCCAATCTGCACCAAATTTTTTAACGTCGAATTTATCTACCCCCCGGCCAATCTCTTCGTCTGGAGTGAAACCTATTTTGATCTCTCCACGAGGGAAATCTGGATGAGTCATTAAAAACTCGGCAGCCGTCATAATCTCTGCAATTCCTGCTTTATCGTCTGCTGCAAGTAGAGTGTTTCCGTCTGATGTAATTATAGTTTGCCCTTTATATTGTACTAACTCAGGGAACTCGGTAGTTTTCATAACCATGTTCTTCTCCTTGTTTATGACAATATCACCTCCGTTGTAATTTTTGATTATTTGTGGTTTAATATTGGCTCCTGGAGCATCTGGAGCGCTATCTACGTGAGCAACAAAACCAATTTTCGGGATGTTTTTTCCTGCTGGTAAATTGGAAGGGATAGTTGCCATTACATAGCCATATTGGTCTAGTTCTACATCTTTTATTCCCATTTCTTGCAGCTCTTTTACTAGTAATCTAGAGAGATTGAGCTGCTTTTGTGAGCTAGGTTGTGTAGAGGATTCAGGATCTGATGCTGTATCAATAGCTATATATCGTAGAAATTTTTCTAAAACTTGTTCTTTCATTTTTTTAACTTTTAAATAAGATTACTCTTTTTCAATTTTAGCTCTCATACTATCCCATGCTAAGTAAACGATAATTACGATATACATGAATAGTGCAAGATATTCGGCAGGTACAGATTCCATCCAATCTTTATTAGAAAGATTTACGCCAGCGAAACGAATCATTGCGCTTATAACTCCCATAAGGGCACCACCTGCAATAAATCCAGATGCAATAAGTGTCCCTCTCTCTTTTCTAGCTGTGTTTATTTTCTCTTCGTTAGATCTTGTAGAAACGAACCAAGCTATACTTCCACCAACAACAAGCGGAAGGTTAAGTTCAAGCGGAATAAACATACCCAATGCAAAGGCCAGTGCAGGAATTCCGAAGAAATTAAGAGTTATTGCAATAAGGGCTCCAATGCCATAAAGAAGCCAAGGGGCCCCTCCTCCAGACATTAACGGTTCAATGACAGCTGCCATTGCATTTGCTTGAGGAGCTACCAATGCATTTTCTCCAACAAAACCGTAGGTTTCATTAAGAATCATCATTACACCACCAACCGTGGCTGCTGCAACTAAAGTACCAAGGAACTTCCATTGTTGCTGTTTAACCGGGGTAGAACCAAGCCAATATCCTATCTTAAGGTCTGTAATAAATGCTCCTGCAACCGAAAGCGCTGTACAAACAACTCCTCCTATTATAAGTGCTGCTGTCATGCCTGCAGTGCCTGTGAGGCCAGCTGCAACCATAACTACAGATGCCAAGATAAGAGTCATAAGAGTCATTCCACTAACAGGGTTGGTACCTACTATTGCAATGGCATTAGCAGCAACTGTTGTAAATAGGAAGGCTATTATGCCTACTACAAGAATGGCAATAATTGCATGAGTAAGATTATGGACAACACCAAAGTAGAAGAACAAGAAGGTAATTATTAGGGTAACAATAACGCCTATTGCTACAATTTTCATAGGAAGGTCTCTTTGTGTTCTTAGAGTAGTCTCTTTTGCAGATTTTCCACCTTTAAGTTCTTTAGCAGCAAGACCTAATGCCGATTTTATAATCCCGGCAGATTTTATGATACCAATAACTCCTGCTGTAGCAATACCTCCAATACCTATATGTCTCCCATAAGTTGTAAAGATTTGTTCTGGGCTCATCTGCCCTACAGTCATTGTCATTCCTGTACCCATAAGGTCTATAACCTGTGTTCCAAATAGCACATTCATAAGAGGAATAACTACAAACCATATTGACATTGAACCACATGCTATAATAAAAGCGTATTTAAGACCAACTATATATCCAAGGCCTAAAACTGCCGACCCAATGTTGATTTTGAAGACCAATTTAGTTTTATCGGCCAATGCTGTGCCGAAAGGGATAACTCGCGAAGTGAAAACTTCTGACCAATAACCAAATGTAGAGACAATAAAGTCATATAAACCTCCAATAAGGCCACTCGCCAAAAGAACTTTTGCGCTGCTACCTCCGCTCTCGCCACTTACTAGCACTTGTGTAGTTGCTGTAGCTTCTGGGAAAGGATATTTACCGTGCATCTCTTGAACGAAAAACTTACGGAAAGGGATTAAAAACAATATACCGAGCACACCACCTAGCAAAGAACTCAGAAAGACTTTCATAAAATCTACTGTGAGTTCGGGGTATTGAGCTTGTAAAATATATAGTGCAGGTAGAGTAAAAATAGCACCAGCTACAATGGCTCCAGAGCTTGCCCCTATTGATTGAATTATTATATTTTCTCCTAACGCATTTTTTCTTTTCATAGCACCCGAAAGGCCTACTGCAATAATTGCTATAGGAATTGCCGCTTCAAATACTTGGCCTACTTTTAGACCTAGGTATGCAGCAGCAGCCGAAAAGATAATAGTCATTATTATACCCATAAATACAGACCACGGAGTAACCTCGGGGTAAACTTTATTAGGGTCCATAATTGGTTTGTAAACCTCTCCTGGTTTAAGTTCCCGATAGGCATTTTCTGGAAGCCCTTTTGGCTTAATGTTCTCTTTTTCCATGTTTTATTAAGTTTTGCGATCAAAGATAACGATTTTATGAATATTTCGTTTATCTTTGCTGCCCTAATGAAAAATAAAAGCCTTCATATTAATTCTAATTTTTACCGAAGACACGTCCGACGATGTGCCTAGGGAGGGCATTTTTTAAGAGGTCAAATCTGACCACCAGAAAGCAGGTATAATCTCCTGCAAAAATTCAAATATTGTACTATTTTAATTCTGTTTATTTCAAAGATGAATGTAAACATTTATGTGGCAGATTCAAGCCATGTTATATATGCAGATGCAATCTGCGAATTGGTTCAAAAATCTGCTCTTGAGCGTGGAACTGGAATTGCGAAAAGAACTCCTGATTATATCACTCAGAAAATGATTGATGGGAAGGCAGTTATTGCTCTCGAAGGTAATGAATTTGTAGGATTTGCCTATATTGAAACTTGGAGTCACAGTAAATTTGTGGCAAACTCGGGATTGATAGTTGCACATAAATACAGATCTCTAGGCTTTGCAAAAAAGATTAAAAACAAAGTGTTTAATCTTTCAAGAAAACTCTATCCAGATTCTAAAATATTTAGCATAACTACGGGGCTTGCTATTATGAATATTAATACTCATCTTGGTTTTAAACCAGTTACATTCTCTTTGCTTACAGACGATAAAGAGTTTTGGAAAGGATGTGAAGGGTGTGTCAATTTTGACATTCTTAAAAGGAACGATTATAAAATGTGTCTTTGTACTGGTTTGCTTTATGATCCATCATTAAAAGTTAAATCTAAATTTACTCCAGCCTTGGCTTTTGCTGGTAAGCACCTTCTATTAAATCCTTTGATTAAAATTAATTCTATAATATCTTTAAAAAAATAGGAAATGAATAATAAAGTTGTTCTTGCTTTTAGTGGAGGGTTAGACACTTCGTTTTGTGTTCCATATTTGAAAAATGAAAAGGGCATGGAGGTGCATACTGTAATGGTTAATACAGGTGGGTTTTCTGCACAAGAAGAGAATGATATTACCAAGCGAGCTCTTGATTTGGGAGCAGTAACTCATAAAAATATAAATGCAATTGATCAATATTACAATAAGGGGATAAAATACTTACTCTTTGGTAATATTCTTAAAAACTCTACATACCCACTATCGGTTAGTTCCGAGAGAGCTTTTCAAGCTATGGCAATTGTAGATTATGCAAAAAGCATTGGTGTTGAATATATTGCACATGGGAGTACTGGCGCAGGTAATGACCAAATACGTTTCGACTTGGTGTTTGAAGTATTAGCTCCAAACATTAAGGTTATTGCTCCAATTCGAGAATTAAAACTCTCTAGAAAAGAGGAGATAGATTATCTTCAAAAAAATGGATTTGATTTTTCTTGGGAGAAGGCAAAATATTCTATCAATCAAGGGCTCTGGGGCACAAGTGTGGGAGGAGTAGAAACTCTTACTGCTTCTGGGGTTCTACCACAAGAGGCATACCCTTCTCAAGTAACAGAACAAGATCCTGTGCGAATTATTATAACTTTCGAAAAGGGTGAGCCATTAGCTTTAAACGGGAAAAATATAAGCCCGGTAGAGATTATTGAGCAACTTAATACTCTTGGAGGGAAATACGGTATAGGGCGCGATATTCATGTTGGAGATACTATTATTGGGATAAAAGGCCGAGTTGCTTTTGAGGCAGCCGCTCCGCTTATTCTTATTAAAGCCCACCATTTACTTGAGAAGCATGTTCTTACCAAAGGGCAACTCTATTGGAAAGAACAACTTGCAAATTGGTATGGACAGCTTATGCATGAGGCTCAATATCTAGACCCACTTATGAGAAATATAGAGACTTTTTTAGACGATACTCAAAAATTTGTCTCGGGTACGGTAGAGGTTGAACTTCGCCCATACCATTTTTCTATATTGGGTTGTAATTCAAAATTTGATATGATGAGCAGTGAGTTTGGAGATTATGGAGAATCTAATAAATCATTCACGGGAGAAGATGTAGTTGGGTTTACAAAAGTGTTGGCCAACCCATTAAAAATATATTATTCAGTACATAAAGATGATTAAAGTAGCAATAGCAGGAGGAACCGGGTATACTGCCGGAGAGCTTATTAGGCTGTTAATAAATCACATAGAAGTAGAAATAGTTGCCGTATTAAGCAGTTCTTTAGCTGGGGAGTTTATATGTTCTGTGCATAGAGATTTATTAGGAGATACCAATCTTAAATTTATCTCAAATTTAGAAGCTAAAGAGGGAAGAATTGAGCCCGATGTGCTTTTCCTCACCCTTGGTCACGGTCTTTCTAAAACCTATCTTGAAGATCTAAATCTAAATGAAAATTGTAAAATAATTGATCTTGGAAACGATTTTAGATTAGACTCTATGTACAAAGGAGAGGAATTTATTTATGGATTATGCGAGTTAAACAGAGCTAAAGTTAAAAAAGCAAAATATATTGCTAATCCTGGCTGTTTTGCAACATCAATTATTCTAGCTTTACTTCCATTAGCCGAAAAAGGAGTGCTAAAAGAGGAGCTTCATATTCATGCGATTACAGGATCGACGGGAGCTGGAAAGAGAAATTCAGATAGCTCTCATTTTAGTTATCGCGATTCTAATATATCTGTATACAAGCCTTTTATTCATCAACACTTAGGCGAAATTAAAAAAACTCTTTCACTGGGCTCTGAAACCTCGGCATTCCCTCAAATAAATTTTATTCCAGTAAGAGGAGATTTTACAAGAGGAATATTTGCAAGTATATATACCAAAGCATTTGGTAATGAGCCGTTGGAAGAGATGGTTTGTTTTTTTAAAGAGTATTATAGAGAATCTCCTTTTGTCATTATATCGGACTCTCCTATCTCTTTGAAGGAGGTAGTAAATACAAATAAAACTATTTTACATATAGAGAAGCATAATGGATACTGGTACATTACGTCGGTTATAGACAACCTACTTAAAGGTGCTTCTGGACAAGCTGTGCAGAATATGAATTTAATGTTTGGTTTAGACGAAACATATGGACTTAAACTTAAAGGCAGTGCCTTTTAAAAATTAATTATTGGAATGAATATATTTGATATTTATAAATTGTGGCCAATAGAGCCTGTAAAAGCAAAAGGGTGCGCTGTTTGGGATAAAGAGGGAACTGAGTATTTAGATATGTATGGAGGGCACGCTGTAATCTCTGTAGGTCATTGCCACCCAATTTATATAGAGAAAATTAAATCACAAATGGATGAAATCTCTTTCTATTCAAATTCGGTAATGAGTTCTTTGAAAGCTAGTTTGGCAACAGAATTAGGAAGGGTTAGCGGCTATGAAGGATACTCTCTGTTTTTATCTAATTCCGGTGCCGAGGCAAACGAGAATGCTCTTAAAATGGCTTCGTTCCATACTGGTAAATCAAAAATTCTTGCTTTTAAGGGGTCGTTTCATGGAAGAACTTCGGGAGCGATAGCTGTAACAGATATTCCATCCATAATAAGCCCTTTCAATTCTGGACATAAAGTGAATTTTGTCGCTTTAAATGATATTGAAGCTATTAAAAAAGAGCTTTCTACAGATGAATATGCTGCAGTAATTATTGAAGGGATACAGGGAGTAGCCGGTATTCATTCTCCACAAGTTGAATTTATGAAAGAACTTAGAGAGGAGACCCAACGCTGTGGAGTAATCTTAATTCTAGATGAGGTACAGAGTGGTTATGGTAGGAGCGGTAAGTTTTTTGCTCATCAGCATGCCGGAATAAAAGCCGATATAATAACCATTGCTAAAGGGATGGGTAACGGGTTCCCAGTTGGAGGAACTATTCTTTCACCCATCTTTATTCCTGTAAGCGGTATGATAGGTAGTACTTTTGGAGGTAATCATCTTGCCTGTGCTGCTTGCTTAGCTGTTTTGGAAATTATTCAAAAAGAAGATCTAATTGTAGGCGCAGTAAAAAAAGGAGAATATCTATTGGCTAGTCTTAATTCTCTAAAAAAGAGAGTAGGAGATGGAGTAATTAGTGATATTAGAGGTATGGGCCTTATGGTAGGGATTGAGTTGCATGAAGCATATATTCCAGTTCGTAACTCTCTGCTCTTTGAAGAGAAGGTCTTTACAGGTGCAGCAAAAAATAATATTATAAGAGTGCTTCCTCCGCTTACCATCTCTTTTGAACAGATAGATCAATTTATTGCTGCATTTGAGCGGGCAATTGAAAAACAAAAAGTGAGAATAGCATAATGAAAACATTTACCTCAGTTTATGATATTGGCTCTTTAAGTAGAGCCTTAAAATTAGCCCAAGAGCTTAAGAGTGATCTTTTTGCACACAATAGAATTGGGATTAACAAGACTCTATTAATGATTTTCTTTAACTCCAGTTTAAGGACTAGGCTAAGTACTCAAAAAGCAGCCATGAATCTTGGAATGAATGTTATTGCTCTGGATATAAACCAAGGTGCATGGAAATTGGAGACAGAGAGAGGAGTTGTAATGGATGGAGATAAACCAGAACATATTCTAGAGGCCATACCAGTAATGGGTTCCTATTGTGATATTATAGGTGTTAGAGCATTTGCATCTTTGATTAATAAAAAAGATGATTACAATGAAACTATTGTTAATCAGTTTATTAAGTATTCGGGTAAACCCGTATTTAGTATGGAATCTGCAACAAGGCACCCACTTCAAAGTTTTGCCGATCTTATTACCATAGAAGAATTTAAAACAGTTTCTAAACCTAAAGTGGTGCTTACATGGGCTCCTCATCCAAAGGCTCTTCCCCAAGCTGTTGCCAATTCTTTTGTAGAGTGGATGAACCAAACCGATTATGAGTTTGTGATTACTCATCCAAGAGGGTACGAACTTTCTTCTGATTTTGTAGGAAAAGCTAAAATTGAATATGATCAAAATAGAGCTTTTAAGGGGGCCGATTTTATTTATGCAAAGAATTGGTCTCTCTTTAGCGATGAAGGATATGGTGAGGTTAAGAGTATCGACCGTAGTTGGATGGTAGATGAATCTAAGATGCAACTTACAAATAGTGCTCGTTTTATGCATTGCTTGCCTGTTAGGAGGAATATGATTGTTACAGATGGAGTTATTGAGAGTAATGCATCAATCGTGATTCAACAGGCGGCAAATAGAGTAATATCTGCTCAGGTAGTATTAAAAGAGATGCTCTTAGCTTTGTAATTTGTTTTTTATAATTTTTTAAATAGCACAAGATGAAAACATTGACTGTAATTAAAATTGGTGGGAGTATTGTTGATAGTCTAGAAGAGTTAGATATATTTCTAGAGAACTTTGTAAAAATAGATGGTCCAAAAATTCTGGTTCATGGTGGTGGAGTTATGGCTAGTGAGATGTTAACTAGATTAGGGATAAAAACAACCATGCATCATGGACGTAGGATTACAAATCTAGAAACGCTAAAAATAGTTTCTATGGTATATGCGGGATGGATAAATAAAAACATAGTTGCTAAGTTGCAAAAGATAGGTTGTAACTCATTGGGCTTGTCTGGAGCCGATGCCGATAGCGTACCTGCTGTGAAGAGATCTCCCGAACCAATAGATTTTGGTTATGTTGGAGATGTAGATCCTGCTAAAATTAATACAGGCTTCTTACTTAGTTTGTTTGGCAGAGGGATTACCCCTGTTTTTTGCCCAGTTACTCACGACCGTAATGGCTCAATTCTAAATACTAATGCCGATACTATGGCCTCTTCTATAGCAATTGCTCTTTCTGGCGATTATTATACTAAACTAGTTTATTGTTTCGAGAAGCAGGGTGTTCTTTATGATGCTACCGACGAAGATTCTATTATTCCTCTAATAACTAAATCTAATTATCAAGCCTTAAAAGAGAAAGGTGTTGTTGTAGATGGTATGTTACCTAAAATGGACAATGCTTTTTATGCTCTAGAGAATGGAGTTTCGGAAGTACTTATAAAGCATCCTTCTAACCTTACAAACGATAAAGGTACAGTTTTAAGAAAATAACTTAATAATATGTTGGAAGAAATTACAAATATTGGATCAATGGTAGATGAAGCTGTTTTGTTTCTAAGGCAAATAGTTTCTATTGAATCATTTTCTGGTGGAGAAAAAGTTCGAGCTACATTTATTTGTAATTTCTTTGAATCGAAAGGTTTTAAAGTAGAGAGAGTAGAAAATAATATTATTGTAAAATCTTTCAAAGGGGGAATTAATGCTCCAGTTCTAATGCTTAATTCCCATATAGATACTGTTAAACCTGGAGATGGCTACTCTTTCGATCCCTTTAATGCTCCTATTAATAATGATTTAGTAATGGGCCTGGGGAGTAATGATGCTGGAGCTTCTGTTGTCTCTATGATTGAGGCTTTTTTATACTTTGCTTCATCGCGAGATAATCTAAATAGGGAAAATCATAATATCCCATTTAATTTAATGCTTTTGCTTAGTGCTCAAGAAGAAAATTCTGGGCCACTAGGAATCTCACTTGCGCTTAAATCTTGTGGAAGAGTAGATGCGGCCATTGTTGGTGAGCCTACTGGAATGAAAGCTGCTGTTGCAGAGCGTGGTTTATTGGTATTAGATGGAATAGCAAGAGGTGCTACTGGCCATGCTGCCAGAGAAGAGGGTATTAATGCACTTTATGTTGCACTGGAAGATATAGAGAAGTTGAGAAATTATAAGTTTGATAAAAAGTCTATACTTATGGGGGAGGTAAAACTTACTGTAACTCAAATAAATGCAGGAAGCCAGCACAATGTTGTTCCAGATTTATGCACTTTTGTTGTAGATATAAGACCCACAGATATATATACCAACAGAGAGATAACAGCTATTTTAAGCAAAGTTGTTAAGAGTGAATTGCACCCAAGAAATATACTAAATAGATCTTCAGCTACGCCTGTTGGGCACCCGCTTTTACAAACAATAGAAAATTTGAGCATAGAGAGTTATCTTTCGCCTACAACTTCCGATTGGATGCGACTTCCTGTTCCAGCAATTAAGATGGGGCCAGGCAATTCTGCTCGTTCTCATCGACCCGATGAGTACGTGACTATAAATGAGATACGTAGTGGCATTGAGGGATACATTAATTTTATTCAAAATTTAGATTTATAGTTATGAGTACATTATGGAGTAAAAACATATCGGCAAATACTCTTGTAGAAAATTTTACCGTGGGAAAAGATCGTGAGATGGATATAAGGTTGGCTCGCTTTGATGTTATTGGTTCTTTGGCTCATATAAAGATGTTGCAGAGCATATCTTTGTTAACAGAGAAAGAACTTACTATTCTTACAAAAGAGTTAAATATTATTTTTGAAGAGATTGAAATAGGCTCTTTTGTTTTGGAAGAAGATGTAGAGGATATTCATTCTCAAATTGAGCTTCTTCTTACTCGTAGGGTAGGAGATATTGGTAAGAAAATTCACAGTGGTCGCTCGCGTAACGATCAAGTTTTAACAGATATTAAACTCTATCTAAAATGGGAAATAGACTCTATTAAAGAAGATGTTTTCACTCTTTTTACTCTTTTGCAAAAGCTTAGTGAAGAGCATAAAAATGTACTAATGCCTGGTTATACTCATGCTCAAATTGCAATGCCCTCTTCTTTTGGTTTGTGGTTTGGAGCTTATGCCGAGGCGCTTATAGACGATGTTTATATGTTGGCTGCTGCTCGCCGTATAGTAGATCAAAATCCTCTTGGTTCTGCTGCAGGTTACGGAAGCTCATTTCCTTTAGATAGAGAGTTAACAACAAGCGAAATGAATTTCGGCACTCTTAATTTTAATTCTGTAGCTGCACAACTCAGTCGTGGTAAATGCGAAAAAAGTGTAGCTGTGGCATTAGGTTCAATCGCTGCTACTCTCAATAAACTAGCATCGGATGCTATTATGTATATGTGTGGTAATTTTGCATTTATCTCCTTCCCAGATGAACTTACAACTGGCTCTAGCATTATGCCTCACAAGAAAAATCCCGATGTATGGGAAATTATTAGAGGGAGATGTAATATGATAGAGAGTATTTCTAATGAAATATCTCTGTTAACTAGGAATCTTGCTCATGGCTATCATAGAGATTTTCAGCTTTTAAAAGAGATTTTATTTCCTGCGCTTGATTCAATACATGAAATTATTAAGATGACCTCTTTTATGCTTGAGCATATTAAAGTAAATACTTCAATATTAGACGATAGTAAATACGAATATCTATTTACTGTAGAGGAAGTAAACCGTAGGGTGTTAGATGGAGTGCCGTTTAGAGATGCCTATAAAGATGTGGGATTAGAAGTTGCTTCGGGTGAGTTTAAAGCTCAAAAAAATGTTGCCCACACTCATATTGGGAGCATAGGCAACTTATCTAATTTTGAAATAAAATCTAAAATGGAAGATGCTCTTAATTTTTAAAAGCCAAATGATAGTTTATAGTTGCCAAAAAGCAGGAAAGCAACTATTAGTGTAACTATAATATTAAAGAGTTGAGCTATAAGGAATGTATAAGTATATCGGCTATTTTCTTTGCCAAACACTTTTCTAAAATCGGTTTCTAAGCCTATTGCTACAAATGCTACCGAGAAAAGAGTCTCTCTAAGAGCTTTCGCTGGTGCACCTAAAGCTTTTGCTGTTGCAGGTTCTAAGAAAAAACTAAACACTACAGAAGCTAAGATAAATCCAATAACAAATTTAGGGAACCTCTCCCAAAGAACTTTTGCCGAAGGTCTTTTAGATTCATTGGTGCCTTTTAAAGACCAATAAATTGATATTGCAAATGCTGCTACTCCAAGCAGTGCATTTTGTGCCGACTTTATAATAACACTCTGTGTTTCTGCTATATCTCCTAAGAACTTTCCAGCTGCAACTACTGCTCCGGTAGTATCAATTGTACCTCCCAACCAAGCTCCTGCTACCTCCTGAGTAAGTCCCATTAAGTTAGAGAGATAGGGCATTATATACATCATAGGAATAGCAACAACTAGAACCAAGGAGACTACAAATGAGAGTTTTTTAGGATCGCCTTTCATTGCTCCGCTTGCAGCGATTGCGGCTGAAACTCCACATATAGAGACAGCTGTAGAGAGAAGTATTCCCATCTCTTGATCTATTCCCATCTTCTTTGCTAGCCAAAAAGTAAAATTCCAAACAGCTAATATTACTACTATTGCTTGTATCATACCGTATGAGCCAGCTTTCATTATCTCTCCAAAAATAATGGATGTTCCCAGTAGCACTAATCCTGCTTTAATAAAGAATTCGCTTCTTACTGCTGGTTCTAACCATTTTGGTAGTCCAAAAACGTTTCTAATTATAAGACCAATTGCTACAGAGAAAAAGACTGCTTCAAACCCTGTACTTTTTATAAAACTTATATTTGCTAAATATTGTCCTAGGAAGGAGATTCCGTAGATAAAGAGAAATGAAGTAGGGAACCATTTCATTTTAACATCTAGAATTTTGAGTCCTATAGCACTGAGTGCTGCTATCACAATAAATTTTGTGAACTCAAAAGGAACTTTTGAAAACCACGCAGGGTATTCAGCTCCAAAATCAAATTTTACTTTTCCTAACGATGGTACTACAATTACCAAAACAATGAGAATAGCTCCCATTAGGGTGGCTATCCAATCTTCATTTTTAAATTGAGATAGAAATTTTTTCATGGGTTTAAGTTTATGTGGTTCTACTTCTAGCCACAAATATAAGTTTATTTGATTATTAGTAAAACGTTTTACTAATTTTTTTTAAAATCCGAAGCAGTTTTTTTACTACTTCGGATCTTGTGCTTTAGAAAATATAGGTTTCAATTAATAATTATAATGTGAGTCTACTGCCAGCACTCTCTTTAACTGCTCTCTTCCACATTTCGTTATATCCTCCGTAATTTGGAGAAGGTGGAATTGTTGTGCAGTTGCCGTTATTCATGAAAGATCCGTCTTGGTTTTGTTTTTTTGTATTACCATCTATATACTTAACAAGAAGATATTCATCTAATTTCTTCCATTTGTCAAATAGTGCATTAGCGGTATTAACTGAATAATTAGTAAGAAATTCACTAACAAATTGAGGGCTTTCTTGACTCATTATTGCAGCTGTTTTATCAATCGCTTTGGTCTCGGCAATTTTTGCATTTTCATGTTTATCTATTTCGCTTCTAACCTCGGCACCAATATGATCATATCTTAGGTAAGCAAATTGAGCTATTCTGTTGGTTAGCCAAAACATAGAAGATGGTGAGTACTCTATCATAGATCCGTTCCCTAGTGCATAGTGGCTAGAGATAGCAGTAGAAGAAGTATATACTGGTGTTAATGGAGAGGTTCCAGCATCGTCTACTGCAAACCAAAATATTCCACCAACCTCTTTTGGTACAAATGAGCGGCTCTGTCCTATAAACCAAAAGCCTGTCTGTTGTGTAGCAATGGCTCGTTCGTTAAGATAGGTTTTTCCATCTACTTCAAAATCCATTGGCCTCCATCTGTAAGGTAGAGTATTGCCTCCTGCCCCAATATCTTTGGTCATATCCATGGGAGTGCCTTCGTAATGATCTCTCATCATATTGGCCACCTCTTTTACAGAGAGTTTCTCTTTTGCTTTAACATATAAAGGCATCCTTTTTTGGCTGTTATCTCCCATTGCATATTTAAGATAGGGGTGCATATCGTCTGCTGCAAATCTGTTAAAAAAGCTCCAAACTCTAGCATCACAGCCTCTTATTGTAGAGCCATCGGCAGGGCCATAGGTGTCGGCAAAACTGAATTCGCTATCTTTTCCTTTGAATAGACCAAGCTCTCTAGCATGGCTAATTACATCTTTTGCATAAAGACAATTTTCTGAATCACTTAGAGGGAATTGAGTGATTCTAGCTTGGTTTGCATGTGCCGAGATTGTTCCTTCTGGTAGTTTTATAGCTACCCATACCATTCCTTTATTGATGTTTTGGCCATTAACTATCTTAGGCGCTCTACCTATCATCTCCAAAAACCAAACTTCATTTGGATCGCAAATTGAAATAGATTCTCCAGAAGAGGCGTAGCCATATTTGTTTGCAAGCGTTGTCATTACCTCTATTGCCTCTCTAGCTGTTTTTGCTCTTTGCAAAGCGATATACATTAAAGAACCATAATCGAGTAGGCCTTGAGGGTCTAATTGACTTTTGAGACCACCCCATGTAGACTCTCCTATAACTACTTGATGTTCGTTCATATTACCAATTACTCTATAGGTTTTTTCTACTTGAGGGATTTCTCCTAAGTATCTGTCTTTTCCCCATTCATATACTTTTAGCATACTACCTTTTGAGTAAGTTGCAGCAGGATAATAAACTAGGGTGCCATATCTAGTGTGTGAATCGGCCGAATAGCTAACCATAGTAGAGCCATCTGCCGAGGCACCTTTTGTTATAAGTAAGTTAGTGCACGATTCCGATTTTATAGTAGAAATCAATATCGCTAAAATTGATACAAATAGTTTTAGTCTCATATTTACTGTTTTGAATTATTACTCTTCTGAATTATTATATAATCTTGGTTGTTTTATCTAATTCTTTATTTTCTTAAAAGAATCTGCTAATATATAACAAATAGTATGTTTTATTTGGTTCTCACAACACATTTTAGAAAACTTCCCATAAAAATTTGCAGTATTCAAAAAAGGAGCTAACTTTGCATCCCGTTTGATAAAAAAACGGATAGTTCTTTGACGTTTTGAGAGAGATAAAGAGGTAAAGAAAAAAAAGATAATTTTATTAAATTAAGATTTATTTCGAGCAAAAAAAACTAAATGATTGGG
>CAYIYT010000031.1:0-27299 GCA_964367735.1 uncultured Muribaculaceae bacterium
CTATTAATTTAAGATTAGTGAGGAATTTATGCTAATTTTAACACTTATAATAGTTGGCTTGGTTTTTGCCTAAACTAAACTATATTGGAACAAAAATAGTATGAATAAGAGAAAATTTATTTTATTAATAACACTTTTTGTAGCAAGCATATCAATATCTGTTGCCCAAGAGCAAGATGTATTTGTTCCTATAACTAAATATGTGCAAAATGGAGATTCCGAAAGGCTTTCGGCATGGTTTGCTCCAAATTTAGAAATTGATATTCTTGGAGTTTCAAATGTATGTAGCAGGCAGCAAGCTAAGCAAATTCTAAAAGAGTTTTTTAATGAATACTCCCCTAAGGAATTTAGCATAGCATATAAATCTGGAAAAGCACCAATGAAATATGCCATTGGTAACCTTAATGCTGGGGGCAGTAAATTTAGGATCACTATATTTGTTAAAACCCAAGAAAAAGGAAACTACATTCAACAATTTCGTGTAGAGAAAGAGTAGATGCTATCTAAATATTGGTTTGGCATAATCTATTACATTTTCTTTGGTAATAACATTATTGCCTAAAATCATTAGTCTTTCAACAACATTTCTTAGTTCACGAATATTACCTGTCCATCTATATCCAGCGAGTTCTTCTAAAGCACCCTCTTCTATAGCTCTTGGCGGCATGCCACTCTCAATTGAAATTTGCTCCAGAAAATATTTTGTAAGTATGGGAATATCTTCTTTTCTTTCAAGTAGTGGTGGCACATGAATTACAATTACACTTAATCTATGGTATAAATCTTCTCTGAAATTCCCATTTTCAATCTCTTCTGTAAGATTTTTGTTAGTTGCCGCTACTACTCTTACTTTCACGTTAATATCCTTATCGCTACCAACCCTGCTCAATTTATTTTCTTGCAATACTCTTAAAACCTTTGCTTGAGCAGCTAAACTCATATCTCCTATCTCATCTAAAAAAAGAGTTCCACCATCGGCCTGTTCAAATTTTCCTTTATGTTGTTTTACAGCACTAGTAAAAGCTCCCTTTTCGTGTCCAAAAAGTTCACTCTCTATAAGCTCTCCTGGTATGGCTGCACAGTTCACCTCTACAAAAGGCATTGTAGTATGACTGCTTTTCTCATGAAGCCAGCGAGCTACTAACTCTTTACCTGTTCCATTAGAACCTGTAATTAAAACCCTAGCTTCCGTAGGAGCAACCCTATCTATCATATCTTTAATACGTGTTATTGCTGGCGAAACTCCAACAATCTCGGGAATTCTAGATACCTTCTTTTTAAGAATCTTAGTCTCCTTTACAAGATTTGTGCGATCTGTAGCATTTCTTAATGTGATGAGTATACGGTTAAGGTCTAGTGGTTTTTGAATAAAATCAAATGCTCCCTTTTTAATACACTCAACAGCAGAATCAATTGAACCATGACCAGAAATCATAATCACCGATGAATCTACATTGGCTTCGCCCAATTTATCTAAAAGTTCCATCCCATCCATGTTGGGCATTTTTATATCAGAAAAAATAACATCAAAACTATCTGAAATAGCTTTCTCGAACCCTTCTATCCCGTCTGCCGCAACTTCCACATCGTGGCCTTCAAATTCAAGAATCTCTTTAAGGGTATTCCTGATTGATTTTTCGTCGTCAATAATTAAAAGCTTCATAATGATTGTCTTAAATCTTTTAGTTAATTATTTTTGTGCTAGGGTTGATGCAAATTCTGCCATATAACCCTCTTTAAGTGAGAAAGAAGATTGATATAACTCTTTAATATTACTCTTTTTAATGATATAATCTACAAAAATAGTTCCCAATACCATATAATCTGCTCTCATTGCAGACATTCCTGCCATCTCTAGCCGCTCTTTATGGGTAGAGGTAAGGAGTTTACTATGCAATAAGTAAAATTGATCTAAAGGCAATGCCATTGCAGGTAAAGAGAAGGTGTCCAAAGGGAATAGAAGTTCACGAATAGTATCGAAAGAGCCCGAAGTACCAATTAAAAGAGTTGGTTTATACTTCTTTAAGGCAGCAATAAAAGGCTCCAAGAGACTATCTAAATGAGAAGTATAATCTGATATATTTTGAGCTGTTATTGGATCTGAAGGATCAATAATCTCTTTCATCCTTATTACACCCAGTGGAAAACTATGCTTCCAGAAAACTTCATCTTTGTTGGCAATAATCAACTCGTTACTTCCTCCGCCAATATCTAACATAACTACGATTTCGTTATAAAGCAATATAGATTCTCTTATGCCCATATAAACTAACTCGGCCTCTCTCTCTCCAGAAATAACCTCTATTTCTACTCCAAATCTTTCTTTTACAGCTTTTACAAGTAAGTAGCCGTTAGAGGCATCCCTTACTGCCGAGGTGGCAAAAGCTTTAATAACATCTGCACCTCCATTCTTAGTAATTTGCTCCATCATATATGAGAATGCCTTTAAAGAGGATTCTAGTGCATCGTCTGTTAAAGCGCCACTTTTAAAACCACCCTTCCCAATATGTGAATTGACTTTAATTATTTTTTTTATATCACATTTATCTTTTGAGATCTGCGCCAAAAGTAAGTTAAACACATTGGTTCCAAGATCGAAAACAGCAAGTATCATTCAAATTATTTTCACAAAGATAACCCTTTTTTGCGTATGTTTGTTTTTTGTACAAGTATGAAAAATAGAGGGATTATTATAGCAATAGACGGCCATTCATCTACAGGGAAAAGCACTTTTGCTAGGGCTATTTCGGTTCGTTATTCACTAGTTTATGTAGATACAGGAGCGTTATATAGAGGCGTTACTTTATTAATTAACAGACAAAAGTTGCCAGAGTTTCTTAATGATGAAAATTCAAGTAAAACGAAGGAGCTTCTAGCTAAAACTATTTTTGAGTTTTTGCCTACTGGGCCAAATGGTTATGGCGAATTATATATGAATGGAGAGAATATTGAGAGAGAGATTCGTTCTCTAGATATTGCAGGGAAAGTTAGTACCATAGCTTCAATACCTTTTATTAGAAACTTTGTAGATTCTATTCTAAAAGAGTATGGAAAAAAACGAGGGGTTGTAATGGATGGCCGAGATATAGGAACAGTGGTTTTCCCCGATGCTAATATTAAAATATTCATGACTGCCAAAGCAGAAATAAGAGCAACCAGAAGATACAACGAAATCATTGCTAGTGGAGGGAATGCCAATTACCAAGAGGTGTTAAAAAATGTGCAAGAGAGAGACTACCTAGATGAAAATAGAAAAACGGCTCCATTAAAAAAAGCAGACGATGCTATTTTGCTAGATAATAGTTATATGACACAAGAAGATCAGATGCAATGGATAGAAAAAATTATAACGGAAAAATGGAGCTAAAAGTTCAAATAGATCCTAAATCGGGTTTCTGTTATGGAGTTATTAGAGCTATTAAACAAGCCGAAGAATATCTTAACAAAAATGAGACTTTAAGTTCTCTAGGCTCTATTGTTCATAATACAGAAGAGGTTAATAGACTAAAAACTCTTGGAATGAAAGTTATAAACCACCAAGAACTAGAAGTTTTAAAAGACTCTTCTATCTTAATAAGAGCCCATGGCGAACCTCCTTCTACATACAAAACGGCAGTGGACAATAATATTAACATTATTGACTGCACCTGCCCCGTTGTCTTAAAATTGCAAGAGAAAATTAAGAAAGGATATGAAACAATTAAAGAAGATAGTGGCACACTACTCATATTCGGGAAAAAGAACCATGCCGAAGTAAACGGTTTGCTAGGTCAAATAAATGGCAATGCAACTGTTATAGAACACGTCTCGGACTTAGACTCTGTAGACTTCTCTAAACCCACTATGATCTTTTCTCAAACCACAAAAGATGTAGATGAGTATGAACAAGTAATTGCCCAAATTAAAAAACTAACAAAGTTACAGGGAGGTAGTCAAGAAAAGATAAAAAGTTATAGTACAATTTGCCGGCAAGTCTCTTCTAGACATCCTAATTTAAAAGAATTTGCATCTAATCACACAGTTATAGTTTTTGTAAGTGGGAAAGAGAGTTCAAATGGTAAAATGCTGTTTGAAACTTGCAAATCTGTAAATAACCGCTCATATAACATTGAGAAATGTTCCGATATAGAGATCTCTTGGTTTAACAAAGGAGAAAGTGTTGGTATTTGTGGTGCTACCTCTACTCCTAGCTGGCAATTAGAAGAGGTTGCTAAATGTATCGAAAAATTATAAAATGAATAATTCCTATGCATATGTAATTTTGCCATTAAGACTTATAATGGAGGTGAGTTATCGTATCCCTCAATCATTAGTAGGTTCTATTTCGGTGGGTTCATATGTGAAAGTTGAGTTTAGAGAAAAAGAATATACAGCTATTGTAGACAAAATTGTAGAAGGCGAAGCTCCCTTTAAGGGAGAAATTAAAGAGATTTTTTCTATAGAAGAGATCATACCTGCCACCCCACAAGAGATGCAGTTCAGAAACTGGTTAGCGCAATATTATATGTGTACTCCAGGAGAGGTTTTAAAAGCAGCTATTGGCAATTATTTTTCTAATAGTTCAACTGAAGAGAGACCAAAGAAAAAAATAGTTAAAAAGAAAGTTTTATCAAAATCTTCACTCTCTAATTCCAACTTTGAAGAGCTTTCTCAAGAACAGGAAGTTGCTTTTCAAAAAATATTAAAAAACCTTTTGAATAACCTTCCTACCCTTCTTAAAGGAGTGACAGGATCGGGGAAAACCGAAATCTATATTAAGCTTGCTCACGAAATGATTTCAAAAGGGAAAAACACCCTCATAATGGTGCCCGAAGTAGCGCTTAGCCGCCAACTTACCTCGAGACTACAAAAATATTTTGGCGAAAGACTTCTTGTTTTCCATTCCAAACAAACCCCAGCCTCTAGAAATGAAACTAGAAGAAAACTCCGAAAAGAGGAAGGTCCATTCGTTTTGCTTGGGCTAAGATCTTCTCTCTTTTTACCTTTTAATAACTTAGGTCTTATTATTATTGACGAGGAGCACGACTCTTCTTATAAACAGAACGACCCTGCGCCAAGATATAACGGACGAGATAGCGCATTGATGTTAGCAAAAGTGTGGAATGCAGGCGTGGTACTAGGCTCGGCTACACCCTCTTTAGAGAGCATATATAATTGTTATACAAATAAACACTCGCTTGTAGAGCTTAATAATAAATATTTTTCGGCAAAAGAGAGCTCTGTAGAAATTATTGATACAATAAGGGAACAAAAGCGAACTGCTATGGAAGGGCTATTCTCTGTAAAGGTCCTTGATGCAATTAAAAACACCATAGAGAAAAACGAACAAGTACTTATTTTTCGAAACAGAAGATCTTACTCTCCTATGGTTCAATGCATATATTGTGGAGATATACCTGGATGTACAAATTGCAATGTATCGCTTAGTTACCATAAACAGAGGGAGACATTAAAATGTCACTACTGTGAGTATACAAGAAGATTTAGCACAATTTGTACAAAATGTGGAAAACCAGGGCTAAAAGAAAAAGGATGTGGAACAGAGATGATAGAAGAGCAAATAAACACACTTTTTCCCAATGCAAAAGTAGCTCGCCTAGATGCAGAAACGACATCGAGCAAAATAAAGGAAAATAAAATTCTTGCCGATTTTGCTACAGGAAATACAGATATTCTTGTAGGGACTCAAATGGTTAGTAAAGGGTTTGATTTTGCAAGACTAAGTTTAATTGTGTTAATTATGGCAGATAGTATGTTTGCTACAGAAGATTTTCGCGCAACCGAAAAAGCCATGCAAATGCTGGTACAGCTTGCAGGACGCGGAGGTAGAAGAGAGACCCAAGGACATATTATGATACAAACTTCGCAACCACAACACAGGATTTATCAAAATTTCCTAGATGGCCAAGAAAATATTGTTGCCGAGATACAAGAGAGAAAAGATTTTGAATACCCTCCTTTTACAAGATTAATAAAAATTGTTCTTAAAAATAGAGATAAACAGAAATTAAATAGGTTTGCAATTAAACTGGCTAGTTTATTACCAAAATGGGGCGTTCAAAATTTCAAAGGTCCCTTTCCTCCTGTTATAGATTGGATTAAAGGAGAGCATATATTGCATTTTTGGATAAAATTAAATCGCAACCAAGAGAATAAGGCAATTAAGAGCACAATTTTTGTAGGTATAGAAGAAGTAGTAAGAAAAGAAGGCAAAGGTGTAAAAGTACATTTCGATGCCGATCCTTTATAATTGAAAGATTTTTGTAAATTTGCATGAAAGACAGAGATAATACTCTTTAAAGAAATTATGGGAAAAATAATAGCAATAGCTAATCAAAAAGGTGGAGTGGGAAAAACTACAACTGCCATTAATCTATCGGCCTCATTGGCTGTCTTGGAGAAAAGAGTTCTGTTAGTAGATGCCGACCCACAGGCTAACTCTACATCTGGGCTTAACTTCGATCCCGATTCTACATCTAAGCTTACTTTATACGAAACTCTCATAGGAAGCAAATCAATTAATGAAATATTATTACAAACAGAAATAAGCGGGTTAAAATTGGCACCATCTCACATTAACCTAGTTGGTGCAGAGATTGAGATGCTTAATATCCCCGAACGTGAGCTAGTTCTTAAGAAAGCGCTTACCCCACTCAAAGAAGATTTCGACTATATAATTATAGATTGCTCTCCCTCTTTAGGAGTTATAACAATAAACTCCTTATCTGCTGCCGATTCTGTATTGATTCCTGTTCAATGTGAATATTTTGCACTCGAAGGATTGGGAAAACTCCTCAATACGGTAAAATTAGTTCAAAACCGCTTGAACACTACATTAAAAATTGAAGGTTTTTTACTAACTATGTTCGACAGTAGAACTCGTCACTCCAATCTTGTAGTAGACGAAGTAAGAACCCACTTTGGAGAGATGGTCTTTAAAACAGTAATTCAAAGAAACGTGAGGCTTACCGAAGCACCTTCTCACGGCAAACCGGTAATATTACACGATGCCTTAAGTACTGGTACTAATAATTACCTAAACCTCGCAAAAGAGATAATAACAAATAATGAGTAATATAAAAAGATCGGCATTGGGGAGAGGATTAGGAGCCTTGCTTTCGGACGTAGATAATTTAAATCTAAACCGAGTAGTCTCTATTGGAGATGCAACTCCTTCTTCCATTTCGGAGATACCTATGATTCTTATAGAGGCAAATCCTTTTCAACCAAGGAGCAATTTCGACAGTGATTTACTAGAAGAGTTAGCAGAGTCTATAAAAGCATTAGGGTTAATACAACCAATTACCGTAAGAGTTGGCCAAAACAATAAATTCCAAATAATTAGTGGAGAAAGACGCTTTAGGGCTGCTTCTCTTGCAGGGCTGCTTAATATACCAGCATATGTAAGAAGAGCAGACGATCAAGAAATGCTAGAAATGGCAATAGTAGAGAATATTCAGCGCGAAGATTTAGACTCTATAGAAGTTGCCCTAAGTTTTCAAAGACTCATAGAAGAGTGCGATCTTACCCAAGAAGAGATGGCAGAAAGAGTAGGAAAAAAAAGAGCCACAGTAACAAATTATTTACGATTACTTAAGCTGCCTGCCGAGATTCAAATTGCAATTAGAGCAAAACGAATTACAATGGGCCATGCTAGAGCCTTACTGGCACTAGATAGTTCCAAAAAACAACTTAAACTTTGCAATCAAATCATTGAAAAAGAGCTTTCTGTAAGAAAAGTTGAAGAGATGATCCGTAAAATATCTGAACCTGTACCAACAGAAAAATCAGATGAATTATCTCATGATTTAGACGAATCTTATTTCAAGTTATTAGATTTCTTAGGCAAATATTTCAACAATAATATTAGCCTTAAAAAAGATGACAAAAAAGGCGCTGGATCTATTACAATTCGTTTTAGCGGAGACGATGAAGTTATTAACTTTCTTAATGCTATCGAAAAAACAAACCTGTAATCTCTCCTTAATGAAAACCCGTTCATTAATAACGCTTTTTACATTACTATTAATTAGTACAATTTGTCGTGCACAATTTGTTGGCCAAATGCAGCAAGTTGGCCCTCCTGGCTCTAATCAAAATCAAAATAAAGAGAACCTAGATACTACATATAGTAAAAATGCAAGAGAAGCTTACACTTTTAAAAGATACTTTAACAGCTTAGCAGGTAAAGATAGTATGAGTATTGCCCGTATGTGGGGAGGCTCCTTTTTACTACCAGGTAGTGCTCAGCTATACAACAAACAATACTGGAAAATCCCAGTTCTGTATGCTTCAATAGGAGGCCTTGTTTATGCAGGATATAGAAGCAACATGAAATGGTTAGATACAGGAGAGAGTAAATATAACTCTAATAGGGATCTCTTCTATATGGGAGCTGCAGTTACCTATTGGGCTTCTATTTTAGATGGCGTCTCTAACTTTAAATCTCCTCAAAAAATACTTCCAGCTAGAGCTTCTCTCTATTCGGCAATGTTGCCCGGTTTAGGCCAAATTTACAATGGAGATTATTGGAAAATTCCTATATTTTATGGCGGACTTATTACCACAGGTTATTTTATATCTACAAATAACGACCAGTTCAAACGATATAAGATGATGTATTACGAAACAAGTGACCCCGAATCTCCCTTATATCAAAAATATAATGCCGAGACCATGAAATATTATAAAGATTCCTATAGAAGATTCCGAGACTATTCAATTCTAGCTGGTATTGCAGTATACGTTCTTAACATTATAGACGCCAATGTTTTTGCCCATTTACAGGATTTTGATATAAGTGAAGATCTTTCTGCATCGTTCGCTCCTGGAGTGGTAATGCCCCTAAATTCTAATTTCACAGCAAATACTAAACCTGCTGTGGGATTCCGTCTTTGTTTAAACTTTTAATATTAAAAATATATTTTTCAGTATGAAAAAAACTATCTTATCACTATTATTATTTTCCTTGTTTACATTTTCTTATTCAACAGCTCAAGGACAATTTTTCAAACGTATTTTTCAAAAAAATCCTAGTAAAAAAGAACTTAATTTAGAAATTACTCATCTTAGAAAACTTATAGACTCTTTAAGGATAGAGATAGATGGTTCAATTCCAATAATAGATACTATAACAATAAACGATTCAATAAACCCAGGTGGTATAAGTTTTTTTGACAGCGAAGATTTTATGGATCCGTCTAACTCAACAGATAGTCTTTTGAGTATGTGGTATGTCCAAAATAACCTTACACTAGACGATGGTTCTAGCATAGATTTAGATTCGGCTGTTCTTACATCGGACACTCCCGATTCTGTTTTTATAGCGCGACTAAAAGCAATGAACTCATTTATTCCTTTGCCTTATAACAATATAATTAAAAATCACATAATCTATTATACACAAAAAATTCCCAATAAAATTGATTTAATCCTTGGTCTCTCTAGCTACTATTTACCTCAGTTCGAAGAGATAATGGATGAGTACGATTTGCCTAAGGAGATTAAAATTATGGCTATAATAGAATCGGCACTTAATCCCAAAGCGGTATCTAGAGCTAATGCAAAGGGCATGTGGCAATTTATGTATAGAACTGCTCTTCAATACAATTTAAAGATAGACTCTTATATAGATGAAAGGTTAGATCCTATAGCATCTGGGCATGCTGCTGCTAAATATATCAAAGATTCTTATGCTATTTTTGGCGATTGGCTACTAGCAATTGCTTCTTATAATTGTGGCCCAGGTAACGTAAATAAAGCTATCAGAAGAGCTGGATCTAGAGAATTTTGGGCTGTATATCCATTTTTACCAAGAGAAACTAGAGGTTATGTACCTTCATTTGTTGCTGCTCTTTATACCTTAAATTATTATAAAGAACATAGAATAACTCCTAGAATGATTGAGATGCCTGCCCATGTAGATACTTTTATTATTAGAAAACCTTTGCACTTTGGGCAAATTTCTGAATTAATGGGAATTTCCAAAGAGGAGCTTAGCGACTTTAATCCTCAATATATAAAAGAGATAATTCCAGGAAGCGCAGATGGGAATATATTACGTCTACCTTTTTACTATACAAATGCATTTATAGATAAAGAGAAAGAGGTGTACACATACAAAGACAGTATTTTCTTTAATCCTATAGTTTATAACGAGACCAAAGCTTCCTCTTCTTCCTCTAATAAAGCTACTATTACCCACACAGTAAAAAGCGGTGAGACACTTGGCCGTATAGCATTGAAATATGGAGTTAAGGTTTCTGATATCCAAGCATGGAATGGAGTCAAAACTATTATTCGTCCAAAACAAAGATTAACTATATACTCATCTAAACATGTAGCATCGGCAAGTAATGCACAAGTTGCAACTAGTAGCACTGATGGTTATGTAATGTATACCGTTAAAAAGGGGGATACATTATGGGAGATTTCTAGAAAATTCAATGGCGTAAGTCTAAATCAAATAATGAACCTAAACGGATTTAATAAAAACTCCAAAATTATGCCAGGTAAAAAAATTAAAATTAAACCAGTTTAGAACTTTAGTCTTAATTCAAGTTTAACTTCACTTTTAGAGGGGCCAGATATTTCTTCTGGTCCCTCTCCTATTTTATCTCTATCTGTATAATATGTACATGAGTACTTTAGCCAAGTATCAATCTTTGAAGAGAGAGTAGCTTTCAAATTAATATACCATCTAAAACCCTCTCCATAAAGTAGGGTTGTACGAAATTGATTTAAAACATCTCTCTCATAGCTGTATATTCTACTTCCCCACTTTGGTGCACAAAACCACGAAAGCCTGCAAGAAGCACTCATTTTATTTTCAAATAAATTGGCAATCAATTCCTGTTGAAGCAAATATCCTAAATAAATACAATTTTCTTGATTACATCCATTTATATCTACTCGTGTATGAAAAATAATGTTTTTTGATAACTCTTTACGATAATCGCTTCTAAAGTTTATTCTATCATTATAGAGACCCAATCTTATCTCTGCTTTACTTTTTCTTTGAGTTGATATATCACATTTAACATTGATCTTATAATAATTATGAGATAGATTAGCCAATGCGAATAAATTAATATTTTTTGTTACAATAAATTTACCCGAAATTCCACATAGAAATTGATTGCCTCTAGGTATTTTAGAAAGGAAAGAGAGGGGAGATACAAATTGAGTGTTATTATACTTACCCGTAAAAAGCAATTCACTTCCACTTTTTAGCCTAATTGCTATGCCTGTAAAAGCAGAAGCATTCCCACGCATATCAAATGCTAGTTCTCCAAAAATGATCGCTTTTTTGTAAAAATACCTCCAATTCACTCCACTATTTGCTCTATAGTTTCCTATTTTATTCTCCATTAGAATAAGAGAGCTATCTTTTCCTGCATAAGGTAGAGAGTTGTAAACTGCACTTATGATTACTCCGCAATTTAATGTCTCATTATTAAAATTAATACAAGTTGCAGCCATAGTAGAGTGTAAAGAGTTTTTTCGTTGAATTGTAAGTGGAGTATTATGCAACCCTGTAGTGAGCAAAGAGGTATACCCATCTTCTATTGTTCTAGCATCGTAATTTCTAAAAGAAGTTAATAGATCTAGACTAAAATTACCTTTAGAAATTGTTGCTGCAACTCCCTTAAATGCTCTATCTTCTTGAGCAGAACTATATGGAGTTATCCCATAATCTCTCTTCATTGCACTTGCAGGATCCCAAGCGCTATTTAGAGAGAATCCATTCCACAATATCAATCCTTGTCCTTTCCTTGCAATATAAGAGCCTATTATAAGATTTTCTAGCACTCCTCTTTGGCTAATGGAAGCACTCCAAGAGAGATAATCTACGCCTCTTTCTCCAGGATCTTTTTTTGTTGTAATAATAGCCGAAATATTTTTAGGTGCATCAATTCGGTATTGTCCATATAATAAAAAGGGGTTTCCAAGATATCTACTCTCTGGCTTCTTTACGTAATCGGTTTGTAAAATGGGAGTATAACCTCTTTGTCTCTCAAGAATAACAGAAGATCTTATTAACAAAGAAGAGTAAAATCTGTTGGGACCTTCACTTAGATAATAGCTGTTGCTAAATCTTAAAAAAGGTAGTAATAATTCAATCTTCTCTTTTTCTAACCCCGGAACTAGAAGTAATTCGGCAAACGAAAGAATTTCTCCATATTGTTTTAAATACTCTTTTAAAGAAGCTTTTTCAAAAGAAGTTAATACTCCATAGTGCTCTAGTTCTTCAATCCCTTTTATATTAACAAATAACCCAGAATGGGCAATTGAAAATAAGTATAGTGTTAGTTCTCCACAACTTTCGTCGTTTGCATCATCTTCTAAAATACTATTGCTAACTACTTTTTCTACAATAGCCTCTATAGATGCGCTAGTATTTACTTCATTTCTAGTTTGTGCAATAACCAAATGGTTGCACAATAGCATACCGCATAAAAGCAGCAGCCATAAAATCTCTCTCCTCATTCCTTCGCCTCATTTTATTGTACATATATGCTAATTCACTTTAAACGGAAATTTTACTTGAGTAATTTCTCTGTTTGCTTTAACTATCTTAGATGCTAGATCTTCTTTGAATGCTATTATCTTTTGTAACAATTTTTCATTGGAAGTTGCAAGAATTTGCAGAGCTAAAATAGCTGCATTCTTTGAGTTATCTAAAGCAACTGTTGCAACAGGAATTCCAGAAGGCATCTGCAAAATAGAGAGTACAGAATCCCAGCCATCCATTGAATTTGAAGATTTTATAGGAACTCCTATTACTGGAAGTGGGGTAAAAGCAGCTATCACACCTGGCAAATGTGCTGCACCTCCTGCTCCAGCAATAATTACTTTTATCCCTCTTTTATGGGCTCCTTTCGCAAACTCGGCAACCTGTTCTGGAACTCTGTGAGCAGAAAGAGCATTTATCTCGAATGGAATTTCCATTTCATTCAAAAATTCTGCTGCGGCATTCATTATAGGCAAATCTGAAGTACTGCCCATTATAATACTAACTAATGCATTCATAGTTTTATATACAAAATTGGTTTAGGACAAAAATAATGATTAATTTCACGGCCACAAATATTTTGAGTATGGATCGCATTAAACTACACGATAAAGAGTTTCGTATTTTTATACCAAGTATGAAAATAGAAGAAAGTATTGCAGAAGTGGCTAGCAAACTCAATGAAGATTACAAAGATAAGGAAAGTCCTTTATTTTTATCTGTCCTGAACGGCTCATTTATGTTTGCTGGCGATCTACTAAAAAATATCGATTTTCAGTGCGAAATATCTTTTATTAAACTCTCTTCTTATAGTGGAACAGCTACTACAGGAGAAATAAGAGAGATTTTAGGTCTGGCATCACCTGTTCAAGGAAGAGAAGTTATAATTCTTGAAGATATAGTAGATACTGGAAACACAGTGGTTGAATTATACGATATACTTAAAAAGAATGGAGCATCTACAGTTAAAATCTGTACCCTTTTGCTTAAGCCAGATGCATACAAAAAAGAGCTCCCAATAGACTACGTAGCTTTAAGAATTTCTAATGATTTTATTGTAGGATATGGCCTGGACTATAACGAACTAGGAAGACAGTACAAGGATATATACATTCTTGATCAATCTAATGATTAGTGATGAAATATTTTATTATTTTTGGTCCTCCAGGGGCAGGAAAAGGCACTCAATCTCATTTGCTTGCAAAAAAATTTAGTCTTAAGCATGTCTCTACAGGGCATCTTCTTAGAGAAGAGATTGCCAAAGGAACAGCCACAGGCATAATGGCAAAAGCTATTATAGATAGTGGTAATTTTGTAGACGACTCTGTAGTACTAGAGATGATACGTAACCAAATATGCAATCCACAACCAGGAGTCAAAGGATTTATTTTCGATGGGTTTCCAAGAACTTTATCTCAAGCACAAGCATTTGACACTCTTTTGAGAGATTGTGATAGTGCAGAGCTTACAGGAGTTCTTGCGTTGGAAGTGGCCGATTCTACTATTGTAGAAAGGATTCAAAAAAGAGCCCAGATAGAAGGGAGAAAAGATGATGCATCTATAGAGACTATCCTTAAACGAATAAAAACATATCACAATAAGACAGAACCACTTATTGTGCATTATAAAGATAAAGGAAAATATTTTCCTGTGAGAGGCGAATTAAGTGTAGAGGAAATTTCTACCGATATTTGCCATATAATTGAGGGGATTTAAAATGAGCAATAGTTCAAATTTTGTAGATTTTGTAAAGATATTTTGTGCTTCTGGTAACGGAGGTAAAGGCTCTATGCATATGAGACGTGAGAAATACGTCCCAAAAGGTGGCCCCGACGGTGGAGATGGAGGTAGAGGCGGTCATATTATTTTAAGAGGCAACTCCCAGTACTGGACTCTTATTCATCTAAGATACAGGAAGCATATTAGAGCAGATCATGGTGTTGGCGGCAGTGGCTCGCTTTGCCATGGTGCCAATGGTGAAGATATATACATAGATGTGCCTCTTGGCACAGTTGTAAAAATAGCCGAAACAGAGGAGGTTCTTTTTGAAATAACAGAAGATAAAGAGGAGATAATTTTAGCAAAAGGGGGAAGAGGTGGGAAAGGTAATGACTTTTTCAAGAGCTCTACCAATAGAACTCCAAGATTTGCTCAAACCGGAGAAGAGGGTACAGAGGAGTGGTATATTTTAGAGCTTAAAATTCTTGCCGATGTTGGGCTAGTTGGTTTTCCTAATGCTGGTAAATCTACCTTACTTTCTAAAATATCGGCAGCTAAACCAAAAATTGCCGACTATCCCTTTACAACTCTAGAGCCCAATTTGGGAATTGTAGAGTGCAGAGACCATCGCTCTTTTGTAATGGCAGATATTCCCGGTATAATTGAAGGAGCTCATGAAGGAAAAGGATTGGGGTTGCGCTTTTTACGCCATATAGAGAGGAACTCCATGTTACTATTTATGATTCCTGCCGATTCTAAAGACATAGCAGCTGAATATAAAATATTGCTCAATGAGCTCAAGATGTTTAACCCTGAGCTACTAGATAAAGAGAGAATTCTAGCTATAACTAAAACCGATTTGCTCGATTCTGAATTAGAAAAAATGATAAAGAAGACTCTCCCTAAAAAGATTCCTCATATATTTATCTCTTCGTATACTGGAAAAGGGCTAGACAATCTAAAGCAGTTGCTTTGGGATAGCCTAAATGAATAAAAACTAGATTAAATGGAGTGGCTTCTCAAAATAGATTATTCTCTCCTTTTACTAATAAATGGATTTCATACTGCTTTCTTAGATTTAACTATGATCGTTTTTTCGGATAAGTATGTTTGGATTCCACTCTATGCTATAGTCACTTTCTACATTTTCTATCACTTTGGATACAAGCAAAAAAACTATAGATATGCTCTATTGCTTTTTGCTGGGGCAATATTAACCTTTGCAATTACCGACGTGGGTAGTAATGCAATCAAACATTATTTCATGAGATTGCGACCAGGTCACGACCCTGCACTAGAAGGGGTAATTAGACTTTTGGATGGCAAGGGAGGTCTATATGGATTTATCTCTTCACATGCAGCCAATGTATTTGGTTTTGCACTATTTACATCACACTCTCTCAAGAGAAAATGGTACTCTATAACTATTTTTACATGGGCATTCTTAGTCTCCTACAGCAGAATGTATGTTGGAAGACACTTCCCTTCCGATGTTATTTGTGGAGCCATATATGGTATCATTGTTGCTTGGCTTATTTATACTATTATTCAATCACGAATAATTAACAATTTATTAAAAACAAAGTATTAATAGATAATTTAAGATGTATTATATAATAGATAATTCAACCGATCCTCAATGGAATTTGGCAGCAGAAGAGTACCTTTTTAAAAACTTTAAACAATCCATATTTAGGCTCTGGAGAAATGAACCCTCAATTATAATAGGTCT
This sequence comes from uncultured Muribaculaceae bacterium, assembly GCA_964367735.1. Lineage (GTDB taxonomy): Bacteria > Bacteroidota > Bacteroidia > Bacteroidales > UBA932 > Bact-08. Next base: position 15,966 of record CAYIYT010000031.1, read on the forward strand.
ACACCAAAATGCGTTTGCCGAGATTAATCTTGAATATGTAAAAAACAATAACATCTCTGTTATAAGAAGACTTACAGGAGGTGGTGCAGTTTTTCACGACCTTGGCAATGTCAATTTCACATTTATAGATAATAGAATTCTTGGAGAGAGCACTGCAGATATGTTCAAGCGCTTTACTCAACCAATAATTGAAGCTCTTAACTCTCTTGGAGTAAATGCATCTCTTAAAGGAAGAAACGACCTTGTAATAGATGATAAAAAATTCTCTGGTAATGCTGTTGCGGTCTATAAAGAGAGAATTTTACAGCATGGTACGCTTTTATATTCTGCCTCTATGGCAAACCTTTCCGAAGCTCTTGCAAACCGTCCAGAGCATTTCAAAGGCAAGGCAGTCCAATCTAATAGAGCAAGAGTTACTAATATTAGTGACCATCTCTCAAATGCTATGTCTGTAGAGGAGTTTGTAACATTTATGGAAAAATTTGTAACAGACAAACTATCTAGTAAATACACTAGATATAATTATACCCCAGAAGACCTTGCTGCCATAGCAAAACTCACAATGGAAAAATACAGTAAAGATTCTTGGAATTATGGCTCTTCTCCAAAATACGATTACTCAAAAACTACCCGTTTTGAATGGGGTATTTTGGAATTGTTTCTGGAAGTAAAAAAGGGAATTATTGAAGATATCCATTTTTATGGTAGCTATTTTTTTATAAAAGAGAGTACCATATTAGAGGAGTATTTAAAAGGATGCCCAAATAATGCTCAAGCAATTAAAGAGCGAGTTGAAAAAATAAACCTCTCCGATTATTTTAGTAATATAACCGAAGAGGAGTTTGTCTCTATGTTTTTACAGCAACAAAGCTATTAAATATTGCGTTTTTTCTCTTTTGCTTTAACTAGTAAATCTTTTAAAACAGATTTACACTCTACAACTGCATCTTCAAACTTTTGAGCACTGCGCTCAATTACTAGATCATTCCCAGGAATGAAAATTTTCATCAAAACATTTTTGTTTTCGAAGTCGGGCAAAAGACTTAGAGTTACCTCTATGCTTTGAATTTCTTCGTGATATTTAGGCAGCTTAGCAAGTTTATTTTCAATAAAGCTTGTTAATTTAGAGTCTGCGTCAAACTTAAGTGATTGAATTCTGATGTCCATATTATCCTTGTTTTTTTGCTCTTGGGTGAGCGGTTAAAAATACTTTCTTTAGTTGTTCAAAAGAATTATGTGTATATACTTGAGTTGCAGCAAGAGAAGAGTGCCCCAAAACTTCTTTAATACTGTTAAGGTCTGCCCCATTATTTAGCAGATGTGTTGCCAAAGAGTGCCTTAACATATGAGGGCTTTTCTTACCGCTGAAACCTTCAATTCCATTTAGTTCCCTACTTACTATTTTATTAACAAATGAGAGATACATAGGTTGCCCACTATCTGTTAAAAAAAAATGCTTTGTTTGGTTGACGGGATAATAATCATCTAACAGCAATTTATACTCCCCCAAATGTTGTGATAATACAGATGGCACAGGAACCTCTCTTACTTTATCGCCCTTGCCAGTCACTCTTATTACACTTCTGCTACTATCCCATTCATAAATTTTTAACGAGGTCAATTCTGCCCTTCTTATTCCTGTACAATAAAGGAGCTCTACTACTAATTTGTCTCTTAATTTATAAAAACAATCGAGTTCATCTTGTAGCGAATCTTCGCCAATATTGGTTGACAACTCCTTACTAAAGTAATTTTCCATTGCTCTTATTGTATAAAATCCAGGAAGTTTTTTGTCTGTTTTAGGTCTTTGAACTTTTTTAACTGGATTAGATTCTAATAGCTCCTTTTTAACTAGAAAATTAGAAAAAGAGCTAATAGCAGAGAGTTTGAGATTTACAGTAACAGGCGAAATTCCGTTATCTAGCAAATGTGCAATAAAAGATCTTATATTAGAAGGAACTAACAGTAATTCAGGAACTTCATCTACTCCTGGAGCGAGATAATTAAACAATTCTTCTATGCTCTCAAGGTAAATCTTGAGAGTTCTGGGTGAATATCTCTTTTGCACCCTCAAATAATCACTAAATAGTTCTTTTGATCTCATATTATGCATCTAATTTACGAAAAATTACGTTAATATAAGCTCATTACAACCAAATTTAACTCTTAATGTTAGTTTTATTATTTTCTTTTTGAAGCTCTTTGATATCGTCATTTTCAAATGCCAACACTATTTGCGAAACAAGAGGGTGTCTTACAATATCTTCTCTATCAAAATGTACTATCGCTACCCCTTTTATATCCTTTATCATCTCTACTCCTTTGAGAAGTCCTGAATCACTTTTTCTAGGTAAATCTACCTGAGTAGCATCGCCAGTTACAATAAATTTAGAATTGTTGCCCATACGCGTTAGGAACATTTTTAATTGCCCCATAGTGCTATTTTGAGCTTCATCTAAAATTACAAATGCACCCTCTAACGTTCTTCCTCTCATAAATGCAAGAGGAGCTATTTGAATTACACCCTCTTCCATAAGGTCGGCAAGCCTTTTAGATGGTAGCATATCTCTTAAGGCATCGTATAACGGTTGTAAATATGGATCTAGTTTATCTCTCATATCGCCTGGTAAAAAACCTAATTTCTCTCCAGCTTCAACAGCTGGTCTTGTAAGAATTAACTTTTTAACCTCTCTATTTTTAAGAGCTCTCACTGCGAGAGCAATTGCTGTATAGGTTTTACCTGTCCCAGCAGGGCCAAGAGCAAATATAAGATCGTTTTTAGAATAGGAATCGACTAAGATTTTTTGATTTTTTGTTCTTGCTCTTATAATTTTCCCTTCGTTCCCAAATACAATAATATCGTTTTCCGTCTCTTCTGTGGGAAGTAAGTTTCCATCGAAAAGTTTATCTACATCGTCTTCGCTAACTCTTGTTTTACGACTTCTAATATTAATTAAATCATTGATTTTCAATTCGAATGCATTAATATCGGCAATACTTCCTTTTAAAATTATTTGAGAACCTCTCGCAGCAATTTTCATTTTAGGAAAATAGGACGAAAGCCTATCAATTACCTTATTGTTTACCCCATAAATATCCATAGGGTCTATCTCTTCTAGTAGAATAATTTTTTCTGTCATCTATTTATTGTATACATTTTTATCTTGTAATGAACTTGTGATAATAATTTTTTATAAGCTCTTTTTCTCCTTTAATGTTATAGTTTTGAGGGAAATCTAAATATTTTTTTATGGGTAAAATTGTAAAATAACCTCCAGTAGATTGGGGCCTAGAGGTCCAAATATAATGAATTCCTGGCTGGGAAAACCAAACTTTACCTGTGTAACTTTCTTTAATTAGTTCAATTTCCAACATAATTCCAATTCGAGTATTTTGGGCACTCATATTAGAAATAACATTCCCCAAAGAGTATGCTGTAATTGCACTTATTGATCCAGTCAAATCTTTATAGGATACAACCTCTTGGGGTACATGTGGGTGGGAACCAATAACTAGGTTTGCTCCATTTTTATAAAATAATTTCTCCCATTTTTTTTGATGCATCCCAGCATTAATTTGGTACTCCTCTCCCCAGTGTACCGAAACAATAATGCAATCTGGTTTATTTTGAGCTGCTTTCCTTAAGTCTCTTTTTACTATATTACTGTCTAGTAATTTAACTATGAATGGAGAAGGGATATTAATACCATTTGTACCATAGGTATAGTTTAGAATTGCTAATTTGAATCCTTTCTTTTCTATAATCAATGGATGATTAATATCTTCATCTTGGCTGTTTAAATAGATTCCTGTATATGGAATTCCTAACTCTTTATAGAGTAAAATTGAACCATTTATTCCTTTAGAACCTTTATCTACAGAATGGTTGTTGGCAGCAAAAAAAAGAGTAATTCCAGAATTAAACGCCTCTTTAGCTAAGGCAGGGGGAGAACAAAAAGTAGGATATCCTGTATAGGGAACTGGGGCAAAAGTAGTTTCAATATTTGCAGCTACAATATGGGCTTTTTCAAAATATTTTTTTAAATATTTAAAATAAGAAGAGTAATCGTATAAATCTGAATTATTCATACTGTCTACTCCCTTATATGCACTTTGTAGTTGAGACTCGTGCTGCATAATATCTCCCAAAAACAGCATATTTAAAGTATCTGTTTGCCTAGGCCATAGTGCCGAAAACAACTGTAGGTATATTATAAGAGACTTAAACATTCATTACTTAGCGTTGTTAAAAATCAAATATACATTTATTTTTCTCTTCAGTCTAAAAATGTTACTTTTGCATAGATTCAATATTGCTTAACACAAATCAATTATGAGAACAGCCAAGATTATTTTAACTCTAGCTACTGCCATTATGATAGTTACGGGGTGCGATTGGGTAAGATCGCAACTTGGAATGGCAACTTCCCAAGAGATAGTAGCACTCAAACATGAGCAGCAAAGAATAGAAGCCCAAATGCTAATTGCAGATTCAATTGAAAAAGCGAGATTAGACTCTACTCAGCTAATAGCAGATAGCTTGGCACTTGGAAGTAACCCCCAAGTAAAAAAGCTAATATCTAATCAGAAATATCACGTAATATTAGGTAGTTTTAAAGAGTACTCAAACTCCGCTCGAATGGTAGAAAACTTAACAAAAAAAGGTTATAAACCACAAGTCTTCCATTTTAAAAACGGGTTTGAAGCAGTCTCGGCTTGCTCTTTTGATCAAATCTCTTTAGCTTTTAATCAAATGTACAAACTACTAGACAGTGGTTTTGTTCCAGACGATATTTGGGTATACGATATAGAGCAAAAACTACATAATTAAGAACTAGAAAACATTAACTATTAATTAATATTCATAAATGAAAACAACTCCATTTACTACAAAGCACATTGAGCTTGGTGCTAAAATGGTGCCTTTTGCTGGCTATAACATGCCAATAGAGTATGTAGGCATTAACGAGGAACACAATCACGTAAGAGAAAAAGTTGGGGTATTTGATGTATCTCACATGGGAGAAATTTGGGTAAAAGGGCCTAAAGCATTGTCTTTCCTTCAGTACACAACATCTAATGATGTCTCTACATTAGAGGCTGGAAAAATTCAATACTCTTGTTTTCCTAATGGAAAGGGTGGTATTGTAGATGATTTTTTGGTTTATTGTGTAGATAACCAAACATACCTTCTTGTTGTAAACGCCTCTAACCTTCAAAAAGATTATGACCATCTAGCAGCAATAGCACCTAAATTCGGTTTAACTCCGGGTAAGGAACTATTCAACGCTTCAGACGAAATATGCCAATTAGCAGTTCAAGGACCACTAGCTATTAAAGCTATGCAAAAAATTTGCGACCAAGATATAACCAATATGGAATATTATACCTTTAAAAAACTGACTATTGCAGGGATTAAGGATGCTATTTTTTCTATAACTGGATATACAGGATCGGGCGGATGCGAAATATATGTTGCTAACAAAGATGCCGATAAATTATGGGCAGCAGTATATGAAGCAGGTGCCGAATTCGATATTAAGCCAATAGGTTTGGGAGCAAGAGATACATTACGTTTAGAAATGGGCTTTTGTCTTTACGGAAACGATATCGACGAAACTACCTCTCCAATAGAAGCTGGTTTAGGTTGGATCACAAAATTCAGTGAAGCTAAAGGTGATTTTTTAGATAAAGAGTTTTTACAAAATCAGAAACTAGAGGGTCCAAAACGTAAATTATGTGGATTTGAATTCCTAGATAGAGGCATTCCAAGACATGGCTACACTGTATGCGATGCTAATGGCACAGAAATTGGTATAGTAACCTCGGGAACAATGGGCCCTGCTGTTAAAAAGCCAATAGGTTTAGCTTATGTTACACCAGCCTTTGCAAAAGCAGGAACAGAGATATTTATTAAAGTTAGAGATAAATTACTTAAAGCACAGGTTGTTAAAATGCCGTTTTACAAAAAATAGTTATACCGGCAAAACAACTATACCGGAAAAATAATTATGACAAGAAAATTTATTTTAGTAATAACCCTGCTCACTTTATGTGTTGCAGGGTTATTTGCACAAAATGATGCAATATCAAGAATGAGACAAGATCTCTCTCTCCTTACAGCCGACTCTCTTATGGGAAGAGGTGCTGGCACAATTCACGAATCCAAAGCAGCCCGGTATATAGAACAAGCATTCACAAAAAGCGGTTTAACGCTTCTATACCCACATCCTGGACAAGATTTTTCTTTATTAACAGACAGCAAAGACACCATACACTCTCAAAATATTGTTGCTATTGTTCAAGGTTGGGATCCTCTTCTCAAAGAGGAGTATATAATTGTAGGTGCCCATTACGATCATCTAGGATTCAATAAACTCACAATAGATGGTAAAGAAACTATCCAAATTTTTAGAGGAGCAGACGATAACGCATCTGGAGTCGCAGTAATGCTAGAAGTTGCAAGAATGATTAATTCCCAACCATTCAATTTCAAAAGATCTATACTATTTGTTGCCTTTGGTGCCGAGGAGAGGGGGATGAACGGTTCGTGGTATTTTGCAAATAGGGCTTTTGCTCCTATAAATAAAGTTTCGTTAATGATTAATCTAGACATGGTAGGTAGAGGAATAGATGGTTCCGATGTAAACGTATATACTTTCATGCCGCATACCCAGCTAGTTACTCTATTAAAAGATATCTCCGATATGCCCCTAATGATTGCCCCCCAAATACACACTGCAGACTATTTTCCAAGCGACCACCATCCATTTGCTTCTTTAGGTATCCCTTCGCTACTGTTCACTACAAAATTGCATGAAGACTATCATACCCCGAAAGATACTCCAGAAAAAATAAAATATTCCACTATGGAGCATCTTACTCATTATGTTTTTAATCTTGTAAAAACAACTTCCAATATGAGTACAATGATAGAAAAAACAGCATTTGCAGAAGATAATGAAAACGTTGAAGGGGAAGAGAGAGTTTACTCACAAAACGAGGTAGACCAACCTGCAACCTATATGAAAGGAGATCAAAGAAGGTTCATGCAAGATTGGGTATATCACTATTTGAGATATCCTTCTCAAGCAATAGATTTGGGAATTCAAGGTAGAGTAGTAGTAGATTTTATAGTAGAGAAAGATGGCACAGTAACAAACGTGCAAATAACAAAATCTGTACACCATCTATTAGACGAAGAGGCATTGAGAATAGTAAGAGTCTCTCCTAAATGGAAGGCTGCAAAACTGAATGGACAACCGGTAAAAGTAAAAGTCTCTATCCCCGTAGAGTTTATGCTAACAAATAAAAACTAAAGAGTACAATAACAATTGACACTCTTATTATTTGACTTTAATTCCACTGCTTTTGAAGACTTTAAACTCTCCATCTTCTGTGTAAATTAAATATCCTTCAATATCGTGATTATTGGCTAGAATTTCTATAGCTTTTTCTAGCCCAGCTACCATAAACCACGTTGCATAAGCATCGGCAGTCATAGCATCTTTAGCAAGAATAGTAGCGCTTAAAAGACTATGTCTTACAGGATAACCTGTTTTTGGATTAATAGTGTGAGAATAAACTTTCCCATCTTCTTCATAATATTTTCTATAATTGCCAGAAGTAGCTAAGCCTCCTCCAGAAAGCAAAAGCACATCTTGGAGTTGTGCGCCTTGGACAATATTTCCCTCTTCTGGTTTATCAATCCCAACACTCCATTGCTTACCAGATGGATTTTTACCCTTACAGACAATCTCTCCACCAACTTCTACCAAATAGTTATTTATCCCCATTTTATTAAGTTCTCCTGCAATAATATCGGAGGTATATCCCTTAGCTATAGCATTGAAATTCATTGTTACCTCTGGTAAGCTCTTTATGAAATGCCCATTTTCTAACTTTATTTTTTCCATACCAGTTAAATTCATAGCAGAATCTATCACCTCCTGTGTAATAACCGATTTGTTGCTAAAACCAAACCCCCATATATTAAAAAGTGGAGAGGCTGAAACATCAAATAATCCATCGCTTAAATTGTAAATTTCGAGAGATCTTTCATAAACTATTCTAATAAGAGAATCGGGCTGAGTTTCTTCTCCCCTATTTATCTTGGAAATTAAAGATTCCTTATTATAGACACTAAGAGAATTATCTACGTCTGTAAATATAGAAGCAATAAGGGTGTCTAGTGCATAACCAGCATCATTTGAATATACAATATGGTATGTGGTTCCTTGTGCAAACCCATCGGAAGTTAGATAATCTTTACCCGAACATCCTGTAAATAATATTAATACCCAGAAAAATAGTAATAAATTACTACCACAATTAAAAGAGATTTTATTCATTTATTTACTTATTAATTAAGCTATAATAACATTTCAGCTAGTTTCTTATTTTATTTTTTTGTATTTTAGTTCATTACATTTGTTTTGACAACACAGTTTGGCACAAATTTAGAATAAAAAAATATATCTTTGTTTTTTAATTCGACCTCAATCATTAATATGAGAAAGTATTCAATTTATTTTACAGCACTTATTCTATTTTTTTCACTAGCTATCGTTTCATGTAAGAAAAAAGATCCAGATAAGCCTAATGGTAACTACATGACAGGAGTTTTAGACTTTAAACTCCCGAAATATTTGATAGTATCCCAAGAAGTAGATTTAAAAGCAGAAGGTATTGTAGAGCCTAAAGCAGATATTACATATAAGTGGGAAACCAAAGGATTTAGCTTAGATTCTATTGTTGGCCAAACTGTCAAAATTATAGCTCCCTCTACTCCTGGAGATTTCACAATTTTGGTAAAAGCCGTACACAAGGACTTTAACGATAAAATAATTTCAAAGAGTGTTACCATATTAGATTTATCTAAAGAGGAGTATTTCTATGGTTTAACTAAAGGGACAGATTCTATTATAGATAGCAGAGATAATAATAAATATTATTACAGAAAAATTGGCAACCTATATTGGTTTACAACTAATTTAAGATGGAGAGGAGCTGGAGGTCAATATGAAAATACAGATGCCCTTAATCAGGTTTTTGGCAGCCTCTATTCGTGGAATGAAGCAACTGGAGGTGTAACAGCAACTGGGTTAGCAAATGGGCCACAAGGGGCATGCCCACAAGGATGGAGCATCCCAACAAGAAAAGACTGGGAAGATTTAGGAAGTACTTTAGCTGGAGCCCCTATTAATTTTGATGGAAACTGGCCAGGAATTGGAGATAAAGCGTCGGCCAATGCATATCTAAACAACAAAAGTGTTTGGAAATACAGCCCGAATAACCTTAAAACCAACACCGTAGGATGGAATGCACTACCTGGAGGAAACTCTTCCAATTATTTTAAAAGTTTTGCAAACGTAAATTTGTTTGGTTTTTGGTGGAGCGCATCGGAAAGTGACAGTAATAATGGTGAGTATCGCTTTATTCATTTCGACAGCGCAAACTTTCCATATAATTCTGCCAGCAAAAGCTTTTTTACTGCATCGGTTAGGTGTGTAAAAAATGCTAGAAATTAGAATTTATTAATACTAAAAAAGATATAATATGAAACTTTCAAAAGGTGTCATTACACTTCTAATAATAGCTGGTGTAGTGCTTGTTACTCTTCTTTGGGTAAAGAATAGTTATAACAAAATGGTATCTCAAGAAGAGCAGGTTACAACAGCTTGGTCTCAAGTAGAAAACGTATACCAAAGAAGGGCAGATCTTATTCCAAATTTAGTCTCTACCGTAAAAGGGTATGCATCTCATGAAAGAGAGACATTAGAAGGGGTTGTAAATGCACGTGCAAAAGCAACTCAAACAACAATAGACCCTACCAATATGAGTGCCCAAAGTATGGCTAATTTCCAACAAGCACAAGGAGAACTTACACAGGCTCTTTCAAAGTTGATGGTAGTAGTAGAGAGATATCCCGACCTTAAAGCCAATCAAAACTTTCTTGAGCTTCAAGCTCAACTAGAAGGGACCGAAAATAGAATAACTGTAGAGAGACAAAAGTTTAACGAGACAGCTAGACTTTTCAATACTACGATTCGTCAATTCCCCAAAAACATGCTTGCAGGTATGTTCGGATTCGAGAGAAAAGAGTATTTTGAAGCAAATGAAGGTGCTCAAAATGTTCCTGTAGTTGAATTTTAGCCATGAGTAGTTCTAAATTCATATCTAAAGAAGAACAAGAACTTATTGTAAAAGCGATTGAAGCAGCAGAACTCAATACATCTGGAGAGATTAGAGTCCATATAGAATCGGTATGTAACGGCGATCCCGTTTTACGGGCTGTAAAAGTATTCAATAAGCTCAAGATGTTCAATACCAAAGAGAGAAATGGTGTGCTCATATATCTCGCCTCTAAATCTAAAAAATTTGCGATTATAGGCGATACAGGTATAAATGAGAAAACTCCTGAAAACTTTTGGGACAAAGAAAAAGAGTTACTCCTTAATCATCTTAAAGAGGGAAATACAGCACAAGGGATAGCTGCTGCTATAACAATGGCAGGAGACAACCTAAAGAAACATTTCAGTTACCAATCGGACGACATAAATGAACAGAGCAATGAAATATCGTTTGGCGATTAGAGCCATATTAATTATACTCATTTGCACAATACTACCTTTTTCTGGTTTATCGCAAGTGCCCGAAAAGCCAGTTCCACCAAGGCTTGTGAATGACTTAGCTTCTATTTTGACAACAAGTGAGGTTTCCGATTTAGAGAATAGACTTGTACAGTTTTCCGAAAAAACTTCTAATCAAATAACATTAGTTACTCTGCCCTCTTTAAATGGATACGACAAAGCTCAAATGGCTTTTGCTATAGGAGATAGTTGGGGAGTGGGAGGAGCAAAACTCAACAATGGAATTGTTATATTAATTAAACCACGAATAGGAAACGAGAAAGGAGAAGCTTTTATTGCTACCGGATATGGCTTAGAGGGTGCTTTACCCGATGCTATCTCTAAAAGAGTGGTAGAAAACGAGATGATTCCTCACTTTAAAAATAATGACTATTACGCAGGTATAGATGCTGCTCTAAATGTTATTTTGCCAATTGCAGCTGGCGAACACAGCTACGAAGAGTACAAAAAAGGAGAAGAATCCTTTGTTGGGCCACTTATAGTGATGTTTTTTGTTTTTCTTTTCTTAATGTTTGTTATTGGTAAAAAAGGGGGAGGCCCAACTAATATTGGAGGAGGTAACCGTAAGGGGCCAAGCGCTCTAGATTTGTTATTATTAGGTTCTATGCTCTCTTCTGGTAGCCGAGGCCGTTCTAGCGGTGGATTTGGTGGGGGGTTTGGAAGTAGTGGCGGAGGATTTGGT
>CAYIYT010000032.1:0-26600 GCA_964367735.1 uncultured Muribaculaceae bacterium
CTGGTTAATTTATGCAAATCTAATCACTTTTGCACCTGTCCAGTTTTTTGGGAGTATATTAGTTTCTAAAGAGTCTGACACAAAAATTATACATAAAATTTTAATTGTTCTGTAATGACTCTTTTAATTTGTTCACGAAACCAAATAGGCGAGCAGACTTCGATGTCTGCTCCATTAGAGAGTATCTCTTGCTGAAAGTCATATGTTGGACGCAGAAAGTAACGAAAAATAACGTAGTGCTCTGTCTGCTCGACAACCTCTTGTGAATGGTGTAGTGGCAAGGCTTGAAGATATTTATCTTTCTTTTTATCTAGCCATACTTTTAGCTCTACAGTTTGGATAGCGATACTCTCGTCAGCAATTATACCATAGCAATTGTAAAAATAGGCTTTGGAGTCAAACTCTTTGGGTATTTTGAATTTATAATTAGTTACCGCAAGCGCGAGAATTCGATCGAGGGCATAAATCTTCACTTTGTTATAGTATGGACTACGCCCTACAACATACCATCGTTGGCGAAAAACTTTAACGCAATAGGGTTCAATGTCAAAAGTACAAGGCTCATCACGCCAATAGCCCTGATAGGTTATTTCCACTACCACCCCGTCACGCATTGCCTCGATAATAGGTACAAGATACTGCTGTCCGCTGGGGATTTGCTCAAACAATATGCGGTGCTTTAGCTTGTGGCTCTCATTAATAAGGTTGTTAACGGCGAAGGTGTTGAGCAGCCACGACCGCACACCACCACGCACTAAATCGTCCGAGTTTTCGATATAGTAAAGGTAACTAGCTCTATTATCACACTCAATATTTATATCGAACATCTGCTCAATCGCCTTACGATGATTGTGGAACGTACGCAAGGGAATATCCTCGCCGCTCTCGTTAAGCTGTGAGTGCCTCCACCGTTCATTTATCGACTCGAAGTTTATCTTTCCTGCACTATAAATCGTATCCACCAACCACATATATCGGTTGAACAAGTATGAGGTACTGTCTTTAGATGATTGTCTATTCATTGTAAAGTTGGTCTTCTATTACAGAATATATTTGAGTCGTAATATCTTGTTTGTTCTCAAGCTCTCGTTTTCTCTTAATCATATTCAGATATTGTGGATGATATGTTCTAAAAGCTTTTAGATCTGGATTATCAACAAAGATAATTTCACAAAACTCATTTTTGCAGAATCCTACGACTTCTTTAATTTTGAATTCACCAATAAACCTTTTGATGTATTGGTCGTACAATGGACCAGTAAAAAAAAGTAATAAACTCGGCTTTAATATACATATCTCATCCATTATAACATTAAAATGCTTTTCTGTTTCATTTATCAACCCACGTTGAGGTGTCCCGGAAGAATTTTTGCCAATTTTAAGCAAATTATTCCAAAAAAACTCTACATCTTCAAAACGATCTATTAGTGCTTTAAAATAATGCCAAAATGGAGAATTATATGTTTCAAATCCTTTTTTTAAATAAAATTCGTCATATCCTTTTAGAATATTATCAATACTACTATTTTCAACAAATTCTTTATACCAAGTATTTGTTTCTTTTCCGAAAAACATTATTCTGCTTTTGGCAAAGGGGAAATTACCGTTTACTTTGATTAACAAAGGATGAGTTGCATCATCTTCAGAATCATCGTTTTCATTTCCTTCCTCATCTTTATCATTATAAGAGAGAAGTACTCCTCTTAATTGGCTCCATTTTGATAAATATAAATCGAGTAGTTGGTCGTTTAATTTTTTCATAGTGCTGAGATCAGAATTTTGCAAATTTGAATTATTATTTGTTTTAAATCTATATATCCCTTTAATTACCTAGTAAGGCGTTGGGAATAATACAACTAATGACCTGTCTTTCATTATACCATCATCACGTGTCGCCTCTTTTTGATAAATCAAAGAGGGAATATTCTTGTGTTTTTGACAATGATATGCGTTAGTATTGCCAAATCAAACCATAATAAAAGCCCATCACGAAAAATGCAAAGGGCTCCTATTGAAGATTATGATATCTTACAATGCAGGCGAGTGTTTGCCTTTGTAACTTCCATCAGGATGTCGTTTGCAGTCACTTGATGTCAGTGAAGAAATTGTAGTGAAAAAATCTCCGCAATATCGACAGGTATACTGACTCTTTTCACCTCCTTCATATGGTGCGTGTTTACCTTTGTAACTTCCAACAGGATGTCGTTTGCAGTCATTTGATGTTAGTGAAGAAATTGTAGTGAAAGAATCTCCGCATTGCTTGCAAAAGTATTTACTGCTCTCCCGTCCATTGAAAAGAGAGTGTTTTCCTTTATAACTCCCAACAGGATGTCGTTTGCAGTCATTTGATGTTAGTGAAGAAACAGACGAAAATTTCTCTCCGCAGTATTCACAATAGTAGTTCCCCATAATATTATTTCGATTTTTATTTGCCTACAATTAAAGGGTTTCGGCACTCCCTAATAGTACAAATCTATTAAATTTTTTCGAATGAAAAACGAATTAAATTAATATATGATACACATCTTATCGAAAGCACATCATATCTTTAAATATTTATTAAATCTACGTTTGACGTTATTCGAATTCTCTTTTTTAATCTTTTGTTTTTATTGCAGATGAATCGATATCAATAACTTGCTGAACATATTCAGAAGAGAAAAATTTCAATATTTCGTCAGTATCATTTATGGCATTTATCTGCTTCTCGATTAATGAGGTTTTTTTAGCAAATAGAAGTCTCATCTTATCCTGCATGAAAATAATACTGTTCAGTAGTCCTGTGTTTTCATTATCAGCATACTGTCCAATGTTATTCATGTAATTAAAATATGTCGAATAGACCTTGAAATAGGCGGAGAAAAGCTTAGGCTTTTGGCAGAATTCTGCTATGCCATCTTTTTGAAGTGACGCTACAAGAATTTTATCTTTGGCGTATAACTGAGCTAATTGCCTGTGGCTATTTTGAATGTCTGTTCTTAGTGCAATATTATTACGTTCAGCCAGTTTATGCTCCTGAGCCTTTTTATCTGTAACCTCTTGTTCTTGCTTTTGCAACTCTTGTCGCTTATCTTCTTGATTCTGTAATAATTTTTTGTTAAGCCCTATTTCCCGAAAGATAATTAACTGCTCTTTGGGACTGCCTTTTGGAATATCGTATAAGAGATTATCCCCTTTGTATAGGATAGCCCCGATAAATAAATCTTCAGGAAACCAAGAGCCATAAGTCTCAAAATTATAACTCCCTGTTTTTTCTACATCAACCAACATTAAATATTGGTTATAACCATCATTACTCCAAAAAACAGAGCTATTTTGCTCAGAGTTGTAATTGCTCCAGAATTTAGTACCAGAATCGTCTTTAATTACTTCTATCTCACCTGTTGATACATCTTTTTTAATATTCTTCACTAAGCCTCCATTGCGATAGGTCTTTCTTATTTCGAAAGTTACTCCGTTGCCCTCGCGATAGATAGTCTTCCAAACTCCATCCATATAACCATTATCGTCAAATTGACCCTCAACATTTATCCCTCTTGTGGTGGATATATAAGAAAATTTGCCTATCAAGTTGCCTCTTTTGAACGTAACATTACATATTGCCTCAAGCCCATTTTGGCTCTCAATACCATAATGAACCTCCCCATCAAGTTTCCCATCTTCATACGAGCAATTATAACACTCAAAAGTATAACTCTCTTTATAAGATGTTTTTCTGGTATATACCCATTCTCCATTTTTTGCATTATTTTTAAAATCACCTTCAATATATCCATATTCAAGAAAGGGTTTATTAGGGGATTTTATGACTTCAAAAGAAAATTTGCCGTCATAAATTCTCTCTCCTTTGTTATTTTCGTAGTATTGATATTTAGCTATGCCGTTCATTGTTTCAGTATTGAAATTACCAGAATAATTATGCTTGGTTTGAGCATAAATCTGATTTATAGAGCAGGCAAATACACCTACAGATAGTACTAACATCATTAATGGTTTCATTTTATTTATTTTAGGTTAATAATTATTTTTGATTTACGAAAGGGATGAGCATCTAACCTTTTGCCTTGTGGTACTTTGTCTGGAGCTGCCTTTTGAAGGGCGACTTATCTTTTACTTGGTCGGTTTAAGAGATCAAGTCAAAGCGTTAATCCATTCAATATCTCTTTAGCTACTAAGTATACATAGGCAAAATATTAGTCTGCTTTTAGAAAGAATATTAGCATTTTTTTACAACGTAGAGTTCCTACAGACAAAATTACTCTGATCTTATGCCAAATAACAGCAGTAGATTACATTTTTAAATCTATTTTATCAACTTCATATCTGCAAGATCCTTAACTTTCTTGCGGGTTTGAGAGACTACTTGTTTAAATGGTATTGAGATGTTCTCTTAAGATTTTGTTCATTTGCAGTTGGTTGTGAAAATATTTAAATATCTTTACAAGGACTTACATAAAGAAGTTAATTTATAATAAGGGAATGCCGATGCCATCAAGTAGGCGAGACTAAAACGAGCGTAATAAATCAAGCATTATGACATCGGATGATTTTCAAGGTTTCTGTGTGATATTGATTACCTTATTATTTTTATTGGGCATCTATCTTGGACTCAATAAAAAAATTGTAATTTATAATGATTACAGCGACGTAGTGATATCATTTTTGGCATCTATTTTCACTGGCTTGTTAATTCTTGCCTATCAAGGAGATAATTTTAATGCTAAATCACTTCTTGCTATGGTTGATATTGTATTACTGATTATCATTTTTAATAATACCAAGAAGTCAAACGACAATGTGTTTAAGTCATTTTATGCAGTATTAGTTAAAATACCATTATCCTTAATCTCATTTTTATTAATAATGAGTTTGCTAGGAAATAATCCTGAGAAAAGTGAGCAGAAAAAGAAACAGGAGTTGAAGAACAAATTAGTTAGTCTGGGAATCTTAACTATGATATCTATAGGATTAGTTAAAAATCAAAAATGGAAGGGTGACTATTTAAAAATTAAGACTCCTAAGTAGCTTCTTAGAAGTAACTATCTTATAAATTTGCACTTTATAGCTATTCCATTGATATAGGACCACTGTTCTGGCGCATATGGGAACAGTCACAGTTTTTACACTCATATGGCTTTGAAGTCATTAATAATATACTAAATGCATTTCTAAAGTTGTGATTAAGATCCTCTTGTAAATCTTTGCATTTTTCGATATAGAAATCTACTAAAACCCTGTAAGATGTTGATTTAAAACTTTCCTTAAAAGATTAATTTACAATATTTAAGTTATTTCTGATTCCCCATTCTTTAGTCAATCCAATCCCGTATTCGCCATAATTAGCTCTATGGACTGAGTTTCTTTTTAATGGGATATCACAAAAACAAACCATCGGAAATGCAAATATTTCGTTTTTACTAATATCATACATAAAACTAAGATCCTCAACACAAAAAAAAGGTTTAAATTTATTATTCATTATACTCACGATGTTTTTGTATTCACCTGTAAAATGGAATAATTGTTCTGTACTTTCTTTGCTATTCATCATATATCCAATTTATTTTATATATTTTGTGAGAATATACTGGCCCCTAACTTGTTTATATGTGTACAAAAAGTATCTTTTATATCCAATTAAGGCAGTATTAGTTCCCTTTTTATCTCACTAATAAAATCAAAAAAAAATTGCAAATAAAAAAAGCAGCACCATCTCTCTCATAGCCCTGCCTCGCTCACTCTCCAATATGTTTACCCACCTTTTGCTCACGGGTTTGCCGTTATAAAGCTATAACTATTCTGTCTAAAAACAATCTTTATTGTGCTTATTATCAATATCTCTAGCTCTTTATCTCTATGTCTAGCTGCCGGCCTTCTTTATATGCTTTTTTGTCTAGCGTTCCGCCATATGCCATTCCGCCAATCATACCAAATAGCATCCCAATTGCCATATACCCCATATTTCCAGCGGCCGAGCCTAATGCAACGCCAACTGGGAGGCCAATGGCTATACCAAGCGACAACCATACTCCGCGGTAATAGTTTTTGGGTACAATTTTGAGCTCCTTTTCTAAAAGCTCAATAATTTTTGATTGCCTGGTTCTAATTTGAGTTCTCAACTCTTTTTCAGAATCTGCTATTAAGTTTAATGCGCCAATCTCTTCATTAATAGTGCTAACAACCTCTAGCGGCAGTTCTCTCTTATTCAGTTCGCAAATAAGCTTCCCAAATTGCATATAAGATATATCTAGCTTAGAGCTTCTTTCAATACCTGGTCTTTCAATTAATTCGTTTATCATCATCTCTTTTTCTTTTTAAAAAGTCTATTCCAGAAACCTTTGATCCCTTTTTCTTTATATGGTGCACATCCAATAGACAAATAGACCTCCTGTGGTATATTAAAGGGAGTTAGGTATTTGTTTCTCAGTTCTGTATCCTTTTCAATTTCTCTAAGAATATTTGCAATAATTGGAAGAGCTAATGCACTTCCCGATCCTTTTGAGCTGCTAAAGTGTATCGAATTACTTGAAGCTCCAACCCAGGTTCCCAAGACAATACTGGGGGTATAGGCAATAAACCAAGCGTCTGTATTATTTTGTGCGGTACCTGTTTTGCTTGCCAGGTCACTTAAAATCCCGTATGTACTTCTTATTTTTGCACCAGTCCCTTGTTCTACTGCTTGTTGCAATATTGCTGTAAGAGTGTGGCAAGTCTCTACCCTAAATACCCTTTGGGCCTTCTCCTCTTCACTTTCAAAAATGAGATTACCCTCTTTATCGGTAATTTTACGAATCATATATAAATCGTTCATCTCTCCCTCATTGGCAAATGCGCCGTAGGCTCTAACTATTTCAAAAAGAGACAAATCTAGAGTTCCAATTGCAATTGATGGTACATTATCTATAACCTCGGGTAGTTTCAGTTTTTTTGCCGAATTCGCCAATATATCGCCTCCTACTTTAAAATAGAGGTCTATTGTGGGCAGGTTCATTGAGTTAACTAGTGCATACCATAGCGCAACCGTGCTGTCTGGAGTAGATTTATTGTTGGCATTGCGGGGTGTCCAGTTTGCAAATTTTGGGTAGCTTTTTTCTTCGTTTTCAAGGTAGGTGCAAGGCCGAATCCCCTCTTCTATTGCTGTCGCATACAGAATTGGTTTAAATGCCGAGGCTATTTGCCGGTGAGATAAAACCATATCAAAGGGGAGTACCCGAAAGCTGTTGCCGCCTACCCAACTAATAACCGCTCCGTTTTTTGGGTTTGTCACTAAAACAGAAGAGTGCAGCATTTTCGTATAATACCACAGGCTGTCAAATTTATTGTAGCTTACAACTTTGGTGCTGTCCCAATCGAACAACTCAACCGGCCTTTTTTGTTTATCTTTTTCAAATGATTGCGATTTGTATTCTTGATTTTCGCCTTGCTGCGTTTTACCTTGGTGTGTTTTACCTTGCTGCGTTCTGCCTTGCTGGGCTTTACTTTCTTGCGCCTTAAACCATTGGTCCTTGATACCGTTCGATTCCAGCTCTTGGTCTAATTGCTTTTGCTTAACCTTAAGTTCGTTTTTCGCTGCTTTCTCGGCAATTTCCTGAACTCTATAATCTAATGTTGTATAGATCTTTAGGCCATCGGTTTCTAAATTGTACTTTTTGCCTGCAGTTTTATTAACGGTTTCTAATATCTCTATTGCTTTTTTCTTCACCTGATATACAAAATAGCCAGCCGTGGTTTTTATATTGAGATTTTCGTAGTTAAGGACAATGGGTAGCTCCTGCAAGCTATCTGTTACGCTATCAATTAAATAACCCTCGGCATTCATTAGCCTGAGCACAATATTTCTACGGTTTAAAGAGTTGTGCGGGTTAAGCCTGGGGTTATAATATGTATTGGCTTTTAACATTCCCACCAACACTGCACTCTCTTCAATCTTTAATTGATTCACAGATTTATTAAAAAACCTATTTGCTGCAGATTCTACTCCAAAGATATCTTCGCCAAAAGGGACCAAATTAAGATATAGCAGCAATATCTCTTCCTTAGTATAAATTTTCTCTATTCGCTTTGCTATAATAAGCTCTTTAATCTTATTTACCGGAGTTTTTAAAAAGCCACTATATTTCCTGCCATAAAGGTTTTTAACCAGTTGCTGAGTAATGGTGCTTCCCCCGCCACCTGCCTGGTCGCTCATTACAATAGTTTTAAGCAGAACTCTTAAATAGCTTCGGCCGTCATAGCCATTATGCGAGTAAAACCGCCTATCTTCTGTAGCGATTAATGCCTCCTTTAAATGATCTGGAATGTGCTCCTCTTTTATATTAGTCCTATTCTGTGCAAAGATTTTCCCTATAATTATGCCATCGCTAGAATAAACCAAAGAGGCCTCTTCGTTAATGATAGAAGACATTTGCTCTTTACCAGGCAACCTGCCAAACAGGTTCAAATAGACCAATGAGAACAACAGCAATACCAAAACAAGGCCCAAAAGCACAAGCCCCACTAAATATTTTAACACCCGCAATAAGGTTTTCCTGTGCATCATTCTACTATTTATTTTACGTTAACATCAGTTAACTAGGGTTTAGTAAAGTTTTTGATAGCGCTGTTCCACTAGGTCTAGATAACTGTTTTGCATTTGCGGCGAGAGAAACGATTTCTCTACCAGGCTAGTTACTTTAGACTTGTTCCTTAAAAAGCGTTTAAATACACCCTGTGCCTGCTTTTTATTTAACCCTAGGTTAGTCGCGAATTTCTCAAAACTGTCACGGGTTAGTTTGCGCTTTTTTCCATCGAGTGTGAGCGCTAGTTCTTCTTTATCTTCTGGTATAACTATAGCAACATTCAGTAAATCATATGCGGGAGCCAAAAGCCATTTGCCATTATGCAAAATCATTGAGAAATTTTTCAAGTGCATATCATTATTTCCAAATAGGAAGCTAAAAACAGTAAGTTCAAAGAGAAACAGCTTGTCTAGCAAGGGATTTGCCGAGTATTCGCCTAATGCCTTGCCTACTTTTTCCATTGAACTTTTATATTTGTCAAAAGCTTCGGTAATCTGAAACATATCTAACATATGTATTTTATTACCCTCCGTGGTGCGGTCTATTCTTTTAGTTATGTAAGATAGCTCCCTAGATTTTAGCCTAACAAGACTAGATTGAACCACGTTAATGCCAAATGCCTCTGCAATGCGCATAGTTAGGTGTTCGTTTGCAGGCATCTCTTGGAAATTTGCCGAGGGTGGTTTAAAGATATATTTCCCTCCGAGTGCGTCCACAACTGTTAGGCGCTTATTTGAATTCTCTAAAGCTCCTTCAATTATACTCATAGAGAGTTTAGGTTGGACACCCGGTACAGCAACGCTTCTCTCTACCACTTGCTTAGCCAAACTAGCCATCTGGTCTAAAGTGTAGGGAATTTCTGGTGGGTTAGGAGTGCCCCAGAACTTTTGGCTGCAAGCTTCATGAAATTCGCCTGGCTCTTTATTCTCTTTATAGCAGTATAAACACTTCATTATAATACCGTATTTTCTTCTGGTGTGGAAGAGATTGGGATAACACTTACAGCGCCAATGCAGTTCTTGCAACAGGCCAATAATAAACCCATTTTATCGTTTTGGTTGATTTTCCAACTTTGAGATGCAATTTCTAATAACCATCCTTCTGGTATTAATCCCTCAAAAAAAGGAAATAACCTTTGAGACCGGTAGGTGGTTGTGCAAACTGGCATTGTAAAGGTTAAGAAGCTATCTGGAAATTGCTTAACATACTCACTATCGTATGTAAATTCATATTCACCATCTGGTGTTTCTACCAATAACCCAGCGTAATTATCTTGATAGTAAATTTTTGCTTGTCTCATAATCTTAATGCCTCTCTATTTACAGCTCTTCTCCTTTAGATCTGTCACTAATCTTTACAGGACCTAATTCATGGCCAAACATAGCCAACACCTCATTCACCTTATCTAAATTCAAATTAGTTTTTCCCTGCTCTATCTTGCGTATAACAGTTAACGCCACACCTGTTCTTTGGGCAAACTCCTCTTGAGTGAGGTTCACCTCTTTTCTGCGCTCTTTTACAAAATCATCTAGCCTAATCATTGTACGTCTATTATGTGTGCGTTATATGTCTTTCGATATAAATCACTCAAATATACTATATTTATATTATAAAGCATATAATAACTTAATATTTTTATAAATTATATGCAATTACAACCAGAGAAAAGCAACAGTTATAATACCGCCGGAGGCACCAAAAAACAAAATTCTGTTCGGTTGCATTTCCTGAAACTACCTATAATACAGCAAGATAGGTTTCTCAAATAGGCTAAAAACAGGGCATTAGAAGAAGTCAACTATCTGAACATAAGGGCTTTCAAAGAAATGCAACAAATTTGAGCGTGTGTGTCTGCGACATTAGTTTATATGCTTCGCAAATATATGGTGTTTGCAACGCGTGTTTACTTTTAAACTATATTTGCACATCACACGAAAGGACAATCACATGAAACGAACAATCTAATGAAAGAATATAAAGAGCTGCTCTCCCACATAATGGACACCGGCACCCTCAAAGGAGATCGCACCGGCACTGGCACCAAAAGTGTTTTTGGATACCAACTTAGGGTAGATCTTGCCAAGGGCTTTCCGCTGCTCACCACCAAGAAAGTCCATCTTAAGTCTATCATTTATGAGCTTCTCTGGTTTATAAAGGGCTCTACCAATATTAAATATTTGAACGATCATGGAGTCACTATTTGGGACGAATGGGCAGATAAAGATGGAGAACTTGGCCCCGTATATGGGCACCAATGGCGCTCTTGGAGTGCACCCGATGGCAAACAAATTGACCAATTAACTCAACTAATAGAAGGCATTAAAAACAATCCCAATTCTCGAAGGCATATGGTTAGCGCCTGGAACCCAGGAGAAATTGACAAGATGGCTTTGCCGCCGTGCCATGCTCTGTTCCAGTTCTATGTAGCCGACAACAAATTAAGTTGCCAGCTTTACCAGCGCAGTGCCGATGTATTTCTTGGAGTGCCATTCAACATTGCCTCCTATGCTTTGTTAACTATGATGGTGGCCCAGGTGTGCGATTTAGAATTAGGCCATTTTGTGCACACACTTGGCGACGCCCATATTTACACCAACCATTTTGACCAGGTTGCAACCCAGCTTGCGCGTGAACCAAAAGTGCTACCAACAATGAAATTAGACCCTTCTATCAAAAGCATTTTTGATTTTGAATATGAGCATTTTACGCTAGAAGGTTACAACCCCGCCCCAGGAATCAAAGCCCCAATTGCAGTGTAAGTCAATAGCAATGTAAGTCAATAGCAATGCACACCAAGCGCAATGCAAACCAATAGCAACTATTTAAAATCTTCATCTAAGAATTAAAACAATGTCTAACCTTATACAACCCAAGCCAATAATCTCAATAATTGTAGCCACATCGCTCAACAACGCAATAGGCCGCAACAACCAACTTTTGTGGCACATAGCAGACGATCTCAAATATTTCAAAAAAGTAACCAGCGGCAACACCATAATAATGGGACGCAAAACCTGGGAATCTTTAGGCCGTCCGTTACCTAACCGCCGAAACATAGTAATTAGCCGCTCGCAAAAAGCAATAGAGGGTGCCGAGGTTTTTAGCTCAATAGAAGAGGCTATAGAAGCTTGCCGAGGAGAAAAAGAGATCTTTATAATTGGCGGAGGAGAGATTTACAAACAGACTCTACCTATAGCCAACCAGCTATATCTTACAATAGTAGCTCAAATGATAGATAATGCCGATACCTTCTTTCCAGTAATAGACTTTACCGAATGGGAAGAGCTGGAGCATGAATCTTTAGAATATGGAGAGCGAATGCTTTTAGCAAGATAAATCTATTAGAATATCTATTAATAATCTATCTCAATCTATTAGTTGTTCAATAAAATCTATTGAACAATTTCGTGTGCTATTCTGTTAAAGAAGCAATAGTAAAATTACAAATTATGATACGTATTATAATAATGGCTTCACTATTTGTTTTGCCTTTTACGGCTAGCGCAAATAATGCCAAGAATGAGATAAAAATAGATAGTAACACTTTAAAAACAGAACAGACAATGAAAACACTAAATAAGTTCGAATTCCCACAATTACCTTATGCATACGATGCCCTGGAGCCATACATAGACAAAATGACTATGGAAATCCACTATAGCAAGCACCACCAAGCCTATTTTAACAATTTTGTAGCTGCTATTAAAGGCACCGAATTAGAGAATATGACCATAGAAGAGATCTTTGCTAACATTAGCAAGCATCCTGCAGCTGTTAGAAATAACGGTGGTGGTTTTTACAATCATGTTATTTACTGGCAAAACATGAAATTAGATGGTGGCAAACCTTCTCAAAAACTGGCAATGGCAATAGATAAAACATTTGGCTCTTTGGACGAACTTAAAAAGCAGTTTTCAGATGCTGGAAAAACTCGTTTTGGCAGCGGTTGGGCATGGCTTAGCGTAGATGCTCAAGGTAACTTGTTTGTCTCTTCTACTCCTAATCAAGATAGCCCTTTAATGGATGTTGTAGAAAAAAGAGGAACTCCAATTCTTACAATGGACGTATGGGAGCATGCATATTATCTTAAATACCAGAACAAGCGCCCAGATTATGTAGATGCATTCTGGAATGTAATTAATTGGGATGTAGTATCTCAAAGGTATGAGTCTCTGGTAAAATAAATATAAGTCAGTAGTATTAATTTTGCCTAATCACGACTCGTAGCGCCCCCTTGAATCTGTCTAAGGTTCAAGGGGGCGTGTTCGTTCATTCTCTATTAAACTATATTTAAAAATATTAATACATATTTGAATAAGGTCTCATAATTATAACTACTTTCGAAGTCACAAATCGTATTCAATTATTTTGTCTAACAATCAATAAAACATCTATCATGGCTAAAGAAAAAGAACCAAAAGAGAAGTCGGTAAAGAAAGCACCGCAAAAAACACTTAAAGAAAAGCGTAATGCAAAAGCTGCAAAACGTGAAGATAAAGGCGGTTTCAAAACCAAGTAAACTTAGTTGTCGCCTACAAGATCTTGAATAATTTGGGCAGCGGTTTCGGGTTTAGAGATCATTGAAGCAATTTGGCCTATTTCCAATTCGCCTTCTATGATAT
This sequence comes from uncultured Muribaculaceae bacterium, assembly GCA_964367735.1. Lineage (GTDB taxonomy): Bacteria > Bacteroidota > Bacteroidia > Bacteroidales > UBA932 > Bact-08. The sequence goes on from CAYIYT010000032.1 coordinate 13,181, forward strand.
CTCCTTCGAAAATCCCTCTTTTTGAGCGACTCTTGCCTACTAATTCATTTAATTCAATGGGGCCGGCGCCTTTAGCCTCGGCCTCTTCTACTATTTTGCAAAAGGGATTACAAGCCATTCTGGTGGCTCCTACCTTTTTAAGTAACAATTTTGTACCTCCCTCTCCCAATTCTCTACAGTATTCTTTAAAGGCCGGGTGTGCGCTGCTCTCTTGGCATAGGGCAAACCGAGTTCCAATTTGAACCCCTTGGGCTCCTAGTGCAAAGGCGGCGTTGTAGCTAGCGCGTGATGCTACCCCACCGGCTGCTATTAGCGGTATTGTTATAGCTTCGCTCACTTGCGGTATCAAACAAAAGGTTGTTGTCTCTTCGCGGCCGTTATGGCCTCCTGCCTCAAATCCCTCGGCAACCACTGCATCTACCCCTGCCTCTTGGCATTTTAGTGCAAAAATAGAGCTGGAAACTACATGTGCTACAATAATGCCGTGCTGTTGTAGGTGGCTAGTCCATTTTTTGGGGCTACCTGCGCTGGTAAAGACAATTGGTACCTTCTCTTCTATTATTATTTGAATTATCTCTTCTATTTGTGGGTATAGCAAGGGCACGTTCACTCCAAAAGGTAAATTGCCCAATGCCTGGCGGCAGCTTTGTATGTGATGTCTTAAGTTGTTTGGGTGTAGGCTGCCTGCTCCAATAAGGCCAAGGCCACCTGCTCTACTAACTGCTGTTGCTAGCTTCCAGCCGCTGCACCAAACCATTCCTCCTTGAATAATGGGGTGCTTAATTCCAAAAAGTTTACAAATTCTATTCTCCATAAGCACAAATTTACATAAAAACCCACCATTTTTTTATCTTTGTTTACACCTTAGCTTAATTTAGCTAAAAACTTAACTTAACCTTAGATAAAACTTCAACTATGGCAAATGTAGAAAGAGATGGCTTTGGTAGCCGTTTCGGAGTACTTGTAGCTGTCGCAGGATCAGCAGTTGGCTTGGGAAACTTATGGAGATTCCCTTATTTAGTGGGTAACAATGGAGGGGCAGCATTTATTATTGTCTATCTCTTTTTTGTTGTTCTTATATGCCTTCCAATTATGTTTTCGGAATTTATTGTTGGCCGGCGCGGTCAATCCAATGTTTTTGGTTCTGTAAATAAAATTGCTCCGAAATCTGGGTGGCTCTCTATTGGCGCAATAAGTGTAATTGCCTCTATTTTCATTCTCTCTTTTTACAGCGTTGTAGGTGGTTGGACTTTAGAATACATAGTTAAATCTTTCTCGGCCTCTTTTCTAACATCGGACAGTAGCTCTCTATCTACTCAGTTCTCAGATTTTTCGCAATCTTCATTTATGCCAGTTGTTATGCATCTACTGTTTTTGGGTATAACTGCGCTTATTGTTGTGGCTGGAATCAAGAATGGTATAGAAAAGTACTCTAAAATATTGATGCCTGTGCTCTTTTTTCTGGTACTATTGCTTGCCGTAAGATCTCTTACACTGCCAGGGTCTTATGCTGGTGTGGAGTTCCTATTTAAGCCAGATTTTTCTAAAATAACAAGTACAGTACTTTTAACAGCACTTGGGCAAGCATTCTTCTCGCTTAGCCTTGGAATGGGTTGTATTATAACCTATGGCTCTTATGTAAGTAAAAAGGAGAACCTTTTCAAGATCTCCTTTATGAGTGCTGCTGCCGATACTGGTTTTGCTATTCTTGCTGGGCTCGCTATTATCCCTGCTGTTTTTGCTTTTGGAATCTCTCCAAGCGAAGGGCCAAGCCTTGTCTTTATAACTCTACCTCAAGTGTTTGCTCAACTCCCTTTTGGGCAAGTGATTGCTGCTGCATTTTTCTTTATCTTATTTATTGCAGCGCTTTCCTCTTCTATCTCTTTGCTAGAGGTTGTTGTAGCTTACTGTTCGGAAGAGCTTAAATGGAGCCGCCTAGGTGCAGTTATTGCAACATGTATCTTAGTAGGATTTTTTGGCAGCCTTAGTTCTCTTTCCCAAGGAGTTCTCGCAGATGTAACAATTTTTGGCAAAACATTCTTCGACTTCTTTGACTTTACCTCTTCTAACGTATTGTTACCAATAGGTGGTCTTTTGGTTGTACTCTTAGTAGGCTATAGAATGAAACGCAGCGATGTGTTAGACGAGCTTTCTAGTGGTGGCACCATTGCTGTTAAACCATATATGTTTAAGACTATCTATTTTTTAATAAGATACGTTGCACCTGCAGCTATTTTAATAGTACTTATTCATAGTTTGTGGTAACAAAAAGCTTACATATAAATATGTAAGCTTGGCCTATATGCTTACTTAATTTCCAAGTATTTGCATAGAGATGTTACCTCGTCGTTAGTAAAGGTTACTTCCTTTCCTACTGGCTCATATTTATGAGGCACATATCTAGATAGTTTAACTACTGCAAACTTCTTGTCTTTGGTAATGGTAACATCTATGCGCCCATTGCCATAAGAGAGAAGAGCTACTTTTGGAGCATCGTCTCTAAAGGCAGCATTAACTGAGCGCTCTACGCTAGACATTTTTTCACTTTCAAAATAGAAGGTAAGGTGCTTTACGGGGCTACCGGTTAGAGTATAGATCTCTTTTTTCATACCCAAAAAAGGTAACCCAGCAGCTACTAAAAGGAGTACAACTCCCAATGCTGTGTAGCCAGTAAATAAGGCAAACAGTGACAATAAAATAGTGATTGAAATTAGCGTTACTACTCTAATATTTAGTTTTTTAATAATATTTTCCATTGTATAATTTTTAATAATTATTCTAATAATTGTTTTGTAATACGTGTAATGAAAGCAGATGCGAGCAAATGAGTCTAAATTCATTTTACTTGCACAATGCCCAATTGTGTTACTCAAATTATTAAATAATTATCTCCCGAAGAGTATAAACGAAGAAGAGCTTTGCATATTTGTAAAGCAAAATTGTGCTCTTCCCATTTTGAAAGGGAGCAGATAGAAAATGATTAAGATGTATCTCTTTAAGACGCCAATTAGAAAGACCTTTATCTAATTTGACTCCAAAATCTAAAAAGGTTCCAGAGCAACCAGGGCCACCGCTTCCAGGGCCAGAGCTACTGTAGCCTTGTGCCGAGTTTGTTCGGCCTACAATGCCGTCTGGAATAATTGCCGAGAAAGAGCCTATTTGTGGCGCTTTGAGTTCGCCTCCATTGTCAATAACGCCATTAACTACTTTTGAAAAGCTTCCTAAAATATATCCCTGTGGCTGCAACACTCCTGTACTTGCAAAGCAGGCAATAAGGAGTACCGCAACAGCAGTAGTTATATATTTAAGATTTTTCTTTTTTAGCATTTCATATAATTATCACACAGTCAACAATATAGCTTCCTCAAATAGGGTTAAAACAGGGGTATTAGCAAAAGCTAACTCTCTTTAATTCAATGCATTACTAGGAATGCAACCTATGTCTTTTTTCGAAAATGGCGGCCAAAATCCATATTAAAAGTAGCACAAGAAGTATGCCCGATGCTACGGAAGAGTAGAACGCCCCTTTAATGAAGGATTGTGGCATAAATTCAAATTCAATAGTGTGGGCACCTGCTGGCACATTCAATGCTCGCAATATATAATTTGCTTTTATTATTTTGGCAGGCTCTCCATCTATGTATGCATACCAACCTGCGGGATAGTAAATCTCACTAAAAACAGCCAAACGGGGGGCTTGGGAATTATATTGGTAGCTTAGTTTATTTGGAGAGTAGCTAGTTAGCACTATTATCTCATCTTCATTAAGAGAATCTTTAGATGCACCTGCAGTTTCCGAAATAAATTGTGAGTGCACAACAGCCATGTGTCTTAAATCCATTCCTGAATTAACATCCATTCCTGAATTAACATCTATGCCCGGATTAACATTTACGCCTGAATTAAGCAAAGAGATTTCTTGAGTTAAAGTAGTTGCCTCCACTATATTGTTTACGAACCAGGCGTTCCCAAAAGCTGCTTCATTTATTACAGGCGCATTATCGGCACCCAAAATAAAGTATTTGGTATTAAGCATATTCAAAACGGGATAATCTCCCATAGCTTCTTGCACCTCTTCTACTGTACTGCACTGTGCAATATCTTTCCCAAATTGCGACATCTCTTTTGTAATGTGCACATCTATCATATCTTGATAGGTTTGCAATTTAGCTGGGCTATAGCCACCAATAGTTTTATGATGGTAGCTCACATGAGAGTCGTTAAAGGTATTTACGCTTAAATCTAGAACCCTATAGTTTGGGTCTTTATCTTCTAAAATTATTTTATCTACAGGCCTTAGCGTGTACTGGTTTTCAAATTCACGGTTTTTAACAAAATGATTGTCGTTCAAATAACGGTGCCCAACAAACCAAAGATCGCCAACAATTAATATGGCAAAAATGGCAAAAACCAATTTATTTTTAAGTTTTCCCAAATAACCTAACCATAAAATAAAACCTGCAGTTAAAATAAATAAAAGAGTACGAATTGAATCGGCCCTTAAAAGAGACATTCTATCTTTTACTAGTGTTTCTCTTAGTTGCTCTGGCAATTGCCCATCGGCATTAGAGATAAATGAACCTGCCAATGAGGGAATAAGTGCAAACAGTAACGAGATGCCGGCGGTGATTCCCATAGAGATAAGTAGAGCTTTTTTAACTCTTTTGTGCTCTAACTGGCTCTCTTGTAAATAATTTTGATTGGTATTACTACTATGTTCAACCAATAGCTTGTTTAGAACTAAAATTGCAAGCACAGGAATTGTTATTTGCAATATTACCAATATCATAGATACCGTTCTAAACTTGTTATATAACGGCATATAGTTAAAGAAAAACTCGGTAAGGAATTGGAAATTAGAGCCCCAAGAGAGTAGTACTGCCAGTAGAGAAACTCCTACCAGCCACCATTTTTCTGGCCCTCTAATTAGAATTAACCCCAAAATAAATAGGAATATAGATATTGCCCCCATATACATTGGCCCAGCTGTAAAAGGCTGAGGCCCCCAGTAGAGAGGCATCTGCTTAATAACTTGTTGGGCACCACTATAGCCACCCTTTTGTAAAGCCTTGTAGGTTTCGGAGTTTTTAGAAAGTTCGCCACCAGAAGAGCCGCCATTAAAGTTAGGAATCATTAAATTGGGCATCTCTCCTAGGCTATAAGACCAACTGGTAGCATAGGCAATATCTAGCCCATCTTGGCTTTTACCTTGTTCTTTGGCCAGTTGTGAGCCACCTCTCATTGTATATTTTGAATACTCATAGGTAGGCCATAAATGGTTTATATTTACTGCTATTCCAATGAGCCCAGCAACAAGCAAGAGTGCGCTAGTTTTAAAGAATTTGGCCAAATATTTCTCTTTAATAGCCTGGTAAAATTGCGCCAAAGCAAAGCCTACAACTATAATTGCTAAGTAGTATGTTATTTGTGGGTGATTTGCTTTTATCTGAAAACTTATGGCAAATGCAAAAAGTAGTGCGCCCAGGTATGGTTTACTGCGATATGCATAGACAAGTGCTGCCAACACCCATGGCATAAATGCAATGGCTACCATTTTTGAGTTATGTCCCACCTGAATTATTTGCAAGTTATATGAGCAGAGTGTTATTGCAAAAGCACCTAAAGCGCTTAGCCATATATTTACTCCAAATGCCATAAAGAGCAAGAAGGAGCCAATAAGGCTAATTAGTAAATAGCTTGGCGGGCGCTTTCCTGTTATATCGTGTATTGCGCGGTAGAAATAGTTGGTATAATCTCCTTCGTAAATTACAGAAATTGTGGTTGCTGGCATTCCAGAGAACATAGAGTTGGTCCAAAGTGCAGGATCTTCTTTGGGGTTGGCCTCGTTGTAGGTTATAATCTCGTTTGCCATTCCTCTCCAAGAAGAGATATCGGATTGGTTCACCACCTTATCTTGAAACACTTGAGGTGTAAAGAGGTAGGCAGCGGCTACAAATACCAATATAATAACTTGATATGGCCAGTAACTCCTAATTTTCTCTATTATTCTTTGTGCTTGCATAGTTTCTGTTTTTACTGTTTGCAACTTTATTATTTAGCAATTAAAGTATTGAGCACAGTTGCCATTTGGCGTGTGAGCTCTACTCTTGAATATGCATCTATGTTTCCTTTTACAATTGGTATTTGGCCAGCTTGGAACAGTTTATACTGCTCTTCTAAAAAGGCACTCACCCCATTACTATCTTGATAATCGAACATGGTTCCACAGCCGCTCTCTTCAAGAGCAATGTCCATATCGCCCCCTTTTGGGCCAAAACCCAAAATTGGCCTCTGTGCAGCCATATATTCAAAAAACTTTCCTGTTAAAATTCCTTTAGATTCTGGCTCTGTACCCCCGGCTAGTAGAAGCACTCTGGCTTTTCTTTGCCACTCTACAATTAGATTGTGCGGAGTATATTCCATAGAGATTAGGTTGTTGTCTAGACCATTTTGGTGAATAGATGCAAGAATAGATGAGTCTGTATCTCCAATAAGCCTAATTTTAAGGTCATTTGCAAATTGAGAATCGTTACTACATCTCTCTCCTAAAATTTTCCAAAGTATTACTGGGTTTTGAGTTTTTACAAACAAACCTGTGTAGGTTATTGTAAACCCATCTTCGGGCTCAACTTGATCGCTAGAAAAATCGGCCGGGTCAAATCCATTGGTAATCACATGCACCTGCCTATTAATGATTTGCTCAAATTCGGCGGCTATGGTATTGGTTACTGTTACAACTGCATTGGCTTGTTGCAACACTTTTTTCTCTAGCTTTTTGTGGATGCGCTCTACAAATTTGGAGTAGCCCATATATTTGAATGTGAACATCTTGGTCCAGGGGTCGCGAAAATCTGCCACCCAAGGAGTGCCGGTTGCTTTAGAGACTTTGCGCGCTATAAGGTGCATTGAATGGGGCGGCCCTGTACTCACAATTACATCTACTGGGTGCTGCGCTAAATATTTTTTTAGGTAGCGTGCCGAGGGGTTAATCCAAAGCGTTTTAGGATCGGGTATAAAGAAGTTGCTGCGTATAAAGAGCGAAAGCCGCTCTTTGAAATGAGCAGAACTGCCAGCGGCGCCTGTGCCGGGGGCACTACTGCTAGCGCCTTTGCCGCCTTTATTGCTACCAATAAAGCCTGGCTTTATATCGCCTTCTTTTTTGCCTGTAAATAGTTTGTATAGTGAATAGGGTTCTACAATTTTTGTCTGCAACACCTCTACTCCTTGGGGAATCTCTTTCTCCAAAGAATAATCTGTGGCCATGCGTTGGGCATCTAGTGGAGTATATACCACGGGCTCCCAGCCAAACTCTCTTAAGTATTTAACAAACTTGAGCCACCTCTGCACTCCCGACCCCCCTAACGGTGGCCAGTAATATGTAATTATAAGGACCTTTTTCATTATATTCCAAAGTTTTGAGGTGGTTTTACAAAGATACTGTTTTGAAATAAAATATATCTATTTTTGTATGAATGAACGGCGATAAAAAAATAGCAGATACTCCGCTAATGCGGCAATTCTTCTCCATTAAGGCGAAGCACCCCCATGCTATCTTACTTTTTAGAGTGGGTGATTTTTATGAAACATTTGGCGATGATGCTATTACAGCTTCTAAAGTATTGGGCATTGTGCTCACAAAAAGGGCAAATGGTTCTGGTACGCATGTAGAGCTTGCTGGCTTTCCGCATCACTCGGTAGATACTTATTTACCCAAGTTGGTAAGGGCTGGTTATAAAGTTGCCGTATGCGACCAGTTAGAAGATCCCAAACTTACTAAAACCATTGTTAAGCGTGGGATTACAGAGCTAGTTACGCCTGGCGTTGCCTATAACGACCAACTCCTTTCCAATAAAGAAAATAACTACTTGGGCTCGCTCTATTTTTATAAAAACAGGGCCGGGATTGCTTTTTTAGATATCTCTACTGGTGAGTTTAAGGTTGCCGAGGGTTCTCTTGAGTATATAGATTTGCTGCTCTCTAGTATGAATCCCAAAGAGATTTTAATGGAGAAGAGTGTGAGGCGTAGTTTCGAAGAGAAATTTGGTACCGATTATTTTATTTCTCCAATGGACGAGTGGGCTTTTGTTCCCGAGGCAGCTAAAGAGAAAATAACAGGGCAGTTCGGCATACACTCTTTAAAGGGCTTCGGCGTAGAAAATATGCCTCTTGCGGTTACTGCTGCGGGTGCTATTTTGTTCTATTTGGAGCTTACTAGACACGATGGGTTGGGGCATCTTTGTTCTATTTCTAGGATAGACGAGGGCGATTATGTGTGGATAGATAAGTTTACGTTTCGCAATTTAGAGATTTTTTCTGGGGCGCAAGAGGGGGCAATTTCTCTTATAAATGTGGTAGATCGTTGTTCTACTCCAATGGGGTCTAGAATGTTGCGCAATTGGCTGGCTATGCCGGTTAAAAATATAGATGAACTAAATATTCGTTTGAATATTGTAGAGAGCATTAAGAATAGTAGTTCTAACGGAGAGGGGTTGCGGGTTTATCTTTCCAATGTTGGTGATTTAGAGCGTGTGGTTTCAAAGGCTGCTGCTGGGAGAATAACTCCACGTGAGGTTACTATGCTCAAAGGGGGGCTAGAGCAAATTTCGCCTATCAAGGAGATTTGCCATAAGTTTGGTTCTTCCGAAATTGAGTTGTTGGTTGGTGGTATGGATTGCTGTACTGCTTTGCTAGAGCGTCTAGATCGTGAAATTCTGGCAGACACTGCTGGTATGATTGGCAAGGGCGATGTTATTGCGCCTGGGGTAAATGAAGAACTAGATGGTTTGCGAAATATTGCTCGTCATGGGAAAGATATTTTGGCTCAAATTCAGCGTCGCGAGAGTGATGCTACTGGAATCTCTTCTCTTAAAATAAGTTTTAACAATGTGTTTGGCTACTATTTGGAGGTGCGAAACACTCATAAAGATAAAGTTCCAGAGCATTGGATTCGTAAGCAAACATTGGTAAGTGCAGAGAGGTACATTACCGAGGAGCTTAAGGAGTATGAAGAGAAAATATTGGGTGCCCAAGAGAAAATTCTTGCTTTGGAGCAGCTCCTTTTTTCTTTAATAGTAGAGGAGATCCAAAAAAACATAGCGGTTATTCAAAAGAATGCCGAACTCATTTCTCGTTTAGATTGTCTTGCGGGTTATGCTGCTCTTGCTGTAGAGAAAAATTATTGCAAGCCTCAACTTAATTTGGGTTTTGCTCTTGAAATAAAAGATGGGCGCCACCCTGTGATTGAGTCTCTTATGCCTGCTGGCGAAGAGTATATCGCTAACGATCTTTATTTGGATAACGATTCCGAGCAAATTATTATTCTTACTGGTCCAAATATGTCTGGTAAAAGTGCTTTGTTAAGGCAAACTGCGCTTATTGCTCTTTTGGCTCAAACGGGTTCTTTTGTGCCAGCTTCTAAGGTTTCAATGGGAATTGTAGATAAAATCTTTACTCGGGTGGGTGCTTCAGACAATATTTCTAAGGGTGAATCTACTTTTATGGTAGAGATGCTAGAGACCTCTACAATTTTGCACAATCTCTCTTCGCGTTCGTTGGTTCTTTTAGATGAAATTGGCCGTGGTACTAGTACATACGATGGAATGTCTATTGCGTGGTCTATTGTAGAATTTCTACACGAACATAAGGAACACCGCGCCAAGACTCTCTTTGCTACACATTACCATGAGCTCAATGACTTAGAAGAGAAGTTCCCAAGAGTAAAAAATTGGCACATTTCTGTAAAAGAGGTCAATAAAAACATTATCTTTCTGCGCAAATTGTGCCGAGGTGGTGTTGCGCATAGTTTTGGAATTCACGTTGCTCGTATGGCAGGTATGCCGCGAGAGGTGGTTTCGGGTGCCGAGAGAGTTTTGAAACAGTTGGAAAAAGCGGGTGCTAAGAGGAAGCCTATTGCTTCTCTTAACGAAGATGCTTTACAGCTTTCGTTTTACCAATTAGAAGATCCTCTGCTTATTGCAATAAGAGACGAGCTACGGGATTTAGACATAAACGCTATATCGCCGCTAGATGCATTTGATAAATTAAGAAACTTAAAAAAGAGACTAGGTCTTTAAGGAGGGATAATGACAACCTTGTACAGGAAATTCGCAATGATTTTAAGATTGGTAATTGGTAGTATTGCCTTCGCTTTTAGCTCGCTTAAAGGCGACAAATTCCGTACTTTTCTCTCTCTTTTTGGGGTTACAATTGGTATTTTTTCTATTGTTACTGTATTTACTGCTATAGATGCTCTTAAGTCAAATGTAGAGGGTGGTCTTCAAAGTTTTGGAAGCAATACTGTATATATTCAGCAATTTCCTTTTGCGCCAGAAGAGGGTGTAGAGTACAAATGGTGGGAATTTATGTCGCGCCCTAGGCCTAAGTACGAGGAGTATACGTTCCTTAAGAGTAATTCAAAAACGATTGAGGCTATCTCCTTTTTTACCTCTTCGGCTATTACCATAAAATATAAGCGTAATTCTTTTAAAGATGGTTTTGTTACTGCTCCTACCTTCGATTGGAATAAAGTGGCAAATTTAGATATTGAACAGGGGCGTTATTTTTCTGTTTACGAAACAGAGGTCTCTATTCCTGTTGCTATATTGGGATTTGAAGTGGCTCAAAATCTTTTCCCTGGAGAGGAACCTTTAAATAAGGTAATTAAACTGGGCAACAGCGATACTAGAGTTATAGGAGTTATGAAAAAAGCGGGTGAGAGTATTGTAAGTATATATGAAACAGATAACTCTGTACTTATTCCTTATAGTTATGCAAGTACTCTCTTTAATACTAAAAGGGCTGAATCAATGATTTGCCTTATCCCAAAACCCAATGTTACTAGGGATGAATTTATTCAAGAGATTAAGCTTTTGATGCGTGCTGTTAGGAGATTAAGACCTGCACAAAAAGATAATTTCGCTCTTAATGAGATGACATTTTTGCTAGATTCTACAAAAGCTATCTTTTCTGGTATTTCACTTGCTGGTTGGGTAATTGGTGGTTTTTCTATCCTTATTGGTGGCTTTGGAATTGCCAATATTATGTTTGTTTCTGTTAAAGAGAGAACCAATTTAATTGGAATTCAAAAGGCCCTAGGAGCTAAAAAATATGCTATCCTTACTCAATTCCTTGCCGAGGCTGCTACTCTAGCTATTGCTGGTGGGGCAATTGGGGTTTTCCTTGTTTTATTAGTAGTACTGGCAATGAGAGGGAACGAGGCGTTCCCAATGACATTAAGCTTCTACAATATCTTTAGAGGCTTGGCTATCTCTTCTATTATTGGCATTATAGCCGGCTTCATCCCCGCCTACACCGCCGCCAACCTAAACCCAGTAGAAGCAATCAATTCTAAATAATAAAATTCTACTTCATCATCTCTTCTACTAACAGAGTAAGTTGAACGAACTCCTCTACCGAAAGTTGTTCGGGTCTTTTTGCTAGTAATGGGCTCTCTGGAATTATTAAGCTACCTGCTTCTATGGTGTTATTGTACAATGTAGAGATCATTGGCTTAATAGAGTTCCGTATGGTTTTTCGGCGTTGGTTAAAGGTGGCTTTTATAATCTTTTTAAACAGTGCCTCGTCACATCCTAGCTCTGTTCTGCTATTCCTTGTAACCCTTATTACTGCCGATTGCACTTTTGGAGGTGGGAAAAATGAGTTCGGTTCTACTGTAAATAGGTATTCAATATCGTACCATGCTTGAAGCAATACCGATAATATGCCATAGTGTTTTTTGCCTGGAGGGGAAGCCAATCTCTCGGCAACCTCTTTCTGTAGCATCCCTACAATTTGAGGCACTTTATCTTTGTATTCTAGTACTTTAAAAAATATTTGAGATGAGATATTATATGGAAAGTTACCTATTACCATAAAATCTTCCTTAAATATTGCGTCTAAATCCATCTGCAAAAAATCTCCCTCTATAAGAGAGTCGCTCAGCTGTGGGTAGTGAATATTTAGATACTCAACTGATTCGTTATCAATCTCTACTAACTTCAGATCTATTTGTGGGTTTTTAATTAGAAACTGAGTGAGTACACCTGTACCTGGGCCCACTTCCAACACATTTGTCTTCACTAGCCCTATTTCTAAGTCGCTAGGTTTACCAGGGTCTATTTCTAATTTCCCAGCATTTTTTTCTATTACTGTGGTTTCTGGCAGCCGAAGGGCCTCTACTATTTGAGCCGCTATCTCGTAATTTTTCAAGAAATGTTGCCCAAGGGCTTTTTTTGCTTTTACATACATGTCGCAAAGGTAAAAAAATTACCAGTTTCTTTCTATTTTTAAAATAATGGGCAAATGGTCGCTCAACCCTCCGTTGTATCTTGGGCCAATATATGTCCTTCTTGGTTTTGTCCCAGTGTGAGTTTTGTCTTTCTCTAAGAGATATTTTGGTGCAAAAGTTGCTGCACTTTTTGGGTTCAAAGAGATTGGCTCGTCCTGGTTTAAAATATTCTTACTCACAAAAAAATGGTCTATCTTCTCCCACACTCCCCTATATTTAAGCGTACCTTTTGGTTTTTCCTGCTGGTTTTTTGAATCAATATTGTGATTGAGCTGTATGAGATTTTTTAGTGGCTCAAAGGCTTTTGAATCTGGTGTGTCGTTAAAATCTCCCATTGCCAGAATATTCGCTTTTGAATTGGTTTGCAAAATAGAGTCGCAAATTGTTGCTAAAGCATTTGCCGCAGCAAGCCTTTTTGGCCCCGATATTTTTTCTCCTCCAAATTTAGATGGCCAGTGATTCACAAATATATGAACTGTGTCTAACTCTTGAAAAACACCTTTTACATACAAAATGTCTCTACTAAATTCTGCGGGGAGATTTGTTTGGACGGGAATCCACTGTGTGTGCAGGGCTTTGAAAATATCTCTTCTATAAAAAAGTGCCACATCAATTCCTCTTCTGTCGGGCGAATCTTTGTGTACAATACGGTAATTACCATTATATAATGGGGTTTCATATACTAGTTGATTAAGCACATATCTATTTTCAATCTCGGCCAGCCCAATTATTGCTGGCAACTCTCCATCGGACCCTGTTGCTATTAGCACTTTAGCTAGTCCATCTCTTTTTGCATTAAACTTTTTTCTAGTCCAACGCATCTCTCCGCGTGGGGTAAATCCACTGTCTAAGTGCTGTGGGCTGGGCAGCAAATCAAAGAAGTTTTCAATATTCCAAAACACCACCGAATATCCCCCTACTCCCGAATATCTCCCTACTCTATACTCTTGCGCCACAATTAAGCTTGGCACTCCCAATAAAAAACAGAGCAACAATAAATTTCTAAAAATTCTCTCTACACATTTCGTTATCATATTTTTTCATTTAATAATTAAATTTTGCCGATAAAATTATGAAAACTAGCTTGAAAAACGTTTAGGTAATTATATAAATATCTGTTTTACAGCTCTTTTT
>CAYIYT010000033.1:0-26488 GCA_964367735.1 uncultured Muribaculaceae bacterium
CTATACTACTATGCCACTCATTGGCAAATAATGTTTTATAATTTAAACTGTTAAACTCTTCTATAGACAAAGGGAACTTTTCAATTGCGTTATAATTAATTTGAGTACGGGGGTATTCTTTGGCCGAAACAATGGTCAAAATAGAGTTTAATCCAGTACCAAAACCTATTTCAAGTATGTTTATATGAGATACTTGATTGCTTTCTTCCTTTAAGATGTTGTCTATATAATATAATAGTCCGTTTTGGATAAAGATGTGCATACTCTCTGTATACGCGCCATTTATAGAGTGAAAACACTCAAGAGAACCCTCAATCTTTAAGGTGTTTGAACCGTCGGCAGTTTTAATTATTTCTCTATTCATTTGATTACTTATTGATACAAATGTAAATCATTCTTTCATTTTTTTTATCTTTGCAAATTAGCAGTGACAAATATTAGATATATAGCAGTAATTAAAATACAAAATTATAATGGCATTTATTACAGGTGTGCTTAAAAAGTTATTCGGCACAAAATCGGAACGAGATATAAAAGAGATACAGCCCTATGTAGATAAAACATTGGATTCATACGTAAGAATAGACAAACTTACCAACGATGAACTCCGTGCCGAGACTGTAAGGCTTAAAAAAGTTATTGCCGATAGTATTGCTGCCCAAGAAGAGAGGAAAAAATCTTTGAGAGCAAGGCTAGAAGATGTAATGATTGATGTGAGAGAGAAAGAAGAGCTTGCAACAGAGGTAGACAAACTTACTAAAGCAATAGACGAGAAGATAGAAGAGGTATTATTGGAGATTCTTCCCGATGCTTTTGCTGTTATGAAATCTACCGCTCGTAGGTTTAAGGAGAATTCTACAGTGGTTGTAACTGCTAACGACTTTGATAAAGATTTAGCGGCACAAAGGGACTTTGTCTCTATTGAAGGAGATAATGCTATATGGCACAATACATGGATGGCTGGAGGGGTCAAAATTGTATGGGATATGCTACATTACGATGTTCAGCTCATAGGTGGGGTTGCGCTTCATACGGGTAAGATTGCCGAGATGGCTACAGGAGAAGGAAAAACCTTAGTGGCTACACTACCTGTGTTTCTAAATGCTATCGCTGGAAAAGGAGTTCATATTGTTACAGTGAATGACTATCTCTCTAGACGTGACTCAGAGTGGATGGGCCCATTATATCAATTTCATGGATTAAAAGTTGACTGTCTAGACAGGCACCAACCCAATTCTGAGGCTAGAAAAACGGCATATCGTGCCGATGTAACATTTGGCACCAATAATGAATTTGGTTTTGACTACTTAAGGGATAATATGGCTATTAACCCCGAAGATTTAGTTCAGAAAAAACATAATTATGCCATAGTAGATGAGGTAGACTCAGTTTTGATTGACGATGCTAGGACACCATTGATTATTTCTGGCCCCGTTCCAAAAGGCGATGAGCAGGAATTTAATGAATACAAACCTATAGTAGAAAGACTATACAGTTCTCAAAGAGCTTTAGTTACGCAACTTTTAAACGAAGCTAAACTTAAACTTAAAGAAGGAAACGAAGAAGAGGGAGGTAAATTATTGCTTCGTGCCTACAAAGGCTTACCAAGATATAACCCACTTATAAAGTTTTTAAGTGAGGCTGGAATGAAGCAAATTTTGCTCAAAACTGAAAATTACCATATGCAAGATAACAATAAGCTGATGTATCTAATTACAGATGATCTCTTTTTTGTTATTGACGAGAAACAAAGATCTGTAGATTTAACCGATAAAGGACATGAGCTTATTGCACAAAATGTAAGTGACAATAGATTTTTTATACTCCCCGATATTGGCACTGAAATCTCGGAACTAGAAAAAAGTGATCTTGCACCAGAGGTAAAACTTAGCGCGAAAGATGCTATCTTAAGTGACTATGCCATAAAAAGTGAGAGAGTACACACAGTAAATCAACTTATGAAAGCATATACCATGTTTGAAAAAGATGTGGAATATGTTGTTATGGACAATAAAATTAAGATTGTAGATGAGCAAACTGGCAGGATTTTAGATGGAAGGCGTTATTCCGATGGTTTGCATCAAGCAATTGAGGCCAAAGAGATGGTTAAGGTAGAGGCAGCTACTCAAACTTTTGCCACAATTACACTTCAGAATTATTTTAGAATGTACCATAAACTTGCTGGTATGACAGGTACTGCCGAGACAGAAGCAGGTGAGTTTTGGTCTATTTACAAGTTAGATGTAGTAGTTATACCTACCAACCGACCTATTGTAAGGAAGGATATGGAAGATATGATTTACAAAACTAAGCGTGAGAAATACAATGCTGTTATAGATGAAATTGTGAAGCTTACAAAGGAAGGTAGGCCAGTTTTGGTTGGTACTACTTCTGTAGAGGTTTCGGAATTACTAAACAGAATGTTAAAGATTCGAGGGATAAAGCATAATGTGTTGAATGCAAAACAACACGCAAAAGAGGCCGATATTGTTGCAGAAGCTGGTGCTGCTGGAGCTGTAACTATTGCAACAAATATGGCAGGACGTGGTACCGACATTAAATTGGGCTCGGGTGTAAAAGAAGCGGGAGGTTTAGCTATCATTGGTACAGAGAGGCACGATTCAAGACGTGTAGACCGCCAGTTGAGAGGAAGGGCAGGGCGCCAAGGAGACCCAGGTTCTTCTAGCTTTTTTGTCTCTCTTGAAGACGATCTTATGAGACTGTTTGGTTCCGAAAGAATATCGGGAATGGTAGATAAAATGGGCATGAAAGAGGGCGAAGTTCTTCAACATTCGATGCTCTCTAAATCTATCGAAAGAGCTCAGAAAAAAGTGGAAGAGAATAACTTTGGAATAAGGAAAAGGCTACTTGAATACGACGACGTTATGAACTCTCAAAGAGAGGTTATATATACTAGAAGAAAAAATGCTCTATACGGAGAGAGGGTAGATGTAGACGTTCAGAATATGATGTCAGATTTTTGTGACTCAGTTGTTCAGAACGCCCATGGACAAATATCTTTTGAAGACTTCTCGGTTGAAACCATAAGGCAGTTATCTGTTGAACCTGGGATGGATAGTGATTTCTTTGAAAATGAAACTGCTCAAAATGTTAGTGAGAAGCTTTTAGAAAAAGTTAAAAGCGATTACAACAGGAGGGTAGATGCACTTGTATCACAATCTTGGCCAATTATAAAGCAGATATACGAAACCCAGAGTGCAACTTACGATAATATTGCAATACCAGTGAGTGATGGTAATAAGATTATGCAGGCTATTGTAAACCTAAAAAGAGCTTATGATACAGAGGGGCGCGAAATTGCTCGTTCTTTGAACAAGAGTATAATTTTATTAATGATAGATGAATACTGGAAAGAACATTTAAGAGAGATGGACGATCTTAAACAATCGGTTCAAAATGCTACATATGAGCAAAAAGACCCTTTACTTATCTATAAATTTGAAAGCTTTCAACTCTTTCAAACAATGTTAGATAAGATAAGTAAAGATGTATTGGGATTTTTGCTTAAAGCACATATTCCTCTTAGAGAGGTTCAACAAGACCCAGCAAAGCTACGTCAGGAACACAAACGTAAAACAGATCTTTCTAATCTTCAAACTTCTAGATCAGATTTGATGACCTCTTCGGGTGAACCTAAATCACAAGCTCCTGTTCATGTAGAGAAAAAGGTGGGTAGAAATGAGCCATGCCCTTGTGGTAGTGGTAAGAAATATAAAAATTGCCATGGAGCAAACGATAACTAGTGATTTGTAAATATTGTTTTTTGTTTAATTAAAATAGATTAGAGATATGTATGACATTATTATAATTGGTTCAGGACCTGGAGGCTATGTTGCTGCTATAAGAGCAGCACAATTAGGATTTAATGTAGCAGTTGTAGAGAAATCCGAACTGGGAGGGGTATGTCTAAATTGGGGTTGTATTCCAACAAAAGCTCTGTTAAAAAGTGCCCAAGCTTTACATTATGCTCAAAATGGAGCCGAATATGGATTTGAAGTAACTGGAGAGGTAGTTCCAGATATTAATAAAGTAGTAGAGAGGAGCCGCAATGTTGCTTCTGGTATGAGTAGAGGTATTGATTATCTATTTAAAAAAAATAAAGTAAATATAATTACTGGTTTTGGTAAAATTGTGAAAGAGGGTGAGGTAGAGGTACTAGACCAAGATGGTAACAAAGAGATATACAAAGCTAAAAATATAATTATAGCAACAGGAGCAAGAGCTAATTCTCTCCCTTTTGCTCCTATAGATGGCAATAAAATAATCTCTTACCGCCACGCACTTGTTCCAGAGACTCTGCCTAAAAGCATTGCTGTAATAGGTTCTGGGGCCATTGGAAGTGAGTTTGCTTTCTTCTATCGCTCTATGGGTTCGCAAGTCTATCTTATTGAGTATTTACCTGCTATTGTTCCGCTAGAAGACAGTGACGTTTCGGCTCAATTAAGTCGCTCATTTAGAAAAATGGGTATAAAGGTAATGACTTCGGCGCAAGTAAAGAGTGTTGATACAAGTGGAGAGATCTGTAAAATAACAGTTGAAACTAAAAAAGGAGAAGAAGTTATTGAGGCAGAAAAAGTGTTGAGTGCTGTGGGCATTGTCTCTAATATTGAAAACTTAGGTCTTGAAGAGCTAGGTATAATAACTCAAAGAGGTAAAATAGTAGTAGATGATTTCTATTGTACTAACAAACCAGGTGTTTTTGCTATTGGAGATGTTATAGCTACTCCTGCATTGGCTCATGTAGCTTCTGTAGAGGCCATATGTTGCGTAGAGAAAATTGCGGGATTAAATCCACAACCAATAAATTATGGTAATGTACCTGCGTGCACCTATGCTTCTCCAGAAATAGCATCGGTAGGAAGTACAGAAGCAGCCCTTAAAGAAAAAGGTATTGAGTACAAAGTAGGTAAGTTTCCATTTACTGCATCGGGCAAAGCATCGGCATCTGGAGATAGAGATGGTTTTGTTAAGCTACTTGTAAATCCTATTGACGATACCATTCTGGGTGCTCATTTAATTGGAGCAAATGTTACAGAGATGCTTTCTGGTATCGTAGTTGCTCGCACCAAAGGAGCTACTGCTAAAGATATCATGCATTCTATACACCCACATCCAACTATGAGTGAGGCAATAATGGAAGCTGCCGAGGCAGTACATGATCAGGTTATTCACATATAAAGAAAAATACAAATGTCTAAAAATGAAGTTTCTACTCAGGTAAATGAAGTCAACCGAATTGCTTCGGGATCGGAGTTTCGTGGAGTTCTTAATTCCAATTCAGATATTCGGATAGATGGCTTCTTTGAGGGCAAAATAACTACAACAGGGAAACTTGTGATTGGAGATTCTGCACGTCTTATTGGTGAAGCTGTTGCAAAGAGCTGTGATGTATGGGGGGTAATGGACGGTAAAATTTTGCTTAAAGAGTATTTAGGGCTAAGAAAAACTGGAAGTTTTAAAGGTAAAGTTGCCTGTAATAAGGTTTTTATAGAAGAAGGTGGTGTATTTAACGGTACTTGCAAAATTATTTCTGAAGTAGAATTTGAAGAGAGTACAAAGTCACTAGCAGAGATAGAAATCAAACAGCAATCTATTTAAAATAAAAAAGAGGAACAAATAAATTGTTCCTCTTTTTTTATCTCATTCATGCTAGTTTATAAAATAGAACTCACTGAGCTTTGACTATTCTTTGCAAGAATAGATACCGATGTACTAGCATTCCCAATATCAATACCTAAGAAAGCAAGGCTATCTTCACTTTCAGTAGAATATACACCGCCGTCTTTCTCATTTAAATGGTGATTAATTTTAGAGAATAATGCATAACCATTTGCGGCACATTTATCTGGATTTTCATATATGTGAATAGTAAGTATTTCTCCAAATTCTTCGTTAAAAAGATTAATTAAATCTTTGTGAAGAGCTCCACCTCCAACTATTGCTATTTTTTTACAAGATTCAAAATCTTGATCGGAAATATAACGTCTTATTGCAGGAGAAATAACGTTATTGTAATACATCTCAAGAGCAAGTTTTTTCTCGCTGGTAAAATCTCTTCTTTTTCTGTTTACAAACATAAATCCTTTAGTAAAAAGCTGATCTATTTGATGCTCTGTACGCATTTGAAGATATGTGTGCTTAGACAATTCTTGTGTAAACAAGTTTACAGCATAACTGATACCGTGAGTACTAAAAAGAGTTCTCGCAGACAAACCATCGGCGGTGCTTAAAGCTCCCTCACAGGTGCCGTAGCCAAGGCTTATAAGAATAAAATTGCCATCAATTGGGTTATCTCCCCTTCTTAAGGCAGTATCGCATCCTACTAACTCAGGTACAATATTAATTGAGTTAACAGAGACTACTCTTTGTTCTGGAATTTGCTTGCCATCTTCATCAACTCTGAAGTATGTGATAATTTTATCTTCTTTGAAATATGCAGTAGCATAATCTTTGTTGAATTGATATGTAGCATAAGGAAAACCACTAGTGATAATCATTTTTGGTAATTTCCCATTCTTACTCTCATTTTGTAAAGAATTACTAGCTAAAACTAGAGCCGCCTGCGATATTATTTTATAATCTAGATCTTCTGGAGAGGGATTGATAAATTTATGAGGAGAGATCCCTTGATTCAGAGCCTGTAAACCAATAAGATACTCAGCTCCATCATATTTTAACTTAGAAAAACCCAGTATAGGATCGTTGCCTGTTGCAAAGTCTCTTAGGGTAGATTCATAAACGCTGGGAAATGAATAAGTTTTTGTCATATTTTTATTTTTTTCAAAATTATAAAAATTTTGGATATAATTATTAATCTATATTGTTTTTTGTATTTTATAATTATTTCTTTCACTGCTATTTCTGCTCACAAGTTCGGCAAGAAAACCAGATAAAAAAAGTTGCATTCCTACAATTAAAGCAACTAAGGAGATGTAAAATAAAGGTTGATCTGTTACAGCTCTAAATGGCAAGCCTTTAGATTGAGTTATAATTTTTTGAATTATAAGATAGAATGAAGTAGAAGCTCCTAGTAAAAATGTAAGAGATCCAATTAAGCCAAAGAAATGCATAGGTCTTTTTCCAAATCTAGATAAGAACCATAAAGATAAGAGATCTAAAAATCCATTGATAAATCTATCCATTCCAAATTTGCTTTTTCCGAATTTTCTAGCTTTATGAACTACAACTTTTTCTCCAATTTTTGAAAATCCAGCATTTTTTGAAAGATAAGGAATGTATCGGTGCATCTCTCCATAGACTTCTATATTTTTTACAACTTCTTTTTTATAAGCTTTTAGCCCACAGTTCATATCGTGAAGTTTAATTTTGGTAACCTTTCTTGCTGTGGCATTATATATTTTAGAAGGGAGGTTTTTACTAAAAAAGCCATCGTGTCTTTTCTTTTTCCAACCCGAGACCAAATCGTACCCCTCTTTTTTTAACATCTCTATCATTGGAATTATCTCTTCGGGACTGTCCTGAAGATCGGCATCCATCGTTACTACATAGTCTCCTTGAGCTAATTCAAACCCGCAGTAAAGTGCTGCCGATTTTCCATAGTTTCTCCGAAAAGAGATTCCTTTTATAGGATAATCTTTTGAAAGTTGCTCTATAATTCCCCAAGAAGCATCTGTACTCCCATCGTCAATAAGTATAATCTCATATTCGAGATTATCTTTCTCTAGAGCTTGCTTTATCCAAGGAATAAGCTCCCTAAGAGACTCTTCTTCATTAAGTACAGATATGACTATAGATAAATCCATTTTATTTATACGTTAGCTGAGTCATCAAAAACAGAACCTTTCTTTGCGTAGTTACCAATTATTGCAGAGGCAATTGCTCCAATAATAGTGTAGTAAATAAGAATAACGGTAAATATTATTTGAGGTAATTTTGGAGCCATTTTCTCGAATGCATCTATAGCATTGGGATTAGAAGCTGCCATCATCTCCATGAATGAGTCCATTTGTGCAGCGGTTGAGTCTGGAAATATAAGTGCATAGTGAAAGAACATGTATGCAGCACATATTATAGATGAAAAAAGTGCTATTAAAAAACCATAATTAAAAGCTTGCTTGTATGTAAATGAACTAAATGATTTGGCATATTCTTTAATGAAATAATAGAGAAGCCAAATACTCCCAACAGATTTTATAAGCCAAATAACTAAGCTAATTATATTGCCTGGCTCTAACACGGTTTGGATTAGAACACTCATTATTGTCACTAAAGCAAGCAAAATACCACTAGTTGCGGCAGCGCTCCATTTGTTTGATTGCATAATACGTTGGTTTATAAGGTTAATAGTCTAGATTAGAATTATCAAATTTAAATAAAATATGTATTGATACAAAATTTAGATTTTAATGAAATAATATTTACTTTTGTGGGTTGATTAGAAATGAGCTATAATATGATAAATATTACTTTTCCTGACGGTAGCATCCGTCAATATAAAAAAGGAGTTACTCCTTTTGAGATTGCGAATTCGATTAGTCCAAGGCTTGCATCGGAAATTCTTGCAGCTACGGTTAACTCAAAAATAGTAGAAATAGTAAATCCCATTAATCAAGATTCAACGCTTAAATTGCATAAATGGGAAGATCAAGAGGCTAAAAGTACATTTTGGCACTCCTCTTCACACCTTATGGCAGCTGCATTGGAGCAACTATATCCTGGGATAAAATTTGGTATAGGACCATCTATTGAAACAGGGTTCTATTACGATGTAGACACAGGAGAGAAATCTATTACAGAGGGAGATCTTAAAAAGATTGAAGAAAAAATGTTAGAACTCGCAAGAGAGAAGCAAACATTTGTAAGACAAGACATAAGCAAAGAGGAGGCTATGACCATCTACTCTAATAAAGGAGATGAGTATAAATGTGAACTAATAAAAGATTTAGAAGACGGAACAATTACTTTCTATACTATAGGCTCTTTTACAGATTTATGCCGGGGACCACACCTTTCAGATACATCAGTTATAAAAGCAATTAAGCTTACCTCAATTGCCGGAGCATACTGGAGAGGCAATGAGAAAAACAAAATGCTTACCAGAATTTATGGTGTAACATTTCCTCAGAAAAAAATGCTAGATGAATATTTAGTGATGTTGGAAGAGGCAAAGAAAAGAGATCATAGAAAAATAGGAAAAGAGTTAGAGCTTTTTGCCTTCTCTCAAAGAGTAGGACAAGGCTTGCCTTTGTGGCTTCCAAAAGGTGCAATGTTAAGAGAGAGATTAGAGAACTTTCTTAAAACAGTTCAGAAGAAAGCAGGTTATTTACCTGTTATAACTCCTCATATAGGGCAGAAAGAGCTTTATGTTACTTCTGGACACTATGCTAAATATGGACAAGATTCTTTTCAGCCAATTCATACTCCACAAGAGGGAGAAGAGTTTCTGCTTAAACCAATGAACTGCCCTCACCACTGCGAAATTTATAAAACAAAACCGAGGTCATATAAAGACATGCCTTTAAGGCTTGCCGAGTTTGGAACAGTATATCGTTATGAACAAAGTGGCGAACTTCACGGTTTAACAAGAGTGAGAGGCTTCACTCAAGACGATGCTCACATCTTTTGTCGTCCAGATCAATTAGAAGAGGAATTTATTAAAGTAATAGATATTGTTCTTTACATCTTTAGAACATTAGACTTTAAAGATTACACTGCACAGGTCTCTTTAAGAGATCCCAACAACAAAGAGAAATATATAGGTTCCGATGAAAATTGGGAAAAAGCAGAAAATGCCATTATTAAAGCAGCTGCTTTAAAGGGGCTGAAAACAGTAGTAGAAGTAGGCGAAGCTGCTTTCTATGGTCCTAAGCTTGACTTTATGGTTAAGGATGCAATAGGAAGAAAATGGCAGTTGGGAACAATTCAAGTAGACTATAATCTTCCAGAAAGGTTTGAACTAGAATATATAGGTGCCGATGATAAAAAACATAGGCCAGTTATGATTCATAGGGCGCCATTTGGTTCTATGGAGAGATTTGTGGCAGTTTTAATAGAACATACAAGCGGAAAATTCCCATTATGGCTCACACCAGAGCAAGCTGTTATATTGCCGATAAGTGAAAAATACAACGATTATGCAAAAAAAGTTGGAGAATTCTTGAATAATAACGATATTCGCACCTCAATTGACGACCGTAACGAGACTATAGGCAAGAAAATCAGGGAGAATGAGCTAAAGAGGGTTCCATTCCTCCTTATTGTTGGTGAAAAAGAAGAGGAAGCAAACTTGATTTCTGTAAGGAGACAAGGAGAGGGAGATAAAGGCCAAATGAATGCCCAAGATTTCGTTTCAATGATTGAAAAAGAGATAAAAGAACAAGTTGGCTAAAAAACAGATTATAGACAACGGATTATTAACTAAAATTTAGGAGGAATAACTTATCGCTACACCATTTAAACCTCGTCCAGGAGGATTTGTTAAAAGAACAACTACTACATCTTCAGGTAGAAGTAACTTTGGCAGAAGAAATATGCCAGGGAAACCAGATGATGGACCACGGATGAATAATGATATTACTAACCCAAGAGTGCGGGTAGTAGGAGATAATGTACCTGAAGCTGGTGTATATCCAACATTAGAGGCAATCAAGATGGCAGAGGCGCTAGATTTAGATCTTGTAGAGATTTCTCCCAATGCCGATCCTCCTGTTTGTAAAATAATAGATTTTCAAAAATTTATATACCAACAGAAGAAGAAATCTAAGGAAATCAAAGCTAATACTCAAAAAATTGTAATAAAAGAGATTAGGTTTGGTCCTAATACAGACGAACATGACTTTCAGTTTAAGCTTAAACATGCAAAATCTTTTCTAGAAGAAGGGTCCAAAGTTAAAGCTTTTGTCTTTTTTAAAGGAAGATCTATTTTGTTTGCAAATCAAGGAGAAAAACTATTACTACGTTTTGCATACGAATTAGACGAAATTGGGAAAGCAGAGCAGATGCCAAAATTAGAAGGAAAAAGGATGATAATGATGTTATCTCCTGTGAAAAAAAATAAATCTTAATTAAAAACCAGATATAAAAATGCCAAAGATTAAGACCAATTCCGGTGCAAAAAAGCGTTTTAAGCTCACCGGATCAGGTAAAGTGAAAAGAAAGCACGCCTACAAGAGTCACATTCTTACGAAGAAAACTAAAAAGCAAAAAAGGAATTTAACCTATTCTGCTTTGGTTTCTACTTCAGATGAAAGAAGAATAAAAGCTCTATTAGTCGTTTAGTTACAATTATTATTAATCTGAATGTACAGCAGGAAAAGTTTCTCAATAGGAGGAGAGCGCTGGCATTCTTAAAACCAACTTAGTGTAGTATGCCTAGATCGGTAAACTCGGTGGCCTCAAGAGCCCGCCGTAAAAAAATTTTAAAACTTACGCGTGGTAATTTTCTTGCTCGCGCAAATGTATGGACAGTAGCAAAGAATACCTATGAAAAAGGTCTTACTTATGCCTACCGTGACCGTAAAAACAAAAAACGTGCTTTTCGTGCGTTGTGGATTCAAAGGATAAATGCAGCTGCAAGACAGCACGGATTGAATTACTCACAATTTATGGGTAAACTTTCTAAGAACAATGTGGGTTTAAACCGCAAAGTTCTAGCCGATCTTGCTATGAATAATCCTCAAGCTTTTGAAGCAATCATAAACTCTGTAAAATAATTTAAGTTGAATATTCTCCAGATAAAAGGCAATAAGTGGTTCAGGTTTAGTATCTGGGCTATTTTGTATTTGCTTTGGGTAGTATGGTTTGGCAATTGGTGGTTTCTTCTTGGACTAGCAATTGTCTTCGATATCTTTATTACTCGTAAGGTAAAATGGGCCTTTTGGAAAAAACACTATAAAAAAGGAGAAAAAAGAAATGCATGGTTAGATTGGCTAGACGCAATTGTTTTTGCACTAGTTGTTTCTACTTTTATTAAAGCTTTTTTCTTTGAAGCGTACATGATACCTACATCTTCTATGGAGAGAACGCTTATGACAGGAGATTATCTCTTTGTAAGCAAACTCTCATACGGGCCTAAGGTTTCTCAAACTCCGCTTTCATTTCCTCTTGTACATAATGTTCTTCCTATTACTGGTGGAGAATCATACTTAACTTGGTTTCAGAATCCATACAGGAGACTTGCTGGTTTTTCTAAAGTCAAAAACGACGATATTGTGGTTTTTAATTTTCCACATGGAGATACTGTTCTCACACAGTTACCAACAGAAGATTATTACACTCATGTTCGTATTAATGGCCGCAAGCAAACTACTAATATGTATGGACCTATTGTTGTAAGGCCTGTAGATAAAAAGGATAACTATGTAAAAAGATGTGTGGCAGTTGCTGGAGATACAATGGAAATTGTAAATGGGTATGTTTATATTAATGGGGTTTCCCAAAAATTCTATCCCGGAATACAAAACACCTTTACTGTAATTACAAACGGCACTCCACTTAATCCTAAAATCATCGAAGGGCTGGAATTAAATCCAGAGGAGCTCTATTTTGATACTACATTACCAGGATATACAGATTTTCCAATGAATGAAAAAGAGTCTGTTAAGCTCTCGTCTTTGTCTAATGTAATAGAAATAAGACAAAATATTGATGTTTACCCTCCAGATTTTCCAGACTTCAAGCAGATGATTTTTCCGTTTTCAGAAAATGAAACCTTTAAATGGACTAGAGATAACTTTGGACCTTTGTGGATTCCCAAAGAGGGAGCGCAAGTAGCTCTCTCAATTGAGAATTTACCACTATACCAAAGAATTATTGAAACATATGAGGGCAATAGTCTTTATACAGAAGATGGAGTCATTTATATAAATGATGTGGCTAGCAATAGTTATACCTTCAAGATGAACTACTACTTTATGCTCGGCGATAACAGACACAACTCATTGGATTCTCGTTACTGGGGTTTTGTTCCCGAATCTCACGTTGTGGGATCGCCCGCTGTGATATGGTTTTCAAAAAACCGATTCAAAGCTTTTCCTAAAAATATTAGATGGAAAAGGATTTTTAAATTTGTGTAAATATTTTGGATAAGAAAATTTTATTTACGATATTTGCAACCCTTGAAAAAATATTAAATTTTACGATATACAATGGCACGAGTTTGTCAAGTTACAGGAAAGAAAAGGATGATTGGGAACAATGTTTCTCACTCTAAGCGCAGAACTAAGCGCGAATTTGCACCAAATTTGCAGAATAAGCGCATTTGGTTTGCTGAGGAAGAAAGGTTCATTAATCTTAAGGTATCCGCAGCAGGTTTGCGAACAATTAACAAGAATGGTCTTAGTGCTGTATTAAAAGCGTCTAAGGCAAAAGGTCTAATCAACGTGATTTAATACAATAAAGCGATATGGCAAAGAAAGGTAACAGGGTTCAGGTTATACTTGAGTGTACCGAGCAAAGAGAAAGCGGCGTTCCTGGAATATCTAGGTACATCACCACAAAGAACAAAAAGAATACGACCCAGCGTTTGGAACGTAAAAAATATAATTCTTTCATGAAGAAGGTTACCCTTCATCGTGAGATAAAATAAGAACAATTTAAATTGAAATATAATGGCTAAGAAATCAATTGCTAAGTTCTCTGCAGATAAGACAACTAATAAGAAGAGTGTTAAATGCATTCGTATGGTACGTTCTGATCGTAGCGGTTCTTATGCTTTCCAGGAAGAGATGATTCCTACAGACGACGTTAAGGATTTTTTCAGTAAGAACTAATTATTGAAATAACTAAATATAAAAACCGGTGCAATTTTTTGTACCGGTTTTTTTGTATTATCTACTCTAGAGAATAAACAATTATTAGTATCTTTGTCAGTTAAAATTATCATTTATGGCACTTTTTGGATTGTTCGGCTCTAAATCAAAGGAAGAGAAGAAAGCATTAGAAGAAGGTTTGGAAAAGACTAAATCGGGATTGTTTGATAAGCTTACTAGAGCTGTTGCGGGTAGATCTAAAGTAGATGATAATACTCTTGACAATATCGAGGAAGCTCTTATAGCCTCCGATATAGGCGTGGAAACCACCCTTAAAATTATAAAGCGATTAGAGGAGAGAGTTGCAAGAGACAAATTTATGAACATCTCGGAACTTAATTTGATTTTGCGAAGCGAGATTGAAGGTTTACTCAATATTGACGATAACTATATAGAACAAGAACCTTTTGATTTTTCTAAAAAGCCCTATGTAATTATGGTTGTAGGAGTAAATGGAGTGGGCAAAACTACAACTATAGGAAAACTTGCAGCTAAATTGAAAAATTCTGGAAAAAGTGTTGTACTTGGAGCTGCCGATACTTTTAGAGCTGCAGCAGTTGAACAACTAACCATTTGGAGCGAAAGAGCCGGAGTCCCAATTGTAAAACAAAACATGGGTGCCGACCCTGCCTCTGTTGCCTATGATACCATTTCTAGAGCTGTTGCAACCAATGCCGATGTTGTTTTGATTGATACAGCTGGAAGGTTACATAATAAGGTAAATCTTATGAATGAGCTAACTAAAATTAGAAATGTTATGAGAAAGGTTATTCCAGACGCACCTCATGAAGTTCTTTTAGTTTTAGACGGCTCTACAGGTCAAAATGCCTTTCTACAAGCAAAAGAGTTTACTAAAGCAACCGATGTTACCGCTCTTGCAGTAACTAAATTAGATGGAACAGCAAAAGGAGGAGTTGTTATAGGAATATCGGATCAGTTTAAAATTCCTGTGAAATTCATAGGCGTGGGCGAGAAGATAGAAGATTTACAAATCTTTAACAAAAAAGAGTTTGTAGAATCACTATTCTAAGCAGATGCACCATTTAAGTTTTTGAGAATTTTTTCAATATTCATGAAATATATAATAAATAATAACATATGAAAATATCTTATAATTGGCTTAAAAGTTATATAGATACCAATGTTTCTCTCAAGCAGGTAGAGGAAATATTAACCTCTATTGGTTTGGAGGTAGAGGGAGTTGAACAGGTAGAGGAGATACCAGGAGGGTTGCATGGGGTTGTTGTGGGAATGGTAGTTAAGTGCGAAAAGCACCCTGGAGCCGATAAGCTTAGTATTACTAAAGTTAATATTGGAAATGAAGAACTTCTTAATATTGTGTGTGGAGCTCCCAATGTAGCAGCAGGTCAAAAGGTGCTTGTTGCCACGGTAGGTACAACTTTGACTTTCTCTAACGGCGAAACACTTAAATTAAAGAGATCTAAAATAAGAGGTGAAGAGAGCATGGGCATGATTTGTGCCGAAGATGAGCTTGGAATTGGAGAGTCGCACGAAGGCATTATGGTTTTACCTCAAGATGCTCAAATTGGAATGAGTGCTAAGGATTTTTTAAAACTAGAGACAGATACCATCTTTGAGATAGGCCTAACCCCTAATAGAATTGATGCAGCTTCACATATAGGTGTTGCTAGAGATTTAAATGCATATCTGAAATTTCATGGTTTTAACAGTAATTTTGAGATTCCTTCTGTGCAAGATTTTGATAAATTACCTCGTTCTTCGGGAGCTTTGAAGCCAATAGCTGTTAAGCTGGCCGCACCAGATGGAGCGCCAAAATACTATGGTATTACACTTGATAATATAAAAATAGCTCCTTCGCCAGAGTGGTTGCAAAAAGCGGTACGTTCCATTGGTTTAAGGTCAATAAATAATGTAGTTGATATTACAAACTTTGTTTTACATGAAACTGGCCACCCTATGCATGCATTCGACTATCATAAAATAGAAGGCGAAACAGTTGTGGTGAGGAGAGCCAAGGAGAATGAGAACTTTAAAACATTAGATGGAATAGAACGTAAGCTCAACAAAGAAGATTTAATGATTTGCGATATAGCCAAACCAATGTGTATTGGCGGTGTTTTTGGAGGAGAATATTCTGGTGTTTCTGAATCTACTACTGCAATTTTTCTAGAAAGTGCCTATTTTAATCCTGTTTCAATTCGCAAAAGCTCTAAAAGACATACTCTTAAAACAGATGCTTCTTTCCGTTTTGAAAGAGGAGCAAACCCTCAAATTTTAACTTATGCCATTAAAAGAACAGCACAATTGCTATGTGAAATAGCAGGAGCAAAGATTGTTGGAGAGATTGTTAAATGCAAAGGCGAGGTTAAAGAGAGTGTTGTAATCTCTTTGAATTATGAAAGGATGGAGGCTCTAATTGGTAAAAAAATAGGAAAAGAGAGTATTCTTTCAATATTAAAACATCTTGATTTTGAAATATTGCAAGAACAAGATTGCGATTGTGAAGTTGCTGTGCCAATGTATAGAGTAGATGTAACACGTGAATGTGATGTTGTAGAAGAGGTGCTTAGAATATATGGCTACAATAATATTGAGCTCCCTCCAAGAATGAGTGCATCACTTTCGCCCGGAATTAAACCAGATCCAGAAAGAATTAGAGAGTTAGCTGCAAACCTTTTGGTAAACAATGGCTTTTATGAAACCATGAATAACTCCCTCACTAAAAGCGATTATTATACAAAACTACATACTTTCCCAGAAGAAAATTTAGTAAAATTGCTCAATCCACTTAGCTCAGATCTTAACGCTATGCGCGAAACTCTGCTTTTGAACGGATTAGAGGTAATATCCTATAATATTAATCACCAAACTACTGAGCTAAAGATATTTGAGTTTGGCAATATTTACAACTTATTATTGGAAAATAACTTAGAAACAAAAGATGAATCATCTACTCTTTCTAATTACTCACAAAGTTCTAAACTCTCTCTATTTGTAACTGGCCAAGGCCAACCTTATTGGAGGGGTAAACTTAGTGGGGGCTCATACTTTATGCTTAAAGGTTACATAGAGGCTCTCTTTAGCCGTTTTGGAATAGAGTTGTTCGATTTGGAATATGAACCAGCTCCTGCAGATGTTTTTGCAGAGGGGTTGACCATTAAGACTAATGGCGGGAAAACTTTGGCAATAATGGGAACTATTAGTTCATCACTACTTAAGAGGTTTGATATTAAACAGGCAGTATATGGTGCCGAGATCTCTTGGGACCTATTGCTCAATTTAGTGAAAAAGAAAAAAGTTCTATACAAAGAGCTACCTAAATACCCCGAAGTAACTAGAGATTTAGCTCTTTTAATTGACCAAAGCATATCTTATGCAGCAATTCGTAAATGTGCGTTTTCTACAGAGAAAAAATTACTTAAAGCAGTAGTTTTATTCGATGTCTACCGAGGAGATAAAATACCTGCTGGCAAAAAACAATATGCTATTAGCTTTACATTACAGGATACAGACAAAACTCTTACAGATAAATACGTAGAAGAGATCATGAATAAACTCTTAACTAAGTTTATGAATGACTTTGACGCTACATTACGTTAAGTTATTTAGAATGATTAAAAGACTTAAAAGTGTGCATAACTATTTTGCAATGGTTAAGTTTGCTCACACTCTTTTTGCTTTACCTTTTGCTCTTACAGGTTTTATTCTGGCACTTACTATTTCTCAGGAGAAATTCTCACTAACTCTATTATTGCTTATTATAATAGCTATGGTAGGAGCTAGGAATGCTGCCATGGGCTTTAATAGATATATAGATAGAGATATAGACTCTTTAAACCCTAGAACCAAGCAGAGAGAAATTCCTACAGGAAAAATTTCGGCTAAAGCTGCATTGATCTTTGTAATTATTAATGTTTTAATTTTTCTATTAGCTGCTTGGAGTATCAATCTACTCAGCTTTCTGCTTGCCTTTCCAACTTTGTTCGTTTTACTTGGTTATAGCTACTTTAAGCGCTTTAGCGCATTGAGTCACTATATACTCGGCATAGCACTTTCTATTGCACCTACAGGTGCCTACATTGCTGTTACTGGCTCTTTTCATGCTGCTCCGGTTATTCTCTCGGTTTTAGTACTATTTTGGGTAAGCGGATTTGATATTATTTACTCTCTTGGCGATGAAGAGTTCGATAAGGAAAACTCCTTACACTCTATTCCTCAGCTAGTAGGAACAAGAAAAGCTTTAATAATATCTACTGTGAGCCATCTATTTGTAATACCCTTGCTAATTCTCTTTTACTTTATTGTAAATGATTTAGGGCTTATTTATATTGTAGGTGCTACAATATTCTCTTTGTTACTCCTATGGCAACACTTAATAGTAACTGCAAATGATCTTTCTAGAATAAATGCAGCCTTTTTCACTGCAAACGGTATCGCTTCAGTTATTTTTGCACTTTTTACAATTGTAGATTTACTCACTTAATCAAAAACCACGGCGATGAATTTTATTTCTTACTTGAATATCTTGATTATTGGATATCTGTTTGCATGTAGTTCTACATTTGCTCGCACTTTTGTCATAAAAAATTGAAGAATTGCATTTGGATTAGAGGCAAATTTTGGATCTTGTTGTTTCTTTAGCTCAAATTCTTTTGCCAGTGCAGGATCTTTTGCGAGTAATTCTCTTCCTTTAACCTCCATGTAATTTAATCTTACCCAAAACTCTGTTGCAGGGCGAGCATAACTGTTATAGAACCCCCAGTATAGTAAAGATGTAGGAGATTTTGGTTCAAGCATGTGAGCCACTATTTTTATCTTTGGTTGATTAGTGTATACAATAACATCTCCTGCGAAACACTTTATGGATTCTGTTTGTTCCGAAATTTGAGCGTTAAGAGTAATTCTACTTTCATAAGGGAATTTAGACCATTCTGGATTGTTTATACGATAAGTTTGGGCATTAAAAAGAGTGTCGGAAGTTATTTTTTCATATTTTATGGAGTGAACATCAAGAAGCTCAATTGTTGCTATTTGTTCTTGAGGAATAATATAGGCATATGGTAACTTTATTTTAAGATTCTCTTTATATGAAGTGAAAAGTGGCGTCTTAATGGTTATTGGAGAATTTGTATCTGAATATGTCCATTTTGCGCCGGAAAGATCGCTTATTTCAGTTTTTGTTTGCCAAGCTAGAAAATCTACAATTATGCTATCTTTAAAATCATGGTTAAACATTAGTGGTAAAGAGTCTTTTGCAAATGATTGTGATGAAACAAAGTTATCGGCAATTAATATCTCTTTTTGTAAACTACTACTATTGCTCCCTATTATTTCTAGAGAATGTTTAAGCATTAGATATGCACTGGTAACTCTATCTTTATATGGTTTGTATATATGATTTTCAATAAGCATTCCTAATCTGTTATTGGCAGATGCGTAGCCATTTGAATATTGGGGTGCGAAATTATCTGGAAGAACACCTGCATTGGGATTGCTGTTGTTTTTAAACTCAAAGTATGGGAAAATAGGAAAATGAGAAGCTTCCATTTTTGCCTTAAGTTTAGCATCGAAGACATTTGTACTCCAATTTACTAAGTTAGGAGGTAAAAAGCCACAGTGATTAAGTCCATATGTAGTAACATATTGAAAATCGGCTCCATTTGTTACATGGATATCTATAAATAGCTCGGGCATCCACTTTCCGTATAATTTAAGTAACGCTCTAGTTTCGGGTGCATCGGCTTTAATGAAGTCGCGATTCATATTATACCTTTGAGCAGTAAAACGGGCTCCAACCTCTTCTGGACCATTTTGATTTATCCTGTAATGGGTACCAAAATCTTCGTGACCATCTACATTTATTATTGGAATAAAGAGAAGTGAAACGCTATCTAGTATTGATTTGTATTTATTGTATATAACTATGTCTCGTATTAACATAAGACCTGCGTCTTTGCCATCTGGTTCTCCAGCATGAATTGAAGCTTCGGCAAGTATTATACTGCGCCCTTTTGCTCTTATCTCTTTAGGATTGGTAAGACCATCTTTATCCATTATTAATAGAGGAATGTCTCTCCCTTGTGGAGATTTACCTATAGATAGGTAGCTCAACATATTTGAGTTTTGTGCAAGAAGCTGGCAAAATTCTATTGTTTGCTCATATCTAGGAGTTTTATTAAAACCATGAGTTTCATAGTATGTAATAAACTTATCGTTCTTAATAGACTTCTCTCTAGAAGCTTGTTGGCCAAAAGAGATTGTTAAAGTTGAAAAGGAAATAAGTAAAGTAAAAGCTAAAGTATAGCATTTAGACCTGAAAATATCTGTTTGCATCATTTTTGAAGGATTTATTGAGTAACAATATCAAAGATAAAAACCTTTTTATTTACATGGCAATTTATTACTCTAAAATATAAAAAAGCTATCTCAATCGTTAGTTTGAGATAGCTTTCTAATATGAAAAAAAAACCTAATTAGTCTCTGCCGTACTTTGCAAGGCTGCCTAGTTCTTCTTCTATACGAAGGAGCTGGTTGTACTTTGCTGTGCGATCTGAGCGGCTTAGTGAGCCTGTTTTAATTTGGCCTGAGTTTGTAGCTACTGCTATATCGGCAATAATAGAGTCTTCTGTTTCTCCCGAACGGTGAGATGTAATTGAGGTAAACTTGTTGTGGTGGGCAAGGTCAATCGCATTCAATGTTTCGGTTAATGTTCCAATTTGGTTTACTTTAATAAGGATTGAGTTAGCACATTGCATCTCTATTCCTTTCTTTAGATATTCAACGTTGGTTACAAAGATATCGTCTCCAACGAGTTGGATTTTTGATCCAAGTTCGTCCATAAGAAGTTTCCATCCATCCCAATCTTCTTCGTCCATACCATCTTCTATAGAATCTATAGGGTATTTACTTACTAATTCTTTTAGATATTCTACTTGCTCTTTTGAACTTCTTTTTGCGCCATTTGGCCCTTCAAATTTAGAGTAGTCGTATATACCATCTTTATAGAATTCGCTAGCTGCGCAGTCTAATGCTATAGTAACTTCTTTGCCTGGCTTGTAACCTGCTTTTTTAATTGCATCAATAATTGATTCTATGGCATCTTCGGTACCATCAACAGCTGGAGCAAAGCCACCTTCGTCTCCTACAGATACGCATAGCCCTCTATCTTTTAATATTTTCTTTAGAGTATGAAAAATCTCGGCACCCATTCTTAAAGCCTCTTTGAAGCTAGGAGCACCTATGGGGCGAATCATTAATTCTTGGAAAGCAATTGGAGCATCGGAGTGAGAGCCTCCATTAATAATATTCATCATTGGGATTGGCATAACAACCGCGTTTGTCCCTCCAATGTATCTGTAAAGTGGAATTTGAAGATAGTCCGAAGCTGCTCTTGCAACTGCAAGTGATACTCCAAGGAGAGCATTTGCTCCTAGTTTAGACTTTGTTGGAGTTCCATCTAGTTCAATTAAATAATTATCTATTTGAACCTGATTAAGAGCACTCATGCCCATAATTGCAGGTGCAATAATTTCATTTACATTTTCTACTGCTCTTAAAACGCCCTTACCCATATAACGAGATTTATCTCCATCTCTTAGTTCAAGTGCTTCGTGTGCTCCTGTAGAAGCACCAGAAGGCACAGCAGCTCTGCCACGAGCGCCAGAAGATAGGGTTACGTCTACTTCAATTGTAGGGTTTCCTCGTGAATCAAGAATCTCACGGGCATGTACATTGCATATTTCCATAATTACTTAAATATTTTAATATTTGATTTTGTTTAATTAGTCGCGAAGCATATATTCAATTGTGCTCACAACTCTTACAGTTTTTATTTGAGGGGTATTTGCATCCCGGTCATTAATAGAGAACTGTCCTTGGCTTGCGGTTTTGATTTTTCCAAGTTTACTATTGGAATCTATCGCAAATTTTTCGGCAGAAGCTCTTGCGTTTTTTGTAGCCTCTTCTATCATAGAAGGTTTTATATCATTGAGAAGAGTATATATATATTGAGTCCCATATTCGTAATCTCCAGCCAATAGCGCAATGCCTTGATTGAGAAGTTCCGATTGACTTGATATTATTTTGCTCACTAATTCTATTTTTTCTGAAGTTACTGTTATAATGCTTGTGATATTATAACGATAATTGCTTGGTTGGCTTTGGTACCTCTCTGCATTCATGTCTATTATAGAGGGGGCCGATACAGTTATCTCGTTTTCTTCTAATCCTTTTGACTTAAGATAAGAGATAATGATCTCATTCTTAGTGCTAATCGCATTATAAAGTGTAGATAAATCATTACCTATCTCTTTATATACAACTGGCCATATCACTTTGTTCGCAGAAACTTCAACTTCTGCAAGTCCTTTAACGCTCACTACTCTATCATAAGATTTTAATACAGTTACAGAGCTCTTAATAAATAGTCCTAGGAATATAAGCCCTAACATTATAAAGAGTCCTAAGAACAACGATTTTCCACTAATACTACTTCCCATAATTTTGATTAAATTTGCAAGCTATGTTATTATATCATATTTAAGAATAAAGTACAAATTTAACAAAGCTTTTTCAATTATTATTGATGATTAGTAACAATTATTAAGCCATGAGTTTTAAATTACATTCTAAATTCAAACCTACTGGAGATCAACCAGAAGCGATTGAACTTTTATCACAATATTTAAACCAAGGAGTTAACGCTGCTACTTTACTTGGTGTTACCGGTTCGGGAAAAACCTTTACTATGGCTAATGTAATTGAAAAATTGCAAAGGCCTGCTCTTATTCTTAGTCATAATAAGACACTAGCTGCTCAATTATATGGAGAATTTAAATCTTTTTTTCCCGATAATGCCGTTGAGTATTTTGTCTCTTATTACGATTATTACCAACCCGAGGCCTATCTTCCTACAACCGATACCTACATAGAAAAAGATTTAAGTATAAACGAAGAGATAGAAAAACTTAGACTCTCGGCATCTAGTGCACTGCTCTCTGGGAGAAAAGATGTAATAGTAATCTCTAGCGTGTCATGTATCTATGGAATAGGTAATCCCGCCGATTTTCATGCGAACACAATAAAATTAAAAAGAGGAGATAAAATCTCTAGAAGTAAATTACTTTATGCTTTAGTAGATAGTCTCTATTCAAGAAATGAAACCGAGTTTAAAAGAGGTGTTTTCAGAGTAAAAGGAGATACTGTAGATATTTACCCAGCGTATGCCGATAACTCTGTAAGAATTATATTTTTTGGCGATGAGGTAGAAAGTATAGAGCTTTTCGACCCACTATCGGGAGCTCATATAAAAGATTTGGACGAAATCCCTATATATCCGGCGAATATATTTGTAACCACCAAAGAGAGAATGAAAACAGCAATTGTTCAAATACAAGACGATATGCTAGGTCAA
Organism: uncultured Muribaculaceae bacterium; assembly: GCA_964367735.1. Classification (GTDB taxonomy): domain Bacteria; phylum Bacteroidota; class Bacteroidia; order Bacteroidales; family UBA932; genus Bact-08. Next base: position 23,185 of record CAYIYT010000033.1, read on the forward strand.
TTTAATTTCTTTAACGAAATAGGGAAATTTCAAGAGGCAAAAAGACTTAAACAGAGGGTAGAATATGATCTAGAAATGATAAAAGAGATTGGTTATTGCCCAGGTATAGAGAACTATTCTAGATATTTTGACGGGAGAAAACCTGGGATGCGTCCCTTTTGCCTTATAGATTATTTCCCAGATAATTTCTTAACTTTTATTGACGAGAGCCATGTAACTATTCCTCAGGTGAGAGCGATGTATGGCGGAGATCGTTCCCGTAAAGAAACACTTATAGGGTATGGATTTCGCCTACCTGCAGCAGCCGATAATAGACCTCTTAAATTTGATGAATTTGAAGCCATTATAGGGCAGCGAGTTTTTGTTAGTGCAACACCTGCCGATTATGAGCTCAATATATCTGAAGGGCTTATAGTAGAGCAAGTTGTAAGGCCTACTGGGTTGTTAGATCCACCTATAGAGGTGAGGCCTACCTTGAATCAAATAGACAATCTTTTGGAAGAGATAAGGGTAAGAACAGCAAAGGATGAAAGAATACTTGTTACAACTCTTACTAAAAGAATGGCCGAAGAGTTAGATAAATATTTGGCAGCAATAGATATTAGATGCCGTTATATACATTCAGATGTAGACACCTTAGAGAGAGTAGAAATTCTTGAGGATTTTCAAATAGGACGGTTCGATGTACTAATAGGAGTAAATCTTTTAAGGGAAGGATTAGACCTGCCACAGGTCTCTTTGGTAGCCATATTAGATGCCGATAAAGAAGGATTTCTCCGTAGCGAAAGAGCACTCACGCAAACAGCAGGAAGAGCTGCTCGTAATGTAGATGGCCGAGTTATTATGTATGCCGATAGAATTACAAACTCTATGCAAAGAACAATGGACGAGACCAACCGTAGAAGAAAAAAACAAGAAGAATATAACAAAGAAAATAACATTGTTCCCACTCAAATTGTTAAACAGGTACGAAATGTGTTAGGGAAGAATAGAGAATACGATGCGCAATTAGAAGAAGCAAACCCACTATTATTAGATCCTGTTTTAGCTGCATTTAATTCAGGACAAATAAAAGAAGCTATCAAAACAGCAAAGCTACAAATGGAGAGTGCTGCTGCCGATTTAGATTTTATGAGAGCTGCTAAATTCAGAGATGAAATGAATGCTCTAAGGAAAATGCTTGAAAATAACAATTGATTTATCACTAATATATGTTTTCTGAACAAATGGAGAAGATTTTAACTTCTTCTTCCCAAATAGAGAGAGAGCAAGTAGATTGTTCTCTTAGTATTGCCCGAGAGGCTCTTATGGATCAAGTAAGAAGCGACGGCACTCCTTTTATTAACCATGTAATTGCAGTAGGTGAGATAATAGTTTTGGAGATGGGCCTTCTAGTGCCGGCACTAGCTGCTTTTTTCTTGCACGAAGCCTCTAGGATAAACCGCTCCTTATTAGGAGAAAAGCAGAAATTATTTTCGAAAGAGATTATTGATATGGCAAATAGCCTCAATAAGATTTCGGAAATCAAACCTAAGGATACAGGATTACAAGCAGAAAACTATAGAAAATTAATTATTAGTTATTCAAATGACCCAAGGGTTACTTTGATTAAGCTAGCCGATAGGCTTGAAATAATGCGAAGCTTAGATATTTTTTCAAAATCTAAGCAATTGAAAAAAGCCACAGAAACACTTTTGCTTTATGCACCTTTGGCTCATCAGCTTGGTTTGTATAATGTTAAAAGTGAGATGGAAGATCTATCATTCCGTTATACCGATCCCGAAAACTATAGATTAATAAATAATAAACTTAAAGCAGGAGAGCAAGAGCGCAAAAGACTTACAGACTTATTTGTAAAGCCAATAGAGTTGGGTCTTAAAAAAGCTCATCTTAAATATAAGCTAAAGAGCCGTACAAAAACAGCTTATTCTATACATAAGAAAATTCAGAATCAAGGAATATCTTTTGAATCCATTGCAGATGTTTTTGCTATAAGAATAATTGTTGACTCTACTCCAGAAAGAGAAAAAGAGTTGTGCTGGAAAGTATATTCTATTGTAACAGAGAATTACACTACCGACCCTAAAAGATTAAGAGACTGGATTACAGTCCCAAAAGAAAACGGCTATGAATCTTTGCATACTACTGTTCATACAAAAGATAATCATGTAATTGAGGTCCAAATTAGAACAACTAGAATGGATGATATAGCCGAGAATGGTTTTGCAGCTCACTGGGCATACAAAGGGGTGAAAAGTGAGCAAGGGCTCTCTTTATGGCTCAATGGAGTTAGAAAGTTATTGGAGACAGGTAATATAAGAGAAGCTCATAAAGAGGTAGATCTTCACTTAAACGAGATATTTGTATTTACTCCCGATGGCGACCTTAGAAGGCTAACATCTGGCTCTTCTGTATTAGATTTTGCATTTGACATTCACACTAACTTAGGAGTAAAATGTTCTGGTGCTAAGATTAACGGAAAACCGGCATCTATAAGGGAGACTCTCAAAACTGGCGATGTGGTGGAGATAATGAGCACAAAAAATCAAAAACCTACTCAGGATTGGCTCAAGTATGTAGTTTCGTCTAAGGCAAGAGCAAAAATTAAGCAAAAATTAAAAGAGGAAGATGGTAAAAGAGCGCAGGAGGGTAGAGAGCTGCTAGAAAGAAGAGTAACAAATTGGAAGTTTGTCTTTAATGATCTGCTTATAATGTATCTCCTGAAACATTATAAATTTAAAACAGCTACTGAATTTTACACAGCTCTTGCAAATGAAGAGGTAGATATTTCTGAGATTAAATCTGTTATATCTGCAAAAGATAACTTGCCAGAAAATAAGGAGGTCTTTGTTGCTCCAATTCAAAAGGTAGAGAAGCAATCTAAATCGGATTCAGACTATTTGATTATAGACGAGAAGGTAAGTAATGTAGGCTTTAAACTTGCTAAATGTTGCAGCCCTATTATGGGAGACGAGGTTTTTGGATTTGTTACAATAAAAGAAGGAATTAAAATTCACCGTATGAGCTGTCCTAATGCCAGCCGTTTAATTGATAGGTACCCGTATAGAATACATAAGGTTAAATGGAGAGAAAATATTACTGGACAAAATTTCCAAGCTTCTCTTAAATTAAGCGGTTATGGAGATTCATCTATGGGTCAGCAAATTATAGAAGTAATTAATTTACTTTCTATCTCTTTGCGTAATTTTTCTATCTCGGAGCAAAAAGGAAAGCTAGAAGCAAAAATGTTGGTAGCAGTGCCAAATAACCAACAATTAGATAAACTTATATTTAACCTTCGTAA
>CAYIYT010000034.1:0-23480 GCA_964367735.1 uncultured Muribaculaceae bacterium
TTGTTATATTTAGTAATTTCAATTATGTCAGTGAAAAAAAAATTTTTCCTATTTACCATCTGTTTATTATTCCCTCAATATTATTGTTGGGGTTTAGAAAAAATAAGTTATAGTAGTTGTTAAATTATTATTATACCTTTACGAGTACATTAATCACAACAACCTATGTCGATTAATATCCTAATAGCTACTATATTAATGATTCTTGTTATTGCAGGAGTCTGGATAATTTAGTTGCACAGAAAGAATCTAAAATTACAACAAAACGAAGAGAAATTTAGAACCATAGCAGAGCACTCTAGCGATATAATTTGGCATTTAGATAGAGACTTTATGTTAACTTATGTTAGCTCTGCCGATGAAAGAGTGCGAGGCTTTACTAAAGAAGAGACCCTTGGTGCTTCTCTTTGGTCTATCTTAAAACCAGAAGGGATTGAATTACTAAAGGAGGCAAACAAAAAAAGAATAGCTAACCAAGGTAATGAAATTACATCTAAGCCATTAATTTATGAATTAGAGCAAATTTGTAAAGATGGTAGTTGGGTTTGGGTTGAATCTACTACAACTGCAGATTATGACCAGTATGGAAAGATTATTGGCTATCATGGAGTGTCAAGAGATATCTCGGCAAGGAAAGAGACAGAACAACTGCTTAAAGAAAAAGAAACTCATTTAAGAGAGCTAATATCTACTAAAGACAAGTTGTTTTCTATAATAGCCCACGATTTAAGAAGCCCATTTAACGCTATTTTAGGTTTTTCGGAACTTCTAATTACTAACAAACAAGATATTGAAAGTGTAGACGAAGAGAAATACATAGAAATTATTAATTCATCGACTAAAAACACCCTTATTTTACTAGATAATTTGTTAAACTGGGCAAAAGCTCAAACTGGTCAAATTATTTATAAACAGGAGAAAATTAACCTCTCTTCTATTATAACAGAGATACAAGAGATGTCAAATTCTATAGCAAGAATTAAAGGAATCTCTTTAACCTATATCCAAACAGACCAAGTTGAGGTTTATGCCGATATAAATATGCTAAAAACAATTCTGTTAAATCTTATTTCCAATGCAGTTAAATTCACCAATTCTAACGGAGAAATAACTCTTTCTGCTAAACAAAGTGGAGACAATATTGAAATCACGGTTTCTGATAATGGAATAGGCATGAGTGAGCAAGTTATTCAGAATCTGTTTAAGATTGATGAAAGTCTAATAGCCACTGGAACAGCAAATGAAAAAGGCTCTGGATTAGGATTAATGCTTTGTAAAGAATTTGTAGAGAAGCACGGTGGTAGAATTTGGGTTAAAAGTGAAGTTGGAAAAGGAAGCGACTTTACATTCTCTTTGCCCCTAGCTTAAACACCCTTCTTGCGATAAAAACCTACCCTTACCTCCAAATTTCGTATATTTGCTAAAGGCTTTTACTTTCGCTATTTTGAGTGCTATTTTGGATAAAGATTTTGATAAAATTTATAATGAGTATCGTTTGAGACTTTGTTTGTATGCCTATAGAATGATTAATTCTATAGACGATGCACAGGATATTGTACAAACGGTGTTCTTAAATATTTATGAAAAAGACAAAACGTTGGCCTATGTAAAGTCTTTTAAGCCATATATCTACAAAGCTGTTCATAATGCTTGTCTAAATTTCCTAAAGAAAGATAAACTAAATGTAGCTCACGATATAGACACTTATCCTGAATTATACATTAGTGAAGAAGAAGACTATTTGCTCAAACGTGTAGAAGACGAACTGTTGTGGGAACTGTTAGAAGCAGTAGAAACTCTTCCTACCGAGTGCAAAAAGATTTTCAAGATGAGCTATATGCAAAAACTTTCGGAAAAAGAGGTTGCAAGCACTCTCAATATCTCCATAAATACCGTCAAAAGTCAAAAACAGAGAGCCAAGCAGCTATTAAGAGCACAGCTCAAGAATCTCTTTGCCCTGCTTATGTTTTATTTGAGCAATCTATAATTTTGTCTTACCCTGAAATAGGTTTACACTATTTATACAAATATAATTAAATGAGTTCATTGTTCAATTTACTTTTTGATGGATGAACTTGCACTTGTATTCTTTTCTCGGGAGCTCGTTTTGCATATGCATTTTATAGGGAGTTAATAAAGCGCATGAGAAGTGTGGTCTTTTAGTATTGTAAGCATTAACAGACTGTTTAACAATGAGTTTTAACTCTTCGAAAGAACAATGTCTTGACTCTAGAGAAAATTCTTGTTTAAGTATTCCATTTACTCTTTCTGCTATTGCGTTTGAATAAGGAGATGAATCTTGAGTCATACTTGTACGTATACCCACGCGCCTGAGTAGTTCCTGGTATTCGTTGCAGCAATATTGAGCACCTCTATCTGAGTGATGGATTGTTTTTTCTCTGTAATGTCTTTGCTTTAAAGCCATTTTAAGAGCATCTAAAACCAGATTGACAGTCATGTTTACATCAATGCTATAACCCATAATCACCTTTGAGTAGGCATCTGTTACAAGTGCAAGATAATAGTGCTTACCTCGGTTACCAATATAGGTTATGTCACTAACCCACACTTGCTCTGGCCTATTTATCTTAAGACCAGAAACAAGATCTCTATACTTTTTGAAGCGATGCCTCGAGTTGGTTGTTATTCTGTATTGTCTTAGTGGAGGAACAAGTAATCCATTAACTCTTAGTATTGTATTCAACATATCTCGGCCAACCCCTATCTCTTTCAGTTGTGGATAAAGAAGATTGTACAGCTTTAGAGTACCCATGCGTGGAAGTTCCTTGCGCTGGTATTTTACCAAAGCCACGGCCGTGCATGCTCTTATCTGCTTGGTTTGTAATCTACGTTTATGTTTGTAGTATGCCTGTCTGCTTTTCCCGAGTAATTGACAACCTTGGCTTACTCCTCCTTCGCCTCCTTTGAAGAGGTATTTGTCAACTGCCCGGGCATAACTTTTTTTGACAGATCTATATTATAGTCTTCCTTTACAACTTCTATCAGAGCATCTATCATAATACCCCTCTGCTTGTTAAGGTAGATCTCTTTCCTAAGACGGGATATCTCCTGGTCTTTGGCTGCAAGAAGTTCCTTCAACTTCTCTACATCTGATTGCTCTTTTGAAATACTCATCTGATGAACAACTATGTAATCTGGATCAAAAATACCATATTTTCTTATCCATTGGACTAATGTAGCTGCATTAATTACATGATACTTTGTTAATGCATCTTCAAAGCTAAGATGGCCTTTTTCCAAATGCGAGACAACTTTCCTTTGATAGCGCTCGCTAATGACTTTGCTCTCGCAAAGTGGTGAATGTGTTTTCCTTGTTTTCATAAGTTTACATTTTTTATGTGTAACCCTTTTTCAGGACGGGACAATTTTTCTCACTCGTCACGTAACTTGCTCACTATCTATAGAATAGCTTTTGTAATGCCCTCTTTTTAAGCCCATTTAAAAGGCTAAAAAGCTTATTTATAGATTCTTATGCGACGAGTGAGAAATTCACTAAAGTTTCCCATCTTGTAATCTATAGATATTGAATAATATAGCAAGCAATTATCGTCAGAACTCCATTTTAAATTAAATATATGGTGTCTTCGACAGAGTTTGACTGCTGCGCGAAGCTTAAAAACTGCCGATAGGCACCCAAAAACAAAATCTTTTTCGTTTGCATTTCTTGAAACTACTTATAATACAGCAAGATAGGTTTCTTTAATAGGCTTAAAAGTAGGGTATTAGAGAAAGTTAACTATCTGAATATAAGGCTTTCCAAAGAAATGCAACAAATTTGAGAGTGCATCCTGCAGATAGGCAACACCTGCAACAATTGCTCTGTTTGTCTTTGAGTTAATTCTCTGTAAATTAGGTGATTGATTTTTGGGATTTTGCGTTTTACTAAAAAACCGAAAAATTATAATGCTGTAAATCAAATTGTTGACTCAAAGACAAACAGATAAACTTTTCTGAAACGTTGGCTATGTGGGAAACTTTAGAAATTCAGATTCTTTTTTATCCGTTACACCCTTTTCGCACCTATCATTGTCTTATATATAAGAGGGCACTGCGCCCAAGATATAAATGATAAGAAAATGTTAAGTCAAGAAGAGAAAATACAACGTATAAAAAATCTAATTTTAAAATCGTTGTTAGACGAGGCTACAGATCTTGAGGCTTTTGAGCTAAAAGAGTGGATTGCCCAGAGCGATAATAATAGAAGATTATACGACAAAATATGTAGTAGCGGCTATTTAGAGAGCAGGAGTGCCGAGGCTATTTTTGTTTCCAAAACATTATCTGCCAAAGAGAATTTATCTGCAAAGGAGAATTTATCGTCCAAAGAGAATTTATCGTCCAAAGAAAGCATATCATCAAATAAAAATTTCTTTCTAAAGAGAGCGGGTTATTTGCTAAAAGTGGCGGCTGTTGTGACTTTGATAGTTGGTTCGGCGCTTTTTATAATGAACAAGCCGGTAGAGAAACAGTATCCTTTACACGCTACAAAGGTTTCTGTTATTGTAGGGAAGGGTATGCCTTTGGTGCTTACAGATGCTGCCGATATTGCTAAGCTCAGGGCATTAGGGTTAAAGGTGTATGGAGATACTTTAGATTATACCGAAACCTCTTTCTCTGCAAAATCTATACATACTCTTAACGTTCCAAAAAAGAAATCTTTTACAGTAAAGCTACCAGACGGTAGTTGTGTTGTTTTGAACTCAGAGTCTTCAATTGTCTATCCTGGGAAATTCTCAGATACCAAAAGAGAGGTAACAATTAATGGTGAGGCCTATTTTGAAGTAAAAAAAGATATTGAGAGATCTTTTCTTGTAAAAACTCCCTATCAAGAAGTTGTGGTTACTGGTACCTCTTTTAATGTGAAAGCATATTCATACGAAAAGACCATTAAGACAACTCTGGTAGAGGGTAGTGTGCAGGTGAAATATTGTGCATTAGACAATAAGCAAATGAGCGAACAGCTTAAGCCAAATGAGCAATTTACTTTAGAAATAGAAAATAGAGAGGCTAGTAAAAAAGAGGTAGATGTTAATAAGTATATCTCATGGAAAGATGGAATCTATTTCTTTGAAGCAGATAGGCTAGAAGATATAATGAATAATATCTCTAGATGGTATGGATTAACAGTAATGTTTAAAACAGATAATTTAAAAGAGATTGTTCTCTCGGGAAAACTTAGAAAAGACGAAAATCCTAACCATTTGATAACTACAATAGGGAATTTAAAAGCTGTAGAAATTATAAAATCCGATAATCTAATTATGTTAAGAGAGAGAGTGAGCAAATAATAAGCAAGTAGAAACCTATTGATAAGCAAATAGAAACGTCGTAATAAATCAGTAGAAACCTAGTAATCCTAAAAAACTAAAATATACAACTAACCAAATTTATAAATTATGAAACACTTGGCACTAAGTAAGTTAATCAAAAGACCAGTTTTGCTTCTAGCAACTCTATTGCTGGTATTGATGCTGCCGGGATCTTTGTTCGGCTATCATTTAGAAGATGAGCAGGCTTCGGTATATTCAATAAAAATTGAATATTTATCAATGAAAGATGCTATTAAGAAAATAGCCAACGAGACAGGTCATTACTTTGTTTTCGAAGACAAAGATTTAGAAGGAGCTCCAAAGGTAAATAAGGAATTTGTCTCTACTTCTGTAGAGGAGATTGTTAAGGAGTGCATAAGCAATAGCGATCTTACCTATAAAATAAAAGACAAGGTAATTTTTATCTCTAAAAAGGATGCTCCAAAACCAGAAAAAATTGTCTCTTCTGCTGCTTTGCAAGAGAGCCAGCAGCAAAGAAAAGATATCTCTGGAGTGGTAAGAGATATTAACAGAAACGGTTTACCTGGCCTGTATATTACTGTAAAGGAGATTCAGACTCTATCTACAGTAACAGATTTAAAAGGTAATTACAAAATCTCTATTCCTCAAGACAATAACAATTACACCCTTGTTTTCTCTTTTATGGGAATGCAAACTCAGGAAATTGCTTTAGACGGTCGTTCATCTATAGATGTTCTAATGAGAGATCAAGAGACTCTTTTAGACGAGATTGTTGTGGTTGGATATGGTGTAGCACGCAAAAAAGATATTGCGGGTTCTATTGAAAATATAAGTGCAAGTGAAATTGCAAAAACTAACAATGCTAGTTTCCAAAAAGCTATTCAAGGTAGGTTGGCAGGTGTGCAAATTACATCTACATCTGGTTTACCTGGTAGCTCTTTTTCTGTAAATATTAGGGGTAGAGGTTCTATCAATGCTGGAACTCAACCTTTATATATTATAGATGGGATACAAATAGTAAATGGAGCTCATACTACAAATGTATTGGCTAATGCCGATATTATGAGTGGCCTTAACCCAGACGATATTGAATCTATAACAGTTCTTAAAGACGGAGCCTCGGCCTCTATATATGGAGCTCAGGCTGCAAACGGAGTTGTTATTATAACTACAAAATCTGGCTCGGCACAAAAAACGGTGTTATCTGTAAATGCTTCTATGGGGGTACAACAGTTAATTAGAAAGGTGCCTGTGTTGAATGGACAGGAGTGGGCACAATATTCTCTACTTCAATATTCTAATTACGATAAACTTTATGGAACAAATGAGTATCAAAAATATTTGAACCTGTTTAAGGGTTTTGAATGGGGAGACGATGGATATTCAAATGCTCCAACTACCAACTGGTACGACCAGATTTTTAGACAAGCAGTGGTTCAAAATTACCAGTTGAGTATGTCTGGTGGGAGTGATAAAACTAGCGTTTATTTCTCTGCTGGTTACAATAAAACAGATGGTATTATTAAGCATACAGGGTTCGATAGAATTACTGGTAGGCTAAATGTTACTCACAAGGTTAAAGATTGGGTGAAATTTGCTTCTAACAATAGTTTTAGCTCTTCTAAACATATACAAGCTTCTACTACAGCAGCTGCAAACCCTTCTAGAACAGCAATGTTGTTGCTTCCGGGTGTAAGCCCAAGAGATGCCAACGGAGAGTATTATAGAGATTTAACTTATGGGTATTACCAGTATAATATTCCTCAGATGCTAGAGATGAACGAGTACACAGGTAAAACTTATAATCTTACAACTGCAAATAGCTTAACATTCGATTTGGCTCCTGGTCTTCAGTTTAAGAGTAGCTATAATCTAGATTTTACTTGGATGTTTGAGCATCAATATAGCGACCCTCGTACAAGATTAGGTAATAGGAGCAATGGTACTATCTCGGCCTCGGCAATGGATATTACAAATTTCCAAACAGAGCAGGTTCTTACTTATAATAAGACATTTAATTCTATACATAGGATTAATGCAGTTGGTGGTTTTTCATACACTAACTACCAGTACCATATGCAATCGGGAGAATCAAATGGTGTAGCAAATCCAGATCTTAGACTATTAAGCAGTGGAGCAATTCCAGTAAGTGCAAATGAGTCTTACTCGGAGTGGAAATTGGCTGGTTTATTTACTAGAGTGTCATATACTTTAAAAGATAAATATATAGCATCTGCAACAGTAAGGTACGATGGTTCATCTAGATTTGGACGCGAAAACCTTTGGGGTACTTTCCCTTCTATATCACTTGCTTGGAAGGTGAACGAAGAGGAGTTTATGAAAGGTATAGATTGGGTTAGCGATTTAAGATTAAGAGGTAGTTATGGTATTACAGGTAACTCTAGTATTGGTAATTATGTTTCTCACAGGCTCTATTCTGGAAGTGTATCTTATAATGGTATCCCTGGAATTGTACCTTCTGCAATTGGTAACAGACAATTAACTTGGGAAAAGAAACATTCCAAAAACTTAGGATTGAGCGTTGGTTTGTTCAATAACAGAATTACTGCAAATATAGATGGCTATATAGACGATACAAAAGATTTACTTTACTCAAGGGTAATTCCTCAAACAACAGGGTTTACTTCAATTCCTTCCAATATGGGCGGTGTAAGAAACAAGGGTATAGATATTCATATTAATACACTTAATTTTACTGGTAAAGATTTTGAATGGGAGACATCATTTAACCTCTCGTTTAATAAAAACGAAATTACTGAGTTACAAGATGGTCTTGAAGAGCTTGGTAGCTATAAAGTTGGTAAAGGTATTACTCAGCCATTTGTTTACAAATGGGCAGGTGTTAATACATCGGATGGTAGGCCAATGTACTACGATAAAGATGGTTACATTACATATAACCCAACTATAGACGACAGATACTGGATAAACGGAACAGACCCTACTCTTTATGGAGGTATGGAGAATACATTCCGTTGGAAAGGCATTAGTCTCTCTTTCTTCTTCCAGTTCCAACAAGGAGCTGCTAAATATTGGAGCGATAAAACAGTGCTAATTGGCCAAGCTGCCGATAACAATCTTTTAAAAGAGATTTATAATAGTTATTGGAAAGCACCTGGCGATGTTACTTGGGTACCACTTCCAATGATTAATGGATCTTATCCTGGAAACCCATTGAAATATGATGCTAACGTAGATCCTGGGATGAGTCTTATATATGAAAGCACTAATTTCTTAAAATTAAAGAATATCAACTTAAGTTACGATTTGCCTAAAAAACTAGTTAATAAACTTAAACTAGCCGATGTTCAAATTTATGGCAATGCATATAACGTATGGACTTCTACTCCTTATCAAGGTTACGACCCTGAATCTATTGGAAACGATAGAGGTTTGTATCCTCAATCTAAGAGCTACAGTATTGGTATAAAAGTTAACTTTTAAAAATCACAGAAAATGAAAACAACAAGATTATATATATTTTTGATTTTAATAGGGGTACTTGCCGTTAGCTGCGATTCCTTGCTAGACATAGATACAAAGCACGCACTGCCCGAAGAGAAAATCACAACGGTAGAGGGTGCCGAGGGAATGGTTATAGGAGTATACGATATGCTTCAAAGCCCTACTTATTTTGGAAGAGATATGATTACTCTACCAGAAGTACTTGGAGACAATGTTAAGTTGTCAATTACTGCATCTAGATATAAAAGTCATTATATCTTTCAATCTAGATCTCAAATAGATATTTGGACAACAGCTTACTCACAAATTGGTTCTCTTAACGAGGCAATTGTAAACTTAGGCAAGCTAACCCAAAGCTCTAAAGTTAAAGCTGTTCTTGGCGAAGCTCAGTTTTTAAGAGCATTCAACTACTTCTACTTAGCTATGGTATATAGCCGCACTCCAAATCATTTGGTAAGTGGTTTCGACCTATGTGTTCCTCTTATTTTAGAGCCATTCTACAACTCTGGAGGTAATATTAGTGAAACATCGTCTGAGCCTAGAGCTACTGCCACTGCAGTGTGGGGCCAAATAGAACAAGACCTTATAGATGCTTTTGCAAATTTAGAAAATAACGATAGTGGTATGGCTCCTTCTAGAATTAGTGCTGTAGGTGTTAAAGCCTTTATGTCTAGATTCTATTTGTATAAAGAGGAGTGGCAAAAAGCAATAGATGCTGCAAATTATGTAGTAACTAAATCTTCTGTTCCTGTCTATACAGGTAACTACGACAATGTATTCTCTAAAGGTGCCGAAACTATATTTCAACTCGCATATACTACTAGTGACAACCTAGGTTCCTCTTCACTACAAGCTATGTATGGTACCTACGACGATAAGTTTAGAGATGCCGAGGGGTTTGGTAACGGAAAAGGATCGGGCGAGGCAAATCTCTCTCTATCTGATGAGTTTATTGCAGCTATAGACAAAGTAAACGACAGTAGATTTAATACTACTCGCAAGGTTAGGCTTGCAGGGCAAGAGCTATGGTGGACTACTAAGTACAATAGTTGGGGTGGTATTTTTGGATTGGATAACATACCACTTATTAGAATGTCCGAAGTTTATTTAAATAGAGCCGAGGCATATACTCGTTTAGAATCTTATGATTTAGGTAGATTAGATGTAGACTACATTAGAACTAGAAGAAACATTGGACAAACAGCGGCTTCTAACTCCAATTTATTGAATGAGGTGTTGTTGCAAAGGAGGCTTGAGCTAGCGTTTGAAGGACACCGTTTCTTCGACCTAAAAAGACAAGGTAAACCTATAACAAGACCAACAGGAAACCCAACAATTCTTTACGAAGATTATAGAGTTGTAGCCCCAATAGGACCTACAGAGATGAACGTAAATAAAAAATTGATTAACAACCCTGGATATTAATAAGTAAGTACAACTTTAAATATTTTAAAGAGATGAGAAAGAATTATATATATAAATTAACTCTCCTTTTGGTAGCATTGATTGTTTTCAATTCTTGCGAAAAGGAAGACTGGACATATAACGGCAAACAGCTTTATGAATTCAGTGCTCAAAAAAATAACCAGGAGGTAAAAAGTAACTTACTTTTTAAAGAGAACTCCAAGATTGGTTTAGACTCGGTTTGTATTCAAATTATCAAACCTTCTGCAACTGCAATAGTGGTTAATTACGAAATTATAGATGAGATATACTACTTGAACGATAAAGATAGATATGTTAGCGAAATTCCAGCTGGTGCCGATCCTAAATGGATAGACACACTCTATAACGATGCTATCTACGGTACAGACTACGAGATACTAGCATTAGATGGTAGTACATATAATCCAACCTCTAGAACAGGTAGTTTTACAATACCTAAAGATGGTTTTTTCGGTTATATTCAAGTAGATCTTAAAGTAAAATCGGGCAAGCAGTTCTTTATAAGGCTTACAGATTCCAAAGATGCAATGGCAAACAAACCTACTGGATTGTTCAATTATGTTATTGCTCCAGATAAAGTATTTTACTTGGACGATTCTTTCCTTACAGGATTACCAGATACTTGGTATTCAATAGACAAAGATGGCGACGGATATGATTGGAACTTCTATAAAGGTGCAATGACTTCCGATTCATATTCTGGAGGGCCTCTTTACCCCGAAAATTATTTAGTTTCTCCAAAAGTAACTCTACCAAGTAGGGTAGATAATATTTCGCTTACTTTTGAGATGGCCTCGGGTGCAAATGGAGTTTGGGAAGAGCAATACAGAGTTTTGGCATCTGAAGAGCCTATTACTTTTGATAATTGTAGAGATGCTCAAATTGTAAGAGATTGGACAGAGCTTTCGGAACTAACTAAAGGGAAGAATTATATAATGGAAACTGTAGATTTTTCTGCTTTCAAAGGCAAAACTATTTACATAGCATTTTTACACGGTAATTGTAGTGATGTATACTACATTAACCTAAGGAATGTAAAACTATTTAGCCATTGATATGAAGGGTATAGATAAAAGATTACTAGAAATATTTACTGAGTTAATAAAGATAGATGCAGTATCGGGTTGTGAACTACCTGTTAACAACTACATAAGAGATTTTTTCAAGAAGTTGAATATAGACTCTTATACAGATAATGCATTTGAGGCCACTAAAGGGAACTCTGGGAATGTTATAGTAGAGATAAATGGAGGGGGAGAATTCTTTCTTGCAGCACATATGGACACACCCAGGAGTACCCTGGGTGTTGCCCCTCAATTTCTAGAAGATAGAATAACATCGGACGGAACTACTATTTTAGGAGTAGACGATAGAGGCGGGTTGAGTGCTATTCTTTTTGCTGCCGAGAAGGCTGCCAAAGAGGGTGTTATAAAGCCTTGCACGCTGTTGTTTACTGTTTGTGAAGAGACTACTCTTGGAGGATCTGAGTACTTTAAGCCAAAGGGAAACCTTAAATATGGTTATATCTTTGACTCACACATGAGACCGGGCAACTTTGTTTCGGGTACATGTGGTGCAATGCGGTTCGAATTCCTTTTTAAAGGCAAACCGGCTCATGCGGGTATCTCTCCAGAGAAGGGAGTGAACGCTATACATATGGCTTCTAAAGCAATTGCAAACTTTCCGTTTGGTTGGATTAACAAAGAGACCAATGCCAATATTGGCATAGTAAAATCTGGTAGAGCCACCAATGTAGTCTCTGATGAATACCTTGCTATAGGTGAGTTACGCACAGATTCTATTGAATTTGGAGAGAGTAAAATAATAGCTGTCTCTAAAGAGTTTGAAGCAATTGCAAAAGAGATGGGCGGCAGTGTAGAGTTCAAATATGAGTGGGAATTTATGCCCTATAAAATTGAAGAAAACGAAAAACCATACCAAAAGCTCTCGGCCACCTTTAAAAAAATTGGCTTAACCATAAATGGAGTTAAATCTATGGGTGGTAGTGATGCCAATGCTTTAAATGCTAAGGGATTGAGTGCTATTAATATTGGAGTGGGAGCGCAAAACCCTCACGGGAACGACGAGTTTATTCTTTACGAAGATCTCACTGCCAGTGCAAATATTGCATATACGTTAATAACAGAATAAGTTATATGAGAAAAATAGTAATTATAGCGGCTGTTTTATTGTCGCAGTTAAGTTGTACAAGTAATAAGACCGAAGCTACTTTTTATGCCGAAGAGGAATCTGGTGCTACTGGCTACCTTTTTATTATTGGTGGTGGCGATAGGCCCGATTATTTAACGCAAAAATTGATGGACCTTGCAGGAGAGGGAGAGAAACATGTACTAATTGTTCCTTTTGCCAGTAGCGAACAGGAGATGACTGGAGCTTTTCAAAAAGAGCAATTTATGAGACTTGGGGCGGCTTCTTGTGAGGTTATATTATGTGGAAAAGAAGATGTAGATAAACAGGAGAACATAGACAAACTTTCTAAAGCCAATATTGTCTTTTTTTCGGGTGGAGACCAAAACACTCTTACCGAATATTTGATTGGGACCGAGCTTCTCTCTAAAATTAAAGCTCTATATAAAGAGGGTGGAGTTATAGGTGGCACCAGTGCAGGTGCTGCAGTAATGAGCAGAGTAATGATAACAGGTAAGGAAAAACATGAAAGCTCAGACAATCCAGATTTTGCACAAATAGTTAAAGATAATATTGTTACGGCAGAAGGTTTCGGATTTTTAAACAATGTAATTGTAGACCAGCATTTTGTATATAGAAAAAGGCAAAATAGACTTTTCTCTGTATTGTTAGACAATCCTGGATTTAGAGGAATTGGGATAGATGAGTCTACTGCAATTATTGTTAAACCCAATAACACCTTCGAGGTTGCGGGAGAGAGCAGTGTTTTAGTTTTTGAACCAATTAATTTGCTCTCTAATAAAGATATGGCTCCTGTTTTTACAATAAGAATACTCTCTGCTGGAGATTCTTATAATTTTTAATTTATGAGCTCATTCACTATAAGTATAATAACCGTTATTATGCTTCTCTTTTCGAGTTGTTCCAAAGCAGAAGAGAACGGTAATAATGGTAAAGAACCAGATAAGCCGGTAGAAGCAGGTTTACCGGCTATCTATTCTATTGGTAGTAAGAAAGATATTAAGACAAATCATAAGCCTGGTTTTCTGTTGGCTGGAGGCGGTACCGATGTAGATGAAGCCATGAAATGGATGCTTGTAAATGCCAATGGTGGAGATGTTGTTGTTATTAGGACATCGCAAGACGGCGGAGATGGGTACAATACTTATTTATACTCTACACTTGCTGTTTCGGTAAATTCAGTGAAATCTATTGTAATAAAAACTAGAGACCAAGCCAATAAAGATAGTGTGTTCAACATTATTTGTAATGCCGAGGCTCTTTTTATTGCAGGGGGAGACCAATCCGATTATTTGCGTCTATGGAGCGATACTAAAGTACATCAAGCTATTAAGTATCTTATAGATGTGAAAAAAGTAACCATTGGAGGCACAAGCGCAGGAATGGCAATATTGAGTGAGTTTGCATATACAGGCGAGCGAGGTTCTGTAATATCTCAAGAGGCGCTTACTAACCCATATCACGAGAGAGTTACTATAGAGAGAAGCTTTATTAAAATACCTCAACTAGTTGGATACATTACCGATACCCACTTTTTAGAAAGAGGGCGTTTTGGTAGGCTTGTTGCGTTTATGGCAAGAATTGTCAAAGATTTTAAAATTGTTCCCGATGTTAAAATATCTCCTAAAGCTATTGCTTGTGACAGAGAGTCTGCCGTTTGTATAGATAATAATGGTATTGCTACCGTTTATGGGAAGGCAGCTTTTTTCGTAGAAACTTTAGACACTAGCTCTCTAACCTGCCAACCCAACACGCCACTTACCTGGACATTTTCAACTGGTGCACTACGCTATACCAATATAAAAGGGAATCTAGACGGCACTTCAAAATTCAACTTAAACTCCTGGAGCGCCAACACCAGCCCTTGGACCTACCTTAACGTACAAAACGGTACAATAACAGAATTTTAACCCATTAAAACAGAGTGAAATGCTTAAGAAGATACCACACACCTTTGTAATCATTACCATAATCATTCTATTTTGTGCACTGCTCACATGGATTATTCCTGCTGGTAAATTCAATTACGAAACAGTTGTTATAGATGGGGTCCAAAGAGAGATTGTGGTAGAGAACTCCTACCATTTTGTGGAATCTTCTCCGCAGAGTTGGCATGTGTTTGGCTCTTTTTTAAGTGGTTTTCAAAAGCAAGGTGCTATTATAGCATTTATCTTAATAATTGGGGGAGCGTTCTTTATTCTTAATAGTAGCAGATCTATAGATATTGGGATAAACTCGTTTTTAAGGCATGTTAAAAGTTTAGAGAAAAATAGAGTTGTTAAATATTTGGGTGTAAATAATATTGTGATTGTTCTCACAATGATTCTCTTTAGCTCCTTTGGTGCTATTTTTGGGATGAGCGAACAGTCTCTCGCATTTGTGGCTATTGTTATTCCTCTTGCAATCTCTATGGGTTACGACTCAATTACTGGATTTTGCATGGTTTATGGTGCTGCTCACATTGGTTTTTCGGGTGCAATCTTAAATCCTTTTACAATAGGAATAGCTCAAAGTATTGCTGGCCTTCAAATGTTTTCGGGAATAGAATACCGCTTTGTTTGTTGGGTTCTTCTTACAATTATTTTTATTGCCATTGTGCTGCTCTATGCTGCTAAAGTGAAAAAAGACCCTACTAAATCTATTATGTACAGTGCCGATGAATATTGGAGAAACCGAGTTGCCCAGGGCGAAAATTATGCCGAGGGCAAAAACTCCATTGAGAGTGAATCGCAAATTAATATTCATACCCATGATGCCGAGAGCGGCAAGCTTAGAAGGGGTTTGCGCAATAAAGGCGCGTGGTCTACTAATAAGGGTGCGTGGATAATGTATTTGGCGACTGGTGCAGCACTCGTGCTCTATTCAGTTGCGTTCCCACAAACTAAAATTGAAGTTGGGCTTAGTAGTTTTACTGCTCCTTTTATTCCAATTATTACAGCACTCTATCTTTTGACTGGCTTTATTGGGGCAAGAAGATCTCATCAATATTTTATAGTGAATCTGTTTATTTATACTATTATATTTCTGATACTGGGCGTATTGGGATATAAATGGTACCTAAAAGAGATATCGGCACTTTTCCTTGCTATGGGTATAATATCGGGATTTGCGGCGGGGTATGGTTCTAATAGAATTGTGAATGAGTTTATTGAAGGGTGTAAGGGGATGCTTACTCCTGCGCTTATTGTTGGGCTAGCTGGTGGGATTATTTTTATTCTTAACGATGGTAATATTATTGATACAATGCTAAATAGTATGGCTGTGGGTATGGCGCAAACTGGTAAGATTGTGTCGCTTGGTTCTATGTATGCAATTCAAACTGTGCTAAATATTTTTATACCTTCGGCAAGTGCAAAGGCTGCTATTACTATGCCTATTATGGCTCCTTTCTCTGATGTTATTGGTCTTTCGAGACAAGCCACCATTATGGCTTACCAGTTTGGAGATGGCTTTACCAACATGATAACCCCAACCTCGGCAGTTTTAATAGGTGCTCTTGGAATTGCGCGTATCCCTTACGAAATTTGGGTTAAATGGTTCTTTAAATTCCTTATATTCTTTATGCTTCTGGGCTTTGTCTTGTTGCTTCCCACCATTTACATGCAGCTTAATGGTTTCTAAATTCATCGCCTTGGTACACATATTCATCGCCGTGGTTTTTGGCAATTTCTCTATGCGCTAGCTCAACAACAGCAACGCTGTTTTTTCATACGCTATTTTCTTCGTGCTTTTCGGGGCCTGCGGAGCGCCTCCCTTTGGTCGTTGAACGGTCCTCGGCCTTTATCCTCAAAGCTCTTTAGAAAATTAGCTAAAAAACAGATGTTGCTTAATGTTGATCTATTCGCATGAGCTATTTGCAATAGTTGTGATTCGCTTTCAAATTATATTGTTGTTTATTAAGCAACGCCCTGTTATCAAATATTTAACTCTTTGTTTCAATTTAAGTACCTACGTGGGTGCGATTAATAGACGAAAAAACAGAGGTATTTACCTGGATTCAAAGAGTATGCATAATTTTTTTGAGATGTGAACCTTTGAATGAATATCTCTGTGGGTTATAGAAAGAGCAGTAGGTAAATTTTGGGGATATTGCTTTGGATGAGTTTTTGCAGAGCGCGTTTTTTACGAGATTTTACGGAATCTTCTGTTGCCTCTAGAATGGTTGCAATTTGTGGGTTGGTATACCCTTTGAGAGATAGCAGCATTACAGTACGCTGGTTTTTTGGAAGGGAGCTGATTGCTTTAGCGAGCATTGTATTTGCCTCTTCTTCGAAGATTTCATTGATAAATTCTTCTGAAAATTCTAAATGATTTTCTGGGTTAATATGCTCTTCTATATTATCTGTAAGCTCGGTACGCTGTTCTCTTTGATTATAATTTAGGGCTGCATTTTTAATCATGGCAAAGAGGTACAGTTTAGCATCTGCAACATGTTCTAGTTTGTCTATGTTATTCCACAACTTAACATAGCAATCTTGCAAGATATCCTCTGCAATATGCCTTTTTGTTATGTATCTTTTAGCGAATGAGTAAAACAAAACACTATTAGAAAGTACAAACGCCTCAAAATTATCTCTGTATAGTTTGCTCATTAATGCCAAAGTTAATACTATTAAATAAAATGACACTTTTTCTATCTCAGTTTGTCTTCTATGTAGTGTGCCAAATAGGATAATTCAAAGAGAGCAAAAAATGGGAAAAAAGCATAAAGATATTTTTGACAAGAATTTTGATGATACTCTTGCTGTAGTAGTTAAAAAGGCATTCAATATGCATCAATTAGATTCTGTAGAGCAGGAACTATTCGATGCTTGGTTTGTAAAGGATGAAAGGAATAGAGAGATTTTTAATTTTTTAGGTAAAGATTCAAAAATAGAAGAGTTGTCCAATTTGATAGATAGTGATTTTACAGTGCGTCAATACCAAGCTGTTCAGAAAAAAATTGCACAAAGAGAGATTGTACAAAGCAAAACGACTCAAAGAGATATTATACAAAAAACTTTAGCTAGCAAGAGATTTGCCAAACAGATATGGTATGGCGCTGCGGCTTCAATAGCAATAATCCTGGGTTTGGGTATTAATCAAAACATGATAAAAGTTAATAGAGATGCAATGCTTGCTCAAGAGCTTACTAGCGTTTATATGTTAGATAGGGAGGGGGGAGAGCCTATTATTATAGAAGGAGAGAGTGTTAGTTTTTTGCCAAATCTAGAGAAAGAAACTGGTTTTACAAAGTTAGATTCTAGCGTGACAATTAGCAAAATTTCAGAGGCTGTTAAAATAAAAACGGTGGTTGTGCCAAGAGGTAAAGAGGTAAATATTGTATTGCCCGATGGTAGTAAAGTGTGGTTGGGAGCAAACTCTACTATTAGTTTCCCAGAGCAATTTTTGGGTGAAACTAGAGAGGTTTCAATTTCAGGAGAGGCTTTCTTAGATGTTGTGAATGATGGTTATAGCAGATTTGTGGCTACCAGTGCCAATATAAAAACCAAAGTATATGGTACAGAGTTTTATATAACTTCTTCTAATGAAGTTAACTACACATCTGTATCGTTACTTACAGGTTCTGTAGAAGTAGAGTCGCAAACTGGTGTTACAGTAATGCTAGAGCCAGGGGAAAGGGCAATGAATATCAAAGGAGAGGGTGGGTTTAATCTTCAAAACTTTGATGTTAATAATTTAAGAGCTGTTAAAGAGGGCATGTTTGTCTTTTGGGGCGATAAAATAAAAGACATTATCCCAGTTCTTAATAACTGGTACGATTTCACAATAATTTGTGATCATGAGATAGAGAACTCCATTTTCTATTTAAAAATAAACAAAGATACCCCGGTGCAAGAGGTGATTGAATTAATCTCTTATACTAATAGGTTGGGATATAAAATAAACAAAAAAACTAAAACTATTAAACTAACTACAAGTAATTAATTATGAGAAACATTTTCCTTTTATTGTTCTCTTTTCTTTTTATTTCTAATACGGTTGCAGCTTCGGAATTAGAGCAGATACGTGTGAATTATTCTGTTAAGGATGTAACTATGATTCAGGCTATTGAAAAGCTATTTACTGGCACTAAATATTCTATAGCAGTGGCATCTAAAGATCTAGAGAATAAAAAGAGAATAACATTGAGTATGAAAAATTCAACTATTCAAGAGGTTTTAGACCAAATATTAAAAGATACCGACCTTGAATATAGAATAACTAAAGACGAGGTTGTTATATCTAAGAAAGCTGTAAAGCAAGAGTCACAGAAGATAAAAAAGAATATTGTGCAAGGGAAGGTAATAGATAAAGATACAGGCGAGCCTGTTATTGGAGCATCTATATTTATCCCAGGCACTCTGCGTGGGACAACTGCCAATCTAGATGGAGCTTTTAGTTTAGATATTACTGGAATGTCAAAATTTACGGTCTCTTGTATTAGTTACAAGAGTACACAAATAGAGGCGGGGAGTAAGAATGAATTTATTATTTATTTAGAAAATGATGTTATGGCCATAGGAGAAGTAGTTGTAAATGGATATACCTCTACAACAATTTCTAGAGTAACAGGCTCTGTTGGAATAATAGATAGCGAGCAGTTAAAAGATGCTCCTTTAAAATCGATGGATATGTTAATCCAAGGTAAAATCCCAGGAGTTAGTGTTCAGGCAGTTTCTGGTAGGCCAGGAGAGACAGCAAAAGTTAGGATAAGGGGAACAAATACAATATCGGGTAATGCAGAGCCTTTGTGGGTACTAGATGGTGTTATGCTTTCTAAGGATATTCCTCAAATATCTACAGGGCAAATTAAGGCAGGAGACTTTAATACTCTTTTTTCAAATGGTATTGCTGGAATTAACCCAAACGATATAGAAAATATAACAGTATTAAAAGATGCTTCGGCCTCGGCAATTTATGGTTCTAGAGCCGCAGGTGGTGTTATTGTAATAACAACTAAAAGAGGAAAAGAGGGCGATTTAAATATTCAATATTCTGGAAATATTTCTGTTACTACACAGCCTATTAAAGATGTCTCTCTTATGAATTCTAGTGAGAAAATTGAATGGGAAAAAAATCTTTGGAATAGTTTTTCGGCAGATGGATTTAGAAAAGGAGACGATTACCCGGTTATTGGTATTGTAGGTATGGTAAGAAGTGGATATGGCCAGTATGCAGGGCTTAGCACAGCAGAGCAAGAATCTGTTTTAGATAGCTACAAAGAACATACTACAAACTGGTTTAATGAGCTTTTTAGACCTTCTGTATCTCATAACCATTATCTCTCTATATCTGGTGGAACTAAGAATGTTAACTACTATGTTTCATTTGGATATGGCACTAACAATGGTTTAGTTAAAAACAATACATATGACCGATATAACCTAAGTTCTAAGTTAGATATTAAAGCCTCTAGCAGTGTGAAGATTGGGTTTAATACTAATCTATCTTACCAAAATTCTAAGGATGCATCGGGTGGAACCAATCTTTTTAAATATGCCTATTTTGCAAATCCATACGAAAGACCATACAATCAGGATGGCTCTTATAGGGCAGACGGAACCTATTTTGAGTTAGGCAAAGCAAATGGCAATACAGCCTTTATTATTCCAGATAATGGTATAAATATTATAAGAGATTTAAATGAAACTTCTAGTAAAGTGAACAGTTTCGATGTTATCCAAACTGGGAATATTTCATGGAATATAATTGACAATCTTAAATTAGAAGGGATTGCTTCTTTCTCATATTCAAATAATAATAATGATAATATTAATGGTAAAGAGACCTATGCTGCATTTACAGATAGGCCATTCGAGGGAAGTAATTTTAACTCACAAAGGACATATGGCTCTATATTTCAATCTAGTGCCTACAATACTTCCTATAATTTAAGAGGGCAACTAGCATATAGCAAGGAGTTCAAAAGAAACCATTATATGAGTGCATTGTTAGGCTCAGAAATTAGAAGCTCCTTTAATAAAAGTATTTACGAAAAAAGATATGGCTACGATCCTGTCTCGGGTAACTCTTCGTTTCCATTGCTGCCTACTTCAGACGAATCGGGTCTTATTCCTTATGACTACCTTATTAGTTATGCTAAAATAATGGATGGGCTTTCGGGCCAAAACATAGATGAATCGGCAGTAGCATCTTTCTATTTCTCTAGTGACTATTCATTTAAAGACCTTTATACAGCAAGCCTTACTGCTAGAACCGATGGCTCAAACAACTTTGGTAGTAACCAACAATTTAACCCTATATGGTCTGTTGGCTTTACTTGGAATGCCAGTAACGAAAAATTTCTTAGGAATAAAATGGGAGTGGTAAACGACCTCTCTTTTAGAGTTGCCACAGGTTATACAGGTAACATTAACAAATCTGTATATCCGCAGTTTATTATGAACTACAGCAATGAGTTTAGAAAAACTTACGAAGATTTTTTTCGTATGGGTTATGTAGGCGCAGCTCCCAATCCAAATCTTAGATGGGAAAGAACTTTCGACTACAAAATTGCAGCAAATGCTGGTTTATTCAATAATAGATTAAGGGTGCAGGCCGAGTATTATTATAGGCTAAGCTCCGATGTTGTTACACCAGTGAGAGTTCCAGAGACTACAGGATTTAGAACTCAGAGTTATAATACCTCTAAAATTGAGAATAAAGGACTTGAACTTTCTTTATCAGGCACTATTTTAAAAGCAAAAAACTATTCACTTTCGGCCTCGGCAAATGTATCCCATAATAGAAATATATTAAAGGATTATGTCTCTCCAACGGGTTCTATTTACGGCAACTTGCGTGTAGGTTATCCTTTAAACTCATTATTTACAGGTATACCCATTGGCATAGACCCATACACAGGTGTTTATCTTTTTAAGGAGAGATCCGATGTAAAATTTGAAAGTAAAGCCGATTATGAAAATGGCGATAATTACCTCTTCTATGTGGGAACTAATAATGCTCCCATTAGTGGTGGATACTCTATAAGTGGTCGATACAAAAATTTTAATATTAGTATAGGTGGTGTTTATTCTTTTGGTGCAAAAGTTTTAAATGAAATTGATTCACCAGCTTATTACAGTGTTATTCAAAAATCTAGCCCTACCTCAGAGAATATACCTATTTCACATAACGATCTTTACAGAAATCACTTAAATGTTCTACAAAACAGTTCCAACTTATGGACTTCCCAGAACCCTATAGTAAATGGTATGCCTCGTTTGATAGATGCTTTTGGCCCCAATATGGGCTACGATACTTATATGACAACGTCGGGGTCAATTAACAAAGGAGCTCTTATAGAGAATGTTTCATATTTTAAAGTGAATTCTATTATGCTCTCTTACAGTTTAGATGAGAGGCTTCTTTCTAAGATGAAGATTAAATCTATGGGCTTTAATTTAACTGTAAACAACTTGCTCACTATCTCTAATTATTCTGGTTTCGATCCCGAGACACCTGGGATAGTCTATCCACAAAGTAAATCGTATTCATTTGGGATTAACATTGGTTTATAAATATTGAAATGATGAAAAATAATATACTAATACTGCTCTCTATAGTCTTACTCTCTTTGAGTTCTTGTGAATCATATTTAGATCTTAAACCTTATGGTAAAACTATTCCAAAAACACCAGAAGAGTATTCTGCTATGATACATCAAATGATTTATGATATTGAAAATGAAAAGGGGACTTTTATTTTGCAAGGCACCTCAGACGTTATTGATGTTGAAGCTATTTCAGATAATTTAGATGCCAATATCTATTTGGGGCAAGAGATAATTCCATTTTATGTTGGGCAAAAACTGAATCAACCTATATATAGTAAACTTTACCAAAATATTAGAAATTGTAACATTATTCTTGATGGATTGGCCAAGGATGAAACAGATTATGGCTTTAAAGTAAAGAGTACTGCTCATGCTATAAGAGGGGTGTGTTACTACGAGCTTCTAACCCATTATTGCCAAGCACCTGTTGCTGGAGTTTTACCTGAAATGGGGTTATCAATTGTAGGTGAGTTCAATATGGAAGCTAGGCCTACTAGAAGTTCTTATGAAAAGACGGTAGAGTTTATTAATAACGATTTCAATAGCTCCCTTTCTCTTTTTAATTTACAAGACCAAGTCTATATGTTTACTGCCGATGTGGTAAAAACTTACCAGGCTAAGTTGTATTTTTGGACTGGCCAGTGGCAAAAGGTAGTAGATGTTGCCGCGGAATTGCTAAATAATTACCCTATTTTAAATAGAAGCGATTACTCAAGAATGGTATTAGGTAACGTAGGTTTCTCTAATATGATTCTTAGATACAAAAGTATTCTATCGCAAAATAATCAAATTTCTGATAGAGTATATACTACGTTAAGAAACAGGCCAGTAAGTATTGATTTTATAAATGTATTCGATTTACGTGAAAATGATATTAGATATAATGAATCTATTAATAATCATAGAAATCCTATTAAACTCTCTATTGGGGCTTTAAGGATAGAAGAGGTGTTACTTATGGCTGCCGAGTCACATTATTATTTAGATAATAGCACTAGAGCGTTAGAGCTTGTAAATCTTTTAAGGTCTGAAAGAATAAGTGATTATGAGTACTTAACAGATCAAACAATTCCTGTTGTAGCTAATAAATCGGCAATTTCCAAAGATGCTTTGGGGCGTGAATTAACTACGCTATTTAGCTTAATAATTAACGAGAGACGTAAAGAGCTCTTTATGGAGGGGAGTAGATTTATGGAATTGAAAAGATTAGGTTCTCCAGAACTATGGGTTTCAAGAAATGGATTGGCCTATACTACTCACAAATTTATGTATACTAGGCCAATACCTTCTGAAGATATTGAACTTAATGGAGGTATTATTCAGAATGAAGGTTACAAAGAATTTATATATAATTAACAATAAGATATGAAAAAATGCATAATTATACTCTCTATAATTTTTATTGCGGCTTCTTGTAGCAATATAGAGAAAGAGCCACCAATACAAAAAGGAAGCATGGATAAGGAGTACAAGCTACCAGATCCTAAGCCACTTACTCCATCTCAAAGAGAAGAATATAACCTTAGAAA
>CAYIYT010000035.1:0-22272 GCA_964367735.1 uncultured Muribaculaceae bacterium
AGGGAGTTTTATTATAGAATACTAGCGCTTTTAGTGAATTGGCTTTAAAGTTATTAATAAATCAGTTTAAAGTTATCTACCGTTAGTCTGCTACCAGGGGCTCCAATAAAATAATCGCCTTGATAACTAGATGTGAATACAACAAAAATATGAGTAGGTCTATCTTTTGAGATATCTCCCCAAGTTGCTTTAGGCATCTTGCTTGGGTCGGTTTGTGCAATATCTCCATCATGACCATATTTTAATACGTATTTTGCTTGGTTTTCTATTCCTACTGGTTCCTGTCCGTTGAGAGCATATTTAATTTCTACCTCTTTGGTTTTCCATTCAGTTTGGGTATCACTACTTCTAAACCAGCCTATCCCCAATCTTTTTACCTTAGCTCCTTCTCTTTTTTCAAGTATAAGATAGAAGTCCAGAGCATCTTTACCTGATATAGGTTTATGAGTTCCATCTAATAATGCACTACCAGGCAAGTATTTATAATCTACTTGAAATGCTACAGGAGTCTGTGTGAAAGGGATACCAAAAACAGGATGTGCATCAAACACACTAGCTATTTCAAATTCCCCTACAAATATACTTCCTGCTGCAATACCTTTCGCTCCAAAAGCTGGTAAAGCTGCCATTGCACCCATGTTTTGGGTAGTGACTTGTGCTGCATATTTATTTGCAGATGTCTCTACAGGTACAGAAGGTAAGCTAGCTTCCGATCCCATTCCAATGGCAAAGGCTGCACCTCTATTTCCAGTACCCCAAGTTTTATCTTGTACGTTCTCTCCTATATCTATAAACTGAGCATCTCCATGGGTTGCTTGATGCCACTTATCAAAACTGCTATTTGGTAGTTGTAAGTCACTTTCTTGGGCACGTAACACTATCACATAAAATGCTTTGGTACTACCATCTTGAGCTCTAACAGTATACTTCACAGGTTTTGAAAAATCTTGTTTCTCCCCAACTTTTGGCGATATAACAGCATAGTCAGAGATTTTTATATTTGAAGCACTCAAACTAGATAAACTTGTTAAGTAAATATCGTCCGACACTTTCACGAAAATAGAATCGCCTCTTATTACGGTAACACCCATTTGACCTTCTAATTGGAAAATAAGTATCTCTTTTTCTGATAACTGGTTAATCTCCCCTTTGGTAGAGCATCCAGATATAATAAACCCTATTAGGAGTAGGCATCCAGCAATTTTTTTATTCATAATATTCTATTGTTAATTATATTTTAGTATAAGTTGTAATCTAATATAAATTGTAATTTATTAATAATCGAATTCTATTATTAAGCTTAATAGAGTTTTAAAAATAATATGAAAACCCAAATCCCACCTTTAAAAGGTCGAACTTAAAATTTATATTCGTAGATCTATTCTTTGAATCGTTTTTTATACTACTCTCTGGAGGCATATTGTTGGGAGGATATTCGTAACTGACATCTTCTACAGAATGCAAAAAACCAAGAATACCCATGTTTAAATCAAATGCAAAGTTATTTGTAAAGAAAATAAGAATCCCAGGCCTTATTGTTAAGCCCATACTGTGCTGTGTAGAGTACTTGCGTTCAAGAACATCACCAACGTACGTCTCAGAAGGGCCACTATTAAAACCATAAAACAACTCTGTTTGATTAGTAATAAAAAAAACATTGTTAGAAGAGATAGGAATATGATTTTTAATAAATCCTACAGCACCATAACTTCTATTAAAACTATTGATAGACCTCTTGTACATGTTATTTAACAAACTAGCTTTTAAATCTAATTTGTCTTCTCCAAACTGTAATCCTAATCCAGCACTTAGATTTTCTTTAAAAAAATAGGATCCTTCCAATCTTACATTAAATGCACGTTGATTAAATCGCTCAATATCTGCTACTAACAAATCTACATCTGAATACTTATTAGATTTTGAAGAGAATGTACCTCCCAACAACCAAGTTCCTTTTACCAGTTTCTTGCCTATAGTGCGCACTATTGTTCTGTTGGAGGAGTCAATAGAAGAATCTTGCTTTGTATTAGAAAGATCAACCTCATTTATGGCAAAAGTTGGTATATCAATTAATAATCCAAATATGAGTATAAGTAAATATTTTTTCATAAAAGTTGTTTTTAAAACTAGTTTTTCGGCGTAAAGCTACTTAATAAAATTAAGACTATTAAGTGCACGTAATTTATTGCGATGAATTAGTAAACAGATGCGATGATATGGCAAACATAAATGAGTTTTGGCACAAAAAAGGATAGCCATGGATGGCTACCCTTTTTTATATTTAATATAATTGTACAGCCTATTAATCAAACTGTCATTATCTCTTTCTCTTTGCTAGATAGAATTTCTTCTATCTTTTTATTGTAGGAGTCTGTCTCTTTCTGTATTGCAGCTTCACCATCTTTAGCTACATCTTCTGGAAGACCATCTTTTTGGTATTTTTTGAGTAATTCAACACCATCGCGACGGGCATTCCGAATACTAATTTTAGCATTCTCTCCCTCTCCCCTTACTCTTTTAACCAATTCCTTACGCCTCTCTTCTGTGAGTGGTGGAACATTTATGCGAATATGCTCTCCATTATTAGATGGAGTAAAACCAATATTTGCTACCATAATGGCCTTTTCAATAGCAGAAATCATTTTTTTATCCCATGGTTGAATGAGCATTGTCTTAGCATCGGGAGTAGTAACACTCGCAACTTGTGGAATTGGAGTTGGTGTTCCGTAATAGTCTACAATAATACTATTAAAAACAGCTGGGTTAGCTTTACCGGCCCTATAAGTTTTAAGCTCCTCTTCGAAGTAAAGAATTGCTTTTTCCATGCTTTCTTTAGCAATCTCTATGGCCTCTTTTTGCCTAATGATATCCATAATTTTGATAATTATTTTTTAAATTAAAGCCCAATAATTGTTCCAATATCTTGACCCTCAACTATTTTTTCAAGGTTCCCGGGTGTATTCATATCAAAAACAACAATAGGGACATCGTTCTCTTTACAAAGTAAAAATGCCGTTTGGTCCATAACTTTTAAATTTTCGGCCAAAGCTCTATCATATGTAAGTGATTTATATTTTTTTGCTTGTGAGTTTTTTTCTGGGTCACAGTCATAAACACCATCTACTCTTGTACCTTTAAGAAGTGCACACACTCCAAGTTCGGCAGCTCTAAGTGCCGAGGCTGAATCTGTTGTGAAAAAAGGATTTCCAGTTCCACCAGCAATAATTGCGACCCCACCTCTACTCATAAGTTCAAGAGCCTTATCTCTAACATAATATCTAGCAAATGGTTCCATTGGTGTAGAAGTAAAAACTTCACACTCTATACCCAAAGAGCGAATAGACATAGAGAGAGCGATACTATTAATAACAGTAGCTAGCATGCCCATTTGATCTCCTCTAACTCTATCAAATCCTTTACCAGCACCACTTAATCCACGAAAGATATTTCCCCCTCCAATTACCAAAGCAACAGCCGTACCAGCTTTAACAACAGATGTTATTTGCCGAGCATATTCTTCTAATATAGAACTATCTAGACCTACTCCTTTAGGCCCTCCTAGGCTTTCGCCGCTAAGCTTTAAAAGTACTTTTGAATATTTTGACATATAGTTAGATAAAGGGCTCTAAAACCCCTTATATCAAACAAAAGTAATTAAAGATTATGAAAATACCAAGCAAGAGATTATCTTTGCATTTACAATTGAAAGCTTAGTAAATAAGAAACACCTAAAAGTAAAAAACTAATCAATATTTATAAAATGGGAAATATTTTTACGTCGTCTATTGGCAAAAAACTCATTATGAGCATTTCGGGGTTATTCCTGATTCTATTTCTGCTTATTCACCTCTTAGCAAACTCGGCTTTCTTGTTTGGCCCCGAGGCGTTTGACACTATAATAGGAATTATGGGTTCTCCTGTTGTTTTGGTAATGGTGCCAGTTTTGGCAGCCGGTTTTGCCATTCACATTATTTATGCCATCTTACTTACTCTGTCTAACTTAAAGGCTCGTGGAAGTATAAGATACGAAGTTAGCAACAGAGCTCAAGCAGATTCATGGGCTTCACAGAACATGTTTGTACTAGGTGTTATTGTACTAGGCTTCCTTGCTTTTCACCTAACTCACTTTTGGGCAAAAATGCAACTGCCAGAACTTTTAGGCACTCATGCACAAAACGGAAACGATTTAATGGTAGAAACTTTTAGTAGTATATGGATTCTTATCTGCTACCTAGTTTGGTTTGTTGCCCTTTGGTTCCACCTAACACACGGTTTCTGGAGTGCATTCCATACTATTGGAGCCAATAATATTAAGTGGATTGGCAGGCTAAGAGTTGTATCGTATGTATACGCTACAGTTATTTTCATAGGCTTTAGTGGAATTGCAATATATGCACACTTAGTTGCTAACGGAATAATCTAGTCTAACTAAGCAAAAAGCTCTCTAATAATCCCGTCGGAAAGAAACAACTTTTCTGGCGGGATTTTTATTTTGCCACTCCCTTCTTCCAAAACTCCTCTTTCAATAAACGAATTTATAGTTGCAGAGAATTCTGGTGTTACAAATTGAGTAAAATTCATGAGATTCTCTTTATCAATACCCTCTATTGTACGAAGTGAGAGCATAATAAACTCATTAAAATGGTCTCTAGCAGAGATAACCTCGGCCTTGTAATGCCTCTCTCCTTTTTGGACACCAGCAATATAACTATTTATACCTCGGCAGTTCCACTCTCTTTCACTTCCATTAAATGAGTGGGCAGCTGGCCCAAAGCCAATATAAGGGGTAAAATTCCAGTAAGCTCTGTTGTGGCGCGATTCCATTCTTGGTTTGCAAAAACTTGATATCTCATATTGAATATAACCAGCTTCTGCTAAATGTGACTGCAAAGATGTATATTGGCATAGAGAAGATTGATCGTCTAATGGAGAATATTCTCCACTCATATACTCATCGTAAAGTTTTGTTCCTTTTTCTACTCCCATTTGGTAACAAGAGATATGCTCTGGAGAAAGAGATAGAGCTGTTTTAATATTTTCTTTCCACATATGAGCTGTAAGACCTTCAAATCCGAAAATAAGATCTATACTTATATTATCAAAACCACACTGCCTTGCAATATTAAAAGCTTTTATTGCTTGTTCGCCAGTATGCCTTCTATTCATCCATTTTAAATGAGAATCATAAAATGATTGAATGCCCATACTAAGACGGTTAAAACCAGCTTTTCTAACAGATTTCAAAAATGTTGGGGTAACATCGTCTGGGTTTATTTCCAAAGTAATTTCTGGTTCAAAACTAAAAGCACCCTCTTCATTATTGATAGTAAGATAATTTTTACGAATATCACTTAAGATAGATGCTAGCTGTGATGCATTTAGAACAGAAGGGGTACCGCCTCCAAAATAAATTGTCTTGACGGTACCTCCAATCATCTCTAATTCTTTAGATCTATCCTTAATCTCTTTTCTTAAAGCTTTTACAAATTCTTCTCTTTTACTCAACATTTGTGTTGAATAAAAATCACAGTAAATGCAAAACTGCTTGCAAAAAGGAATATGGATATAGATTCCTGCCACTCTATTTGAGTAGTAAATCTGTGCTTCCCAGCTTACCCTCTTCGGTATAAATGTCTACAGTGTAAACCCCTTTTACATAAGCATGGTTACTAGAGAAAAAGATGCAAACTTCAAGTTCACTTCCTTGGTAATCTACCTCTCTAACTGAAGAATATATCATTTGTTCTCCATCAGATGTAAAAACCTGCTGTTGAGAATTTGTCATTAAAATACCATCGGGGCTTTTAACTCTAATATAAATACGTCTTGGCCCTTTTACTGCAATAGAGTTTTCAATCAAATTCATGCAAGTCTTAAGCTTAGCTGCACGGCTACTGCGATCGGTATCGTTATCTCTTGAGTTAATTGCAGTAAGAATGAACCCTCTGCCTTTAAGAACAGATCCTACTTCAACTTTTTTTGCATATTCATCTGTTGTAGTTCTAAGATCGTCGTAACGGCGCAAGGTTTGTTTAGTCTCGTCACGCGCCAATGCGGCATCTTTCCTGAGAGTTATATTTAAAGTATTTAAAGAGTCTATCTGACCTATATAACTTCTCATTATACTTCTTAATGTTCCCAATTCTTGCTCATATTGGCGAATTTGAGTTCTATTTGTAGCTTCAGTTTTCTTAACTCGCTCTATAAGTTGATCTACCTTCTCTCTCTCTATTCCCAATTGAGCATTAAGAGTATCATTGCTTGTATTAAGTACTTCATAATCGTCCCTTAGTTGTACCATTTGAGCAGTCAACTGCTCTTTTTCTACATTAAGGTCTTTAATCATCCCACTTCTATCAATCCATATCCAAGCAAGAACCACTGCCATAACCACTGCTATGGAAGCCATCACTATTACTAAAATTTTTAAATTCTTCTCGTTTCCCATTTTATTTGTTTTAAATCTTATATATGATTACTTCACAAGAGTTACAAAAATATAAATTTTCTCCTACATTAGTATAGATTATTTTTTAGCTTTGCACAAATAACACTCAATAACCTTAATAATATTACCATTATGGGAACTAACTTTGACTTTAAGAGATATCTTATCCGAGCTATTAAGCAACTCATTACGTTCTTAATTGCACTTACACTTATAATAGGCGTATTTTCTATATCTTCTGGCAAGGAGTTTAGCTTCTATACGCTTTTCCGCCCAGGCACAGGCACTCAACTTGCTATATTTCTATTTGTAATGTCATTAATATATCCTTTATTTGGATACGTTACCAGAAATGTACACCTAAACATTGGCTACGAAGAAGATAAAACTACTATTAAAGATATCTTCTTCACTAACAGATATGTAATTGAAAGTGAAGGGAAAG
This sequence comes from uncultured Muribaculaceae bacterium, assembly GCA_964367735.1. GTDB lineage: Bacteria > Bacteroidota > Bacteroidia > Bacteroidales > UBA932 > Bact-08. The sequence continues at coordinate 6,894 of CAYIYT010000035.1, forward strand.
AAGCTATTGTATTTAGACACAAATCTTCTTTTATACGTACAATGAAATTGTTTGAAGATACCATTACAGTAAACATTTCAGATAATCCAATTAAGCTAGAAGGGCCTAGAAAAGATGTTTACCGCCTAGCTCGTATGATAGAATATGCAATAAGGGATATTAATAAAGACTAATTACCTATCATAGGCATCGGAATCCCATTGAGGTTCAACTAAAACTACCTCTTTTTTCAATTGAAAAGAGAGGTATGTTATTTTAATACCTTGCTCCAAAAATTGTGATTCATATCTAGTTTTGATAGATAGTAGTTCACATGCCCTACCAGTTCCATATATATCACTATTGGCTTCTAGCAACTGCAAATTATTTTGCTTTACCAACTCTAGAGTATAGGTGTGCAAAAATGCACTGTCTGTCTTAAGATGCACTACTCCTCCATCTTTAAGGAAGTGCTTATATCTCTCTAAAAAAGGTGTAGAGGTTAGGCGTCTAGTATATTTCTTAATTTGAGGATCGGGGAAAGTAATCCAAATTTCCGAAACCTCTTCGGGTCCAAAAACCGATTCTATAAATTCTATTCGGCAACGTGCAAATGCAGCATTCTCTAGAGATTCTTCTGTGGCTGTTTTAGCCCCTCGCCACATTCTGGCTCCTTTAATGTCTACACCAATAAAATTTTTGTCTGGGAATTTTCTTGCTAGTGCAACTGTATATTCGCCTCTGCCACAACCTAATTCCAATACCAAAGGTTTATCGTTCTTAAAATGATGATTATGCCACTGGCCTTTCATATAGTAAGTAGAACCAAAAACCTCTTGGAATGGAGGCTGGTACAAACAGCTAAAGGTTTCATTCTCTTTAAATCTTCTAATTTTATCTTTTCCCATCCTGTTTATCTGCTCTGGCTATATTTGTTATTGAATTTTTTTAAGATTTTGAGATTTTCACTCCCATTTGGCCAATCTCTTTTAATATAGGCAGTAGTGAATTCTGTTTAATTATAGAGGTATCTTGTTTAATTATAAAAGTCCATTTCCCTTTATTATTAAAAACAATGTTTTTTCTATATTTCCATTCATAATCTTGCCATATACCGCTCTGCACTTTTTTTGATTCTACTCTGCTACCAGAAAATGAGAGTTGCAGAGTATCGGAATATTTGGCTCCTAATGGTGTTGTTACTAAAATAATTATAGGTAAAGAGTTATACTTATAACTAGAAGACACCCTGGCATAAAGAGAGAGATTAAATGACGATAGAGTATCGTCACAACTATATGAAGAAGAGTACGAATAATTTTTATGTGTCCCATTTTGTTCATTACAAGAGGTTGCAATAAGTAAAATAGCAATACACATAAATGCTATAGTTCTACTCATCTTTAGGCTTTTTTCTATTATTTCTATACCCCTTATTTTTTTTGGGTTTCTTGTTCTTGTTTGTAGAGCTTTCATCGAAGCGAGAGATGCTATCTTCGCCTGCAGCACTAGTGAATTCAGGAAGTTTTGCCTCTTTCCTAGGATTTATATTAGAAACAGGAATGCCCTTATAATTCATTTTTAATATCTCTTTTACACGGCTAGCATCTAAAGGAAACATATTGGTCATACTGTTCTGCTCAAAAGAGAACCACATAACTCCTTTTAGAGTATCTGTCTTTACTAAATAGGCCTGACCCTCAACTGTTTCAAGAGGACCTCGTAAATGTGGAATATTAATGTGGGCATCTATATAGGCAGCAGCTTCATAATTAATACAGCACTTTAGCTTACTGCATTGTCCTGCAAGCTTTTGTGGGTTAAGAGAAAGGTCTTGGGTACGGGCTGCTTGAGTAGTTATAGATTTAAAGTCGCTCATGTACCTTGAGCAGCACAATTCTTGACCACAAACCCCTATTCCTCCAATTAAACCCGCCTCTTGTCTAGCACCTATCTGTTTCATCTCTATACGAATTCGAAACTCCTCTGCAAACACTCTAATTAGTTGACGGAAGTCTACTCTTTCATTAGCAATATAATAGAAGATTGCTTTTGTGCCATCGCCTTGAAATTCTACATCGCCTATCTTCATATCTAGATTAAGTGCTACAGCCAATTGCCTAGCACGAATCATAGTGTGATGTTCTTTTGAAATAGCATCTTGCCAACGCTCTATATCTGGTGCTTTTGCCTTGCGAAAAATCTTTTTAAATTCGTAGCTCTTAATATCAATATTATTTCTTTTTAACTGAGATAAAATCACAGGACCAGTAAGAGTAACAATACCTACATCATGGCCATTGGTTGCCTCTACTACTACGATGTCTCCAATCTCAAGTGACTGGCCAGCTGTGTTACGAAAAATTTGTTTGTGAGTATTTTTAAATCTCACTTCAAACAAGTCGTGAGTTAATTGATCTGGAATATCTTTAAGCCAATCGTAAACAGTAAGTTTACAACAGCTGGGATTAAATTCACATTTGAGTTCCCCTTCGGGAGTTCTATATGAAACAGTTCCCCGTGAGCAATTATATGTTTTATCTGGTGTGTCCATAATATATTATAAAGTTACAAAGATAGAAAAAAGCGATTACTAAGGTCGGCAAAGATATATTTGGAATTAACATTCCGGTTAATATCTTCTATTGCCTTATTAATCAAATGGTAGGCTCTGTTATAAAAAGCTGGTTTTAACTTGCTTGCCCAAAAGGCAACAAATTCTACTCGAGTTGGAGGTATATTTGCAATCTCTTGAGAACCTGCAGAGATCATTAATGAACGACGTAAAAATTCAAGAATATGTCCCAAAAATAATTTTTGATTTTCTCTACCAGTGAGTGAGATCTCTTCCCAAAAAGAGATTACCTTTTGTAGATCTTTGGTTGCACATCCTTCTAATAAAAGAGAGAGCGATTTATCTAAACGGGCAGTACTCTCGGAATCATTTATCATTTCACGTGCTTTTGTAAGGCTGCCTCCACTAATTTTTGCCCAAAAGTGTGCTTCGTTATCTTGCAAGTCAAATTCAGAAATAAGTTCGTGGAACATTGCCTCTTTTTCTATAGGTTGAAGCCTTAATATTTGACACCTAGAAAGAATTGTAGGAATAACTTTATCTGGAGCTTCACTCACCATAAAAACATAAGTATCTTTGGGTGGTTCTTCTATTAATTTTAATAGCTTGTTTGCCGCCTCTTGGTTCATCTTTTCGGGAAGCCATATTATCATAAACTTAGCACCATTTTCAAAGGGCATCATACTAAGTTTCTTTAAAATAAGTGAGGCCTCGGAAACTCCAATATTTCCTGTTTTATTTTCAATTTCTATTTTTTGATACCACTCCTGTTCAGTAAAATAGGGATTATGTAAAAGCATCTCTCTCCACGTTGAAAGGAACATATCACTCACCGGCTTTTTTTCTGCAGCGATAGATTTATTCCTATTTACAGGCATTGCAAAATGTAGGTCGGGATGAATCAATTTATTAAACTTATTGCAAGTAGAACATTTCCCACAAGAATCTTGGTTGGTACGAAAATTACAATTTATATATTGTGCAAATGCAACTGCCAATGCTAAACCTCCGAATCCCTCATTTTCACCAAATAGTACAGCATGCCCAACACGGTTCTCTCTGTACATAGTGAGAAGTCTCTCTTTAATATTACTTTGTCCTACTATACTTGCAAATTGCATAATCTTGTTTTATCCAAATATAATCATTTCACAACTCTTACAATCAAAACCAAGCCTAAATTTCTTTCCATTATTTTCCAGAATAAGAGGTTCTGTGAATAGTTGAGTCATTTTCATTTGGTGCTCCTTATTAAACGGGCACATGCCTAGTTCATGTTTAATACAGTATTTACATCTCATAAGCTCTACCTCTTTAGGAGGAGAGAGTTCAAATGCATCTGCCACACTTTTTGCACCCAGCTCAAGATAAAGTTGTTTAGATAACGAATTGGCAACATTCCCTCTATAATCTATCTCACTCCCCATTACTGAATCACTAACAACAACTGCTTTGGCTAATCTATTTTGTGCCGAGGTTTTAATTGCCCCGATTTCTTTAAATATAGTCTCTTTAGCATCTAATAAAGAGGCCAATTCACGACGGCACTCATTTAAAAAAGAGGCAGGGTAGAACATCTGTTCATCTGCTTTAAACTCTTTTATAAAAAATTTATAAATACTCGATTTCTTCTCTAGTTGCGCTATAGTTCTCTCTTTTGCATTAACATCCCTAGCTCTCTCAAACTTATTTTCTCTAACTATAGAGAGCTCTCTGCCATCTTCCGATGTGGCAAAAAGAGTTAGCATATCATTATTAGAAATAAATTTTAGTTCTACCCCTATCAATCTTTCAGGCATATTTACTTCAAGCTCCCTCTCAAACACCTTGTCGTAATTACGATATAATTGCGATCCTTTGGGCACCAAAATATCTTGATTAGTCATTACCTTATTCCCTTCCGAAACACTCACTCTAAGCCCAGTCACATTGCCATTAGGAGTAACAATACATAAACCATCGCCATTAGTAAGTGGCAACCTAGAGTTATGAGTAAAGAGTAAATTACCCAATTTATCCTTAGATACATTATCTATTTTACCTAAGTACTCTCCCAACTGCTTTGCAGTATCACCACTATTCCATGCACCCCTCTCTCCATTTACAAAAAGAGTTGTATAACCCCTATTAAATGTACTTTGAGGTCTTGGAGTAAAACCACCATATAGTTTTCCATAAGAAGGTTGTCTATAACTAGTTGGAGAAGAGTTAATAAAAGAGTCTATAATGGAACGGTAATAACGCACAATATTCTTAACATAGGAAGCATCTTTGAGCCTACCCTCAATTTTAAATGAACTTATTCCAGCTAATGCAAGATCTGGAATATACTTTGCTAGATTCAGGTCATTCAATGAAAGCAGAGGTTTGTTTTTAACTATTACTTTACCGTTTGAATCTAACAGATTATAATTATTCCGGCAAAGTTGAGCGCATTCACCTCGGTTACCGCTACGCCCAGTAACACGGCTACTCATGTAGCATTGGCCACTGTATGAAACACATAAAGCGCCGTGCACAAAACTCTCCAGCTCTATTGTTGTTTTAGAGCGAATTTCTTTAATTTGATCTAAAGAGAGCTCTCTAGCCAAAATAAGTCTTTCAAAGCCTAAACTCTCTAATAATATAGCTTGCTCGGGTGTCCTAATATTGGTTTGAGTAGAAGCAAAAAGAGGTAGTGGAGGCAAGTTAGCTTTCAATAGGCCAAGGTCTTGAATAATAAGAGCATCACAACCAGCTTCATATAACTCTTTTGCCAAAGCAGTTACCTGCTCTATCTCATTATCATATAAAATTGTATTAATAACTACATATACGCGAGATCCAAACCGATGGGCATATTTTGCTAGTAGTTCAATATCTTGTATAGAATTTCCTGCTGCTTCTCTGGCACCAAAAGCAGGACCTGCTATATACAAAGAATCGGCACCGCAATCTATTGCTGCAATGCCGATTTCTCTATTTTTTGCGGGAGCTAAAATCTCTAGATTCCTTAGTTGCACTTTAATTGTGTCTTAACTTTATATTCTGCCATAGCCTTAAATGCAGGATCGTTAAGAATTTGTTTGTAATAACCGCAAGCTTTGGCGGCATCTCCTTTAGCTTCGTAAGAAGTTGCCAAGTTATACATCATACTATTCCTATCTTTTGCATTAGGTTCACTCAACAGATAGCTATCTAAAGCTGCAATAGCCTCGTCATGTTTTTTTAACTGCACGCTTGAAAGACCTAGTAGTTTATTACCATTTGAACTTTCGTTGTACTCATTAGATTTCTTAGCATTCTCATAAACCTCTTTCCAGTTTTTAGTCTTAACAGCAGCAGCAGATCTTTTTAAATAAATAACAGAAATCTGTTTTGGAGCATTAGCACTTTCACCTAGTTTAGCTGCTTTTTCAAAAGCAACAAGCGCAGCATCTTCATTATCTAATTTACTCTCGGCAAGCCCTATTCTAAGAAATGCGTCTTTATTGAGAGAATCTACTGCTATAACTTTTTTGAAAGCAGCAATGGCCTCTTTAAGCCTACCCTCATTTAAGTGATTTGAAGCGTTTACCATCAAAAGCTGAGGCATAAGTGCCGAAACTTCTTCTTCTACACCTTCTACTTCATATTCTTTTGCAACTTGAGCAGCTTTTTTAAGCTGAACCATTGAATTATCTATATCTCCATTTGAAGCTAACTCCTTACCATAACGTAAATAAATCTGTGGTATTATAGCTTTTGCATCTTTAATAAGAGATTCACCCTCTTCTCCACGCTCCTCGGCATCTATTGTTTTTAGCATTTTAAGCGCTTTCCCAAAAGATTCTGCGGCAGCGATGTAATTACTCTCACTCAAGGCCTTAGCACCTGCGTTGTACAAATCTGTAGCTGTTCCCATATCCTGCGCGTATACATTCACTATAGAGAGAATAGATAGGAGACATACGGCCAAAAATGTCATAATTTTTTTCATGTGACTTTTTTTAAATTGAACAATAATTAAGTTTAATATAGTGTTATCGCAAAAATAAAAAAAACTAAGTAACCAGCAAAATTAAGTTACCATGTAAAAATTAATTACATTTGTGCTCAATTAAATATAAATCAAGTATAATTTTTATGAAAAGAATAATTTTAATTGTCGCATCTCTCATTTTGTCTTTAAGCGCAACTGCACAGATGCAACAAAATTTACCACTAGACCCAAAGGTTAGAACTGGTAAACTAGAGAATGGCCTTACCTATTTTGTTATGCATAATGCAGAACCTAAAGGCCAAGCAGAATTTTTTATTGCTCAAAAAGTAGGAGCTATTTTAGAAGAAGAAAACCAAAGAGGTCTTGCTCACTTCTTAGAGCATATGGCATTTAATGGAACTACTAATTTCCCTGGAAATAAAGTAATCTCGTATCTAGAAACTATTGGAGTTAAATTTGGATCAAATCTTAATGCATATACTGCAATAGATCAAACTGTATATAATATCTCTTCTGTCCCTGTAAGCCGCCAAGGTATTCTTGACTCTTGTCTTCTTATCTTACACGACTGGGCTAATGAAATCTCTCTTAACGAAAAAGAGATTGACAGTGAAAGAGGAGTTATACGCGAAGAGCTTCGCACTCGTAACAACGCTCAAATGAGAATGTTAGAGAGTATCTTGCCAGATATTTTGCCTGGCAGCAAATATGCACACAGGCTTCCTGCTGGGCTCGTAGAGGTAATAAACACCTTTACTTATCAAGAATTACGTGACTATTACGAAAAATGGTACCGTCCAGATTTACAAGGTATAATTGTAGTTGGAGATTTTGATGCTGCAGCTGTAGAGCAACAAATTATTAAACTATTTGGAGCTATTCCAAGCCAACCAGATGCTGCTCCAAGAACAGAGTTTGATGTTCCAAACAATGTTGAACCTCTTGTTTCTGTTGCAACCGATCCAGAAGGTACATCTACTAGCATTATGCTAATGTATAAAAAAGATGTAATGCCAAAAGAGCTACGTGCTACTATTATGCCTCTTGCATTTAACTACATGAACACACTTGTTACTAGCATGTTCAACTCTAGATTATCAGAGATTGCTCAAAAAGCAAACTCTCCTTTTACATCTGCTCGTTCGTCTTACGGAGACTTCATTGTTTCTAATACAAAAGCAGCTTTCGACATCTCTGCAGGTGCCAAAGAGGGAGAACTAAATAATGCTTTCAAAGCAATTGTTACTGAAGTAGAGAAAATTAAAAGATTTGGTTTTACTGGATCTGAATTAGAAAGAGCTAAAGCTAATTATTCTAGTAGCTTAGATCAAATTTACAATGAGCGTGAAAAGTTAGAAAGCAATTTTTATGTTGAGCAGATTCTAAACCATTTCCTTACTGATGAAGCCTATCCTGGCATAGAAGCAGAGTATGCAATTATGCAGCAAATCACTGCTATGGTAACATTAGAGCAAATTAATTCACATGCTATGTCTCTTCCTACAGACGATAATGTAGTAATTGCTGTTATGATGCCTAAAAAAGATGGTCTTGAAGTTCCTACAAAAGAACAGCTTCTAGATATTTATACAGCTGCTAAAAATTCTGAAGTAGAGGCTTATGTAGAAACTGTTTCTAATGAGCCACTTATTACTAACATCCCTGCTCCTGGTAAAATTGTTTCCGAAGCAAAAGAGCCAATGAGCGATGCTACTGTGTGGAACCTTTCTAACGGAGCTACTGTAGTTATTAAAAAAACAGATTTTAAAGCAGATCAAATCCTATTAACTGCATCTAGCCGAGGTGGTACTTCCTTATTTGGTAAGGAAAACATTCTAAGCTCAAGAGTTATTAACGATGTTCTTCCTGTAGGAGGCCTAGGAAACTTTAGCTCTACAGATTTACGTAAAGTGCTTGCCGGTAAAAACGTTTCAACACGTTCTAGCGTTGGTACAGCATATGAGTCAATCAGTGGTAGCAGCACACCTAAAGACATTGAGACATTTATGCAACTTGTTCACCTTAACTTTACTTCTATAAGAAAAGATCAAGAAGCATTTGATGCATACAAAGGAAGAATGGAAGCTCAGCTTAAAAATGCCGAGGTAAATCCTATGACTGCCTTTACCGATACTCTTCAAAAAGTATTGTTCAACAACAATCCTTTTGGAAGAAGACTTTCTTTGAGTATGATTAGTGAAATTGACTACGACAAAACTCTTGCTTTAGGTCGTGAGCGTTTTGCAAATGCTGCCGATTTTGTATTTACTTTCGTAGGTAATGTAGATGAGGCTATCCTTAAACCATTAGTAGAGACCTATATTGCTTCTCTTCCTGCCAACAAAGCAAATAAAGAAGATTGGAAAAACATAGGCCTTATTCCAGTTTTAGGTAAAGTTCATAGCGAATTTGCTATTGAAATGCAGGCTCCAAAATCTACAATTTACAGTATTTATACTGGCAAGATTCCATACACTGTAGAAAACAACATTTTGGCTAGTATGACAAAACAAATTTTCGATATTGTATTTACTCGCACAATACGTGAAGAAGAGCAAGGAACTTATGGAGTAGGTGTTAACATGAGTTTAACAGACTACCCAGATGACAACTTTACTTTCCTATTTGGTTTTGATACAGACGTTGCTCTTAAAGAGAGATTGCTTAATAGAGCCTACAAAGAGATTGGTATTGTTGTAGAGCAGGGCATAGATGCAAATGACTTTAATAAGATTCTAGAGTATATGACTAAAAACTACACTCAGACTCTTCGCGAGAACAGCTACTGGATGTCTGCTATAAACACAAGGTACTTAACAGGTAAAGACACTCATACAACATATGAGACTACTCTTAAATCTATTACTACCGATAAGTTGCACAACTTTATTAAAGAAATTTTCTCTACAGAAAATCGTGTAGAAGTTGTAATGAACGGTACCGCACCAGCTTCTAACAACTAATTCTCTAAATTATAAAACTCTGGTACTTATTTTTCATGAATAAGTACCAGAGTTTTTAATTAAAATTAGCTAAAAGCCGTAAGTGGCTAATAAACATTAAGTAGAAAAAATGAGAGATAGAACCATTATTGAAATTGACAATATTCTTGTTTCATCGGCAATATTAACAGAACATTTTGTATGCGATATATCTCAATGCCACGGAGCGTGTTGTATAATAGGAGACAGTGGAGCACCTCTAAGTGGGCAAGAATGCACTTTACTCAAAAAGGAATATCAATCTATATCCAAATATCTTAGAAAAGAAGGAATTGAATCTATTGAGGAACAGGGTCTATATGTCCGAGACCTAGACGAAGATTTAGTTACCCCACTCATTAAAGGAGAAGAGTGTGTCTATACCGTTTTCGACGAAGATCACAACTGTTTTTGCGGGATAGAAACAGCTCATAGAGATGGCAACTCAACAATGAAAAAACCTATCTCCTGTTGGCTATATCCAATAAGAGTCTCATATCTTTCTAATGGATTAATAGCTTTAAACTACCATGAATGGCATTTATGTACTTATGCATATGCAAAAGGTAAAAGAGAGGGAGTTCCAGTTTTCCGCTTTCTAAAAGAACCTTTGATCTTCGCTTTTGGCCAGGATTTCTACATCCAGCTAGAAGAGGCCTATACACACATGAAACAACAGCAACAATAACGCTCTCCCATACTAGAAAAGGATTGGCGCTGTCTTACTTTCTCCATAAAGAGCACGTTATCAATAATTTAGCCTTTGGAAATAAGACCTATTCGGCCTATTTACAAAAACTAATCATCTACTAATCAACATGTTGTCATAAAAGTGAGCTAAAATTATTTGACACGCATTATACTGAATATCTGTCTATAAGTTGCATTCTTTTTACTTTTAAGTTTTTTCATAATCATAGAGTACTCGCTGCTAGAAAGACAAGAGAATTTACGCCCATCCAATAGAAGCATAAAAAAATCTATAATTTCTGAATCTGGGGTTAACCTTACAAGTTTATTACTCTTTGGAAAATCATTAAACTGTAAATTAGAGTTTTCTTGATTAAAAACTTGCATTGCAGAAGATTGGGTATTAAATTGTCGTTTATTAAAAGGTTCATAGGAGTGTATCAAGAAATCAAAATCTTCCAAACTCTTAAAAGCACTAACCATAAATGAAGTGTCTACCTTAAGTACACGGCTAACGTCGTTCTGGGCAATTTTTTCTGCAGAAGGCAATCTACCTCTGCCTCTCTTAAGAATGGGCAATGGAAATTTAAAATTCGCACAACTGTTATTATATAAAGAATAATCTTGATTATTATCTACTTTAGATAATGGTCTATTATCTAGTTTATTAGATGCTTTATTATCTACTTTATTTTCTCCTAAGAGAGACAGAAAACCATTTTTTCTCAATTGAATAACTTCTGGATGAGAATGATATGAGCTCCAAATATACTCTCTATGGTTTACGCAAATATTTTCTCTAGAAGCATTGCTCAAAATATATAACAAGTTTTCTTTGGCTAATAAATGTGAGAAAATCTGAGATCTGCCAAACATCTTTTTAAAAACAGCACCTTCTAAACCATATTTACGTCTAAATCTACTCGAATACCTAGAAAGAGTATTTTTCATTAAAACCCCTAATTGATAAGTAACCACCTGTAAATGAAAGTGGTTATCCATTAATATAAATGCCAAGATTGTAGCTTGCTTTTTTTGGGCCTCGTCGTCTAATATTGACAAAAAATGAACCCTATCTTCATTGTCGTAAAATAAAGTGTAAGAATTATAACCCCTTACAAACACATGAAAACAAACCTGCTTGGCTTGGCTTTTATTAATCGTAACCGATTCAGATAAAATGACGGGCGATATTCTAGACAATTTAGCTAACCTAAGTTTTTGAACAGCAACCCAGTTATTATGAATATCCGAAATACTCATTTGAACCCTTCTCCCCATATCCTTCCCCTCATATAATGATTTATAAAGATAATCAAAATTTTGAAACCCTCACTTATCTCATAACAATCTTATTATCAGCAATGTAATTTTTGTAAATATGCTAAAAAGAGTCTATTTATAAAGGTTATACCCCTGATCAATAAGCACTTGCTAGATAAGTGAGCTTTGCTAATTGATGGCTTGGCGTGTAGCTAAGCCTGGTGGGTAAATAGCCTTGGCGGGTAGCTAAGCCTGGTGGGGAAATAAGCCTGGTGGAGAAATAAGCTTGGCGGGTAGCTAAGCCTGGTGGGGAAATAAGCCTGGTGGGGAAATAGGCTTGGTGGGGAAATAGGATTGGCGTGTAGCTAAGCCTGGTGGTGGCTAAGCTTGGTGGTGGCTAAGCTTGGTGGTGGCTAAGCTTGACGAGTGCCTACATATATTGCAATGTGAGCCAGTTCATTTTTATATTCCGATTCCCTCAAGTTACTCAATGCACTAACTGCCATTATAGAGTGTTTTGCAAGTGCATCCTGCGCATATTTTACTCCTGAATATTTATTAACAAAGTGGAAAGTCCTATTCACCAATGGCTCTTCTTGATTGCTGGAGTCTTTGATAAAATTAAGCATCTCTTCTCTCTCACTTGGGCTGCAAGAATTAAGAGCACAAATAAGGGGTAGAGTAATTTTTTTCTCTTTGATATCTGTTCCAGCATTTTTACCGGTATTCATCTCGGGAGTATAATCGAAAATATCGTCTCTAATCTGGAATGCAATACCTAAGTGATAGGCATACTTTTTCATATCTTCTATTATATTTTCAGAAGCTCCTGAACAGTAGGCAGCTCCAGCAATAGCTGCAATAAAAAGACTAGATGTTTTGCGAGATATAATATTGAGATAATCCTCTTCTGTAGTGTCTAAACTTATAGATTTTTGCATTTGGAATAATTCCCCCTCCGATAAATCTTCGACAGCTTTAGTAAAGAAACCCAAAAGAGGAGCATCATTTATTTTTACTAAAAGAGAGAGCGCTTTTGCAAGCCAATAATCGCCAGTAAGAACAGAAGCAGCAGCAGAGAATTTAGATTGGACTGTCTCTACACCTCTTCTTTGAGGTGCATTATCGGCAACATCGTCATGTAAAAGAGTAGCTGTATGAATCATCTCTACTACAGCTGCACATAGGTATGTTTTATCTGCAACAGTATAGCTTGTTTTATCTGCAACTGCGCCACAAGCTTTTGCTGCAGTAAGACTTAATAAAGGACGTAATTGCTTGCCCCTTACCTTAAAAAGATAGTCATTTATTATGTTTAAATACTCAATATTACTTTTTAGGCTATCTTTTATAAGGTAGTTTACCTTTTGCAAATCGTCTTTTAGTAACCCCTGTATTGTTTTTAAATCCATTATCCTGAGCAAATATTGTTTAGCTAAACCTCACTTCTATATCTTTTAAGCATACTAGCTTTAAGAATGTCAAATATACTTAGTTTAGCTTGGTAAGTAATGCGCCGCATTGAATAGTTCTCTTTTCCCATTTTTTACAGCTTCTAACAATTCATTTACGCTACTTACAACAATTAAACTATCTCTGTAGTTCGAGTTAAGCACTCTGTTTTCTACAAACTTATCTAACATAGCCAATAATGAATCATAAAATCCATCTTGATTAAAAAGGATAACCGAGCCATCGTATTGACCCAATCGCTTTAAAGTAAACGTTTCAAGAAATTCCTCAAGAGTTCCAAGACCTCCAGGCAGTGCTATTACAGCATCGGTGTCTTTTCTGAGCAACTCCTTTCTTTCACTCATAGAGCCTACAATTTGTAGGTTCTTAAGGCCTGAGTGATGAATTTCCATCTCTCCCATAAACTCAGGTATTACCCCCTCTATTCTAGGTTCACTATCATTTGAGATTGAATATGAAAGCATTGTGTCTATAATAACTCCCATGAGACCCCTTAAACTACCACCACATACTACAGTATAGTTTAATAGAGAGGCCGCCTGTGCAAATTCCCTGGCGGCCTCAATATATTTTTCTTCCAAAATATTACTGGAAGAACAATAAACACATATTCTCTTAGGCATTTTAATTAATTAAAACATCCAAGCTACCGAAAGTTGAAAACCTTCCATCTTTGCATTTTTGAAAGTATCTCCATTTATTGGAGTAGAGCCAGCATCTTGCAATTTTCCAAGACCCCAGATATATTTACCCGAAATTTGAAGTTTCCAAATATCTATTCCAGCTCCAGCCCCAAAGCCATAATCAAATCTATTTAGATTATCCCAGTTTTGATTAGAAAGCATATTGCCCTTGCCAACGGCGTAGGAGATATAAGGACTAAACATAACAAAGGGCCTAAATAAAAGAAGATCCAATCCTATTTGTAAATTTAGTGGTAGCGTCAGATAATCTAAGCTAATACTATGAGTAGGATCTATGACGTTTTCACTTTTTTGTTTTACATACAAAAGTTCCGGCTGGAGCGCAAGTCCCAAAAACGGGATTTTAACTTGGTAGGTAAGCCCCATGTGGTAACCTGTTTGTTTGTTCCATGCATCGTTTACATTATCTGAAACATCTTTAAGAGAGTTAAAATTCAACCCTCCCTTAATGCCAAATCTTCCCTGTGACCACATTGGCACAGTTGTAAGACACACTAGCAGGAAAAGGGTGGTGATTTTTTTCATAATAAAATTACATTAGTGAATTTATCTTTGATACAATCGCCGATTTTGTAGTAGATCCAACAATTTTATCTTTTAATTCTCCGTCTTTGAAGAAAAGAATTGTAGGTATATTACGTATCCCGTATTTTACTGGCACCTGCTCACTAGAGTCTACATCGCATTTTGCTATTACAGCTTTGCCTTCGTATTCTGCAGCAAGTTCCTCAATAATAGGGCCTATCATTCTACAAGGGCCACACCATGGTGCCCAAAAGTCTACCACTGCTGGTTTATCAGATTTTAAAATTATCTCGTCAAAATTTGAATCGTTTACTGCTATTGCCATTATTTCTTAAATTAAAATTAAACATAAAAGGAATGCTAAATTAGTGCGTTTTTTTCAAAAAACCTAACACAATACAAAACCAATATTTACACAAGAACATCGGCTTCCCAAACAAAGGCTCTCAAACCTTGATCTTCTGCCATTTCATTTACATTTTTTAGCTCCTTCACTAGTGGGTCTACCCTATCTAAAGGAACAATTGCAAGAATTGCCATGTTTTTAGAAGGCCAAGCATGAGTTCCATAGTGAGGTTCGCCTTTTTGCGAACCTCTACCTTGAACATCTACCCACTTGGTAAAACCTCTTACTGTACATCTATCTAGAATCTCCATTACTAGAGTAGAGTGAGCTTGATTATATATTATCATTACAGCTTTCATATCTCTTTACTATTATTAGTATTTAATTATTAGTACTCTTTAACTCTCTTAAATGTACTTTCCTAAGTTTTTTAATATCTCTTACGTTAAGAGAACAATAAATAGTTGGAATAACTACTAACGTGAGTAGTGTAGAAATTGTTAATCCACCAATAATTGCAATACCCATAGGTTGCCATATCTCAGATCCATCTCCAATTCCTATTGCCATGGGTGTCATCCCTAAGATAGTTGTAAGAGTGGTCATAAGAACTGGTCTCAAACGAGATTTACCACCAAGAGTAACAGAACGCATAACGCTCATACCACGCTCTTTGTTTAGGTTAATGTAGTCAATTAACACAATACCATTTTTAACAACAATACCCACCAGCATAACTGCTCCAATCAATGCTATAAGACTCAATGAAGTGTTTGTTAACCAAAGGGCAACAAATACCCCAGTAAAAGCAAATGGGAGCGACATCATAATAATAAACGGATCTCTGAAAGATTCAAACTGCGCAGCCATTACAATGTATGT
>CAYIYT010000036.1:0-21946 GCA_964367735.1 uncultured Muribaculaceae bacterium
TCCATAGTATGTCAAAGGAGTTATTAAAGAAAGTTCGTAAAATAGAGATCAAAACTAAGCGGTTATCTAGACAGATTTTTGCTGGAGAGTACCATTCTGCCTTTAAAGGACGTGGGATGGCTTTCAGCGAAGTTAGAGAATATCAGTTTGGAGACGATGTCCGTAGTATGGATTGGAATGTAACTGCCAGATTAAATGCTCCCTATGTAAAAGTTTTTGAAGAAGAGAGAGAGTTAACCGTAGTGTTGATGATAGATGTAAGTGGTTCTAGATTGTTTGGCTCGTGGGTAAAAACTAAAAAGGAGCTTGTTACAGAGATAGCTGCCGTATTGTCGTTCTCGGCCTCGGCAAATAACGATAAAGTAGGAGCGTTGTTTTTTAGTTCTAAAGTAGAGAAGTTTATACCACCTAAAAAGGGTAGGAGTCATTTACTTAGAATTATTCGAGAATTACTAGATTTTGAACCAGAAGAAAAGGGAACAGATATTTCGGAAGCACTAAGATTTCTTACTAATGCAATCAAGAAAAGATGTACAGCATTTTTATTGTCGGACATGTTGGATGTTGGAGAGAATCAATATCCAAAATATGAACATGCACTTAAAATTGCAGCAGGACGCCACGATTTATATGTTATTTCTGTATATGATAAATTGGAAAAGGAGTTGCCCAATATTGGTATAATAAGAGTTTCCGACAATGAGACAAGTGAAGAGCTATGGGTAGATTCTTCCAGTAAAAAAGTGAGAGAAAGCTATGCTCAGTGGAGCCGATTGGTAAGTGAAAATACCAATCTTGTATTGAGAAAGTATAAAATTGATTCGGTCTTTATAGCTACCGATATGGATTATGTGAAGAGCCTTATTTCACTGTTTAAAAAACGATAAAAGTGATGAATTATCCAGTTAAAGATACAATTCTAATAGGAGATCCGTTAATTCTAAAATTTAATACGACTATACTGAAAGGCGAGAAATTTATTTTCGTTAATCCTTCCAATCCTGTAATGCAGGGAGTAGAGTTAGTAAAAGCCCCTATTATAGATACTATATCACAAAGAGATGGAGTATTTGAGCTTGAAAGTAAAATAGTGGTAACCTCTTTTGATAGTGGTGCATATTCTCTACCTGCTTTTACTGCATATAAAGTGAAACCCGATGGAACAGTAGATACTCTTTCTTTTGATGGTGGTTTGTTGGTAGTTAATACTATACAAATTGATACAACTTCATATAAACCATTCGATGTAAAAGAACAAGAAAATTATCTTTACACTATTAAGGAAGCACTTCCTTGGGCAGGTTTGTTGGTTTTACTATTTGCTGCAGTAATGATAATAAAAAGAGCAGTTAAAAATCTTCAAGAAAAGAAAAACATATTTGGCAAACCAATTGTGATAGACCCTCCTCACATAGTTGCTTTACGAAGGTTAGAAAGCATAAGAGAAGAGAGACTTTGGATAAAGAATCAGAAGGAGTTTTTTACACTTCTTACAGATACCCTACGTGAATATATAGAAGAGAGATATTCTATACAGGCAATGGAACAGACATCTAATGAGATGCTTAAAGATTTAACTGATAAGAATATAGAGAAGGAAGTGTTCAAAGAGTTATCGGGCCTTTTTAACCTTTCCGATTTAGTAAAATTTGCAAAATATAACGCTCAAGAACTTGAATGTGAAAACTCTTTACCTGCTGCAATAAGATTTGTAAATTCTACTTATATGCAACAGTTAGAAAAAGAAAATAGTAATAATATTAATAGATCTGGAGGTAAATAGATATGTTTTTTGAATATCCTGGGCTTTTGTATCTAGAGTTTCTTTTAATTCCGCTTATTGCATTATATGTGTGGAGAGAAGTAAGAGGACACACTCCTTCTTTGCAGGTCTCTTCTGTCACTCCATGGAAAGGAAGAGGAGGGTATATTAAGAAGCAGATGAGACATATCCCATATATTTTGCGTTTTATTGCTTTGGCTGCGCTAATTGTAGCACTTGCTAGGCCTCGTTCTTCTCAGGATTTTGAGACAGTAAATACCCAAGGGATAGATATAATAATAGCGATAGACGTATCTACTAGTATGCTAGCTAGAGACTTCACTCCAGACAGAATTAGTGCGGCTAAAGATATAGCTATAGAATTTATAGCTCAGCGCCCAAGAGATAGAATGGGTATTGTTGTTTTTGCTGGAGAGAGTTTCACTCAATGTCCTTTAACTACAGATAGAGCTACTCTCATTAACCTAATGAAAGAGGTAGAGACTGGACTTATAGAAGATGGAACAGCTATAGGTAACGGGTTGGCTACAGCAATTGCAAGATTGAAAGACTCCCAGGCAAAGAGTAGGGTTGTAATCTTGCTTACCGATGGTGTTAATAATAGTGGTGAGATAGCTCCATTGATGGCAGCCGAGATCGCAAAAACCTATGGAGTTAGAGTTTACACTATAGGAGTAGGAGCAATGGGACTTGCTCCTTACCCAATGATGACACCCTTTGGAGTACAAATTCAACAAGTAAAAGTAGAGATAGATGAACCTCTTTTAGAGCAAATCGCTCAGGAAACTGGTGGAAAGTATTTTAGAGCAACAGATAATACAAAAATGCTCGAAATTTATAGTGAAATTAACAAGATGGAGACTAGTCGTACTATAGTAGATTCATTCCCTATTTATAAAGAGTTGTTTATGAAATATGCACTAATTGCTTTAGCAGCAATAGTTTTGGAGTTGTTTTTAAGATTTTTTATACTAAGAAAGATTCCATAATAATTGAGATAGTATGATACAATTTGCACAAGGAGAATATTTTTTATTGGTACTTTTAATTCCATTTCTTTTTTTATTCCATGGAATAAATAGAAGAATTCGGAGGAAAAGAATAGAAAAACTGGGAGATATAGCTATTCTAAATCAGCTCATGCCTAGGGCATCGGCAGCTAGAGGATGGATCAAACTATCTATTATTAGTATAGCCTTATTCTTTTTTGCAGTAGGTCTTGCTCGCCCTCAATTGGGTGCTAGAATTAAAGAGGTAGAAGGAACAGGAGTAGAAATAATGATAGCACTAGATGTTTCTAATTCTATGTTAGCGCAAGATTACTCTCCTAATCGACTTGAGAGGGCCAAACTTGCCATCTCTAGATTAACAGATAAGCTCCGTGAAGATAGAATAGGCCTTATTGTATTTGCAGGGCAGGCATTTGTACAGTTACCCATAACAACCGACTATGTTTCTGCAAAAATGTTCCTTAATTCAATTAACACAAACTCTGTTCCTGTTCAAGGAACCTCTTTAGCCGATGCTATCAATTTGTCTGTTAAGAGTTTTAGTGCAGAAAGTTCTAACTCTAGTAAAGCGATTATTCTTATAACAGATGGGGAAGACCACGAAGATAACCCAGTTGCTGCTGCAAAAACTGCTGCCGAACTTGGTGCTGTAATTTATACTATTGGAATAGGTTCTCATGAGGGTAAACCAATACCTATGCCCAATGGTGAATTATTAAAAGATAGAGCTGGTAATATTGTTGTAACTCGTTTAGATGAACAAACGTTATTAGATATCGCTGCTGCTGGGCGTGGCAATTATATTAGGGCAGGCAATAGTGATTTTGGGTTGGAAGCTATTGTAGAACAGGTAAGAAATATGGATAAACAGACTTTCAATTCTGTTATTTTTGAAGATTTTAATGAGCAGTACATGTATTTTTTTGCAATTGCTCTTTTTTTCTTTATCCTAGAGTTTATTGTTACAGAAAGAAAAGGTAGGATTTTCTTTAGATAGATTTGTAAATTAGAGTTTTATGAAGAAATATTTGTTTTTATTGTTTATGTTTTGTTCAACTGTAGCTATGGCTCAACCCGAAAAAAGCCAGGTGCGCTCAGGTAATCGTGCATTCTCTAAAGGAGATATTGAAAAAGCAGAATTGGAGTATAGAAGGGCATTAGAAAAAAACCCTAGTTCTATTTTCGGTAAATATAATCTTGGTAATGCTTTATATAAGAGAGGAAATAGTGAGGAGGCTCAAAAAATTGTTTCTGAAATAGTCGATTCTTTGAATAACCCTAAATTAGAATCTAAGGTGTTTCATAACCTTGGCAATTATGCTTTAGATCAAAAACAGTACTCTCAGGCCATAGATTATTATAAAAATTCATTAAGAGCCAACCCAGCCGATATGGAGACGAAGAGTAATTTAGCTTATGCGCAAGCAATGCTTAAAAATGAGGAAAACAAGGACGATAAGGACAACAAGGATAATAAAGACAACAAAGATAATAAAGACAACAAAGACGATAAGGACAACAAAGACGATAAGGATAATAAAGACAATCAAGATAACAAAGACGACAAAAAGGATCAAGATAAAAACCAACAACCTCCTAAAATAACTCCTCAAACTGCTCAGCAGATGTTACAAGCTATTCAAAACAAGGAAAAGGAGACACAGGAAAAAGTTAGTAAAGAGAAGGCAAAGGTTTTAGAAAGTAGACAGAAAGAGAAAAATTGGTAATTATACGGCATATGAGATTTATAGAGAATTTTGTCAAAACAATATATTTAAAGAGAATTTCTCTTTTTGCTCTGTTTTTTGTGGTTGCTTCTTTTGCAGCTGCTCAAACAACCTTTAATGCCGAGGCTCCAAGGGTTGTAGAGGTTGGAGAAACTTTTAGGCTAGTATATACTACAAATGGGAAACCCACTTCTTTTGATGCACCCTCTATTACTGGTATAAATGTTTTGGCAGGGCCCACATATTCTACAATGAGTAGTAGTCAAACTATTAATGGAAAGAAAACAGAGAGCTTTCAAGTAAGTTATACTTATATACTTCAGTCACAAAGTGAAGGTAAATTTACTATTCCACAAGCCTCTGTTGTGGTAGATGGGAAAAGTTACTCTTCTTCTACTGTTGTTATAGAAGTTGTTAAGGCAAATACAAATAAGGCAAGCGATTCAAATGCAAAAGAAAGCGCAGCAGTAACCAGTGAAGATATTTTTATGAAAATATCTATAAGCAAAAGTAGGGTTGTTAACGGAGAACATTTTATAGCCACCATAAAATTATATACCAAGGTTCCTGTAGCGGGATTTGAAGATATAAGATTTCCATCTTTTAATGGATTTTGGAGTCAAGAGATAGAAACTACACAAAATATTGATTTTGTAAGAGAAAATATAGATGGGAAAATTTATAACTCTGCAGTTTTAAAAAAATATATTTTACTCCCGCAGCAAAGTGGAATTTTAAATATAGAGGCTGCTGAATTGGTGTGTCAAGTTCAGATACGTGCTGGCAAATCGGCCTCAAGAAGTATATTTGACGATTTTTTTGATTCATATCAGACTGTACGCAAAAGGGTGACATCTGCTCCTGTAAGTGTTAAAGTAGATCCTCTTCCTACTGGTGCTCCGGCCTCTTTTAAAGGAGCTGTAGGTAACTTTACTATGAGTGGAAAGCTCTCAAGAGACAGTATTAATGCAAACGAGGCTATCTCTCTCTTAATTGATGTTAGTGGTACTGGGAATATTAATTTGATAGAGGCTCCAAAACCAGAAATTCCATCTTCTTTTGAACTTTATGATACTAAAATTACAGATAATAGTAATAAGACTTCGGGCGGTGCATCGGGTAAAAAACAGTTTGAATATCCACTAATTGCAAGAGGACCTGGAGAGTACTCTATTCCTCCTGTTTTGTTTACATATTATGATATTGTTAAAAAACAATATATTACTCTTTCTACAAATGAATTCAAAATAAAGGTGGGTAATAGCACAGGGGTGGATGTCTCCTCTAATTCTGGCTTATCATTGGGAGTAAACCGCCAAGCAGTAAGGAGCATTACAGATGACATTAGATATATACAGTTGAATAAATCTGCATTGAAAAGAGGAAATCTTTTTTTCTTTGCCTCGGCAACCTACTTTATAATAGTTGTTCTAATAATTTGTTTTTATTTTTTATTTGAAAAATTTCTATCTAAAAGGGTGCAAAAGAATAGAGATATTGCTGGAGTGAGAAATAGAAAAGCTAATAAAGTAGCAAAGGCTCGTTTAAAAGCTGCTGGACTCTTGTTAAAAGAGGGACTATATTCTGCCTTTTATGAAGAGTTGCACAGGGCTGTGCTTGGGTATACATCGGATAAGCTCAATCTTTCACTATCCGATATGTCTAGAGACAAAATAGAGGAGTCGTTAATTTCTAGAGGTGTGAAAGAAGATAATATTAACGAACTATTATCTCTTATTGAGCAATGTGAATATGCAAGATATGCTCCCGATCCTGGAGGTGATAATATGGATAAAAATTACTCTAGAGCAATGGAATTAATCTCTTCAATGGAATTATAAGGTAATAAGTTATGTACAATAGAATTAATAAATTTATAATATTTTCTCTTACGGGATTTCTTCTTATTTTATTGCCTTCAAGAGCGTTAAGTCAAGAAACGGAGAAATGGGATAATGCGAATTCACTTTATGGACAGGGAAATTATAGTGAGGCGCTTCAAGAATATCTATTTTTAGAAGAGTTAGGTTATGCCTCTTGGCCTCTTTATTATAATATTGCCAATAGTTATTTTAAAGTCCAAAATTATGGGCGTTCTATTTTATATTACGAAAGAGCTCTTAAGTTGAATCCATCGGGTAAAGATATTAGAGTAAATCTAAGTTACGCTAAACAATTTGCTGTAGATAAGATAGACGAAATACCAGAATTTATTTTAACTACATGGATAAGAGAGTTTAACTATATGTTTACCTCTAATTACTGGACTATTATTTCTATTGTATTATTGATAATAGTGGCCCTACTTTTACTTAATTTTCGTTATGGCCCAAATGCTCACGTAAGAAAAATATCTTTTTTTGTTTCTATGCTTTCTTTTCTGTTTGCAATTCTTTTTACCCTATTTGCATGGAACCAAAGGAGTAATTTTCATAGAGAAGACTCAGCTATTGTTATGAGTGCAGTTAGTACAGTAAGAAATTCTCCTGATAATTCGGGCTCTACTCTTTTTGTTTTGCACGAAGGTGCCAAGCTTGAAATTATAGAGCAACTTGGAGATTGGAAGCGTATAGAATTAACCGACGGCAGACAAGGTTGGATTGCTGCCGCCGATATTGAGATTATTTAAAAAGTTGTAGATAGATTAAATATCTGCTATATGTTGATCTATAACAAATTTCCTGTTCTTTTGTTTTTATTTTGAATCTCTTTTTTGCTTGGTTCTTTGTATAACCCTTCTCTAGATAACTTAGAGTCTTGATTTGCTAAATTGTAAACAACAATGGCTGTAACAACTGCAGAATGCTCCATATATTCAGGAATACTCATATTATATGTATCTCTTTCTGTATGCCAAATTTCTCCGTAGTTAAAATCGTATCCTTTTGGATCTCCTGTGCCGAAGCTAATAGTGGGCACTCCATTTAAGGCAAAATGTGCGTGGTCTGATCCCCCAGCTGTTAGAGGCCTTGGCGCTGGTTCTCCTCTTCTAACATAAAGTGTGAAAGGAAATTCGGGATTAATATCATTTAGTACCTTGGTGGCTTCTTTAAAATTGTCATACATTGCTGGTGGTACAGTTAATGAGTTTGCAACTGTAGGCCCGCCATCGCGGTTAAAATAGTTTGAGACATTGTCTAGTTTATCAATATTGCTCTCTACCCAGTGGCGTGAGCCCCATAAGCCAAACTCTTCTCCTGCCCATAAACAAAAAGCTATAGATCTTTTTGGTTTGGCACCTGCCATACTTAGTAGCCTTGCAGCCTCTAAATTTGGAGCCACTCCTGTTCCACAGTCTACTCCTCCAGTAGCTACATCAAAAGCATCTAAATGCCCACCAGACATTACATATTCGTCTGGAAATTCAGTTCCTCGAATAATCCCAATAACGTTATGATATTTTACAGGCCCTGGCTTAAAGTGATTACGAATATCAAATTCTAACTGAAAATATTGTCTCTCTTTTACTTTTTGTGCAATGACTTTATATTGGTGCTCATCTAGTTTTATATCTGGACAAGTTGGGAGGTTGTCAAAATGCATAAATTCAATATTCTTTCTATCGTATAAAGCTCTTATTGGAAGCTCCGAAGATTGAATTATGCCCAAAATGCCCGCCTCTACCATCTCTTTGTAAAATAGAGCTGGCTC
Source organism: uncultured Muribaculaceae bacterium (assembly GCA_964367735.1). Lineage (GTDB taxonomy): Bacteria > Bacteroidota > Bacteroidia > Bacteroidales > UBA932 > Bact-08. Next base: position 8,172 of record CAYIYT010000036.1, read on the forward strand.
CTCTTTGTATGGTTTTAATTTTATTTGTTCTTTTCCCTGATTTATTCTATTTATCCTTGAAATAGAATCATTATAGGTAGATATTGCTATATTTTCTTTAATTATAATACTTCTTACAGTATCGGCATATTCTGAATGATCTATTGGCCATCCATCATTTGTTCCCGAGATTAATACCCAAGCTCCTTTCAATTTACCTTTCATTCTTTCAAATGCGGCTCTTGTTTTTGGTTCCATTACTACATGACCTCTTTGAACACCTTTTGTTCCAGATGTATAAGATGGGGTTGCAAAGTGTAATTGCATTCCATCTTCACTTAGCATTCTACCAAACCAAGGGCCTCTATTAAAGCCTACTGGAAGTTGGCCAACTTCAATAACCTGAGCTTCTAAACCCCATTTTTCAAAAAGAGATGCAGCCCAATAGGTGGCGTTCTCATAAGCATCAGATCCTAATAATCTACCACCTATGCGGTTTGATAAAACATCTAAATGGTGCATTGTGAGGTTTTCTTTGGCTGCAGTTTCAATTACTTTTGACACAACAGCATCTTGCGCTTGAACATTCGAAAAGCAAAGTAGCATTTGAGCTACAAGCACGAGTAGTGTAAATTGTTTATTCATATTGTGGATTTTTATCAAACTTAATAATAATTATTTAGTTTATGCTTTAGGATTATGTTTTATTTTGGTGATTATCCCGTATCGATTGTGTTTTACAGTTTTTTTTGACGATTTTTGCAAACAAAAACTATGACCTCAAGTAAGAAGTTTAAAATCCCCCACACCTTTGTGATAATATTTGCTCTTATTATAATAAGTGCTGGTATTACGTTTATTATTCCAGGTGGCGAATATAACAAAGAGACATTAGAATTCAGTTATAAGCAGAGCACTCCACAAAGTTGGCAAGTGCTTACTGCATTTTATAAAGGATTTACAAGACAGGCAGGTATCATTGTATTTATTCTAGTTATTGGAGCTGCTTTTTGGGTTGTTAATTCATGTAAAGCTATAGATGCTGGAATTTTTTCGTTTCTTAAGTTTACAAAAGGCCTCGAAAAGAATAAAATTCTTCGCAAGATAGGGGTAAACAATGTTATTATAGTTCTGATAATGTTAATGTTCAGCATTTTTGGAGCTGTTTTTGGCATGAGCGAAGAGACTATTGCTTTTACAATAATAATTATTCCTCTGGCAGTTTCTATGGGCTATGATTCCATTACAGGTTTAGCAATGGTATATGTTGCAGCGCATGTTGGTTTTGCCGGTGCTATTCTAAATCCTTTTACAATTGGAATTGCACAAGATATTGCTGGACTTCCCATATTTTCTGGAATAGAGTATCGCTTATTTTGTTGGGTAGTTTTAAATGTAGTTACAATCTCTGTGGTTCTTTGGTATGCCAACAAAATTCATAAAGATCCTAAAAAGTCTATGCTTTACAATGAAGATGAATATTGGAGAGAAAAAGCAGAACTTCAAAAAGAGGAGACCATTGAATACCATACTCCCAAATCGGCTTGGGTTTCATATGCAATTACGTTGGTAGCTATGATCCTGTTTTCGGTCTTTTATTATCATACTACAATTAAAATAGGAGGGTCTGTTTTTGATATTCCATTTTTAATTCCTGTACTAACGGCTCTTTTTGCAATTTTAGGATATAAAGCTCTGCGTAAATCGGTTCATTTTTTTGTTTTAAATTTACTATTCTTTACAATTATACTATTGGTTGTGGGCGTTATGGGCTATGGATGGTATATTGGAGAAATATCGGCACTATTTCTTGCACTTGGAATATTAAGTGGGATAGCAGCAAATTATAGCGCAAATGAGATAGTTGCTAAATTGACCGAAGGGGCTAAAGATATTCTCTCTGCTGCTTTAGTGGTAGGGTTGGCAGCTGGTATTATTGTTATTCTTGAAGATGCACATGTAGTAGACACTATTCTTCACAAAATGTCTTCGGCTATGGATAATGCTGGCCGTGAGGCTTCTTTAGGAATAATGTATCTAATTCAAACTTTTATTAACATTGTAATTCCTTCGGCAAGTGCCAAAGCTGCCATTACAATGCCAATAATGGCACCTTTCTCCGATCTTATTGGAGTTTCTAGACAGGCAACCGTTTTGGCATTTCAGTTTGGAGATGGGTTCACAAATATGATAACTCCTACATCGGGAGTACTTATTGCTGTACTAACCATTGCAAGAGTTCCATATGGGAAGTGGTTTAAGTTAATACTCCCTTTTATTGTTCTTTTGATTGTTATAGGATTTCTACTCCTTTTACCTACGTTGTATTTTAATCTTAATGGTTTTTAATTTCGGTTAAGATTATCTTTATATACACCATAATGCTTGTTATCTTCGGGTAGATTAATTTTATTCTTAGGGTGTACTGAGTATGTTTGATGCGCTTTAGGAGGAAGTTCAGGGAAAATACCTTTGGTAATAAAATGCATAATGGAATTAACCCAGTCATCTTCTAGACCAAAGTCGTGGTAAAGATCGTCTGGTCTGTAGTAATCAGGTACTATTCCATCTATATAATGGCCATATCCTACGCTGTTTACACTAAAAAAACAGATTGGAAGAAATACAAATTTTGGATTTTCGTAATCTCCTGCAGGATAGGCATAAACATACATTCCGTTTGGCTTACCGTATGTTTGAGTCCCCACATGCACAACATTCATAAGGGGGTCTAAACCATTTAAAATAACTTCGCTTGCAGAGGCGCTCCCTTTTGTAGTGAGTATAAATAGTCTATCTAAGTTTAAAGAGCCTTCTATACGTTCAATTATTGTTTGGGTAGAAGGATCGGAATCTTCAGATCTATATTTGTCATTATGTTCTCTTTTTGCTAATAGCTTATTATTTGCACCTTCAGACGCTAGGTAGTTTGCAAGTAATGAGGTGGCTCTACTATCTCCTCCTCCATTATATCTTAAATCTAGTATTAGCTCTTTTACCCCTGCATTTTTTAATGTTGTCATAGCATTTGTAATATCATCTAACATACCTGCTTTAAAAGACATATAGTGAAAGTAACCAACATTATACTGTAACCCAGGATAATCTAATGGACCATATACAGCTGTTTTAAGAGCAGAGCGAGTGCTTACAATTCTTGCACTTGCATTAAAAGTAGTGCTTTCTCCATCATGATTTTTAAAAGTGAAAGAATTTGATTTTTGCGCAAAAACTGTATTAAATGTACCATTATTCACAAGGGTCATAACGGGTGTATTGTTAAGATGCGTAAGCTCATACCCTCTTTTAATTCCCTTCTCTGCCATAGGAGAGTTAGGATGAACAAATCTAACTCGAATGCTATAGTCTTCATAGTATTCTATAGGCTGGCTTATGGATATGCCATAAGTTTCAACTATGCCAGATTCTGAGCTAAGATATTCTTGTCCAGTCATCATCCACGACCACCTATCTACTGGTACAAGCAGAGTGTCAAAATAATTAAAAATATTATTTATTGGCTTTGGATTTATATTTTGAGGAACATCTTTATACCAGTAATAGATGTCGTTCATCATAGCTAAGGTATATTTTTTAATGGGATCAAGAGGATCTGAGGGAGAAGGAGTCTCTTTTTTCTCACAGGATGTAATAATAGAGAATAGAATTAGCGATACTAGTGTTAAATGCAGTATTTGTTTTATGTTTCTTTTCATAATCTATATTTTTTCCAAAAGTAAACAATTTATATGTAATGTTGTTATTATTTAGCGAGGTGGTAAAGGTTCGTGCTTTACTTCAATCCTTTTCATTTACAAATAATTATTAAATAATAAATTTACTATGCAGACTCCGTTGAACTATCAAGAAATGACAAATTTGATGTCGGTTGAAAGAAAAAATATATTTGCAGTTAAAGGTGCGCCTGTAACGTTAGTTGGTAATCCCGTAAAAATTGGAGATAAGGCTCCTGAGATAATTGCATCTGATAATACATTGAAGGATATTAGACTTTCTGATTTCAAAAATAAAGTTGTAATTGTGAGCGTATTTCCGTCTATTGATACTCCTGTTTGTGCAAACCAAACACGTGCATTTAATAAAAAAGCAACTGAACTATCAGATGATGTGGTAATTATCACGATATCAAAAGATTTACCATTTGCACTAGGTCGTTTTTGCGCTGCCGAGGGTATTAATAATATTCATACATTATCGGATTTTAAATTTTCTAAATTTGGCCTAGAATATGGTTTTCTTGTTAAAGAAAATCAACTTCTTGCAAGAGGAGTTGTAGTTATTGATAAATCGGGAGTAGTTAAATATGTAGAAGTAACGAAAGATATTATAGACGAACCAGATTACGACAAAGTGATGGTAGCTGTAAAAGAGATACTATAATTAAAGAGAATCTGCTATGCAGATCAATATATATGCTCTATAGTTATGAAGGCTAGAGGTGTTGTTTTAGGTTAGGTGATTTAATGGCAAATGTGGTTTTAACTATTATAGAGCATTAAGGGGTCAAAGTTATTTTGGCCCCTTTTCTTTTGTCTTTTTCATCAGAATATGTATTGTTACCCCAATAGCTATAATCATAAGAAATACTCTTACCATTGGTTTGTCTGTAGCAAATACTATTGAAGAAATTATTGTTATCCATAAAATTGATAGCGTTCTTATCTTTAATTGTATGGAAATTCCTTCTTTAGAAAAGTATGATCTTATATATGGGCCTAAGAATTTATTATTCAATAGCCATTTAAGACGTTTTTTTGAAGAGTTCATGTAAAAATAAACAGCAAGCAGCAAGAAGGGAGTTGTTGGGAGAAGTGGTACAAATATTCCTATTGTTCCCAATACTACAAAAAGCGTTGCAAGAGTTATAAATAGATGTTTTTTCAATTTTATTTTTGTATTGCAAAATTTACTCATTTTTTTATCTTTGCAAAGATACTTAACTAAAGCAAAAACTATAAACTAAAATTATGGAAAACTTTTCTGCTATTGTAGGGCAGGTTAGTGCCTTTTTATGGGGATGGCCAATGATTGCATTACTCCTTGGGACGCACCTATATTTGACAGTAATCTTAAAATTCCCTCAGAGAAAAATTTTTACGGCTATAAGATTGTCGGTAGTAAAAGACAAAGCAGGTTGTGGTGATGTTAGCCAATTTGGAGCCTTGGCAACCTCTTTGGCTGCTACAATAGGCACTGGAAACATTATTGGTGTAGCTACAGCTGTTGCATTAGGCGGCCCTGGAGCTGTTTTATGGTGTTGGATTACTGGGGTTTTTGGCATTGCTACTAAATATTCCGAAGGCTTGTTGGCAATTAAATACAGAGTTAAAACAGAAGATGGCACTATGCTTGGAGGTCCAATGTATGCATTAGAAAAAGGGCTAAAAATGAAGTGGTTAGCGGTTTTGTTTTGCATCTTTACTGCGATTGCTGCTTTTGGTATAGGTAACACAGTGCAGGCAAATTCAATTGCACTACTGCTTCATGAAACTTATGCAATCTCTCCTTTTACAACAGGTATTGTTACAAGTATTGCTACTGCCATGGTAATCCTTTTTGGTGTTAAAGGAATAGCAAAAGTGTGTGGCACCTTAGTTCCATTTATGGCAATATTCTATGTGCTTGGCTGCTTATTTATATTGTATGTAAATGCTCCTTACTTAAAAGAGACTATTAATCTTATATTTAGCTCGGCATTTTCTCCAAGAGCTGCTGGTGGTGGATTTGTTGGAACAACTGTAATGATGGCGGCTAGATTTGGTATTGCACGTGGTCTTTTTTCTAATGAATCTGGCTTGGGATCGGCTCCTATTGTTGCTGCAGCTGCCCAAACTAGAAATCCTGTTAGGCAAGCATTGGTATCATCTACTGGTACTTTTTGGGATACAGTTATTGTATGTGCTCTTACAGGATTGGTGCTTGTGAGTTCAATAATTGCTCATCCAGATATAGATCATACTCAAGGGGCAGCGCTTACCAAAGCTGCTTTTGACAAAATTCCATATGTTGGTTCACTTATTCTCTCTGTTGGAATTATAACATTTGCTTTTTCTACAATTTTGGGATGGTCCTATTATGGCGAGAAAGCTGTTGAATACTTAGGAGGGAAAAAAGTTATTATTTACTATAGATTTTTATGGATAGTAGCTGTATTTATTGGTGCTATTTTAAATCTTTCTCTGGTATGGGGTATTGCAGATAGCATGAACGCTCTTATGGCAATTCCTAACTTAATTGCTTTATTGCTTCTCTCCAAAGTTCTTATAAAAGAGACTAATAAGTATTTATGGTCGGGCAATATAGATGCCGAAGATCCTGAAACAATGTAAAATAATCATAATATTAAATAAAGAGGCTGTCTAGTTTTAGACAGCCTCTTTATTTATTGCTATTGGTTAATTATTGTGTTTTATCAAACTTTAATTAAACTTTTTTTAATAGTTAATTACGGGCAATTAAGTTTTTTATAATGTTGAGTATTTTTTCCCGTATTCAAGCATTTGCTCTAGAAAATCTTTAGGATATTCTACTTTATAATCAATAATTATTCCACCTTTTTCTACTGGAATTATATTTGGGTTAATAAAACCTCCATAAGGTTTTAGCTCTAAAGAAGCATATCTTGCTATTAATTCTTTATGAAGCAGAGGATCTATGTTAACACCATATTGTTCAATAAGCTTTTTACCAGCTAGATAGTCTCCTTCAGATTTTATCCTTTGAAGCTCATTAAGAAGAGAACCAAAAATCTCTCTTAATTTCTCATAGTCATTTATTACAAAATAGGTTTTGTTCTCTCTAGTTTTTTTCTCGATTACATTATCGTTTTTACCTTTCTCGTAGCACCATTCGGCAATCAGTTTCCTCCCTTGCATATGAGCTTGGCTTACGTTTTTACCTAAATCTATTCTAACAAATTGAGTAAAGATTCCATTTCTAATATAAGATAGATAAGCGGCTTTATATGCTTCTTGGTTAGGGAAAATATTAAGTTCAACCATTTTAGGATCGGCCATATAGTAAAGAGCGAAGATGTCTGCTCTAGCTTCTTCTAGTGGAGAGCTAAATTCTTTTAATGCATTAGGAGAAGTGCCTTCTCTTAATTGACCAGAACCGTGCCCAAGGCATTCATGAAGATCTGTGTGGATGTTGTTGGTAATAGCTCCATACTCTTTTAACAAAGCTACCTCATTTTCGTCCCAAGCAAATTCAGTAGTAATGCTCTTAGGGGATTCATCGGCAGCCATATTGTATGCTTCACTAATATTTGCAATTGTTACAGATTTAGATCCATGTTCTTTGCGAATCCAATCGGCATTAGGAAGATTAATCCCAAGAGGAGAAGTAGGGTGGCAATCTCCACCAAGTTGTGCAACAGTAATTACTTTTGCAGAGACTCCTTTAACTTCTTTTTTCTTATATTCATTGGCTACTGGAGAGTTGTCTTCGAACCACTGTGCGTTAGTACTTATGATTTCTGTCCTTTTTGATGCTTCAATATCTTTAAAGTTAACTACTGCTTCCCATGTAGATTTCATCCCCAATGGATCGTTATAGTTTTCAATAAACCCATTAATGAAATCTACCTGACTTTCTGTGTCTTTTACCCAAGCTATGTTATATTGATCCCAAGTTTTAAGATCTCCAGTTTTATAATAGTCTATTAAAAGAGCTATATACTCCTTTTGTCTTTCATTCTCGGCAACTGCAGCTGCTTTTTCCAAATGAGCTATTATTTGTTCTATTGCAGCTCCATATAGCCCTCCTAATTTATATGTTTCTTCGGCAATAATACCGTTTTGCTTTACTAATCTAGAATTTAAACCATATGAAATTGGCTGTGAATCTTTAGGGTCTTCCATTGTAGCATAAAACTTCTCTGCTTCGTCCCTTGATACTCCATCGTAAAAGTTAACGGAACTCTCTAGAAGTAGGTCTCCTTTCCCAGTAATATTTTTTCTTTGTGGGTAAAGAGTTGGATCATATAATAATGGTATAATTTCGCCTATAAGTTCTTCTTGGCCACTTTCTTCCATGAGTTTAGCGAAATATTCACTACTACATTCTGGGATAAATTTATCTTCTGCATAGTGATGGTGTATTCCGTTACTAAAAAATACCCTTTTTGCATATACTGTGAATTGAGAATAATCTAGATTCTCTCTTTCTCCTTTGTAATTCTCGAATATTGTCTCCAAAACCTTACGAACTTTTAGCCCGTACTTGAAATTCTGGTCCCAAAAAATATCTCTGCCCGCTTTTGCTGCTTCGCTTAAATGGTAGATATATTCTTTTTGATTTAAAGAGAGTGATTCCCAGCCTGGTATACGGTACCGAATAATTTTTAAATCGGCAAATTCATCGGCAAGATATTTAAATTGTTCTTCTTGAACATTTTTTGTCCCTGAACCACAGGAGTTTGCAAAAAGCCCTAGAGCTGTAGCAATTAACATAATTTTAAAGTACTTCATGAATATTTTTATATTGTTTAATTAATTTAAAATTGGTTATTCATTCGAATCACACTCTTCTTGTGGTTGTCTGATATCTTCTATTTTTGATTTGAAAAGAGATAGAGCAGAATTGAAAAACTTTTTTAAAGTTTGAGTTGCCGATAAAATAATAGGCATTATAATAGAGAATTTAGAGATAAATGACGATAATAAATTTTCAATTCTTATTCCATCCCTCAACCTGTAGTAGTGAATATTAAATAAAGCTTCTTTAATTTTAATATCTCCATCTAGCTTAATTCTCTCAGTTTGGAGCTGAGACATGCTTTTTATATGCAAATACTGTTTCTGTTTTCCCATTACTATTTCTCCTCTAAGTCTGTTAAGTTGTTTTTTTCAAAGAACATGGGGATAAACATCTTTACCATAGAATCTATGAGAAGGTTCTTCCTTTTTAAAATAACTACTATTGCAAATAAGATGAAAACTCCTGCTGTAATTAGAGCTCCTATAGCTCTAGAGTTTAAGAGCTCTCCTAAATACCAACTCAAGGCCGATGCCAATAAAGCAACTGCTATTCCCAAAACAACAATTAAAAGCAGAACATATACAATTTTGGAGAAAAGCAATGAAAGACTTTCTACCATTTTAAGTTTAAACGAGTCTATGCGCATATCCATATACTCTTTAGCAGAGCCTGCTAGATTTTCAAGATTCCCTATTGGCCCTGTCTCTTCTTTGTCTTTTTTCATATGCATTAATTTTAAACAAAGATAGATTTTTTATAGAGAAGGATTAGCTTTCTTGCATATTTTTCATATATTCTTCTACTATGGGCTTTGCTTTTTCAATATCTTTATGTTGAATAACTACTTTTACTGAAATACTTCCACCACCGCTGTAAGGAAGCAAAGTCCCTATAATTTCATCTTTAATAAAAGCAGTTATATCTGAAGCCTCTAGAAGCCCTTTTACCATTTGGGCTTGCCATTCTGTGCCCAAGAATACTACAATAGAATTATTTTCGTTCATTTTTCATTCAATTAATTAAGTGATTATGGCTCTTAAAATTTTACACCAAGAGCTAACCCAGCTCTAAGCCCTGCCCATTTTCCGCCTAAGCCTAAAACCGCTCCTTGAGAATTTACAGTAACTTCTTTATCAACAAAAGGGATTTGAAAATCTTCTAATATTTGTCTTATATTGGCTTGTGCATCAGGAGAGAGTGGAGGGGTTGCTATACCTGTTAAATTTCCTTTGCTTTTACCGATATGTGGACCAAGAATCCACCAATCTAATACAACGTATTTACTAAGCGACCATTGTGCTCCAAATAAAATCCCAAATGTATTAGATTTTATATCACCAGAAAGAGCAAGAGATTGTTTATTATTGAATTCATCTTCATAATGGATGTTGAAATTACTTGCTTTATATCCAGCATTCATATAAAATGGTGCAATGTAAAATCCTCTACCATATCCTTTTTTACCTAGATAAAAACGAACTTCGGGAGTAATGGCATAATTAGCGATTTTAAATTCTCTTATAGTATTTTCGGTTTCAATGTCGCTATCGCCCATAGAATTAATAATTTGATTTTTAAAAGGCAAATTTCCTTCTGGCATATTTCTATAAGAGATGCCAACAGATATTACTTTATTAATGACCCTTTCGTACTGAAAGGAGAAAGTCCTAATTGGTAGCCCTAAAAGATTAACTTTAAATAGGTTCATTTTTGGTTTGTACCCATATACATCATCAGTAGAAGAGCTAACTAAATTGTACTTTGCATCATAGACTCTTGGTTCCGCCAAGTTGTCTATCTCTCTATTTTGCTGTGCAAATAATGTTGCTGCACAGAATAGAATTGTTAGTAAAACTAGGGCATTTTTCATGTCTAATTGTTTATTATTTATCTTATAAAAGTAATGAAAAAAAGTTATAATCGTTGTATTATAAAGTTATTTTTAGATACTTTTGTTGAATGAGCGACTATACCTATACATTATTTTCCCTACTTTTCTTGGCTTCGAGTTTTGTCTCTTTCTTTGTTGCTTACTTGGCTTGGCAAAAAAAGAACGAACGAGGAGCTAAAGAGCTTGCAATGTTAATGGTGGCATCAGGTATCTATTCTTTCTTTGTAATTTTTGAAACAGCTTCACCAACTTTAGAGGATAAAATATTGTGGTCAAAAATCGCTTATTTGGGAGCTGTTACAACTCCCTTATTTTATGCTTTTTTTGTTTTTAGATTTGTAGGTAAAGATAAATTACTAACAAGAAAAATAATTTTGCTTTTATCTATTGTTCCTTTTATTGTTTTGATTCTTACTCTAACTAATGATTATCATAGCCTAATATGGGCAGGTTATTCTCCAATATCTGCAAAGACCAATCTACTTGAATATTATCATGGGATTGGTTTCTGGATCGGTAATGTTGGTTATAATTATCTTTTATTTCTAACTTCTTCAATATACTTAGTAAGCTTTATAATAAATCACAGAGCAGACTTTAAATTCCAGGGGACAATAATTTTTATAGCATCTATGTGCCCTTGGATAGCTAGTGTTTTTTACATTACATCAAAAAATATTGTACCTGGCTTTGATCTTGTTCCGTTAAGTATGGTTTTAAGCGGGATACTTCTAGCGATTGCAATATTTGGTAATAAATTTTTAGATCTTGTACCAGTAGCTAGAGAAACTTTGTTCGAAAGTTTAAAAGAAGGTATAATTGTCCTAGATTCTATTGATAGAGTTCAAGATATTAATAAATGGGCACGAGAATACTTGGGTATTAATAAAAAGGATGTAACAGGAATTGATTTTAAGATACTGGAATTAAAAGCGGAAACATTTAGAAATATTGTGTTAAATCCTGCTCCAAGGCAAATTGTTGAATTGATTGAAGGTAAAGCTAAATTGCACTATATTGTAGAGAAGCACGATATTACAAATTATCCAGGGAGCGTCTTAGTTATTATTAGAGATAATTCTGAAAACATTAAAAGAGAACAGGAGTTGTTATCTGCTATAGAAAAAGCAGAGGAAAGTGATAAAATGAAAACTTCATTTCTTGCAAATTTAAGCCATGAAATTCGTACTCCGCTAAATATTATTACAGGCTTTATAGATTTTCTTCAAACATCGGAGGTAACCAAGGAAGAAAAGGCTATCTATATGGATCTGCTTAAAAAAAATAATGATAGAATTCTAAATACTCTTAATGATATTGTTGAGATAGCTAAGATTGAATCAAACCAGATTACTTTGGAAGAGAGCAAGGTAAATTTAAATGAAATTATTGATTATTTATATAATATTAATTTGAAGGCTGCTTCCGAAAAGAACTTAGAGTTGAGTTGCTTTAAAGGCTTAGCTAATGAAGATTCTCTTATTATTATAGATAGACCCAAATTAACTTCAGTTTTCTCTAAGCTTATAAATAATGCTCTTAAATTTACTAATGTTGGCAAAATTGAATTTGGCTATCTTCTTGAAGATAATAAGTTATTATTCTATGTTAAAGATACTGGGATTGGTATACCAGCAGATAGGCTAAGTGTTATTTTTAATAGGTTTATTCAAGTAGAGCAATCTATGAACCGCCCTTATGAGGGAACTGGTTTGGGGCTCTCTATAGTAAAAGCCTATGTTAATATGATGGGGAGTAATGTTTTTGTCAGATCTGAAGAAGATAAAGGTTGCTATTTCTATTTTCAGATAAATTATAGACCCGTTATTTTCCCTGCCGGTTTGTAAAAAACATAAGGTATTATATTTTTTATTTACAAGAGTGTAATTTACTCTCTTTTCTAAGCGCCACTTAATCAACTTGTTGGTGATGATATTTGCCTTTTAAACAAGAAATATTATTGGATGCTCAAATTATAATTAACTTACAAACAAAAAAATGAATGAATTTTCGATAGGGAACCTTAAATTATCGGTTCCAATTGTTCAAGGTGGTATGGGAGTAGGCGTTTCTCTTTCTGGACTTGCATCTGCAGTAGCAAATGAAGGCGGAATAGGGGTTATTTCATGTGCTGGCTTGGGATTGTTATATAAAAACTATTCTACTAATTACGTAGAAGCATCTATTTTTGGATTAAAGGAAGAGATTAGAAAAGCGAAGGAAAAGGCTAAAGGAGTTATTGGAATTAATATTATGGTAGCTCTTACAAATTTTGCCGATATGGTTAAAACATCTATTGCCGCTAAAGCCGATATTATATTTGCAGGAGCAGGCCTTCCTTTAGATTTACCCTCTTTTCTTACAAAAGATAGTATAACTAAACTAGTTCCAATCGTCTCTTCTAGCAGAGCAGCGTTATTAATTTGCGAGAAATGGATTAGCAATTATAATTACGTCCCAGATGCTATAGTACTTGAGGGGCCCAAGGCAGGAGGTCACCTTGGATATAAAGAATCTCAAATTTCAGACACTCATTTTTCTTTGGAAGAACTTCTACCCGATCTTATAAATAATTTAAAACCCTTAGAACAGAGAATTGGTAGGAAAATCCCTATTATTGCTGGAGGTGGTATCTATAACGGGAGTGATATTCAGAGAATGTTAGATCTTGGCGCCTCGGCTGTTCAAATGGGAACTCGCTTTGTTACAACAGATGAGTGCGATGCCTCTATTAAATTTAAACAGAGCTATTTAAATGCTCATGAATCTGATATAACAATTATAAATAGCCCAGTGGGCCTTCCAGGCCGTGCCATTTTATCTAATTTTCTTGAGAGAGTAAAAGATGGTTTAGAAAGGCCTAAGAAGTGCCCTTTTCATTGCATAAAAACATGTGATTACAGTAAGAGTCCTTATTGTATAATGGTAGCATTATATAATGCATTTAAAGGCAATTTTAATAAAGGTTATGCTTTTGCAGGTACTAATGCTTTTAGAGCAGATAGAATAATAAGCGTGAAAGAGACAATTCAGACACTTATGAAAGAGATGTCTAGCTATAATTTGCACTCACATCCAACTATTACATCTCTTAAGTAAATTGCTTATTAATAAGAGATTGTACTTATTTTAAATAATTATTATTTAATTATTTAAAATAATAATTGTTTATTAATATTTTATCCATATCTTCGCGGGACACAAATTAACAACATGAACAAAGGAACAGTAAAATTCTTTGATGAAACTAAAGGATTTGGTTTTATTAAAGACGAAAAGACCGGAACAGACTATTTTGTACACTCTTCAGGTCTAAAATCAAGAATTAAAGACAACGACGAAGTAACATTTGATCTTGAACAAGGTAGAAGAGGATTAAATGCAGTAAATGTAAGTTTAGCGT
>CAYIYT010000037.1:0-21039 GCA_964367735.1 uncultured Muribaculaceae bacterium
AGCTAATTGAATTTATACTGCCTTTATATTTTCATTTTTGAATATTTTTTTGTTTCTTTGCACACTAATTTTGAATTACAAACAAATTTTATTAACTAATTATTTAGAATCATGGCAGACATAAATGCAAAGGTTAAAGCCATCATCGTTGACAAGTTAGGCGTTGAGGAATCGGAGGTAACTCCAGCAGCTAGTTTTACTAACGATTTGGGTGCCGACTCTTTGGACACTGTAGAACTTATCATGGAGTTCGAAAAAGCTTTCAGTATAACAATTCCAGATGAGGCTGCTGAGAAGATTGCTACAGTTGGAGACGCTATAACTTACATCGAGAACAATACCAAGTAATTTTACAAAAGTTTTATGCAATTAAAAAGAGTTGTAATAACTGGTATAGGGACTATTAATCCCTTAGGCCATAGTGTTTCAGAGTATTTTAATAATCTGGACGCAGGGCTCAGCGGAGCGAACCTCATTACCCGTTTCGACACTTCCCTTTTTAAAACCAAATTCGCTTGTGAAATCAAGGATTATGATCCCGCAAAATTCGGTATCGATAAAAAAGAAGAACGCAAATTAGATCGCTTTACGCAGTATGCTTTTATTGCTACTGCCGAAGCTATTGCAGATAGCTTAATTGATATAGAAGTAGAGAACTCCGATAGAATTGGCGTTATCTTAGGGACAGGAATAGGTGGTATTGAAACTCTATTCCTAGAAATTCAGGCTTATTGCGAGGGAGGTAAAATCCCTCGTTTTAGCCCTTTTCTTATTCCTAAAATGATTCCCGATATTGCTCCCGGCATGATAGCAATGAAATATGGATTTAGAGGCCCAAACTACACTACTGTGTCGGCTTGTGCTTCTTCTACACATGCTATGATAGATGCGCTTAATAATATTCGCCTAGGTAAGGCCGATATTATTATTACTGGGGGGTCAGAAGCAGGAATTACTGTACCTAGTGTAGGTGGATTTAACTCTGCTCAGGCAATGTCTACTAATAATGAAAATTACAAAACAGCATCTAGACCATTTGATAATAGTAGAGATGGATTTGTAATGGGAGAGGGTTCGGCTATTCTTGTGTTTGAAGAATATGAGCATGCAATTGCTAGAGGTGCTAAAATTTATTGTGAAATAGCAGGAGGCGGAATGACTGCCGATGCTTATCATATAACAGCTCCTCATCCCGAAGGCTTCGGTGCAATAAACGTGATGAAACTTTGTCTAGAAGATGCAGGTATTGATTTGGAATCTGTAGATTATATTAATGTTCATGGTACAGCTACTCCTCGCGGAGATATTGCCGAACTAAAAGCAATTAAAGCCGTTTTTGGAGAGCATGCCTATAAACTTAATATAAGTGCAACCAAATCTATGACAGGTCACTTGCTTGGTGCTGCAGGGTCGGTAGAAGCATTGGCTTGTATTCATGCTATGCAATCTGGAGTAATCCCGCCAACTATCAACTTTGAACATGAAGATCCCGAAATTGATTACAAGTTAAACCTAACTCTCAATAAAGCTCAGAAAAGAGAAGTTAATGTAGCCATGAATAATACCTTCGGGTTTGGTGGCCACAACTCTTGCGTAGTTTTTAAGAAGATTTAAAAGGTTTTAAAATAGAATAAATAAAAAGAGTGTCAAATTTTTGACACTCTTTTTATTTATTGGTTCTATATCTATTATTTATTGATTCTAAATGAGCTGGTGCTTTTAGATTTGTACTTATGGCATCACAGAATAGGTGAGAATAAGTCTAGGATGATTTGCTACACCATTGCCATTCAAAATTGCTTTTGAATATAGATTGTTTTGGATATAGAAATATGAAACCCCAGTTTGGCTGTCACTATTTTCAAATATAGGAGCGACATATCCTTGTAAGTCCAATCCAGTATAATCACCTCTAATCACCTTTTGAAGATATGAGCTTATATTTAATGAATAATATTTAAGAGAACGGTTTATTGAGCCATTGAATGCATTATATGAAATATCTGCTATAGGTTCATATGTAATGGGTTTGTTATTCGCTCTATCTTTGCGTGTACATAAGAATAATTGAGTTGGATAGTAGTTCAATCTAGTAAAGTCTTGAGGATATTCAAATGGTAAACGGATCTCTGCTTTTGCTATTATTAGCTTACTTATATCAATATTATTTTGTGTTGCCCAATTAGATACACTATTCTTAACTTGATTAAAATCTATATAAGGCTTAATTCCCGCAAACCCTTCTAAAAATATTTGAGTTTGAGGATTTATCTCTTCTAGATATTTTGAAGAGTGATTGAAACGATTTACATGTGGCCCATCATTGGGAATGAAATATGAAATAGTACTGTCTTTATCTATATTTTTCTTTGAGTCTTTATGGCGGTATGTCATAATGAAATAGAGGCTATTAGGTGTGAAAGAATTTATTCTCCCTCCCTCTAGAGACCCTGGTTGGCCAGAGGCTGTCATATATAGACCTTTGAATTTTTTTAAGAATAGAGCCAAGCTATCTCTCTCTCCCTTTTCGGCTGTAATAAGCTCCTGAGCATAGCCTAAAGAGATTTCTATTACCATTGTATCTTTTCCAAAAAAAACATTCCCTCCCAAACTAAGTGGTTGGGGTAGAAAGTCTGCATCTTTGATGGAGTTATTGTAGGCAGTTGTTGAATCTAAGTCTTTGGTTAATCTGTAAACATTAATATTTTGAGGCAAATAACGATCTTCTTCACGAAAGAATGTCTTGTTCTCAATTGTTAAGTGCATCTTAAAAGATTTTGCCAAAGGCGCTTCCCCAAAATCATGACTTGGGAAAGCAGGAATAAACTGAAATGCAGTAGAGGCTTGCATAGATCCAAAATCGGGATCTTTGTAGGAGCCAATTGTTAGTGCACCAGAATAAACTGTTTGCAAACTGTCTGAAAGTTTCATTTGAACTGGAACGTCAAAGCCAATAGTTTTAACTTTGAGTATGTGATCTCCCGGTACTAGTGAAGCACCTGTTGTTTTGTCTGTTTCAATACAAGATGTAAACAAAAAAAGAGAAAGCGCGAGCGCTGCTGTAGAACGTAAAATGTTCTTAATTATCATTTCTTAGCAAAAATTTTGTCGTAAAATTTAATATACTCATCCATATATGCGGTGCTGTTGTCAGAAGTATCTATGTAGTCTAGAGAAGGAAGAGAGTAGCTATCTGCTACATCTTTCAATTGTTTGTCTAAATTTTCCTCGCCAATAATAACGCCATTGGAGTATTGCATTGCTAATTTAGCAAGATTTATGCCATTTAGTGGTGTTAGAACATCTAAATCTTTATTTTTTATTCCAGGTACCAAGATCTTAGATTTGGTTTGGTCATTAAAGGTTTGGTCTAAGCCTTCGTTATATAGAGATAAAATTACTTTGCTATCTGCAAAGATAGGATCATCTGCATACACCTTGCGTAAATAAAGTGGCAGAAAATGTGAAATCCATCCTTGACAATGAATAATATCTGGTTTCCAACGTAGTTTTTTTACTGTTTCTAGTACGCCTCTCGCAAAGAAAATTGCTCTCTCGTCGTTGTCTGGGAAATATTCTGTTCGTTCGTCGCCATAGATAAATTTACGTGCGAAATAATCTTCGTTATCTATAAAATAGACTTGCATTCTTGCAGAGGATATTGAAGATACTTTAATGATTAGAGGTCTATCTAAATCATTAATAATAATATTCATTCCAGATAACCGGATTACCTCGTGAAGTTGATTTCTTCTTTCGTTAATTGTTCCGTACTTTGGCATAAAGGAACGAATTTCACTACCTCGCTCTTGGGCTCCTTGAGGTAAAAAACGTCCCACTTTAGATATTGTTGTTTCGGGTAAATAGGGATAAATTTCCGAGCTTACATAAAGGACTCTTTTAGGCTCATGCATTTTGTTGAAAATTTAATATAAGTTCTCCACAAAGATAATAAAATTAATTTAATAAGACATTTTATGTATCTTTGAATCTTATTAAAAAAATGAAAAAAAGGGAGAAAAACATAGTATACAGAAGACTTATTCAGTCATATCTATCGTCGGTGATTAGCATTAGCATGGTGTTGCTGCTTGCCGGTCTTTTTGCTCTTTTGGCTGTAAATGCAAATTCAGTTTCGGCCTATTTTAAAGAGAATATTAAGCTATCTATGATCTTTGAAGAGGTAGCGTCTGATGTAGAAGCCAAGCAAGTTTTTGATCTTCTTTTAAATAAAAGATATGTCAAAAAACTAGATTATATATCCAAAGAACAGGGTGCACATGAGATGAAGGAGATTCTTGGAGATGACTTTTTAGATCTTTTCGAAATTAATCCTATTCCTGTATCTATAGATATTTTTTTAAAGGCTAAATATATTGAGAGTGACTCTCTTGTAATGATAGAAAAAGAACTTATTGCCATACCTTTAGTTAGAGAAGTGGTATATCAAGAATCACTTGTAAAGATTATAAATGATAATGTAGAGAAAATAGGCTATGTATCTGGTATCCTTATCCTTTTGCTTATGTTTATCTCATTTGTACTAATTAACAATACAGTACGCCTCAATTTATATTCAAAAAGGTTTGTGATTTATACTATGAAATTAGTTGGTGCAAAAAGGTCTTTTATTAGAAAACCTTTACTAATAAAAGGGTTGTGGCAGGGGCTCGTTTCTGGGTTAGTATCTGTAGTGTTAATGAGTATAATAGTACATATAATGGAGAGAGATCTTCCCGACCTTTTTTCAATTTTGGACATACAAATGATTAATCTTGTTATAATTGGAGTGCCTATATTGGGAGTTATATTATGCGTTTTGAGTACTTTCTTTATAGCCAATAGGCTAATCTCAATGTCTGGAGACGATATCTATTACTAATATTATCAATATATTTATCTAGCTTGTAAGATTAAGATTTAATTTAATTATTAACATAAAAAGTTTATTATTATGGATTCAGGAAGGTTTGCAATACCAATTAAGAATGTCATTTACCTTGTGATGGGGCTCGTTTTAATGATAATTGGTTACGTACTTATGACTGGGGGCGGCGCTACCGATCCTTCCATTTTCCCAGAAAAAGAGATGTTCAGTTTTAGAAGAGTAACACTTGCTCCTCTTTTTATTCTTGCAGGATTTGTGGTTGAGATTTTCGCAATAATGTATAAGCCTAAATCTAAATAAATGAGCTTTATAGAAGCGATTATTCTAGGAATTGTTCAGGGCCTTACAGAGTTTTTACCTGTGAGTAGTAGTGGGCACCTCACTATAGGAAAAGAGTTGTTAGGAATAGATAGTAGTAATCTTGCATTTGAAATTACTGTACATGCTGCTACTGTATTAAGTACTATTGTGGCTTTTAGAAAAGAGGTGGCACAATTGATTGCTGGGTTTTTTAAATTTAAGATGAATGAAGAGACTACTTATATTCTAAAGATTGTGGTTTCTATGATTCCTGTTTTTATTGTAGGGATTTTCTTTAAAGATTTTGTTGAATCACTTTTTGGCGAAGGGTTATTAATTGTAGGCGTTGCGCTTTTAGTAACGGCTTCTCTTCTTTATCTCTCGGCAACCATTAAGACTAAGGAAAAGGGGATTACTTTTAAAAACGCCTTTATAATTGGTGTGGCGCAAGCAATAGCAGTTATTCCTGGTCTTTCGCGTTCGGGTGCTACTATCTCTACTGGTTTATTATTGGGTGTTAAAAGAGAAAATATTGCTAAATTCTCTTTTTTAATGGTTCTTATTCCAATTCTGGGAGAGGCTTTTCTTGAATTAATTTCGGGGGAGTTATCGGAAGTGAATGCTGGTATTGCCATGCTTCCTCTAATGGCTGGCTTTGTTGCGGCTTTTATTTCGGGATTACTTGCTTGTAAAGCTATGATTGCTTTAGTAAAGAGAACAAAACTAAAAGGATTTGCCATATATTGTGCGGTTGTAGGAATTGTGGCTATTATTTTTGCGTATGTCTAACTATGAATCAAAATTACATTACTTTGTCTCCGATGTACATTTGGGATTAAAAGCTTTTAATCCAGAACAAAGAGAGAAGAGGTTTGCAGGTTTTTTATATTCTTTGCCAGAAAATACAGATTCTCTCTACTTACTTGGCGATATTTTTGATTTTTGGTATGAGTATAAATATGTGATCCCAAGGGGTTTCTCTCGAACCCTAGGTGCCCTGGGCTCTCTTTTTGATAGAGGTGTTAAAATATATTTTATCAGAGGGAATCACGATGTTTGGACCTATGATTTTTTGCAATCGGAGCTAGGAATTATAGTTCTTGAAGAGATGTCTGTTGTCTCAATTGAGGGGAAGAATTTTTGTTTGGCGCATGGCGACGAACTTACAGGTGAAAAATCTCATATTTTTCTTAAAAAAATCTTTAAGAACTGGGTTTTACAAAAACTATTTAGTTCTATACATCCTAGATGGGCATTTGCAGTTGCTTCTAGATGGTCTAAATACAATAGACTCACTAAAGGTGAGCAATTCCCTTTTAGAGGGGAAGAAGACCCTCTCTATCCAGTGGCAACGGAATATGAGAAAGATAAAAATATAGATTACTTTATATTTGGGCATATTCATACCCCTGGTAACAATTTTACTCCAGGTGGAGCAGGATTTTATATATTGGGAGAGTGGATTCACTCTTGTGACTACCTTGTTTACGATACAGCTGTTAAAGAGTTGGAGTGGAGAAAAGGTTAGTACCTACTATAGAGAGATCTCTTTTTATTTAATGAAATATTGAGTAGTAAAGATATTCAAATGTGCCTCTTTGGT
Organism: uncultured Muribaculaceae bacterium; assembly: GCA_964367735.1. Lineage (GTDB taxonomy): Bacteria > Bacteroidota > Bacteroidia > Bacteroidales > UBA932 > Bact-08. The sequence goes on from CAYIYT010000037.1 coordinate 6,792, forward strand.
ACATCTGTACGAGCTCTTCTGTTAATCTGTCTTGCCCAAACCTATCATAAGGTTTTTTAAGATCAGACCCAAATATTTTAGCTACTCCCTGCCAAAAGCCTGCGGCAGCTCCTCCTCTATAATTTTTTACGATGTAATAAGAACTTTGGCCTATTTCGCGATCTATTAGCCTAAGAAGCAACTTCCCTTGAGAGAAAGACATTTTTCTCAAAGGTTTTTCAAATTCGGCAAAAAGTTTTTTCTCGAAAGCTTTAATGTATTTTTCTTTTTCACGACTATTAAATTTAGAGTTGGCGATAATACTATCGGCTTCCTCTATTATCTCTTTGGCTTTGAGAGCATATGGGTATACTTTCTGGAAATTATAGACAAGTTTATAAAACTCTCTCCATTCGCGTCCTTTCTTTCGAGTGTTATCCCATGAGTAGTGATAAATTTCCCTTAGGCTAATTTGATATACAGTATCTCTTCCCTCTACTTTATAACCAACAGTATACCCTTTCTCCTGAGATAGCAAGGTTTTTTGCAGGAATAAAAAAGGAGTAAGAATAATAATAAGGAGTACTGTTCTATTCATAAAGACAAATTTATCTCTTTTTATTTATATGTTCAAGAATCAGACCAAAAACGCTATATTTGAGGTCAAATGTATAACCTATTTTAAACTTAATCTAAATTTATGCTCTCTTCTGTTTATGGTCCTTGGACTTTATTTGTAGATTTTGGCCTTATTTTTGCGCTTTTACTAGCAGGCAAATTTATTCGAGTTAAAGTAAAATTCATTCAAAAACTTTTTATCCCACCTTCGCTTATAGCTGGTTTTCTTGGATTGGCATTAGGCCCTAATGGGCTTGGTTGGCTCCCTTTCTCAGATCAATTGGGTACTTATGCAGGAGTTTTAATTGCTCTTGTGTTTGCTTCTCTTCCACTCTCTTCTCCAAAATTTAGCTTTAAAGAGGTATCGGGTAGAGTGGGTCCAATTTGGGCGTTTGCTCAGTTGGGAATGTTATTGCAGTGGGCAATAATGGGTCTGTTCGGGTTGTTTGTGCTCAATTTTATATGGCCACAGTTAAACTCGGCATTTGGAATAATGCTACCTGTAGGGTTTTATGGAGGCCATGGGACTGCAGCTGCTATAGGGGATGGTTTTGCTTCTTTGGGATGGGAAGAGGCTCGGAGCTTAGGAATGACAACCGCAACAGTAGGGGTGGTTGTGGCAATTGTAATAGGTCTTATAATGGTGAAAAGAGCCACGGTTAAAGGAGATACTGCCTTTATTCAAAATTTTGACGACCTCCCTAACGAGTTAAGAACAGGGCTTACACCTCCAGATCAAAGAGAAGATGCTGGTATGAGTACTACATCTTCTATCTCAATTGACTCTTTGGCATTCCATTTAGCTTTTGTATTTGTTGTTGCACTGGTTGGTTATTTAATTAGCCAGGGAGTAAAGGTCTATAACCCTAAATTGGAAATTCCTGTATTTTCGGCCTCTTTTATTGTGGGGCTCCTTTTCAAAAAAGTTTTTGATGCTACAGGTGTTTCAGATTATATATGCCCTAGACAAACATCTAGACTGGGTAGTACTTTTACAGACTTACTTGTAGCCTGTGGGGTTGCTTCCATTAAGTTGGGAGTTGTTGTAAAGTATGCACTGCCTTTAATAGTCCTTATTTTAGTAGGTATTGCAGTGGTGTGGGTCATTACTTTTTACTTAGGTAAAAGATTGTGTAAAACATATTGGTTCGAGCGCTCTATTTTCGCTTGGGGCTGGTGGACAGGAACAATGGCAATGGGTATTGCTCTTATTAGAATTGTTGATCCTAAACTTGAAAGTAAAGCAATGGACGATTATGCTTTGGCTTATTTGCCGATTGCTCCAGTAGAGATTCTTATTATTACATTTGTTCCTATGCTCTTTATGAATGGGTTAGGGATATGGCTACTTGTTGCATGTTTGGTTGCCTCGGCATTAATAGTTTTACTCGCAAAAAAAATGGGTTGGTGGATATCGCCAACAAAAAAATAGATCATTTAACTATTCTATTAAATCAAATGAAAAATATTAAGTTTTCAATTGTTTGTTTTGTCTCGCTTGTTACTCTTTTAATGGGGTGTCCAAGCGTGCTAATTAGCCAAAGCGGTGCTAAGAGTAATAAAGAGTTACAAGAGCAAGCCCAAAGACTTCATAAAAAGATTTTCTCAATAGATACTCATAACGATACTGCGTTATCTATTGATAATCCTAAAAAATTTGAAGGATTCACTACTGGGCAGGTAACTTTTCCCCTTATGAAGGAGGGAGGGTTAGATGCTGCTTTGTTTGCAATATATATAGGGCAAAAAGGGAGAGATAAAAAATCTCTTGATTCAGCAACAAACTATGCTAAAGAAAATTTATTAAAATTTAGAAGATATGTAGAAGGTTATAAAGGAGCTTCGTTAGCGTATAACTCTCAAGATTTGCTTCGAAATAAGAAAAATGGAGTTACTTCTGTAATGCTTGCTATTGAAAACGGTTATGCCATAGGAGATGATATTTCAAATCTAGAAATGTTTAGAGATATTGGAGTGAGAGCTATAACTATTTGCCATAACGGAAACAACAATATTTGCGATTCCTCTAGAGACCCTAATGGTCCAGAACATAATGGACTTTCTGATTTTGGAAGGAAGGTAATAAAAGAGATGAATAGATTGGGTATAATAATTGATGTGTCTCACTCTTCGGTAAAAACATTATTAGATGTTATTGAAGTAAGTGAGCGCCCTATTATGGCATCTCATTCTGGTGTATATGCAATTCAAAGTCATTCAAGAAATTTGAGAGACAATGAAATAATTGCAATAGCAAGTGCAGGTGGGCTCATTCAGGTAGCTACTCTGCCTCTTTTTCTTTCCAATTTACCTAAGAACTCAATTACAGTTAAACATATAGCAGATCATATAGACTATGTGAAAAACCTGGTTGGTATAGACCATGTAGGATTAGGGACAGATTTTGATGGTGGGGGTGGAGTTGCAGATATGAATAGCGTCTCAAAAATTCAAAACCTTACAATTGAGTTGTTGAGAAGAGGATATTCAGAAGAAGATCTCGGAAAATTCTGGGGAGGCAACTTTATTAATTTTCTAAAAACACAGAATTTGTAAAAAAAAACCAACTTCCTTTTGCACATTTAAATTTTTTGGTATATTTGCAACCCACCAATCTAGTACTCATTATAGATACTAAACAGTGGGACAGGGGTTTAACCCTTAAAATACTGTGACCAAAGCACACAAAAATATTTACTGTTATCGTTAAACTGTAATAAAACAATGTTACAACCAAAAAAAACCAAGTTCAGAAGGCAGCAAAAAGGCCGAATGAAAGGAATCGCTCAGAGGGGAAATCAGCTCTCTTTTGGGTCTTTCGGGATTAAGACTACAGAGTCATGTTGGCTAACCGGCCAGCAGATAGAAGCTGCACGTCAGGCTGTCGTAAGGTATATGAAGCGTGAGGGACAAATCTGGATTCGTGTATTCCCCGATAAACCGTTTACTAAAAAGCCTGCAGAGGTTCGTATGGGTAAAGGTAAAGGAGCACCAGAAGGATTCGTTGCCCCTATTACACCTGGCCGCATGATAATTGAAGCAGAAGGAGTTCCGTTGGAAATAGCAAAAGAAGCACTCCGTCTAGGAGCTCAAAAGCTGCCAGTAATTACTAAGTTTGTAGTTCGCAGAGATTACCAGGAATAATTTAATGAAGAAATAAAAAGATGAAAGCAACAGAGATTCGCGAATTATCCATAAATGATCTGAGAGAACGCATCGAAACAGAGAAGGCAAACTTATCGCGCCTCAGGATGAATCATGCTATTTCTCCATTAGATGATTTATCTCAAATTAATAAGGCAAGCAAAGACATTGCCCGGATGATTACAATATTGAGCCAAATGGAAAATAAGAAGGACAAATAGAAGTCATGGAAAGAAATCTTCGAAAAGAAAGAATAGGTACGGTGGTGAGCAATAAGATGGAAAAATCTGTCGTTGTTGCCGTTCATAGAAAAGTAAAACACCCTCTTTACGGTAAATTCGTAAATAAAACCACCAAGTTTGTAGCTCATGACGAGAAGAACGAGTGTAATGAAGGAGACAAAGTACTTATAATGGAAACTCGTCCTTTGAGTAAGACAAAACGCTGGAGACTATTAGAAATCTTAGAAAAAGCTAAATAACCATGATACAACAAGAATCGAGATTATTGGTGGCAGATAACAGCGGTGCAAAGGAAGTACTTTGTATTCGTGTGTTAGGGGGAACCCGCCGCCGTTATGCCGGAGTTGGCGATAAAATTGTGGTTACTGTAAAAAGTGCCATCCCAGGTGGGGAAGCTAAAAAAGGAACAGTGTCCAAAGCGGTAATTGTTCGTACTAAAAAAGAGATCCGTCGTCCCGATGGTTCTTATATCCGTTTTGATGACAATGCATGTGTGTTGCTAAATGCACAGGGCGAAGTTCGGGGAACCCGTATTTTTGGCCCTGTAGCTAGAGAGCTACGTGACACTTATATGAAAATTGTATCTTTAGCACCAGAGGTGTTATAATTTTTATAATAAAAAGATATGAGTAAAAAATTACATATTAAGAAAGGCGATACAGTTTACGTTAATGCTGGAGAAGACCGCAAAAAAACCGGTAGAGTACTCGAAGTCATTATTGAAAAAAATCGTGCTATAGTAGAAGGAATCAACTTGGTGAGCAAACATACCAAGCCTAATGCAGAACACCCCCAAGGAGGTATAATCAAACGCGAAGCAGGAGTTCATATTTCTAACCTTCAGGTTGTAGATCCTGTTAAAGGTGTCCCAACCAAAATTGGACGTCGTTTGAATGATAAACAAAAATTAGTTCGTTACTCGAAAAAATCTGGAGAGGAGATTAAATAATGGCAAAAACTAAAGATGGAACTGCAAAAAAAGCAGCACCAAAAACTCAAACAGCAAAAGCCGTAAAACCGGTAAAAGCAGCAGCAACAGCAGCAGCTAAAACTGAGGGAGCTCAAGTAGTAGCCAAAGGTTATGTACCTACCCTTCAAAAGAAATACAAAGACGAAATAGTACCGAAACTTTTTAAAGATTTTGGATATACATCTGTTATGCAGGTGCCAAAACTTGAGAAAATTGTTATTAATCAAGGCATTGGAGCGGCTACTGGAGATAAAAAGCTAGTAGACCAAGCTCAACAAGAACTTAGTATTATTACAGGTCAAAAAGCTCTTCAAACCGTTTCTAAGAAAGATATTTCTAACTTTAAGTTAAGAAAAGGAATGCCTATTGGAGTGAAGACTACTTTGCGCGCAGCAAAAATGTATGAGTTCTTAGAAAGATTAATATCAGTTTCTCTACCTAGAATAAGGGATTTTAAAGGTATCAATGAGAAATTTGATGGTAAAGGCAATTATACTTTGGGTATAAAGGAGCAAATTATATTCCCTGAAATTGATATCGATAAGATAAATAAAATTATGGGTCTTGAAATGACATTTGTGACTACTGCTCAAAAAGACGAAGAGGCTTTAGCTCTGCTTAGTGCTTTTGGACTGCCTTTCAAAAATATCAAAAAACAATCTTAAATTTTAGAGATAGATAATGGCAAAAGAATCAATGAAGGCACGCGAAGTTAAACGCGCTAAATTATGTGCCAAATATGCAGAAAAACGTAAAGCTCTTAAAGAAGCAGGAGACTATGCTGCTTTGGATTTGCTTCCAAAGAATGCAAGCCCTGTTCGTCAACACAACCGTTGTTCAATAACAGGTAGGCCCAAAGGGTATATGCGTATTTTTGGTATTAGCCGTATCCAGTTTCGTGAAATGGCCAGTAAAGGTTTAATACCAGGCGTTCGCAAAGCTAGTTGGTAGTAGAAAAGTGACCAAAGTCACGTAGTTTATATAATTTATTAACATAGTTGGATATCGGGCACCCATAGAGGTGTCGAATTGACTTAAAAAAATTTAAAATGACTGATCCAATTTCAGACTTTTTGACGAGGGTGCGTAATGCAACTCTTGCAGGCCACAAACTGGTGGAAATTCCTGCATCTAAATTAAAGCTGGAATTAACTCGTATTCTTTATGAAAAGGGTTATTTCCTTAGTTACAAATTGGTTGAAGGTACGCCTTGCAACTCAATAAAAATAGCCCTGAAGTATCATCCAGAATCTCACAAATCTGCAATTAAGAAAATTGGCAGAGTGAGTCGTCCGGGTCTCAGGAAATATGTAGGAGTAGAAGATATGCCAAGAGTACTTAATGGACTAGGTATAGCCGTTATTTCAAGTTCGAAAGGACTAATTACAGACAAGGAGGCAAGAGAACTCAATGTTGGCGGCGAAGTTATTTGCTACGTATATTAAGTATTAATTTATAAAATAATTATAATGTCACGAATAGGAAAATTACCTGTAAACCTTCCAGTCGGAGTCACAATATCTGTGAGTTCCGATAACGTGGTCAAGGTTAAAGGCCCGCTCGGAGAACTTTCACAAAAGGTGGATGCCGATATTAGAGTTGCCGTAGAGGGAAACGTGGTTACATTTACCAGACCTACCGACCAGCCTAGACATCGTTCTATGCATGGTCTTTATCGTTCCCTTATCAATAATATGGCTATTGGTGTTTCTACCGGTTACAATATCCGTCAGGAATTTGTTGGTGTAGGTTATCGTGTAGAGGTTAAAGGCCAAGTGCTAGAAATGAGTCTTGGTTATTCTCATGATATTCACTTTATGCTCCCTAATGAGATAACTGCAACAACAGAGGCTGTAAGAAAGGGACAACCTCCCATTCTTCTACTTTCAAGTTACGACAAGCAGCTAATTGGAATGATTGCTGCTAAACTGCGCTCTCTGCGCAAACCTGAACCATACAAAGGCAAAGGTATTAAGTTTGTAGGTGAACAACTTCGTCGCAAAGCCGGTAAATCGGCCAGCGCTAAATAATAAGTGGAGGATTTATGGCTTTAAATAAAATAGAAAGAAGAGAAAGAATACGCAGACGCATTCGCAAGGTAGTTAACGGAACAGCCGAACAACCAAGAATGTGTGTATTCAGGAGCAACAAACAGATATATGTTCAGCTCATTAATGACGTAGAAGGTATTACCCTTGCGAGCGCAAGTTCCATTGATAAAGAAATTGCAGAAGAGTGCAAAGGCAAAACTGGTACTGAGGTAGCAAAATTAGTAGGTAAATTAGCGGCTAAAAGAGCAACTGAAAAAGGCGTAACTAAAATTGCGTTTGACCGTGGAGGTTACCTATATCATGGAAGAGTTAAAAGTTTAGCAGATGCCGCCCGTGAAGGTGGTCTTACATTCTAAGATATTGAGTATGACAAATACAAGCATAAAAAAAATTAAGACTACCGATCTAGAATTAAAAGACAGATTGGTTGCAATTAAAAGAGTTACCAAAGTAACCAAAGGAGGCCGTCACTTCACTTTCGCAGCGATTGTTGTTGTTGGAGATGAAAAAGGTGTTGTTGGATATGGTCTTGGTAAAGCTAATGAGGTAACTACAGCTATTTCAAAAGGTATCGAAGATGCCAAAAAGAATTTGTTTAAAATCCCTCTAAATAAAAAAACTATACCTCACGAGCAAATTGCAAAGTATGGTGGAGCAAGAGTATTTATGAAACCTGCAGCAGAGGGAACTGGCTTAACGGCTGGTGGTGCAATGCGTGCGGTTTTTGAATCTGTTGGGGTTCACGACGTACTTGCAAAATCGAAGGGTTCTTCAAACCCCCACAACTTAGTAAAAGCAACTGTAACAGCTCTTTTAGAGATGCGTGATGCTTATACAATTGCGGGTCTTCGTGGTATTCCCATGAATAGAGTATTTAACGGTTAAAGAGAAATAGAGATGAATAAAGTAAAAATTACTCAAACAATCAGTAAAAATGGAGCTACTGTTAGACAGATAGCTTGTTTGCAATCTCTTGGAATCCGCAGAATACATCAGTCAATTGAAATTGAACTGACACCTGTTACAAAAGGGATGCTAAATAAGGTTTTACACCTTGTTAAAGTTGAAGAAATTAACTAAATAGGAGATTTTACAAATGAAATTACATAATCTTACACCGTCAAAGGGATCTACTAGCAGCGATAAAAGAATTGGTCGTGGAGAGGGATCGGGTCGTGGTGGCACATCTACAAAAGGTCATAAAGGTGCTCAATCAAGATCGGGTTACTCGCTTAAAAGAGGTTTTGAAGGTGGTCAAATGCCACTTCAAAGACGTCTTCCAAAGTTTGGTTTTACTAATCCAAATAGGGTTGAATACAAGGCAGTTAACTTGTCTTCACTTCAAACTCTTTCAGAAAAGTTAGGAGTTGAAGTCCTCACATTAGATTTACTATTAGAAGCTGGTTTAGCCTCTAGAAGCGAGAGAGTTAAAGTTCTTGGTAGTGGTGATCTTACCATTAAATTAGATGTTACTGCTCATGCATTTTCAAAGTCTGCCATCGCTAAAATTGAAGCACTGCAAGGTAAGACTACAATAATCTAAATTGAATAATGAAAAAACTGATAGATACAATAAAGAACATCTTCAAGATTGAAGAACTACGCAAGAGAATAGTTTATACTATTTTATTGTTGTTGGTTTACAGACTGGGAAGTTTTGTTGTTATGCCGGGTATTGACCCTACACAACTTGCAAACCTTCAAAGTCAAGCTTCAGAAGGCTTGCTAGGATTGCTTAATATGTTTTCCGGCGGTGCTTTCGGTAATGCGTCAATCTTTGCGCTGGGCGTAATGCCCTATATTTCGGCGTCAATCGTTATTCAGCTTCTTGGGATAATGCTCCCATATTTCCAAAGATTACAGAGAGAGGGAGAGAGCGGAAGAAGGAAGATGAATCAGTGGACCAGATACCTGACAATTATTATTTTAGCACTACAAGGCCCAGCCTATATGGCTAACCTGCATGTGCGATTGCCAGAATCTGCATTTTTATTTACAGGATTCTCATACAACGTATTTGCCACTATAATACTTATAGGCGGTACTATGTTCATAATGTGGTTAGGGGAGAGAATTACCGATCGCGGCTTAGGTAATGGTATTTCTCTTATAATCATGGTGGGTATCATCGCTAGGTTGCCATTCGCCCTTTTAGCCGAGGGTGGAGCCAGGATAAACCAGACAGCAGGCGGTGGTCTCCTAATGCTCATAGTTGAAATTATTGTACTATTCTTTGTATTTGTTGCTACAATTGCACTTGTCCAGGGAACGCGTAAAATTCCAGTACAATATGCCAAAAGAATTATTGGTAATAAACAGTATGGCGGGGTTCGTCAATACATACCCTTGAAGATAAATGCAGCCGGCGTTATGCCAATTATCTTCGCTCAGGCATTGATGATGTTCCCTCTCATATTTGCAGGCTTCGACGCAGCTCGCGGAGTTGCTGCCACTCTTTCCAACCCTATGGGGTTTTGGTACAATCTAATTTTCGGTCTTATGGTTGTTGCATTTACTTACTTCTACACAGCGGTAACTGTAAATCCTTCTATGATGGCAGAAGATATGAAAAAGAATGGTGGATTCATTCCCGGAATCAAGCCTGGTAAAAAAACCACAGAATACCTAGACAGCATAATGTCTCGCATTACTCTACCTGGATCAATATTTCTTGCTCTGGTAGCAATTATGCCTGCTTTTGCTTCTATTCTTGGAGTTAGTAGCCAGTTTGCCCAATTTTATGGGGGAACTTCGTTATTGATTCTTGTAGGTGTGGTTTTGGATACACTGCAGCAAATTGAGAGTCATTTGCTGATGCGTCATTACGACGGTTTAATGAAAACAGGACGTTTGAAAGGACGCTCTGGAATGTAATTGAGCTTAAAGTTCTTTGATTTATGATAAGATTAAAAACTAAGGAAGAGATTGAAATACTAAGAAAAAATGGTATCTTAGTATCTAAGACTCTCGCAGAGGTGGGGAAGCATGTTGTTCCAGGTGTAACTACCCTAGAACTTAACAATATTGCTGAGACATTTATCCGCGACAATGGCGCAGTGCCGGCGTTTCTTGGTTATGGAGGGTTTCCTTATACTCTTTGCATATCTGTAAACAATGTTATTGTTCATGGCTTTGCATCGGATTACCGTCTAATTGAAGGGGATATTATCTCTGTAGATTGCGGTACTATCTATGAAGGGTTTTATGGAGACTCTGCTTATACCTTTGCAGTAGGTGAAGTTTCTGCTGAAACCAAAAGATTGCTTAACGTTACAAAAGAGTCTCTGTACCTTGGTATAGAAAAAGCAATTGCGGGTAACAGAATTGGAGACATTGCTTTTGCAATTCAACAACATGTAGAGGATAACGGATTTTCCGTTGTGAGAGAGATGGTTGGCCATGGTATAGGTAAGAAACTCCACGAATCTCCCGAGGTTCCAAATTATGGGAAAAGAGGGCAGGGTAAAAAATTACAAGAGGGTATGGTAATTTGTATCGAACCCATGGTAAATGCCGGAACAAGGTCGGTTCAACTTCATGAAGATGGTTGGACATTAAGTACTTTAGATGGCAAAAACTCTGCACACTTTGAACTTACAGTTGCAATCCAAAAGGAGAAAGCATTAGTCTTGTCTACATTTGAGTACGTAGAGAATAACATTATTAAATTATAAGGAATAACTTTAAATGGCAAAACAATCTGCTATTGAAAAAGAGGGAACAATAATTGAGGCCCTGTCAAACGCGATGTTTCGTGTAGAATTAGATAATGGTCACGTTATAATTGCTCATATTTCGGGTAAAATGAGAATGCACTACATTCGAATATTACCTGGCGATAGAGTTAGGGTAGAGATGTCACCTTATGATTTAACCAAAGGAAGGATTTCTTTCAGATACAAATAAAATTTATATAATATGAAAGTAAAAGCATCCATTAAAAAACGCAGTGAAGATTGCAAAATAGTAAAACGTAAAGGACGCCTTTATGTGATTTGCAAAAAGACCCCAAAATTCAAAATGCGTCAAGGATAATTTTTAATTGTAAACAATAAAGAGAATAGATAAATTATGGCACGAATAGCCGGAGTTGATTTACCAAAAAACAAACGAGGAGAAATAGGCCTAACCTATATCTTCGGGATCGGTCGCAGTTCAGCACAAAAAATCCTTGCTAAAAATAGCATAGATTTTAGTATTAAAGTTAAGGACTGGGACGACGATCAGATTGCTGGAATAAGAGCAACTATATCACAAGAATACAAAATCGAAGGTGAACTTCGCTCTTCTGTTCAAATGAACATTAAACGACTAATGGATATTGGTTGTTACAGAGGTATCCGTCATCGTCTCGGGCTTCCTGTTCGTGGTCAAGCGACCAAGAATAATGCTCGTACACGTAAGGGTAAGAAGAAAACTGTAGCTAATAAGAAGAAAGCAACTAAATAGAACCTAGATCATGGCAAAAAAGACAGGAACATCAAATAAGAAGAAGGTTGTAAAAGTAGAGGCCTACGGTCAGGCGCATATTTCGTCTACATTTAACAATATAATTGTATCTCTTACTAATGCAACAGGACAGGTTATAAGCTGGTCTTCTGCAGGAAAAATGGGATTCAGAGGTTCAAAAAAGAACACTCCTTACGCAGCTCAAACTGCTGCTGAAGATTGCTCTAAAGTAGCTTATGACTTAGGATTACGTAAGGTTAAGGCCTATGTGAAAGGTCCGGGAGCAGGGCGTGAGTCTGCAATTCGTACTATTCACGGAGCTGGTATTGAGGTAACAGAAATCGTTGACGTTACACCAATGCCTCATAATGGATGTCGTCCAAAAGGACGCCGTAGAGTTTAACCTTTTTAAATTCATATTAATCGATTTAACATGGCAAGATATACAGGGCCTACCACAAAAATAGCCCGCAAATTTGGGGAACCAATTTTTGGTCCCGATAAAAATTACGAAAGAAAAAATTACCCTCCGGGACAACACGGACTAGCAAAAAAACGTAAAAAAGTTTCTGAATACGGTGTCCAATTAAAAGAGAAGCAAAAGGTTAAATATACCTATGGTCTTCTTGAGAGACAATTCAGAAATCTTTATGAAACTGCATCTAGGATGAAAGGTCGTAAGGGTGAAAACCTTATTTTACTTCTAGAGTCGAGGTTAGATAATATTGTTTTCAGAATGGGTATTGCTCCTTCTCGTGCAGCTGCCAGGCAGCTTGTAAACCACCGTCACATTGTTCTTAATGGAGAACTTTGTAACATTCCTTCTGCAATTGTAAAACCAGGCGATATTGTTGCTGTTCGTGAGAGATCTAAAAGTCTTGAAACCATTCAAAGCAGTATTCAACGTGGCTCGGCAAGATTTTCGTGGATTGAATGGGATAGCACTACACTTACAGGTAAATATTTGAATTTGCCTATAAGAAGCGAAGTCCCTGAGACTATAAACGAACAAGCAATAGTCGAGTTATACTCTAAATAATTATAAAATGGCAATTTTAGCATTTCAAAAACCCGATAAGGTAATAATGCTTGACGCTACCGATACATTTGGTCGCTTTGAGTTTCGTCCTCTGGAGCCAGGATACGGCATCACTGTAGGCAACGCCTTACGTCGTATTTTGTTATCGTCTCTTGAGGGCCATGCTATCACTGCAGTAAGAATCCAAGGTGTAGATCATGAATTTGCAACTATTCCTGGAGTGATTGAAACTGTAGTAGATATAGTCCTTAATCTAAAACAAATACGTTTTAAGCGTATGGTGGAAGGTGAAGAGGCAGAGATAGTAAATATTACAATTAGCGGTAAGCAAGAGTTTAATGCAGAAGATATTTCTAAACAGTTATCTTCTTTTAAGGTACTTAATCCAGAACTACATATTTGCTCTATGGAGCCCTCAGTATCACTTACTGTTGAGCTAAGAATAGGGAAGGGAAGAGGTTATGTCCCTGCCGAAGAAAATCGTGTTGAGGATGCGCCATTTGGTATTATTCCTATCGATTCAATTTTTACTCCTATCAAAAATGTGAAATTTTCTGTAGATAACTGGCGCGTAGAACAAAAAACAGACTACGAGAAGTTAAATTTAGAGATAACTACAGATGGTTCTATTCATCCAAAAGATGCATTGAAAGAAGCTGCAAAGATTCTAATCCATCACTTTATGCTCTTCTCAGACGAAAAAATCACTCTTGAAGCTCCAGTAGAGGTTATAAGTAATGAACTTGACGAGGAGTCGTTAAGAATGAGACATTTGCTTATGTCTAAACTTGGAGATATGGAGCTTTCGGTAAGAGCTCTCAACTGCCTTAAAGCAGCTGAAATAGAGACCTTGGCCGATCTTGTATCTCTACAAAGGACTGAGCTTATGAAGTTCAGGAACTTTGGAAAAAAATCTCTTTCAGAGATTGACACCTTGGTCGATCGTTACAAACTCGGCTTTGGAATGGATGTAACAAAGTTTAATATTGAAAAGAAAGTATTGAAAAATGAGGCATAATAAATCATTTAATCACCTAGGCCGCAAGAGTGGACACCGTAAAGCGATGTTGGCAAATATGGCTTCGTCTCTTATACTTCACAAAAGAATTGAGACAACTCTAGCAAAAGCAAAAGCTTTAAGAGTTTATATAGAACCATTAATTACAAAATCAAAGGACGATACTACACATTCTCGTAGAACTGTTTTTGCTTATCTTAAGCAGAAAGAAGCTGTTGCAGAACTATTTCGTACTGTTGCTCCTCTGATTGCCGATCGTCCAGGAGGATATACCAGAGTTTTAAAAATTGGTTTCCGTAAGGGCGACGCTGCCGAGATGGCAATAATCGAATTGGTAGACTTTAATGAAGCAGCACTTACAGTAGCTAAACCAGAAGTAAAAAAAGCAACTACACGTCGTGCAGGTGCAAAGAAAGTTACTCCTAGTTCAGCAGATGCTAAAGAAAAAGCACCTGCAAAAAAAGCTACTACTGCTAAAGCAGAACCTAAAGCTAAAGCAGAGCCTAAAGCTAAAGCAGAACCTAAAGCTAAAGCAGAACCTAAAGCTAAAGCAGAACCTAAGGCTAAAGCAGAACCTAAAGCTAAAGCAGAACCTAATATTGAAACTGCTGTAGATGAAACTCCAAAATCAGAATAAATTTCTTGGTTAAACATAAGCAAAAAAGGCTGTCCTATATTTGGGCAGCTTTTTTTTTACTATTTTTGTTAAATGAAAATCTCTAATATATTGTTTTTTTA
>CAYIYT010000038.1:0-20344 GCA_964367735.1 uncultured Muribaculaceae bacterium
TTTGACATTTGGGAGCATAGCTCAGTTGGTTTAGAGCATCTGCCTTACAAGCAGAGGGTCGGGGGTTCGACTCCCTCTGCTCCCACAAAATAATAGAAATTTTAAGAAAAAAAGAGGTCACATTTATTGTGACCTCTTTTTTTTATTCGTAACGGAGTGATTGTACTGGGTTTTGATTGGCGGCTTTTAGTGAGTTTAGGATAGCTATGGTGGCTGTGAGTGCGAGTATGGCTAGTCCTGATAGTGCAAATATGTACCAGTGGAGCGGTATTTGGATTACAAAGGTTTGCATCCATTTAGATGAGAGAATCCATGCTCCCATTAATCCGATAAGTACGCAGGGTATGGCTAACTTTGCAATGCTAAGAACAAATATTCTTACAATATCGGTAGTGGTAGCTCCGTTTATTTTACGGATTGCTAAGCTTTTACGGTTACGTGCAATCTCGTCATTTAAGTAGCCTATAAGCCCCATTAATGTTATGAGTATTATTACTGCACTACCGGCGTAAATTGCGTTGCGAAATCCTTTTTGGGCTTGGTATTTACTCTCTTGCACGGCTGCTAAGCTATTTATTTGGGCATCATTATGAAGCATAGCGCTGTTAAAGATATCTGTGAATTTTTGCATTAGATAGATGCTGTTTGCCGAGGTACTGTTTGCTGTCGCTGTGCTGTTTGCCGAGGTGCTGTTTGCTGCTAGGCTATTGATTGCGTGGGTTTTAATAAGTATTTGGAAAGGGAAACTTAGGTAGAGTTCAAATGTTTTTAAAAATGTTTCTCTAGACCAGTAGAAAAACACCGAAGGGCGAACATCTGCACCATCGATAGATCCTACAATTAAGTCAGGAAATATACCTGAAATTTTAGAGGAGGAGTTTCTATTGTGATGTTCTGTTATAGCAATGTCTTTCCCCACAACTCCATCTTTCCAACCATTGTTTAGCGCAAGCATAGAGGCCCCTTTTTGGCTAATTATTACATCTAGATCTGAGCTCTGACCTTCTTTAAATCCCTCTCCAGCAATTATAGGAATACCTAATATTGAGAGGTAATCTTCATCTATGTAGTAAAAGTCGGCAACATTAAATAGCTCCTTTTCTCTATCGGAAGACATTACATTGTTTCCCGAAGCTCCGTTTATAGGAATATCAAAACCAAGCCCAGCATTTTCTACTTGGGGCAGTGCTTTCAATTCATTTAACACAAACTGTATTTTATGAGGGTCCATCCCACTTACAGAGCCATAGTAGACATTGTTTACATCATAGCCATGGTTTGCATTTTTCATTTGGTTGTATTGCATACTCACCACAACTAAAACTGCAAGAATTAAAGCAGCGCCTGTAAACTGAACTGCTAGCAAGAGCTTCTTCCACTGAGTATTCTTTTGGTGGTAACTTCTGAAAGCTGCTGCTACGGGAATTTGAGCAAAAAGTCTTCCAGGGAAGTATCCAATTATTACCATTAAAATGCTTAAGATAAATAGGATAGGGGCAACTACTTGAATATTTAAAGTAGAAGTTAAGCTATGGCCCACTTGTGCTTCGGCTAAAGGTTTTAAAATTAGAATAAGAACAAATGCCATTACCAGAGATATGAAAAATATTAATGTGCTCTCTGCAAAAATCATCGCTTGTAAATCTTTTTTCTCTGCTCCGTAACATTTGAATATAGCCGATGTTTTGGCACGGTTAACTAGCGTGCTCACACTTAGAAGCATATAATTCATTATTGAAACAAACAAAACTATAAAAGCTATAGAGGCAAGGATTAAAGCCATATCTTTTGCGTTATTAAAATATATTTTTTCAATGGATTCAAAAGTGTATTTTAATATTAAATCATTTTTAAGTTCTAACTCCTCTATATTTTGATTCTTCTCTTGCATTTTACGAACAGCAGGTGCTAAACTTTCGGGAGAAACTCCTTTTTCTAATTTCACACAAGTGTAGTAGCGGTCGTTTCCAAGCCAGTTTTCTGTGCCGTCCCATGTAAAGTTAGAAGTTGAGACCATAGAAATTGCAATGTCGAATTCGAAGTTTGTATTTTCTGGCAATGCTTCAAAAACTCCACCTATGGTGAGTTTCATGCCAGGAAACTCTTTTGCTTCTATAATTTTACCCACTACATTTCCACCCATCTTTTGGGCAATTTCGCTTGAAACCATACAGGTCATTGGGCTCTGTAAAATTTCTTTAGCTACTCCGCTAACCATTGGCCTATATAGTACATCAAATAAATATTCATCGGCCAATACAAATTTACCTTTATAGCTACTATTATCTTCGGTATAAAAAACAGATGTACCAATTGAATTTATACGAGTAGCATATTCAATACCAGGTACCTCGGCCTTCATGCCTGGGGCAATGGCACCGCTTACACGAGGGTGAGTATCTAATTTATCTGAGTTTTTGTCGCTTTTAAAGCTTTGATTAACTACATAAATTCTGTTAGAATCGGGGTAGAAACGATCGTAACTGTAGTAGTAAAATACCTCTGAGAGCAAGATAATTCCAAATGCCAATCCTATGGCTAAAGAGATAATACGTGTAGTAGTATGTTCTCCTTTTCTAAATAATTTGCGGGTAGCTAATTTTATTGCATTCATTTTTTACTTATCGTTTATCTTGTAAGATATGTGAGTTTTACTTGAGTTGTTCATCGCTATTCATTGCGGAGTGCTTCTACTGGGTTGCTCTTTGCAGCAACGTAGCTTTGCCAGCTTACTGTTAATAGAGCTACAACAAAAGATACGAGTCCTGCTACAGCAAAAATCCACCAACTTAAAGAGGTTTTATAAGTGAAATTCTCTAGCCACTTATTCATTGCATAAAAGGAGATAGGAGCGGCAATGATAAAAGCGATGGTAAGCCATATTAGAACGCTTTTATTTAGCATTTTTACTATCTCAAAAATAGATGCTCCATTGACTTTCCTAATGCCAATCTCTTTGGTTTTATCACGGGAGATAAAAATAATTAACCCAAGCAACCCTGTAAGGGCTAGCAATATAGTCCAAATAGATACAAACTCTATAAAACGAGCCATACGATTCTCTTTGCTATAAAGTTGTTCAAGAGAATCATCTAAAAAACGTACATCAAACGTGCTTTCGGGGTCGAATTTTTTAGCAGTGGTTTCGATAAATTCTTTTAGCTGTTTGTAATTACCAGCTTTGGTTTTAATAAGTATAATATCGTCTCTAGTATTGGTACACCATAACATCATGGGTACAATCTCTTCTTTTAAAGATGCAAAATTGAAATTTTTAGATACCCCTACAATCTCTCCTTCAAAACCAATCCCTGGAAATTTTCGCTCCAACGGGTTGTTCCATCCAAATTGTTGAACTGCTTTTTCGTTTAGAATAACATTGTTTACATCTGCTTCACCTTGGCGGAATTTACGCCCTTGGGCCATCTCAATTCCAAAGAATTCTATAAATCTATCGCTTACTGGCCATGCTTTTATTTGAATTTGCTGTCCCTCTATTTCACGCCCCCAACCCATTTTAACATCTCCAGGCAGAAATTGAGTGTAGGCATAATCTGTAATATCAGGATTCTTAATTAATTCATTGACAAACGATTCGTGGCTTTTCTTTAACTTACCAGTAGTTTCTAAGTAGAGCACATTCTCTTTATCTATACCTATGTCAAAGTTATTCCAAAAGCGGAGTTGCTTTTCTATTGTTAAAGAGGCAATAATAAGAGCTATTGTGAATATAAACTGCGTGGTAATTAAAACGCTGCGGAAATTTCTTCCTTTACCAGAAAAGAACATTTTTCCCTTAACAGCTTGTGAAATTGGTGCCGAGGTTATATAACGAGAGGGGTAAAGTGCTGCGATTACGCCAAAGAGCACAGCAAAAAGAATAAACCCAACATAATAAATCTCTCGGCCTTGAAAAGATAATCCGTCAATTTGGAATAAATTTTCTAACCGTTGGTATGCTAAGCGATGTATAATAAGCGAAACACTTAATGCAGTAATAGACAATAAAACAGCCTCTCCTATGATTTGAAATTTTGCTTTCCATCTTTTTTCACCTAAAATCTGCTGAATAGAGAGTGATTTAGCTCTTAAGGGGGCTTGAGAAGTAGAGAAATTAATAAAATTAACTGCACCCATAATGATTAGTACCAGTATGAGTAATGAAAGGACATCTAGTACTCTTTTATTTACATACGGAAAATGATATCCTCTTGAATCGTAATGCAATTTCTCTAAAAGCATTAAATCTATAGCAACAGCATCATTAGAATCTTGTTGGTTGAAATGATCTATATATTTAGATATAAGCTCTATCTTCTCTATTTTTCTCTCTACAACAGCTTTGTCGGTTCCTTTTTTTAATTGAAAAAACAGACTATAACTCCATTCGCTCCAATCACTATTTTCTTCTGGGATTAATGATACAAATGCATCATTTTTAAAAGCAGAATTTTCAGGAATATCTTTACACACTCCCGATACTTTAAGAGAAGTTCTGCCTGCCATTAATGATTTTCCCATAACATCTGTAGTGCCAAAGATGTTTTTAGATAATGTTTCTGAAATTACAATGGTATTAGGTGCAGAAAGAGCTGTGGCAGGATCTCCTGTAATTAGCGGGAAGTCGAACATTGTAAAGAAACCTGCCGAGGAGCTGATTATGTTAACCTTGATAGCATCTTTGCGAGATTGCTCTGGAGTATAGAGTAATTTGCTACTCCAATACTCATTCATAATCATACTGCTTTTTACTTCAGGCACCTCGCTCATAACCAACTCTGCCATTGGTGCAGGCATAGTGGTGCCATTCTCTATATTAAAAGTCATCAAATAGATATCGTCTCCATTTTTATGAAATCCGTCAAAACTTTTTTCATATGAGACATAGAGCGACAACACAATGATGCCTAAAAATGCAACTACAAGGCTAGCCAATGTGAGTGCCGAGGAGAGACGGTATTTGAAAATTGTTTTAATTAATTGTCTAAGAGTTCTCATAATGCTAATAAATTTGGAAAAAAAGTTAGTAATTAAAGCTGCTAACTACTAAAGAACTTCTTCCATTACCACTGGAGTTTCCATTTGGCTTACAACCATTCCGTCAAATAAATTAATTGTACGATGGGCAAAGCCAGCGTCGTGCAAAGAGTGTGTAACCATAATAATTGTGGTTCCCTCTCTGTTGAGTTCACTCAAAAGGTTCATTACCTCTAGCCCGTTTTTGGAATCTAAATTACCGGTAGGCTCGTCGGCAAGAATTAGTTTTGGGTTGGCCACCACAGCACGTGCAATAGCTACACGTTGTTGCTGCCCGCCCGATAGTTGTTGTGGGAAATGCTTCTCTCTGTGTCCAATATGCATCCGTTTTAACACTGCCTTTACCATCTCTTTTCTTTTACTTGCACTTATTTTTAAATAGATAAGCGGTAACTCAACGTTTTCATACACATTAAGCTCATCTATAAGGTTAAAGCTCTGGAAAACAAATCCAATATTTCCTTTTCGGAACTGAGTTCTTTGGCTCTCTTTTAAATTACCAGCTTCTTGGGAATCGAAAAAATAATGTCCACTGGTAGGGTTATCTAACAAGCCCAAAATATTAAGTAGGGTAGACTTTCCACAACCAGATGGGCCCATAATTGCTACAAACTCGCCCTTTTTAATTTGGATATCTACATTGCTTAAAGCCATTGTCTCAATCTCTTCTGTGCGAAATGCTTTTGTTAAATTTTGTGTGCGTATCATATTTTTGATTTTTATATTTCTATATAGTTATTCTGTTGTATAATTAGTTCAAAATCAATTTGTCGTTGGTGCCAAAGTTTTCATAACCAGATGTAATTACCTGTTCTCCTGGTTGCAGGCCTTCTAAAACTTCATAGGATTGTGGGTTTTGTTTGCCAAGGCGAATATTTCTCTTGGTAGCAAAATCGCCCGATTTATCTATCACAAAAATCCACTGCCCACCAGTATTTTGGAAGAAGGTACCACGGGGTAACATAATAGCATCTTGTGGTTGCCCAAGTTCTAGGTTGGTATAGTAGGTTTGTCCTGTGCGAATATTTTCGGGTTTCTCATCTACAAAAACCATATCAATTTTAAATTGCCCTTGGCGAACCTCGGGATAGACTTTTTTAACGGTGAGTGAGTACTGTTTTTCTTGACGCTCAAGCGATGCAGCCAGCCCGTGACGTACCCTGTCTATATAGTGTTCGTCAATCATCGCCTGTACCTTGTAGTTTGTGAGCACATTAATTTGCCCTATTCGTGTACCACGGCCTATGCTTTGCCCAATCTCGGCATCTAACATTCCAAGCTGCCCATCTACCGGAGCTTTTACATTTAAATTTTCTAACCTTTCATAGACTAGTTGCAACGTTTTACGCATTTTTAAAAGATCTGTAGATAATTGGCTCATTTCTGAAGCCATAATTAGGGAGTCGTTCTTAGCTTTTAGAATATTTATCTCTTGCTCCTGAGTGGTGTATTCGTAATCTTCTTTTGCTTGTAAATAGGTCTCGGCAGGTATGAGTTTCTCTTTATATAGAGCTTGTTGTTGTTCAAAGTTTCGTCTCTTTTTTTGAATATCGAAGCGAGATGATAATAGCCTACGCCGAGTTTCAATTATTTGATTTTCAAAATTGATTCGGGTTTGTCGTAGCATATTCTCTTTTTGAGCCAAATTAGATTCACTTGCCATAATATCTTGGTAGAGAGTGCTGTTTTCTAGTCTTAAGATAACATCTCCAGCTTTAACCATTGCGCCCTCTTCTATTAGACGCTCTTTTACTCGGCCTCCCTCTTCGGCATCTAAATAGATAGTAGAAATGGGCTCTACTTGCCCTGCTACGCGTATGTAATCGTTAAATTGACCTTGAGTAACCGTGCCTATGGTTATTTTATCTCGATCTATTTTAAGAGATTTTGTGCTAGAGTCTGCAATTATTTTGTAAGCTAAAAAGACGAACGCTACTCCTGCTATTACCCAAAGAATATGTTTCTTTTGCAAGCCTCTCTTTTTTTCTATTTTTCTGTCCATAATATTATTTGGTTCCATTGATGGTATCTAATTTTATGTGGTTTCTTTTGTGCTAGTTTATAAACTTATATTAATCACCTTAATGCTATCCTATTTATTTGGTTAATAAGTTTTTTCCCCTAAATAGAATTGAATTGTTTTCTCTTTAATATTCAATTGTAGCAATGTGCGCATCCAATCTGCTTGAGCTTGTGCTAATTGGTTTTTAGCAGTGTAAAATTCAATAACGTTAATGAGCCCTTGTTCAAGTTTTTTCTCTGATATAGTGTATGCTTTCTCAAAAGCATCTTTTTTAGCTAGGAGTTGATTTAGTTGTTTATTAAGAGACTTTATTTGTTGAATATCTTCTGTAATTAATTGATATAGATTTTGCTCTTCTTCCTTTTGGCGATTGGTTGCTATAACTCTCTCCATTTTTGCAAGCTTAATTTTAGACTGGCCGCTCCATCTATTAAATATTGGTATTTGAATGCCTAAATAGATAGACTTTGCCATATTTTGCGACCATTGATCTTTAAAAGGAACTGTTTGCAAAAGCAGATTACCAGGATTGTTAGGCTCTATGAGTTCCTTTCTTGAATCGGCGTAATTACTATATAAACCTGCACCCAGAGATATCCTAGGAACCAGGTTGCCAACTGCAATATCAATGTTTTTTCTAGAACTCTCTACTTCTAAATTTGCCCTTTGAACAGATGGCATATGGCTTAATGCAATCTCGTAAACGCTGTTTGCGTCCAATTTTGTGTGAGTGGTGCTAAGCGATAATTGCTCATCAATATTAAAATTATCTGTTGCGGGGTAATTCATTAACTTCTTTAAAGAAAGTAGTGCTAAATCTCTTTGATTTTCTGCTAAAATAAGATTGTGTAACTCCGATGCCTCTTGGGCTTTCATCTCTAATAAATCGGACTCGGCCTTTAAGCCTAACTCAATTAACTTTTCTGTTTTAGCTAAATTTGATTGAGACAGGTTCACCTGTTCTTTTACAATCTCATTTAGATTTCTAAAATATACTACGTCGTAGTACTTCTCCATTACCGCAAAAGCAATTTCTATCTCTTTTTGCTTTATCTCTTCTAAAGCAATTAAGTAGTTTAATTTCTCGAATTTAGTTTTGTTTATCTGAGTAAAACCCTTAAATAGATCTATTTGAGAGTCTAGGTAAAAATTCATTGAGAAGAAGTTTTGATCTACAAATGTATTTGTTGTGGGGTCTATAGATCTTCCGTACTGCTTATTTGCAGTGCTCCCAGCACCAATATTTGGTAGAAAATCTCGCTTACTCTGGCGAAACATTTCATTACGTATATCCGACTCTATTTTCTTATTTTCATACGATAAATTATTCTCTAAAGCATAATTTATACATTCGTTTAAGTTCATGCTTTGCGCATAAATTGTTGTTAATGCTAGTGTGAAAATGATAAATGTTGCTAGGAATTTGGCTCTCATATAATTATATTGTTTTTTTTCTCTACCATATAAAACGCAATATTAATGCCAAAGGGTGTAATACACTTACTATGAGCAGATTAGTGAAATTGGAATTTTTAAATGTGTATGATTATTAGACAATATGTGTCCTTTTATTTGACAGTTTAAAGAAAAGGATTACTTTTACTAAGGTTGAATAAATTGCTTATGAAGAGTGGAACTATATTAATTGTAGATGATAACAAGAGCGTTTTGAGCGCATTAGAACTTTTATTGCAACCCTTATGTAAAGAGGTGGTTACATCTTCTAATCCCAATCAGATTCCATCGCTATTAGAGACAAAGCAGTTCGATGCTATATTGTTAGACATGAACTATTCTGCAGGTATTAACAGTGGAAATGAAGGTTTGTATTGGTTAAAACGTGTTTTAGAATATGATGCCAGTAGTTCTGTAATTATGATTACAGCTTACGGAGATGTAGAACTTGCTGTGCGAGCTGTGAAAGAGGGAGCGGTAGATTTTGTTTTGAAACCCTGGGAAAACAGTAAATTAGTTGCCACTATTAACTCTGCTATTCAGTTGCGAAACTCAAGAAAAGAGGTTAAATCGCTAAAGGAAAAAGAGCAAAACTTAAAAGTTGCTGTAAATAGAGACAACGCTGTTATTATTGGGAAATCGCCAGCATTTAAAAATGTGCTCCAAATAGTTAATAAAGTAGCCAAGACAGATGCCAATGTTCTTATCACAGGAGAAAATGGGACAGGCAAAGAGATAATTGCCCGCGAATTACATATTCAATCACTCAGGAAAAACGAAGTGATGATAAGCGTAGATATGGGTTCGCTCTCCGAGAGTTTATTTGAAAGTGAGCTATTTGGCCATGTAAAAGGAGCTTTTACAGATGCAAGAGAAGAGAGAGCTGGAAAATTTGAAGTTGCCAAAGGTGGTACACTTTTTATGGACGAGATAGCCAATCTCTCTTTGCCTTTGCAAGCTAAATTATTGGCGGCATTGCAGAATAGAGAGATAGTAAAAGTAGGGTCAAATAAGAAAATACCTATTGATATTAGGCTGGTTTGCGCTACCAATAGCAATTTAAATACGCTAGTAAATGAAGGTAAATTTAGAGAAGATTTACTTTACCGTATAAACACCATTCAGATAGAGATTCCTCCCTTGAGAGAGCGTGTTTCAGATATTGCACTACTTGCTCATTTTTTTCTTGACATATATGGCTCAAAGTATAAAAAGACTTCACTTAAAATAAGTGACCTAGTTATTGAGAAAATGAAACAATACTCGTGGCCTGGGAATGTACGTGAGTTGCAGCACACTATTGAAAAAGCAGTAATACTTGGCGATGGAGATATGCTCACAACTAATGATTTCTTCTTTTCAAATAAACAGACTAACCAAGCAACCGCTACAACCTTGGAAGAGATGGAGCAGCAGATGATTGCCAACTGTATAGAACAAATCGAAGGAAACTTAAGCGCAGTAGCAACTCAGTTGGGAATAACTCGGCAAACATTATATAATAAAATCAAAAAATACCAGTTGTAATTATGTATTACAGGAATGCCTTTGTTCGCCTAATTATCTATATCATTTTATTGATTGTCTTGAGCGGTCTTTGCCTTATGCAGTCACTATCTCTCTCTTGGTATGCTCTCTTATTGTTTTTTGGAATATTATGGGTGGTATATCGAATGCTAAAGCTTTTTAATCGCATTCCAGAGAGAATGTCTTATTTCTTCAATGCTATTGAAAATGAAGATTCTACGCTTCGCTTTCCCGAAAATATTAATCATGCTCCTACAAAGGAGATGAATATGAGCCTTAATAGAGTTAATTTTCTTATACAAGAGATTAAGTTAAAAAACAGAGAGCAAGAGCAATACTATAGTATGCTTTTAGAGCAAGTAGCTACAGGAATTGTTGTAATAAACAGTAATGGAAATATACTGCAAGCAAATTCAGGGGCAAAGAGATTGCTTAATTATAAGACATTGTCTCATATTGAACAGTTAAAAAGGGTAAATGTCAATTTGTACCAAGCCTTTTATCTACTTAAAGAAGAGAGTTCGCATGAATTCGTGAAGTTAACACACTCGAATACCACCATCCAGCTTTCTCTAAGAGCAACTACTTTTACAAGTCAAGAAGAAACATTACGTATTATTTCTGTTCATGATATTAGCAATGAGCTAGATGCAAAAGAGGTAGAATCTTGGATGAAGTTAATTAGAGTTCTCACACACGAAATAATGAACTCTATAACACCTATTACTTCGCTTAGTGAAACGCTGCTTAATTACTACGCCCCACAAGGTGTACCCATTGATGAAAAAACAATTGCAAACACTGTTCACGGGCTAGAAGTGATTAACGAGCGTGGCGCTGGACTAATCAAATTTGTGGAATCTTATCGTAAATTGACAAAGCTATCAAAACCAATTTTAGAGACTATTGAACTTAGAAAACTAATTGACCACCTATTGTTACTAATGGAAAACGAGCCAAACTTTAGCCGTATTACATTTCAGGTTCAGATTAAAGAGGGGTGCTCTATTGAAGCAGACAGAACTCAAATATCACAAGTCTTTATAAATCTCATAAAGAATGCGATGCAGGCAGTTGAGAGTGTTTCGGAACCTCGAATCACTATTACTGCTAGCACTTTGGCAAATACACGTTGTGAGATAAAAATTATAGATAATGGAGCGGGAATTGAGACTGCACTTATAGATCAAATCTTTATACCATTCTTTACAACCAAAGAAAATGGATCGGGTATTGGACTAAGCCTCTCTAAGCAAATCATGAAAAATCATGGAGGGGCTATTGAAATATCGTCTTCTCTTGGAAATACTCAGTTTTTATTAATTATATAGATATTAATTGGTGTTTTTTTCCTAGTCAGTAGCTAATTAGTTTGCATCTTATTTTTTTTTTATTTTCCTTTACTCGTGATTTAGTAAAATATACTCTAATATAAATGGTGTGTTTAAAATTCAATTATTGATTATTATTGCACTTAGTACTTTCTCTGTATCTCAATCAAGTGCTGCTATAGAGAATTATTTGAGTGAATTTGGCCGGGATACTGTAGATAAAAGGTCTCAGATGCCATTAACAATGCAAAGATCTTATTTTGAAGTAGGTATTGGTTCAATTGGTTATCCATTTGATGCAAACCAACTGCAACCAGGATTTACTTTAGAGTCTGTAGGAATTAAACATCCTGCCGTAAGGTTGGTTTTGCTGGGTTATGAATTTAATAAATATTTATCGGCACAAATTACCTATATGCGTCCTGTTTGGTGGGTAAATTATAAATATAAGGCAAACGACGATATAACTGGAACAGTGCATAGCCGAACTGTGTGGATGAATGTTGCAGGACTAACCATAAAACCATCAATTCCACTTAGTAAGAGGTTTTCTATTTATGCCGAGGGTGGTCTTGGGTTGGTAACTAGACATGGAATTAAAGACGAAGAGGGAAATATAGTAGTATCTGATTTGGGCTTTTCAACTACTACCTTTGGTGCAGGGATAACTTACAACCTTAATGAATCTTGGGCATTACAAGCTGTAGGAAGTTATACTGCTACAGTTAAAAGTAATGACCAACCATATATATCTTATGTTGGATTTGGTTTTAAGTATGGCTTTACTCCTTTCTCTGATGCTACGCTCGAAAAAGCTACTAAAAGAGGGCTTATACATCCAAAGCAATGGTTTAATGTTTCATACTCTTCAAATCTCATGGGATACGGAGTTAATAGATTTTTTCAAAAACTATTTCTCTTTTGGGGAGGTGCAACTGAAATAGATAAGGGTGTTATGGTTACATATCAAAGGAATCTATTTCATGGCCCTAAGGTCTTTGCTCTTGATGTTGGAGTTAATGCAGCATATTGGCATACTAATAAGAACAAAGAAAGTTTTTATTCATTATCTGTTTATCCTGTTATAAGACTAAATTACCTGCACAATAAATATTGTGACCCATATTTTTTCTATATTCTTGGTGGCCCAACCTATATTTCTAAGTATATAATTGACGGGAACGATACTGGTAGAAACTTCACCTTTTATGATGCGCTTGGAACTGGTGCGTTTTTTGGCAAGAAAAGACAATATAATGCCGAGCTAAAAATAGCACACTATTCAAATGGTAATATATTTCCAATGAATACTGGGGTTAAAATTCCACTTACACTCTCTTTAGGTTATAGTTTTTAGTCTCCAAAAAAATTAATTATAAGCTTTTCTTTGTTCGGGAGTGTTCATAACTGCTCCTGTAATTTTATCATCTGGGCTGGGGCTTATTCAAGGTTTCTACCTGCACAAGTGCTATACCTGTCGCATGTAATTATTCCTATTTTTTTATTATTTGTTGATTATGAGCTGTTTGAAAGATATTAACAGAAGCTAGAAGAATAAATCGCTCTCTCCATTTTTAATTCGTTCTATTTTTTCTTTAAGTTGGCCCTTCTGTTTATCTGTTTCAATTCTGTGTTCATTATTGGCAATCACTTTCCACCCTTTCTCTTTAACTCTATCGGAAGCATAATCTCTTAAATATTCAGAAAGTGTGAGCATTGCATTAGGAGTACAAAAGTTGTGTATAAATCCAGGCACAGATATCTCCATAAAGTTTTCTCCTGTGCGACCCAATCTGTAGCATGCAGTACAAAACGAAGGAAGAAATCCTTCATCTAATAACTCTTCAATAATTTGGTCTAATGAGCGCGAATCTTCAATAAAGAACTGCTCTTTTTCTAGACTTTGTTGTTCATTTTTGCTTTTAGAGTATGCGCCAAGCTCAATTTTTGTGCCTCCATCAATTTGAGAAACACCATACTTCATAACTTCTTTTCTTACAGCAGGAGATTCTCTAGCTGTAAGAATCATACCTGTGTATGGTACAGCAAGCCTTAATATGGCTACTAAACGGCCAAAATCACTGTCACTTACCAAATATTCATTTGGGATATCAAGATTAGATGCATCCTTTATTCTTGGGAATGAGATGGTATGAGGGCCAACATTATAACAAGCCTCTAAATGGTTGGCATGTCTTACTAGGCCCATTACCTCGAACCTCCAATCATAAAGTCCAAATAGAGCTCCTATTCCAACATCGTCTATACCTGCTTCTTGAGCTCTATCTAATGAGACAACTCTATTAATATAGTCGCTTTTAGGCCCAGATAGATGGTATTTTGAGTAAGCTTTTTGAGAATATGTTTCTTGAAATACTTGATAAGTTCCTATGCCGGCTTCTTTGACTTTACGAAAGCCTTCTATATCTAGAGGTGCTGCATTTACATTCACTCTCCTTATCTCTCCCTTACCCTTTTTAATAGTATATACATGATTTACAGCATCTGCTATAAAATTGGCAGAATAATCTGAGTGTTCTCCAAAAACAAGAATGAGTCTTTTATGCCCACTATCTTCAAGTGCATGTACTTCGTTAGTAATCTCTTCTTTAGAAAGTGTTTGGCGTTTAGCATCTTTATTCCCTGTGCGAAACCCGCAATAAGTGCAGTTATTTATACATCTATTGCCAATATAAAGAGGTGCAAAGAGAACTATTCTGTTTCCGTAAACAGTCTCTTTTAATTGTAAAGCTCCTTTTTTTATTAATTCTATTGACTCTTTGTCATTGGCATTTATTAAAACAGCAGTCTCTTCAAGTGTTAATCTCTTTTTCTCTAGGGATTTAGAAATTATTTTTCTTACTTTTTCGTGTGAAGATTTTGTATTTTTAATAAAACCCCATATTTCATCTTCGTCTATAAATGGTTGCATGGGTTTATCTGGAATGGAATAGTGTTCGGGAGTAAATTTCATTATGTAATATTTTTAAGTACATCAAATTTAAATGAACTTTTGTTCATAATGAAATTTTATTACTTTTTTATTAAAACTCTTCTTTAACTATTGCTTCCTTTTTAATACCTAAGCTCATTAGTTGCTCCTCTATACTATCCATCATTGGCCTAGGGCCACATAAATAAATATATTTGTGGTTCTGTGCCCCCGAGGCTTTAAGGAATTCCTTGTTTATAAAACCATGAGAATACTCTTTACTCTCTTCTTGTGAAAGTATATTTATAAAATTCTCGTTTAACATCTCTTTAAACTCCTCTTTATTAATGATGTCTGCACTGGTTTTATTTGCAAAAATGAGTTTGCTTTTGCCTATCTCATTTTTTGCTTTCAAATATCGAAAAATAGATATGAAAGGGGTAACTCCAGCTCCACCCGCTATAAATAGCCCCTCTCCTTTATAATTTATAGTGCCCCATGCCTCTTCTATGATAAGTTCGTCTCCAGATTTTAGTTTTAGTAGTTCATTTGTAATCTCCTCATGAGAAGGGTATGTTTTTATTACAAACTCTAAATAACTTTGCCCTGGGAGGTTGGTAAATGTAAAAGGTTTATCTTTCTTTTCCCATCCCTTTTTGTTTATGGCAACAGTTGTTGCTTGACCTGGATTGAAATTGTAGTTGCCCGGCTTCTCGGTTTTTATTCTTAAGACATCATGTGTTATATGATCTATCGATTCTATTTTAATAGTATGCTGTCCCATAATTCTATTTTTTAATTATTGTTGATAAATAGTTAGTTATACTGTTTACATAAGCTGTTCTTCTAGTAAGATAGATTTTGGGAACAAAATATTATTCTCTAAATGAATGTGCATATGCAAATCTTCTTCAAACTCTTTTAGCATAGCAAATGTGATTTTGTATGTGTTACAACCATCTTCGGGTATAGTGTATCCATTACTCAAAGTCTCTATTTCTCTGTAACGGTTGCCCTCTGCTAAATGTTCATCTTCCATGGTATCAATTGGATTTTTAATACTACCAAAGCTTGGCCTTTCCAAAAACTGACCACTTCTTTTTGTCTGCTCCATTTTGCGTATGAAAGGGAATAGTACCAACTCTTCTTTTTGCATGTGCATTGCTAGGTTTGCGATTACCTTTGAAAAGAGCTCATGAATTTTAAATAGTTCGGGGTGGTTACTCCCATGCACTTCGCATATTTTGGCTAAGTATTGTACAATTTCTATTGATTTATCTTGCACATATCTATGGTGTGTCTTCTCTATGTAGTCTGCCAATAAATCTAATGGCCAAGATTGGAAATCTATTCCAGAAGAGCTAGTTGAGCTGTTAGAGCTAGTTGCACTTCCCATGTTATTTAACTCTGCTAAAACCCTGCTTGTATCTGCCTTATGAGCCTCGCAGGCATCGCTAATAGTTCTATTGCCTTGACAGCAAAAATCTATGCCAAATTTTTTAAAAACCGATGCAGAGCGGTAGTTCTGTGCTACCAATTCTCCAATAATTTGATTTTTTTGAATTTCCATTTTATTTGATTTTAGATTGTTTCTTTAAAACTGGACTTTATTTATATTACCGGATATAAAATGATTTTCCATTTGTAATATCATTTGAAAGATCTACTAAAGAGGTGTTCTCTAGCATTCTTTGTAAATCATTACGTATGGTACTGAACTGATTGTGAATAGCACATGGCTTCTCTTGATTGCATTGATGAAAACCTAAGCCACATCCTTTATAAATTGTTTCGCCATCTATAGTAGAGACTATTGTACTTATTTTGATCTCCTCTATTTTATCTGTTTCTACTGTAAATCCTCCTGTTGGACCTTTCTCCGATTTTATTATATTATTTTTAGATAGTTGTTGCAAAATCTTGGATGTATAAGCTTCGGGAGAATTTATTGCTTTAGCTATTTCTTTTAAGCTGCTTTTTCGATTATTTAACGACTGGTCAATTATATAGATAGTCGCTTTAATTGCGTATTGACATGCTTTTGAAAACATAATTTCTTTTTTTATTTCAAATATAATATATAATTTTATATAATGGACAGTATTGTCCACTATTATTTAAATTAAGAATAGACTATTCCAATAGAAAATAAGTATTTTTGATTTTAGGTATTAAACTAGTGTTGCTAATTATGAGAAGATCTACTTTAATTGTGATGTTTCTTTTTTTGTTTGTATCGCTTTTTGCACAGAAAAGAAAATTAGATGAATCTGTTTATGATAATTGGAAATCTATAAAAAGCTTCTTGATTTCCGATGATGCTAATGTCTCTTTTACTGAATATAAAAGCTATACAGATAAATCTATTTTAGAAATTAAGATAGCAAGTAGCGGGTATAAGAAAATAGTGATAGGAGCATCATCTCCAAAGTTCTTTTTTAAGCAGAGGATGGCATATTTCTCTTTAAACGATTCTATTTATCTTATGGATATTGCTAAAGAAAAAATTAATTATATTCCTAACGCAATTAAACCCAATGTTAATGGAGATTCAAAATTTCTTACTTATTTTAAAGGTAAAACCTTCTATACTATAGATGCAGAGTTTTTTATAAAAGGAAAAGAGATAATTGACTCGGCATTAAATGTTCATATGAGCTCTTTTGTAAATTCTTCAAAGTTGGTATTGCTCTCGAGAGATTCTAGCAGATCAATTTTTACTTCTCTTGATTTAAATAGCAAAAATCTTTTTAAAAAGGATACTATATATAGCTCTTCTAGATATATTAATGATTTTGATTTTAGAGAGGATGGAAAGATTATTCTCTTTTACTCTAGTGAAGATAGCGTGGGGATGAAAGGTGTGGGGGTTGAGCTTTTAGAGTTAAAAATAGGAGTGGGAAATGGTAGAAAGAGTTCTTATATACAGAGTACCGTGCAGTTAAACGACTCTATTATTCCAGCAAATATGAGTTTTAATCTAAAGAAAGGTATCTCTTTTTCTGAAGATGGTAGTTATTATAAATTTGAGTTAACCCCAAAAAAAGAAGAGGGACATAGAGTAGCAGAACAAATCCAAAGACCAATTGAGAGAAAGATATTAAAAGCTAATAAAAAAAGAGATGAATCTGCTTTTGAGTATGAACTTTGGAGATGGAATGACACTCTTTTACCATCTCAGAGAAAAGGGAGAAACAGTATTTATTCTAATAGCATTAGTTCTATTTTTAGACCAAGTGAAAATAGATTTATTAAGCTTTCAAATGGGCATGGAATCTTTCTGATGCTTAACGATAATTCACCTTACGGGTTTGAATTAGACAGTAGACCATATCTCTATGAAGATCTTTGGAAGGACCCTATCCCTAAAGATTTTTATTATACCAATGTAAAAACTGGAGAATCAAAAATATTATTTAACGAATTTGATGGAGTATTTGCCATCTCTCCAACAACACCACATCTATTTACTTACGAAAATAGTAGTAGATCTTGGTATGTCAATTACTTAGAATGGGGGTGTAGAATAAATTTATCTGAATTAATTCCTTACTCTACAACTAGAGACGATTTTGACAAACCTCAGCCTGCGGGTACTTATGGCCAGGCTGGTCTATCTTCAGATAATAGATTCTTTATGATTTATGATAAATACGATGTGTGGGCTGTACCTATTAATGGAAATCCAAAAGAGGTATATTGTATTACCAATGAATATGGAAGAAAAAATAACATAAGGTTTAAAATTCTTAATATTAATAAGGAGCAAGATATTCTTTTGGAATCTACTAATCTTGAGAATATGCATTCTGGTTACTATAGAGTTTCAAAAGGTAAAGAGCCAGTAAAACTACTTGAGGGGCCCTATAAATTTTCATCTTTAAAATCTCTTGAAAGGGGTGGTTTTATTTTAAGAAGAGAAAGTTTTAATGAAGCCCCAGATTATTGGCTTGCCGATAAAAACTTAAATTTAAAATATAGGATAACCTCTTTAAATGATCAACTGATTGAATATAAGATAGGGAGTTCAAAAGTAATAAAATGGATAGATGGCAATAATATAGAGCAAACAGGTGTGCTTTATACTCCTGATGATTACGATTCCACAAAATCATATCCTACTATTGTTCACTTTTATGAAACAAAGAGCCAAGATGCTTTTCTATTCTATGAACCAGCACCTACCACCTCTTCAATTAACCCAGTAATGTATTTAAGCAAGGGGTATGTAATGTTTATGCCCGATATTAAATATGAGATAGGGTGGCCAGGAAGGAGTTGTTTGAATATTGTTGAAAGTGGTGTTAATTATTTGATAAAAAAAGGAATTGTAGATCCTCATAAGATTGGTTTGCAAGGGCATAGTTGGGGAGGTTATCAGGTGGCTTATTTAATTACACAAACAGATCTTTTTACTTGCGCTTGTTCCGAAACAGCGGTGGCAAACATGACCTCGGCATATACTGGATTGAGAACAGGTCCTGGTAAACCTAGAATGTTTATGTATGAATCTACTCAAAGTAGAATAGGAGGTACGTTGTGGGATAAAAAGCAAAATTATATAGAGAATTCTCCACTATTTTACTTAGATAGAGTTACTACTCCTCTGCTTTCTAGGCATAGCGACGGAGATGAGGCTGTCCCTTATTCTCAGGGTTTAGAGCTTTTTCTAGGCCTTAAAAGGTTGGGTAAAGAGGTGTGGATGTTTAATTATAAGGGAGATGGTCATAATATAAAGAAAAGAGAAATATCTTTAGATTGGTCAAGAAGAATGGATGAATATTTCGACTACTATCTATTGGGTGCACCAAAGCCTCAATGGATGATTTTAGAGTTAGTTAAATAGAGTTCTTTTTGGAAAAGAAAAAGGTGTAAGTCTAATGCAAAAATCCAGTAATTTCTATCATGATTGCCAGGGCTCATTATTAGAGTATTTGCTATTTTTAATTGATCGCAGCGTTCAGAAAACTCTCTAGAACTCTTAGCTAACCCATCTTGAGCACCACAGCTTATAACTAACATTTTTTTAGACCCCTTTATTGAGTCGAGTCTATCAATTGCAGAATTGCTATTGTAAAGAATATTATTTGGAGAGTAAGTGCCCAGAACTTCATTTATTTGAATCTTTTTTATCCATGGTATATTCAAGTTGAGCACTCCAGACATACTGCCAGCGGCCTTGAAGCGAGTAGTGTTGTCAAGGAAAATATTTATTGCACCATGCCCACCCATACTAAAGCCTGTAATAAAAGTTCTTTCGGGGTTAAGGTTGTATTTTTGTTTTATGAAAGGGTAGAGTTCTTTATCGAAAAAGGTTTTCCATTGCATTTTTGTTGAGTCGATATTATTTAAGTACCAACCGTTGTAGAACCCATCTGGAGTTATAATTATAAAGCCATATTTATCACTCACTTCTTGCATGTTAGCCATTTTACTCCAACTATTGTAAGTTCCACTCCAGCCGTGAAGCAGAAAAACAGCAGGGGTCTCTTTATTCATATTTGCTGGAGTAAAGACTAATATGGTGTCATTACACATTAGATATTCCGATTCTATAATAAATTGTTCTTGTGCAATTGACTTGTTCGTCCCAAATAGAGAAAGGAAAGTAATGAGCAGTAACACAATTATCTTATGGGTGGTGTAGCTATTAAATTGGGTATTTATCATGGGTGTAGTTTTTAAATATTTACTCTAACTTGTTCTATCTATCAAAAATAGACTATTTTTGTTTATAAAGTATTGCAAATTTTATCAAAATAGATAATGTTCGAAAAACATAGTTTGAAAAAACATTTAGGAGGAACATACTATGAAACGTTTATTAGCTCTCACCCTTGCTGTTTTGATGTTGGTTGCTTGCTTTGCGGGCTGTGACAACACCGAAAAGGTCATCACTGTGGGTTATACCATTTATGAACCGATGAACTACATGGATGCCAATAACACGTTGGTTGGTTACGATACCGACCTGGCCAAAGCTGTTTTCGGCAACCTGGGCTACAAAGTGATTTTCCAAGAAATCGTTTGGGAAAACAA
>CAYIYT010000039.1:0-20316 GCA_964367735.1 uncultured Muribaculaceae bacterium
ACGCCCAACCCTACTATGCAATTATAGACCCTGCAACCGAAGAACATATGACAGAGCCTAGAGGCTACAACTTAGATGTAGACCTGTTTATAGAGTTCTTGCAAAAGGGTATTGAAGGTTATAAAAACAGAAAATAAACCAAACACAAACAATAATGAAAATAAAAAATCCCATCAAAACATTTATGGCAATGTTATTTGCTATGGTGTTGCTTTTTTCGGGAAACTCTTGTACAAAAAACGAGATTTTTTCTGAAGATGCATCTGGAATCCTCTCTTGTAGGTTTCAACTTTCAGACGGAAGGGTCTTCGATTGTGTCGTAGATCAAGTGAATCAAACTATATCTAACAGTAAAGATAGTTTGCTGTTTGGAACAGGTGTACAAACCTTACAAAAAATTAGACCAGTTTTTAATACAACAATAGGGGCTAAGGTTTATGTAAATGGAGTTGAAGTTAAAAGCGGCGAGACCGAGATAGATCTTTCAAAGCCTTTAAAAATTGAGACTAAGTATAATAATGCTACTCGCGACTATGCAGTGAATATTCATGTAGAAAAACAAGATCATAGTGCAACATCTGGGGCTAAAGTTAATACAGATATGACCCTTACAGGACTGCCTGCTTTTAACTCATACAGCGCAGCTTGGTTCAACAGTAAACTTTATATTCTTGGTGCGTATTACCCAAATGCAACTGCTACAACCGGAACAGCTTACTATGAGCTTTACTCATCTACAGATGGTGGGAAATGGACAAAAGTAGAGACTAACCCTAAAGTAGTTGGTGGTTTTGGAGCCGAACTTATTGTGCTTGACAACAAATTGTTTGCTATAGGTGGAGCTAGGCTATGGGGTAAAGATGTAAATGGGGTTGCTCCAGAAGCTTCAATGGCATGGAGAATTATGTCTACTACAAATGGAACAGATTGGACAGATTGTACTCCGGGTCAAGTGAACGCCCCTAGTGGCCGTGCATTCCCACAAGTAGTTGTACATAATGGTAAAATAGTTCTACGTAGAGGTAAAATGGTAGGCTTTGGAGCTTGGCAAAATCAAACCCATTCAGATACTTACCAAACAGTAGATGGAACTAATTGGGTAAGGGTACCTGCATCTCCTGTAACAGGTACTAACCGTAGTGAAGATGCAATGTACTCATTTAATGGTAAGCTTTGGATTGCTGGTGGTTACGCAAACTTCATTAGTCTAACAAATATTAGAGAAGATATTTGGTCTTCTGCAGATAATGGAGCTACTTGGGTGCAAGAAAGTTCTATTACCGGTACTGAACTAAACAGGTATGGACATAAGGTTGTTTTTTATGGAGGTAAATTGTATATGATTGGTGGTGAGAGATTAGTAGGGGCAGCAAGGATTGGTGTAAGAACTGTTCTTGTCTCTGTTGATGGCAAGAATTGGACACCACTTTCAGATCAGTTACAACTACCAGTTGCATTTACTACACGTATTTATTCCAATATATTTATGGGAGAAGGTGATCTTGCATGGATAATCGGAGGATTTGAAAAATCTTTGGGTAGCTATGTAATTAACGGGCTTGCAATGACTACGAAATATGACGTATGGACCAAAAGAATCAAGTAATTCAACAATTTCAATCACTAATAAGAGATAAAAAATGAAAAACATAATACTTACAATTGTACTGATTGCTGCAACAACCCTCTCTTTTGCACAGGGTTTGGTTAAGCTATCGGGTACTGTTAAGGACACCGAAGGCAATGCACTTGCGGGAGCATATGTAATGGTTAAAGGGACCAATAAAATTGTTGATACAGACCTTAAAGGTCATTTCAATATTGAAGTTGTTAAAGGCAATACTATTCAAGTAATTTTAATAGGCTATGTTACTCAAGACAAGATAGTTAATCAAGATGGCGCTATTGAAATTACTCTTGTAGAAGATAAGCTCCTTTTAGATGAATCTATCTGTGTAGGTTTCACCACTATAGAGAGAAGAGACATTACAGGTTCGGTTGCTACTATAAAACTAAATGAATCTAAAGCAGGGCTGTCTGTAGATAAGCTTCTTGCTGGGCAAGCAGCTGGTGTTTATATGTCTACCTCTTCTGGGGCATTAGGTGCTGCAAACGTTTTAATGATTCGTGGTGTGAGCTCTATTATGGGAGATAACAATCCACTATATGTAGTAGATGGAGTTCCTATTTATGGAACCAGCAGAAACGAAAACTCTACTTCTACTTCTGGTGGTTCTACTCCTGGAGTATCTATGACTGGAACTAGTGTTTCAAGCTCTATTACAAATAATTACGATCTAAAATATTCATTCGAAAAAAACCCACTAACATCTCTTAACCCAGATGATATTGAGTCAATTGAAATTCTTAAAGATGCTTTTGCTACAGCTATTTATGGTTCAAGAGGTTCGGCTGGTGTAATTCTTATAACTACCAAAAAAGGATCTAGAGATAGAACTAAGATAGATGTTACCTACAGTATTGGTGTAGATAACCCACTTGGTAAATTAGACTTACTAAATGGAGACCAATATAACCTAATCTACTCTATGTACTATCCTGCCACTCCTTTTAGTTCAAATTATAATACAGATTGGTTAGATGCAGTAACAAGACAGGCTACTAGCCATAACTTTTCGGCTTCAGTTTCGGGTGGTACAGAAAAGACAAACTATTTTGTTAGTGCTTCTTTAAGTGAAAATGAGTCATACATTATTAATAACGACCTTCAAAGATATTCTGCAAGGGTTAATCTAGATTCTAAATTGAATAAAATAACCACTATTGGTACTAATATTTCAATATCTCAGGTTTTCAATAACGCTATTTCTGCACCTAATATTTATTCTTTGGCTGCAAGAAAAGCACCTAACCTCCCTTTATACAACGAAGATGGTAAATACTTCTACGGACAGGGTACAAACCCTTACGGTAACCCAGAGGCTTATAACCCTGTTGCCTCGGCCTACCTAAATAAGGAGGGCTCTATAGACAATCGTGTGACTGGTAATATCTTCCTAGAAATTAAGCCTCTAAGCTGGCTTACTTTAAGAAGTGATATTGGAACAGATATGTATAACTCTAAAACAGCTATACGTAAAGCCGATGTTCCTCTTGCCGAGGTTACATCTAAAAACCAAGCTTCTGAAAACATTAGTATGAATACCAAGTTTGTTATAAATAATACTTTAAATGTTATCAAAGAGGTTAATAAACATTTTTTCCAAGGTATAATTGGACAAAGTTACGAGACCTCTACAATGTATAGTAGTGCAATAAGCGGTAGTAATTTTTTCTCGCCTCACCTAATAGGTGTTGGCGCTGCTCAAACTAAAAGGGTAGGCGCTAGTGGAGAATACAAATGGGCACTTTTCTCGGCATTTACTAGAGTTAACTATCAATATATGAGAAAGTATATGGCTGGTGTTACTTATAGAATAGATGGCTCTTCACGTTTTAATAAAGATCATAGATACTTAGGTACTCCGTCGGTCTCTTTAGGTTGGAGAATTGGAGACGAGCGTTTTATTAAAGATAATGCCAAATGGGTAGATGATATGAAGATTCGTGGTTCTATTGGTTGGTCTAGTAAAGATGGTAACTCTGGATACTACGGTGCTCAAGCAACTTACAATCTTGTTACCGGAACAAATTATGCTGGGAACTCTTTCTTAGGAATGTCTCAACCAGGCAATACTAACCTAGGTTGGGAGAAAACAGTTACCTACGATATTGGGTTAGACGCTACGCTAATGGATAGAAGGATGGATATCACAGCAGATTATTATTACAAGAAAACTACCGATATGCTTTTCCCTTCTAATGTACCTGCCTATACTGGTTATTCAAAGCAAGATCAAAACATTGGAGATATGTCTAATCAGGGCTTTGAGCTAAGAGTGAACTCTATTAATATCTTAAAGAAAGATTTTCAGTGGATGACAACTCTTACTTTATCTAGGAACACCAATAAGATTTTGAAACTGAATTTTGAAGGTAACCAAATTGACCAGCTTAATAGCTCTTTCAAATATTATCAAGTTGGATACCCTGCAGGTCAATTCTATTTGCATAAATGGGGCGGGGTAGATCCGTTAACTGGTAATCCTCTTTGGATTTACAAAGATGGTTCGGTTAAACAAGTAGCACCTGCATCAGACAATAATACATCTAACGATAATAAATTTATTATGGGTGTTGCTACTCCAGATTTTTATGGTGGTTTAACAAACTCATTTATATACAAAGGCTTTGAGATGAATATTCTATTTACCTTCTCTTCTGGTGGAAGAATGTTCAATAACTCGAAAGCTCAGTTAATGACCTATTCAACTAAAGATGCAAATAACTTGCATACCGATGTGCTTAAGTTTTGGCAAATTTATGGCCATAATACAGATGTGCCTGCTTTGAAAAATGAATCAATAACTGGTAATTACGATTATACTACTTCTAGCACAATTGATAGGTTTTTAGAAGACAACTCGTTTATAAGACTTAAAAATATAGAGGTTGCCTATTCACTCCCGGCTAAGATTTTGGCTAAAACTAATCTTTTTAAACAAGTTAGAATTTATGCAATGGCATCTAATCTGCTCACATTCACAAAATATTCGGGATTAGACCCAGAGGTTAGTGCTTTTGGTTCTTCTGCAATGGGCGCTGGTTATGATAACCTTACAATGCCACAGACAAGAGGCTTCCAGTTTGGTGTTAAATTAGGCTTTTAACCTTTAAAATTTAAGAAAATGAAAAAAATAATAAAATATACCACACTTTTAATTGCTGCGATATTCATTATATCGTGCGATTTGAACTTGGCACCAGAGAATGTAATGGTAGACGAAACCACTTACAAAGACGAAAAGACATCTGAGGCTGCGTTGTTAGGAGCTTACACTCGCTTAAATTCTGCTTTTTCGGGAGCACCAACTGGAAATAACAATTATGCAAACATGGGCCTAATGCTTATGTATGGCGAACTTGGAACTCCAACATTGGAGCAGCGTGTAAACTCGTCATTCATAAATATAGATAATGCACAATACAACTCATCTGATCATGAGGGATTTATTCTTAGTATATGGAAAACTCTTTATAATGCAATTGACTACTCAAATAACATAATTGCCAATATTGAGAAGTTTGGAGATTATAACAAAGCTGTTATGGAACAGCATGTTGCCGAGGCTAAATTTCTTAGGGCCTATGAATACATGTTGCTTTTACAAACATTTGGCGATGGTGCTTTAACTGGAGATATGAATGGACTAGGTGCTATCTTGCGTCTAAAACCATACGATGGTTACAAACCAGAAGATATTCAAGCTAGAGCTACTGTAGGTGAAACATACGGTCAAATTCTTAAAGATTTGCAAGAAGCATTGCCTCATTTGACAAATAATAGCGCTACAACAATGGCTGCAAGAACAAGAGCCACTAAAACTACCGCATTTGCGCTTCTTTCTAGAGTTTATCTTTATAGGGGAACTTTTGCGAACGATCTAGCCGATATTAAATTAGCAGCAGATTACGCCGACTCTGTTCTAAAGATTTCTAAAGGCTATAATTTCTCTGTTTCTAATGCTCATCATACAGGATTCCTATTCCCACTAAATTTAACAGGTGAAGAGGCAAACTCGGCAAACTATAGTGACGAGGTTATTCTTATGGCTCCATGCTATTCTAGTGTTGCTAATTATGCTAATGGTGTTGGGTACTCTTTTTATAACAAACAGAACTTCTTTATTCCTGCTTCTTTTATTTCATACTATCCAGAGGGAGACAGAAGAGGTCTTATAGATCCTGCGTTGAACATACCTTCGCTTATTTGGCAAGGTAGCCAAACTAACAACCCTGGAGACAAGACATCTTTCAAATATAACAACGGTAACGGCTTCAATAATGTCCTATACATTCGTCTATCGGAAATTAAATTGACTCGTGCGAGGCTCTTGCTAGATTAAATGGTATTAACGACGAGTCTATAAAGCACCTAAACGAGATTAATAAAAAGGCATTTGGCACAAAACCAGTAGATTTTAATGCAGCAAGTTTTGCTAATGCTCAAGCGTTAATTGATAGAATTGTATTAGAGCGTATGAAAGAGTTGGCCTTTGAGGGACATACTAGGTTCGACCTAGTAAGAACTAAGACGCCTTTAAAGAATGCTACTCTATCTGATGCTAAGAAGATGTTGCCAATTCCAGATTATGATGTAAGAATCTCTTATGGTAAAATTTTACAAAACAAAGGTTACCGCTAAATAAGTTAAGTGTTATACACACTACATGTACACTATAGATTAATTAATATAGACTATAAAATCAAATGATTAAAAAACTACT
Organism: uncultured Muribaculaceae bacterium; assembly: GCA_964367735.1. Lineage (GTDB taxonomy): Bacteria > Bacteroidota > Bacteroidia > Bacteroidales > UBA932 > Bact-08. The sequence continues at coordinate 6,348 of CAYIYT010000039.1, forward strand.
AATAGGAATAATCTCTGTGTTGCCATTAACTATGGCAGCCCAGAGCTTTACCTCAATGAGTTTCGAAGAGGCTCAGGCAAAAGCAACTGCCCAGAAAAAAATAATTTTGGTAGACGTAACCAATGCCAAGATGGTTAATGACGCAAAAGCTGCGCTAGAGAAAAAAGTTCTAGAAACTGGCGCTACTAAGGAATTCATAGAGAATAATATAGTTTCTATAAGGATAAATATGGGCACTCCAGAAGGAGCAAAATTTGCACCACTATTGCAAATGAATATGTATCCTACATATGCTTTCCTTATGCCTAATGGCGATATGCTTGGCGTTGTGAGCCCATATTCTTTAGATAAAAACCCTGCACTTTTCCTTGAAAAAGCAATTTCATTCAAAGAGAAAGCTGTAGAGAAATGGAGTAATAGCCGTAAAATTGAGATGGCTTCTATAACTTTCGAAGATGCTCTTGTAATAGCTAAAAAAGAGAAAAAACTAATTTTCTTAGATGCCTATACAGATAATTGCCAGCCATGTATGATGATGGAGAAAAATGTATTTACTCAAGATAAAGTTGCCGATTTTTACAATGCTAATTTTATTAACCTCTCTATGAACTTAGGCACAGAGCACACCAAACTTGCTGAAAAATATGGTACTAGCGGCTATCCTTCTTTCCTATTTATAGATGGAAACGGTAAATTAATCTCTTTTGAGAGCGGTTATACCGAGGCCGATAAGTTTCTACAATATGGTAAAGATGCTCTTGCTAAAATGAGTATTCAATTTACAGAAGGTACTTGGAAAGAGATCTTAGCACTTGCTGCCAAAGAGAACAAACCAATTTTTGTAGATTGTTATACAGTATGGTGTGGCCCTTGTAAACAAATGGCTGCCGAAGTATTTACAGACCCTATGGTAGCTGAATACTTTAATGCTACATATATCAATGTAAAAGTTGATATGGAAAAAGGCGAAGGAATAGACCTTAAGAATCATTATGAAGTTAAGGCATTTCCAACGTTCCTTTACCTAGACCCTAAAGGGAATGTTGTAAGCCGAATAGTGGGTAGTATGCCTGCTGCCGATTTTGTGAAAGCTAGTAAGAAAGGAATGAGTGAGAGTGGCCTAGCTGCTATGAATAAGCGCTACGCATCTGGCGAGCGAGGCGAGAAATTTATTGGTGAGTATCTGAAAGTGTTAGAAGAGGCTTACTTGCAGAAAGAGGCTCAAGCTGTAGTGGTTGAATATTTTAGCAAGTTTGAATTATCTGCTCTTAAAGAGAAGAAGAATTGGGATCTGTTTGCTAAATATATAGAAGATGCAAATTCTGAAGCATTTAAATATGTTCATGCAAACCGCCCAGAATTTTATGCTTTATTTGGTAAAGAGCAGGTAGAGGCTAGAATGATGCTTATTTGGTCTATAGGTTCACGAAGTTTTGTGTCAAAAACCAATGATGGAGTCTCTTTTGATTCTAAAGGTTTCAACGCTTTCATTAAACGAATGAAACAAGACAAAGCCGAGAAGCAAAATTTAATAGTTGTTAATGCAAAGATGCACAATGCCGAGATGTTAGGCGATTGGAAAACCTATATCTCTATAGCCGAATCTAAGATGAAAGATGCTGGTGGCATAGAAAAGTTACCTGCAATGGAATTATATAATTGGGGCCTTAGAGTAGATCAAGGCTGTGCAGAGATGAAGCTAAGGGCTAAAGCAGCTCAATGGTACAGTAAAATGGCACCTATATTAGAAGCTGCCGAGGCTAAAAGACAAGAAGAGGCTAAGAAATCTGGCACAGTGATGGCAATGAGCATGGTAGCCTTCGAAAAAGAGTATAAGCGCCTTGCCACCTCACTTTCACAAGAGATTAAAAAGAAATAAATTTTATAAGAAATGAGAATAAATAAATCAATACTAAGAGCCTCTATCTGCTTGATGGCCGCTCTTACAATAACACTGTTTTCTACTAATGCATCTGCTCAGAATCGTAAGATTACAGTTGCTGGAACAGTGCAATTCAACGAACCACAGTTTAAAATGCAAATTATTAAACAAGATGGTCCCGAGAAAATTGTAGTAGGTGAGTTTGACATAGATGCTAATAACAACTTCAAGTTTGAGATGGATGTTCAAGAGGCTGGAGTTTATACCTTAGATTGCAAAAAGTGGGAATCTATTAGGTTTTGGGCAGAAGATGAAGATGTGTATGTAAACTTTAGGGGTTTAGATACTGCAAAAATGAAAATCAAAAACCCTCCCTATCATTTAATTGAAAAGAGTGGTCCAAAGAACGAACTTATGAACCACATAAATTTTGTAGGACATCAGAACTATCAAGGGATGATTGCTATTTCTCAAATGGGTTATAAAGCTAAATTTATTAATGATAGCGTGAAGAATGCTTTTACAATGCAGGGTTATGATTTCCTTTCTACAGACATGAGCGCACGTATTAATAATCTTGTAGATCTATATCACGATAGAACTAGTGCTATTGCTCTTCTAGGATATCTAAACAGCAAAAAAGACGCTTTGCAAATAGAAAAGATTCTAACATCTATAAATAAGATAGATCCAAATTACCCGCCTTTAGTGAAATTTGTAAAAGAGAAAAAGGCAGCAATGGAGAGCCAAGAGAGAGTTAAGATTGGCTCTATGGCTCCAGATTTTATGCTCCCTTCTTCTAAGAAAGGCGTTAGTTATGGCCCTTCTAGCTTTAGAGGTAAGATTCTAGTTATAGATTTTTGGGCATCTTGGTGCGGCCCTTGCCGTCAAGAGATTCCTCACATGAAAGAGATCTATGAGATCTACAAAAACAAAGGAGTAGAGTTTCTAGCTGTATCTGTAGATAAAGGCACAAAAGAGTGGGAGAAAGCTATGTCTCAAGAGGGAATGACATGGCCTCAAGTAATAGCACCAAACTCTGGAAAAGAGATAATGCAACAGTATCAATTCTCTGGCATTCCTTTTATTATTCTATTAGATAAAGAAGGCCGCATTGTAGCCAAGCACCTTAGAGGAGAAAACATAGAAAAAGAGATAGAGAAGCTATTAAAGAAATAGCTATATGTATAGTTAAAATTCGCTTTCAGTATTTAAGTTAAGCAAATGATTAACAGTTATAAATCATGTAAAGATGTTCAGTTAAATATACTGTGTTCAGGGCGAATAAAGAAGGTGGTTGCAAAAACCACCTTCTTTTAATTTATCACCCCACCATTCTAAATCACCCCACAAATAACTGCCAAAGCACTAAAAACCACGGCGATGAAATTGGTTAGATGATTTTCTTGATGTTCTGGGCCTCTTCTTTGCTGCAAATAAGAATATCGTTTTCTGTCTCTACAACTACCATGTTGTGAACGCCTAGAAGCGATATTTTTTTGCCGGTGGTGCTTATTACTATGTTGTTTGTAGAGTTAAACTCTTTGGTGGTGGTTCCTTTTATGATGGTATTGTTTTCATTCCCTTCAAAAACCTCTTCTAGTGCAGGGTAACTGCCAATATCATTCCAACCAAAATCTGAAGGTATTACTAGCGTGTTTTCGAATTTTTCCATAATGCCATAATCTATAGAGATCTTTTCGAATCGAGTGAAAATCTCTTTAAGATTTTGATTATTGGGGTTACGCATCTCTTTTCCTAAACTATTTATCTCTGTAAGAAGTTGATAATGATTTGGTAAAAGTCTACGAAACGCATCGAGCATTACACTTATTTTGAATACAAACATTCCGCTGTTCCAAAGGTGCCTACCTTCTTTTACATATTGGGTAGCTAATTGTGCTGCTGGTTTTTCACAAAAGCGAATCACTTTTACAGCTTTAGGAACATCTTGATGAATAAAGGAGGAAGTTTGTGTTTTGTCAGAAACCGAAATTGCTTTCTCGGTCTCTAAGTAGCCATATCCCGTTTCGGCGTAAGAGGGTTTTATGCCTAGAGTAACAATAGCATTTTGGGTATTGGCGGTCTCTATTGCCAATTCAAGAATTGAGCGAAAGTTTTCGTCGTCTTTAATAAGATGGTCGCTGGCTAGCACTACCATTGTAGATCCCGGGTTAGCTGCTTCTATGATAATGGAGGCAAAGCCTATTGCTGCGGCAGTATCTTTAAATGCGGGTTCTATAATGATATTACTAACAGGAAGTTCTGGTAGTTCGTCAATTACTGCGGGAACCTGAACTGCGTTGGTAGCAATATAAATATTAGAAATAGGAACCAAAGAAACAACTCGGCTTACAGTCATTTGAATAAGAGATTTATGTTCATCTATGAGCCTTAAAAGTTGTTTTGGTTTTTCTTTTGTAGAAAGCGGCCAAAATCTCTCGCCGGAGCCACCCGCCATTATAAGAACAGTTGTATTGTTACTATTTGCCATTGCAGTTGTATTTTTGTTTGCAAAAAATAAATATGAGTTAGACAAAGTTAGTTAAAATTTAGTGGTATGTTTGTAGGTTCATTAACGGAATTACCTCAAATATTAAAACTGTTTTGTCATGAAATTTTTTATTGATACCGCCAATTTAGCTCAAATCAAAGAAGCAAACGATCTTGGAATCTTAGACGGAGTTACAACCAACCCCTCGCTCATGGCCAAAGAGGGAATCAAAGGTGAAGAAAACATCAAAAATCACTATGTAGAAATTTGTAAAATTGTAGAGGGAGGAGACATAAGTGCCGAGGTTATCGCTACCGATTTAGAAGGTATGATAAAAGAGGGTTTAGTGTTAGCTGCTTTGCATGAGCAAATTGTGGTAAAAGTACCTTGTACTAAAGAGGGAATTAAAGCGATTAAATATTTTACAGAAAATGGTATTCGCACAAATTGTACTTTGGTTTTTAGCTTAGGGCAAGCGCTTCTTGCAGCAAAAGCTGGTGCTACCTATGTTTCCCCATTCATTGGCCGCCTAGACGATATATCTACAGACGGAGTAGAACTCATTCGCCAAATTGTGAATGTATACAACTATTATGGTTACACTACAGAAGTATTGGCTGCTTCAATTCGTCATACAATGCACATTATCCAATGTCTAGAGGCAGGAGCCGATGTAGCTACATGCCCGTTAGATGCTATTTTAGGCCTACTAAAACACCCACTTACCGATTCGGGGTTAGAGAAATTTTTAGCCGATTACAACAAGCTTAACGGCTAAACCATATTGTTTTAGAGGTGTATGTCATTTAGTTCTGCAAGAACTTTTAAACGTTTATTATGAGTTAGGTTCAGTGAATCTAACTCATCTATTTTATCAAGTAATTGCCTGCATATTACAATACCTTTGTCCATTAGTATTGTTTTCTGAGCCTTTGTAAGAGATGTTAAAGAGGTGATAGGAAAGATTTTTTCTCTATCTATTATATCCTTTAATCCATTACCTTGAGGGTAATCCCAACTCAGCAGGTGTAAACCACAGCAATTGCCATAAGCCTCGGCATCACTAGTAAAACGAGTGTTGGTTACTACTCCTCCCGAAAAAGTAAAATCATTAAAAGCAGGGTCTGTTTTTTGATTGCTTATAATGTCTTCTACCCTAGAGTGAATGTAGAGTGGCACTTGAACATTAGCGTTTTTTCCGGTGCTTTGATAGTATTTACACTCAATATATCTTTGGTGCTTATCTTTTGTAGCAATAACATCTACTTCGTGAGTGACACAGTGCCCATTAAGTATAACAGATACTTGGGTTTCATATCCTAAGACCTTATAAATTTCTGCAGCAAAAAATTCAAACGGATGGCCAGTTGGCCCCATTTCCATTAAAGCCTCCTTAATTTTATATCTAGCAGCGTTACTCACTGTTTTTTTGTTCAAAAGAGAAAAAGCTCGTCTATATATCTCTCTACTAGGAACTCCATAATGATTGGCTTTCTCTACATCTTTACTGCTTGGTACATTATCGGCTTCCATTTGGTTCTTTATTTCATCTAATATCCACTCTTCTATTTTATTTGCAATATCATTAATTACAACTATAGAAGCACCAGATCTTTTGAGAGATCTAATGAGTTTATCTTTAGAAAACGGCTGAGTTTCACCCGATGCCTTTTTGATCATTGGTACTATATCCATTTGTTTACTTATATGGAGATAAAGTTAGTCGTTTTTTTGTACCTTTATTCAGTTAACAGCAAGAATATGTCAAAAGCAAGAAAATTTGGAGCATTTGGGGGAGTTTTTACACCATCTATCTTAACTTTGGTAGGTGTAATAATGTACCTTAGGCTCCCTTGGATAATAGGGCAAGCGGGTTTGTTGGCCACACTAGGGATTATCTTAGTAGCTCATATTATTTCGGGAACAACTGGTCTAAGTGTAGCATCTATTGCTACCGACAAAAGAGTAGAGACAGGCGGCACCTATTATATTATTTCTCGCAGCCTTGGGCTTCCCATTGGTGGCACCTTAGGTTGGGCTCTGTTTGCAGGCCTTTCGCTTAGTGTAAGTTTATATGTAATAGGGTTTGCCGAGGTTTTTCTGGGTTATTTTGGTTTTGATCCTACCATAAATAATATTAGATTATTAGGATCGGTTGTACTTCTGCTTATAACTATTCTTACTTTTATAAGTACCTCTCTTACTATAAAAACTCAATACATTATTCTCACAATAATGGTGCTCTCTGTAATTTCGGTTTTTCTTGGAAAGCATGAATTTACTCCTACAATACCTCAATTGGGAGTTTCGTCGGGATCATTACCTTGGATTACTCTATTTGCTATTTTCTTCCCAGCTGTTGTTGGGTTCGAAGCAGGAGTTGCCATGTCGGGAGATTTAAAAGACGCTCGGAAAGCTTTGCCCATAGGTGTTATAACAGCAATTTTGACAGCACTTATTGTTTATGTAGCCCTTACTTTTTTTCTTAGCTATACTGTAGATAGAGAGATGTTAGTAGAAGATCCCAAGGTCCTTTTCAAAATATCTCTTATACCTCAACTTGTAATAGCTGGAGTTCTTGGTGCAACCCTTTCAAGTGCTTTGGGTAGCATATTAGGGGCACCTCGCATTTTACAAGCAGTAGCTAAAGACAGAATAGCTCCTGCCTTTTTAGGAAAAGGCTTTGGGGTATCTAATGAACCACGTAACGCCCTGCTTTTTACCTTTGTTATTGCACAAGCAGGTATTCTAATAGGAGAGTTAAACGTTATTGCCAGGGTTGTAACTATTTTTTTCATAATTACTTATGGATTTATAAATATTACCTATGTAGTAGAGAGCTGGGCAGGAAGTGATTTTAGGCCAACGTTTAAAATTCCTCGTATAGTGAGTATAATAGGAGCTGTGGCATGTATTATTCTTATGATTCAGCTAGATATTCTTGCGCTTGCTGTTGCATCTATTATTCTCTTCTCTCTTTTCTTATATCTTAAAAAGAAGGAGTTGACTCTAAATACAGGAGATACCCGTTCTAGTATATGGCTTTCACTTGTAAAAACAGGTTTGAGGAATCTTGCTAAAAGCGAAGATAAAATTAGAAATTGGAGGCCAAATATAATTGTATTTAGCGGAGGAGTACATACTAGACCATATATGGTAGAGTTAGCAAGCAACTTGGTTGGTAAACTTGGGATATTCACAAATTTTGAACTTGTTACTCAAAATAAAGAGATAGAGAATAAGCAGGGAATTAACCCCTTAATGGACAGCACTGCCCAAATTATATTTGAAAAATTAGGCAACAATACAGAAGTACTTACTCGCAAACATCACTGTAGCAATATATATGAAGGTATTGGAGTAATTAGTAGTGTATATGGCTTCTCGGGCTTCCAGCCAAATACCGTTTTAATGGGTTGGCCAAAAAAACCGAAACTAAATAAGTCATTTGAACAACTTTTAGAGAGTCTCTTAAATCAAGATTATAATTTAGCACTCCTTAAATACAATAAATCTAAAGGTTTTGGCAACCATTCCACAATAGATGTATGGTGGAGCGATCAAAGAAATAGTTTTTTACTGGCTCTACATTTTGTACGCTTTATTACAGCAACAACTTTATGGAGAAATGCTAAGGTGAGAGTATTGTTAATTAATAGTAGTATTAAAAACAGAGATATATCTTACTCAACTATAAGTGATATTTTAGATAGCAACAGAATTAAAGCTCAAATTAAAATTATTGACAATGTCGAAAGAGTCTCAGAAGCCGATATTTATAAAGCGGAATCTTTTACAACCTCCCTCACACTGGTTCAGCTACCTAACAATAGCAATAATTGGGCAGCACAAACAATAAATTATATAGAATCAATAATACCATCATTTGGTACCACACTATTTATTATGGCAAACTCTTCTTTTAATCCAAAAATTACACAACTACCCCTTAAGGATTCACTTACTTATGATATTAATGCTATGTCACAATCTAAAATGTCTAGTTTCTCGGCAATTAAACTGCCAAGCGAAGAGCCAATAAAGTCTACGCTTTCTAGTTTGGCCATTAATTTAGAAGCTATTTCGCAAACATTTGTGCAAAACACCCTAGATAATATTGGACAGGAGAGAGAGATTTTTATTGATGAGCTATTGGAAAAGCTATCAGCTACAAATGAAGAATTAAGCAGTAATGACAATTATTCCGATAGAATTATATTTGCAGAGTACATACAATCTCTGTTAGACGACTTTAATGCAAATTCTCTGAAGGCTCAAATCAAACAACTAGAACTAGGTGTAAACGAATATTTAAAAGATACTATCCTCGCTATCAAAAAACTTCCTACTTCTTTTCAAATGGAGTTTAGTAAGGAAGATTATAAAAAAACAAAAGCAAAAACTTTTTTCCAAAAAAGTGCCAAAGCTATTAAACTTGCAAGGTTTAACATACTCAAAAAGGATGTTAAAGTTAAAGTTAAGCTAACTAGTGCTGCAAGTTATTTTCTTTATTATAAGAGGATTAAGGCTATAAAGCTTTTTTATGAGCACTATACAATAGAGAGCCTTTCATTTTTTGCTGCTGTAAGAGAGATTGAGAATTATTTCTTTAATCCCAACGAAAAGCTAGCAGTAATGGATTCTCTAAAAGAGGTGCAAGAGGTAAACCGAGCTTTTGTTAAAGATTACAAAGATAAAATAGTTGCAGAAATTGTATCGGACTTTAATAATTTTGTCAAATTTCTCTATAACCCTCAGGCAAATATTCTCTCTAGGGATTTTAGACCCTATACTAATAAAAGTTCCCTTATTAGGCAAGAAATTGATGAGTTCCCAAGTTTCTACGAGAAATTCATGATTAATCATGTAAATAAGACAAAACTAGACTTTATTTACATTGCCCTTAAAGAAAAACTGGCAATATCTGTAATGCGAACAAAGAGTGCATTGCAAAAGAAGCTAGATAGCAGTTTGCTTATGTTCTTAAATGAGTTCGAGCAATTAGTTACCGAATCTAAAGAACAAAACAGTGTTGTATCTATAAAAAACACTATTTCTATGCCATCGTTAGATATCTATTTTTCTAAGCTTCACAACGATATAGAAGACGCATTGGATGCATTAGAAGAGAGTCTAACAATTGGAAGTGAAAACTTTCCAGATCGAATCAATTTAGAGACTTTAGAAGAGATGGAAGAGTACGTGATTTCTCCAAGAAAAATTGCCGATTTCTATATTAGTAACGATTTACGAGAGATGATCTCTAGGCAATCTTTCGAACTTATAGAGGTGGTTACAGAATCTGTAATTACTTTAAGGAACTTGGTTAAACTAGTAAATTTTGCTTTGGGAGATAGTGAATTGGGTAGTGATAATGAGGCCGAAATGACTAATGAAAAAAGAGCTGCTCTTATAAATAGCCTTTTAGGAAGTATCCATAATGAAAGAGAGAAGGTTCTCAATTCTATTGCTATTTTAAACAGTCAACTTAGCCAGGGCCTTCATAAATCGTTTGAGCCTCTTTCTGCTTCGGTAATATTAAAAACATCGGCCAATCTTCTAAAGAGATCTTTAGAGGCCGAACATAAATCTTTAATTTCCAAAATAATAGAATTTAAAAAGAGATTTACAAAGAGTATCTCAAATAAATTTGTATCACTACTTTACCATCAAAGCGAAGGAGTATTGTGGGCAAGCCGTTTAGAAAACGACTATAACAGAAAGAAACTCTACTCTTGCGATAATGTGAGTGGAATGTTAGAGAATTCTTCTCCAAATAAAGCAATCCTTGAGCTGCTGCCATTCTACTATCTAAATCTCTTTACGGGCCGTTCTGGAGTAGGTGAAGACTTTTGGATAGGGATGGAAGAGGAGTCAAATAAAGGGAAACAAGCCATAAGCCGCTTTATGTATGGTACAAAGGGATTGCTTGTTATAGCAGGGGAAAGACGCTCTGGAAAATCTAGTTTGAGCAAGCATCTTGCTAATGCTCATTTTCTTGGTAATAATACATTCTATATAAGAGCGCCAAGAGAGAGTAATGCAAGCCTTGAATTATTCAATAAAACTCTTTATGAAACTATAATAAGAGACCATGGTAATGGTAATTATCCTTATAATTATAACTCAAAAGAGAGTTTGGAATCTCTATTGGCTCAATTAAATGGGAAAAGTATTATTGTTATTAATGATATGGAGCTATGGTGGGAGAGGAGGCCTGGTGGATCTGTTGTTGTAGAAAGAATAATTGAGCTTATGCAGCAATTTGGGCGAGAAATATTGTTTGTTGTAAACGTGAACCGTCATGCACTTAAGATTATTAACCATTTAAGTAATCTAAATACTTGGGCTATAGATGTAATAATGTGCCGTCCATTCCCAGCAAAAGATTTAAAAGACTTTATTATAGAAAGGCATAAAGCTGGTGGATTAAAGTTTGTGCTTAATAGCAAATCGGAAGAGAAAATGACCAATTGGGATTATGCCAATCTCTTTAATCATATTTTTAATCTATCTGGTGGTAATCCTGGCTATGCAATAAATTTGTGGTTAGGTGCTATAAAGAATATTGCTGGAAATACTATTTTCATGGAAAGGCCTAAAGGAATTAGCGATTGTTTCGCTAAAGAACTTAATAATGAAGATGCTGTTTATATTTTACAATTTGTATTGCATCGCCGTTTTTCTACTGAACATCTTGCACAAATTTTGCAAGTAGATTCACAACTTGCGCGAACAAAAATAAGGATATTATACCAAAAAGGAATCTTAGTAGAGAAGTACCCAGGTATATACTCTTTGAATCCAATGCTGGTTCCTCAGTTAATTAAAAAACTCACAGAGATGGAGCTGCTGTAATTTGAATTTTTAACTTCATGAAATTTTTTTAAAAATGATATATATTAAAATACTCCTTTTAGCGGTAGCACTGTTTACCTTTTTAAGATTTACTTGGCTGCATTTACCCATGCTACTTTCAAACAAAAAGCTAAAGACTTTTACTTTAAGATTGTTTCCAGTTATAGAACTCTTTGTATGGTTGTCCTTTATTATATGGAGCTCATCAGTAATATTTGGCAATTTTACTGCCTACCCGGTTATAATGACTGTGGTAATAATTATAATAATAGCAACACTGGCTTGGTATCTTTTTAGAGATTTCGTTTCGGGCTTTATTTTGCGTCTAGAGAATGGTTTCGAGCCTGGCCAAGTAATAAAGACATCTTTAGCACAAGGTACAATTAAAAAAGTAGGATATAGATCTATAGAGATAATCACCTCCAATGGAGAATCTGTGAAAATTCCTTATACTTTACTCATGAATAGATCTGTTATTAAGCCTCAAGACAATTCTAAGTGGGTAGAGAATGTTTTAAATATAGAATTTACAACAGCACTAGATGTAGGCAAAGTTAAGAATATGCTCAAATTAAGGTTAATGGAAATGCCCTGGATAGTTTCTGAAGAGAGTTTAAAACTCCAAATAAAAGCTGTGAATTCAGCTTCTGAAGAGACACTAAGGCAATATTATGTAACAATTTATTTTTACTCAATAACTCCAGAATTTGTAATTAAGACCCAAGAGAATCTAAAGCAATTTATAGATGAGAAAATTATCTAGAATCGGATTTGTAATATTCTATACTTTATTTGCCAATTTGGTATGTCTGGAACCCTATAGTGTCTAATTGTTTACGATCTAAAATATTGCGTCCATCAAATAGAAATGCAGGTTTTTTCATTTGATCGTATATTTTTTGCCAGTTGTAGGTTTTAAATTCATCCCATTCAGTAAGTATAGCAATAGCGTGTGCATCATAAGTAGCACTATATGGCTCCTTGTGAATAGTGATTGTTCCTTGCCCTTCGTTACCATTAAATAATCCCTTAGAAACTAACTTTAAGTCTCTTGAAATTTGATCTACAGTAACCTTAGGGTCGTATACATGAATGTCTGCTTGGTCTTGTAAAAGCTCCCATGCTACATATATAGCAGCACTTTCACGAGTATCGTTAGTCTCTTTCTTGAATGCCCAACCTAAGAATGTTATTTTTTTGCTCGATACGGTATTAAATAGAGTAGAAATTATATTTTGAGCAAATCTAGTTTTTTGATAATCATTAATTATAAGCACATTTTCCCAATAATGAGCAACCTCGGGCAATCCTAAAGTTTGGCTTATATATACAAGATTGAGAATATCTTTTTGGAAACAAGACCCACCAAAGCCAACAGAAGCTTGCAAGAATTTCGAACCAATACGGCTATCCATTCCTATTGCTAGCGAAACCTCTTCAATATTTGCTCCTGTTTTTTCGCATAAAGCACTCATTGCATTAATAGAAGAGATTCGTTGAGCTAAGAAAGCATTTGCAGTAAGCTTAGAGAGCTCGCTACTCCACACATTGGTACGAATTATCTTCTCTTGGCTAATCCATCTGCTATATATTGCTGCTAAGGCTTCAATAGCTTCCTCTCCAGCTTTACTCTGCTCTCCACCAATAAGCACTCTATCGGGATTCATAAGATCTTTTATAGCAGTACCTTCTGATAGAAATTCGGGATTAGATAAAATTTGGAATTTGAAATCACTACTAGTGTTGTCAAGTATCTGTTTAATGGTTTGAGCAGTACGAACGGGAATTGTAGATTTTTCTACCACAATTTTATCACTAGTTGCAACTGTGGCTATTTGGCGAGCACACAACTCAATGTATTTGAGATCGGCAGCCATACCCTTTCCTTGACCATAGGTTTTGGTAGGAGTATTTACCGAGATAAATATCATTTGAGCATCTTTTATTGCTTGATCTATATCTGTAGAGAAAAAAAGATTTTTACCTCTTCTCTCAGTAATTATCTCTTTAAGCCCATTCTCAAAAATTGGTAAATTATCTAAATCGTCTCCATTCCACTGGGCTATTTTTTCTTTATTGATATCTACTATAGTTACAGTAATTTCTGGACACATTTTTGCTATAACAGACATTGTTGGCCCTCCAACATAACCAGCACCTATACAGCATATTTTTGTAATTTTAGCAGGCTTTATGTTTTTTGAAGCACTCATAATCAAGTTGTTTTTATTAAAACAAAGATAGATAACTTTTAAGACAAAAAAGCCGCAGCTTGTTTAAAGTTACGGCTTTTTAAGTGACACTATTAGATCTATCGTGATAGCTTTGGAAAAGTTAATACGTTTGGAAAGTTAATAGGTTTTTGCAACATCCCAGACGAAGGCTCGAATACCTACCTCGGCATTAATTTGATCTAAGCTTTTTATGCTTTCCAAAAGTGACTCTGTTATCTCTTCGGCTACTATTGCTATTAGTGCAGAGTTCATTTCGGGCCATGTATGGGAGCCTTTTCTTGGTTCTCCTGTTTCTGTTCCTCTGCCGTGTACATCTGTCCACCAAGTGTATCCTCTAACTTTATGATAATCTAGAATAAATTCTACTTTCTCGCTATGTGCTTGGTTGAAAGCTATCATTACAGCTTGCATTTTTATATTTGTGCTCATTTTTAACTTTTTAGATATGTTATTTATTATTTATAAACGTGTATTGATTCCTTATTTTATGGAGTTTATCTC
>CAYIYT010000040.1:0-20287 GCA_964367735.1 uncultured Muribaculaceae bacterium
CATCTTTAATGGCTTGTGGTGGTTCTTTAGTGTTATATTATCAAAAGAAGAAATAGAGATTTTAAGGGTTCTCTTCATTTGGGATTACCTCGCGTTGCTCGGTGTTCCCAATGGGTGGGGTCTTACAATGCATTTTTCCCTTTGGGATTACCTCGCTGATGCTCGGTGTTCCCAATGGGTGGGGTCTTACAAAGCAAAAAAAACATAAGGGGCAGAGCCCCGTTTTTTTTTATTTATGGCAGTATCGCTTGCAAATAAATTTGCCGCTTATGCCGTAAATAAAAAAAGCCGCAATGTTTGCGGCTTATGTTTTTTTGCTTTGTGATCCGGAAGGGATTCGAACCCTTGACCCACAGCTTAGAAGGCTGTTGCTCTATCCAACTGAGCTACCGAACCGGTTTCTGTTTTTATCAGGAGTGCAAAGATATAACATTTTTTTACTTTTGCATAGCTTTGGCAATATATTCTATGGCAAAAACTACTCCAAAGCCTATTAGCACAAATGCTATTGCAAGGGGGAGCTGTGCGTCTATGCCTGTATAGTGTTCAAAATGTGATGGTAACGATGGGTAGTCTATGCCTTCAAAGTTTAATGATGGAATTTTCCAAGGCCATACTTTTACTAGCGATCCGGCCATGAAACCGGCTAAAAGGGCTATTGTTTCCTTATAGTATTTTTTAAGCAACCATGAGAGTACGTGGGAAAAGGCTAGGAGGCCTATTATAGCTCCTGTTGCAAAAACTATAATAATTGGAATATCTAGTTCTTTTATGGCTGTCATCATAAAGGCATATTTGCCCATTAGTAGTAGTATAAAACTGCCAGAGATGCCGGGGAGTATCATTGCGCAAATGGCTATCATGCCGCTTACAAATATAAACCACCATGCATTGGTTGTTTCGCTGGGAGATACTAGGGAAATAAAAACGGCAATAGCAATTCCTACAAGTAGTGTAATTACGTATGTTATTTTCCATTTATCAATGTCGCGTAGAATAAAGAGTGCCGAGGCTACTATTAGTCCAAAAAAGAACGACCATAGGGGAATGGGGTGGTTTATGAGTAGATACTGCATTAACCTTGCTAGAGTAAATATGCTTAATAAAACACCGCTAAAAAGGGCTACTAGGAAATTTCCGTTTATGGCTTTCCAGAATCCTTTTATGTCTCCTTTAAAAAGGAGTGATAATGACTTGAGGTCTATGGATTTTAAAGAGAATATGAGCTCTTCATAAATACCTGTCATAAAGGCTATGGTTCCTCCCGATACGCCGGGGATTACATCGGCAGCACCCATGGCTATGCCTTTAAGAGAGAGTAATAAATATTTAAGCATCTTATGAGATTGAAGTTTTTAGTATATAAAATATTATTTAGTCTATTTGCTTTGTAGAACTATTCCAATAATATTGAGTTGCTAGTTAATTTTTTTCTTGATTTTATTTATGTGCTTGGTAACAGAATCGTCTTTCTTTAATTCTGGCACAAGTTCAAATAACTTTGCTAGCCAAACAGAGTCGAAAGCTAAAAGAATTTCTAGATAGATATAAAAGAGTTCTATCTCTTTTGTATTATAAAGAGCAGTAAGATAAGATATTAATATCTCTGGGCTATTGGTTCTTTTGAATGTGGTAAGAAGTTCTCCTACTATAAAAGTATAATCTGTTTCAAACCCTCCTGTCAATATTTTTAAGTAGAGCTTTGTATTTTCATCTTCTTGACGAAGCATGGAAATATATGCCAATCCAGTTGCTGCATCTATATATAAACTATCTTCTATCATGGCCAGTTTAAAATATTTTTCGGCATCTTCTATTTTGTCTTTGGCAAGGTAGGCAAATGCTATCCCCGATAGTGCGAATACATTATAAGGTTCAATTTCTAAGAAGTTGGTGAAGGTTGCTATTGCTTGGTCGTATTTATCTCCATTAACAAGTAATATTGCCTTATTATAAAGAACAGAGGAGTTTTGGGGATTGAGTGCAATTGCATAGTCGAAAGCTTCTATTGCTTCATCGTTCTTTAATTCTCGCGCGTAGATTGTGCCTACATTAAACCAGACATTGTCGTTAAACGGGTCTATATCTAAATATTTTTGATAGTAGATCATACTTTTGTTGAGTACTCCCATACGCTCATAACAAAAAGCAAGATCATTAATTAACTCTTGGTGAGTAGGAGATAAAGCCTCGGCTCTCTCGAGTAAATCAATTGCATTATTATACATATATGAGTCTATGTAATCTTGTGATGCTGTTAAAAGCATATCTATTCCTTCTGTGGTAGTTAGAGAGAGTGCACTTTCTAAATATTGAGAGGCTGTCTCTATATCTTCATTTTTAATATAAACTCTAGCCATAAGAAAATGGACATCGCTGTTCCCAGGGTCTAAGGAGATCTGTTTGGTAAGAATCTCAAGAGCTAGATCCATTTCGCCATTTACTATAAGAACATCGGCGTATCTAATAACTAGGTCTGTAGAGTATGGGTGTTGTTTATATGCCATTCCGCTTATTAAGTATACAATATCGTCGTCCATTTCGTCTACAAAATGGTTAATAAGGTATTCAAACTGCTCTTCTGTAAAGATTAAACTCTCCAAGTTGCCTTGGTCATATGCTGCTTCACATTTAGAGATAAGATCTGAAAATTCCTCTTCGTCGAAATTATAAAACTCTTCTCCTAACATTAAAAAGATCTTATAGATGATAAGTAGTGAATTAGGGAATTAAGATAGCTTCTAGGTGTTCCTTGTTTGAAATTATCTAAAATTAAATCGAAAGGATTCCCTTTATAGTTTAATCGGCCAATTTTAAATGTAGCTTTAGATGAATGGGAGATAAAATCATTGGGGAAGAAGTATTTAGAACCAAAGTCTATATATAAATCAAATTCTTTTTCTAAAAATTCTGTTATTAAAGAGCTATCAGGAACATTGGCGTATTTTAAGTTTTTTTTGTTAATAACCTTTATTCTATGATCTAAAATATTTGTAGGATATGAGTTCTTCTCATAATTAATTCCTAATGCCATAAATTTAATAGATCTTATATCTAAAATTTGAGTTAATCTCTTTATGGTATCCAAAATATTATCTTCTTCGAAGTTGAAAAGGAACCCAACGGAAGTAATCTCTTGAAGAGACTTATACTGGGGAACTCTTTTTAGATCAATCTTCTTAAGTCTGTTTTTTTGTATGGATTCTTTAAGAAACATAAATTAGCATCAATAATTTTCACAAAAATAACAAAATTCGAGCCAATACCAATACCTTAATAGTGCGGGATATTTTTTATATTTGTACTTAGATAATATGGATTATGAATTTAGATGAAAATATAAAGACTCTTTACGATATATACACGAACACTATTCGTGAATTTAAAGAGCGTCCATCTTTTTCTTTTGCTGGAGAAGATGCTAATAATTATGAAGCATTTGGTTCTATTACCAATGAACTATGCAATACTTTAGTTCAAAATGGTATAACTAAAGGAGATAAAATTGCAATACTTGGGGCAAATATGCCAAATTGGAGTTACTCTTATTTTGCTACTATTTCTTTAGCTGCAGTAACTGTTCCAATACTTCCAGATTTCACTGCTTTTGAGATAGTTAATATTTTAGAACATTCAGAAACTAAGGCACTGATAGTCTCATCTAAACTTGAATACAAAATTCCCGAAAGTTTAAGGGAAAAGCTACAGCTTATAATTAGAATGGATAATTTTGAAATTATTAGTTCCAAAAGTACTATCATAAATAATAAGATAAAGATTAATAGACCAGAACCAGAAGATTTGGCTTCTATTATTTATACTTCTGGAACATCGGGTGCTTCAAAAGGAGTGATGCTTACTCATGCAAATCTAGTTGCTCATACTAAAATGTCTCAAGAACTCTTTCCAATAAGTGAAAATGATATTTTTCTCTCTATTTTACCTTTATCTCATTCATATGAATGTAGTATAGGAATGCTGTTCCCTTTTTCACAAGGCTCTTCTGTAATGTATCTTAGTGGAGCACCAACTCCTTCTCTACTTATGCCTGCTTTAAAAGTGGTTAAGCCAACCCTTATACTAAGTGTCCCACTTATTGTAGAAAAAATTTACAAACTTAAAATACGGCCCTTATTCACTAAGAATTTATTTTTAAGAATACTATATTCTATTAGATTGATTAGAAGGGTACTTCATAAAATAGCTGGAAAAAAATTACTTGAAACTTTTGGAGGTAATCTTAGGTTTTTTGGTATTGGTGGCTCCAGAGTAGATGGTGCCGTTGAAAGGTTCCTTCGCGATGCTGGCTTCCCTTATTCTATTGGTTATGGTCTTACAGAAACATCTCCTTTGTTGGCAGGTGCAATTCCGGGTAATGTAAAATGGCAATCTACAGGTCCTGCACTTAAAGGTGTTCAAATGAAAATATTGAACCCAAACAACAAGAAAATTGGAGAAATAGTTGTAAAAGGGCCTAATGTGATGAGAGGTTACTATAAAGATACTCAAAATACCGAGGCTGCATTTACTCCAGACGGATGGTTCAGAACTAAAGATTTAGGTTATATAGACAAAGATGGCTTCCTTTTTATAAAAGGACGTAAAGACAATATGATAGTGGGCACCAATGGAGAGAATATCTACCCAGAAGATATTGAGTCAATTATAAATGAATTTGATTTAGTTCTAGAATCTCTAGTGCTTGAGATTAAAGGGAAACTTGTTGCCAAAGTACACTTTAATTATGACGAGATTAAAAGTGGAGAGTATTTTATTAATGAATCTTCTAATCTAAGTTACGAAGAGAAGATAGAGAGGATAAAGAAAGAGGTGCTTGATTTTGTAAATGACAGAGTTAATAGGTCTTCTAAGATTACAGATATATTAGAACAATCTGCTCCATTTGAAAAGACTGCTACTCAAAAAATTAAAAGATTTTTATACCATTAATTAACTATTAATTGCTCCAGCCTAGGGCACTTGCTCCTAAGATTGCCGCATCGGACTCTTTTAGCTGAGAGAATAACACTTTAACTTTATCTTTCCATATAAAGAGCATGTTTGCATTCATATGCTCTACCGTTGGCTTTAGTATTAAATCTCCCGAGCGGGCAAGCCCTCCAAAGAGGATAATTGCTTCGGGTGCACTAAAAGCTACAAAATCTGCAATAGATTCGCCCAATATTTTCCCTGTATAATTAAATATCTCAATAGCTAACTTGTCTCCTTTTAATGCTGCTTCATAGACATCTTTTGAGGTTATAATGTCGTAGCTGCGTAATAGGCTGGGCTCTTGAGACATCTCTAACCATTCTCTGGCTGTCCTTGCAACTCCAGTTGCAGAGGTATAAGTTTCTAGACAACCTGTTCTACCGCAATTACAGTTTCGGCCATTTCTTCTAACGGCAGTTGTGTGCCCAAGCTCTCCAGCAAAACCATCGTGACCATATACTACATGCCCATTAATTACTATACCACTCCCAACCCCTGTACCTAGAGTTAGCATGATAAAATTTTTCATTCCTTTTGCTGCACCGTATGTCATCTCTCCAACTGCCGCCGCATTTGCATCGTTTGTAAGAGAAACAGCTATTCCAGATTTTTCTTTCAATAATTTAGCAAAAGGTATTGATTCTGCCCCTCCCCAAGCTATGTTTACTGCATTTTCAATAATCCCAGTATAAAAATTTCCATTTGGAGCTCCTACACCAATACCTCTAATTTTTTCGATTCCTCCATTCTTAGAAGCTAATTTTATTAATGCATTATTAAGATCTTCTATATATAAATTTACATCTAAATGGCTATCTGTTCTTATATTTGTTTGTGCTATAACTGAGCCTCTTGCATCTACTATTCCAATTTTTGTTGTTTGGCCGCCAATATCTATACCGGCAACATAAGGTTTATCCATTATTACAATTATTATAATATTTTTTACAAATATAATAAATTTCAACCTCAATACTTGTTGCACTTTTATATCTTTGTTAATTATGAACTCTATCTCTAGGCACCATATTTATATATCTAATAAGAGGTACGCCTTTAAAGAGATCTTTAAAGAGTTTTATACCTCACAGCTCTTCTTTGCCTCTAAATTGCTTAGTAACAGACATGATGCCGAGGATGTTGTGCAAGATGTTTTTTTAAATATATGGAGAGCAAAACCAGTGTTTAAAAATGAATTAGCCTTTAAGTCTTATCTATATCTCTCTACAAGAAACAAATGCATTGACTTTCTAAGAAAAAAAAGACCAATGTATGAATCTGTAGAACTAGCACAAGAGATACCCCATGAGATAGATTACTTAATAAAAGAAGAGGCATTCAGGATATTAGATAAAGCAATAGGGACTTTGTCTCCTCAAACTCAAGAAGTACTCAATCTCTCTTTAAAAGGACTTTCTGTCCAAGAAGTTGCTCAAGCTCTTAATGTGTCTGTAAATACGATAAAAACAGTTAAGTTAAGAGCATATAAAGTGCTTAGAGAAAACTATGGTCACTCATTAATACTTATAATGTTGTCATATATCTCATTCTAAGACATATTAATTAAATTCTATTTATTTTAAACTTTTACAAACAAAATTTGTAGAGTTTTTGTCTATTTCTTATAAATGGGATAAGATTTTCAAAAAAAATTATAGCAAATGTCACCCTTTTTTAAATTAATGCGTTTTAACTAGTAGAAACATGAGTTTAATGAACGAAAAATATAGGAAAGCAATTGAAGAAGCAGAACAATTGAGTAAGCAAATACTTGATAATTTTGACGATGCTTCTATTGATTCAAAAACAATCATCCAAGAATACTCTGCACATAAACTAAAACAGAAAAAAAATAATATAGAACCTGCTTGGTTAAAATTATGGTTTCGTTACAATAGCAAATATATTTACTCGGTTGCAAGTGCTGCTGTTATTTTAATTATAGTCTCTTTGCTAATCTTTATTCCTGAAAATAATAGTAAAAACAATAGTAAAATTTTAGCTTTTCAAGAAGAGATTAAACCTGCAAGTGGGTCTGTGAGCCTAAAATTAGCTAGCGGAGAGATAATATCCATTGATTCTATCTCTTCTATAGGAGCGAACTTGCTGGGAGTAGATGTAAATAGCGGCAAGCAAGAGATTTCCTATGCCGGGGTATCTAATACAAATGCTAATAAATATATTAGTTCTATTGATGCATCTAAGATAGATGAGGTAGCCTATAACGAACTATCAATACCTAAAGGAAGGTCTTACTCGTTGGTTTTAAGTGATGGTACAAGGGTATGGTTAAATGCAGAAAGTTCAATACGCTATCCAGTTAGTTTTGGTAAAAGAGAGCGTCGTGTAACAATTAAGGGAGAAGCATTTTTTGATGTTAAGCACGATGCGGGAAAAGTTTTTATTGCAGAGACAGAAAGTTATAATATTAAAGTGCTTGGAACAAAGTTTAATGTATCTACATATTCAGATGAAGAGATTGCCGCTGCAACTTTAGTTTCGGGATCAATCTCTATCTCTTCCAATAACAATATGTCTACTAAAGAGACCATGGTTGCTCCAGGAGAGCAATTTCGCTATAATAAGAAAAATAAAATTACAGAAATTACAAAGGTTGATACAGATCTATATACATCTTGGGTAGATAATAATTTACGAATAAAGGAGATGTCTTTAGAAGATATTTTTAAGATTCTTCGTAGGCGTTACAGTATAGATGTTTTTTATAGTGATGAGCAGGCTAAATATGAGAAATTTAGTGGTAAAATACCTCTTAACGATAACCTAAACATAATTTTAGAACAAATTTCTATAGTATCTAAAGTGGAATTTCAGATAGAGAATAAACTCATTGTTATCAGATACAAAGATTAACTGTACAACACACCTATAGCTTGAACTATTAAACATTATTTATATACTTAATTTATGAGAAAGAGAATAACATCTCTATTTTTTCTAGCATCTTTTTTAGTTTCAATGGCTTTTTCTAACCAAGTAATTGCCCAGAAATATGAGATAAAGAGCTTTAAAGTAGATAATGCGACACTAGAGGAGTGTCTCAAACAAATTGACAAACTTACTGGCATTGGATATCTTTCTGCAGGTGAAGATATTAATAAAATTAAGGGTATTACCTACTCGGCAAACAATACCGATGTTCCAACCCTATTAAAGGCAATATTGGAAAAAACAGGTTATACTTTTGAAATTAAAAACAGTGTCATTTTAATTCTAAAAGAAAAGGTTAAACCTATAGTTCCAACTAAGCCTCAAGAAAATCAGAAATGGTTTTTAAAAATTACTATTGTAGATGCAGCTGATAAGCAACCCATTATAGGAGCAGCTACATTATTTAAAGATTATGGAATATATGGTATGGCCAATTTAGAGGGTGTGGCTATTCTAAAAAACTTACCATCTGGTACTGCCACTTTTGAGATACAAATGATGGGGTATGAGCCTTATAAATCTGAGATTAATGTAGATAAGGATAGTGAGCTCTTTATAAATTTAAGGCAAACTTCTCTTGACTTAGAAGAGGTAACGGTTGTTGCAAAAGCAAGTGCAGCAGGGACTTCTACTAGCTCTAATATTGGCAGGCAAGCAATGGATCACCTTCAAGCTACTAGCTTAAAAGATATTATGCAATTAATTCCAGGCCAACTCATGTCTGGAGTTAGTAACCTAACTTCACCAGAAAAGATTACAATAAGAACACTAAACACATCTAGTGCAAACAATGCGTTTGGAACATCTATTCTCATAGATGGCATTCCAGTTTCTGATAACAATTCGCTTGGAGATAAAACAGGTATTTCATCTACGGGAGGAACTGGAATAGATCTTAGACAAATTGGTGCAGATAATATAGAATCGGTAGAGGTTATAAGAGGAATACCCAGTGCAGAATATGGAGATTTAGCATCTGGGGCTGTTATAGTCAATACTAAAGCGGGATACACTCCATACGAGGTTAGAACAAAAATTAATCCTGTGACATTTAATACTTCTGTTGGTAAAGGATGGAACTTTGGGAAAAAGAGAGGTAGTATGAATGCCAATATAGATTATGCTCAGGCCTGGGGAGATCCTAGGACCAAAAGTGAATCTTTTGATAGAATCTCTGGAGGATTAACATATAGTAATACAATAAACAAAATTTGGTATACCAATACAAAACTTTCATTTAGTAATCTACTCGATTTTAGAGGTGACGACCCCGATGTTTTAATTGAAGGAAGCGAGACTACTCAAAAATCTACTTCGCTTAGAGTTAGTCACAATGGTAAAATAAGTGTTAATGCTAAATTAATGCGTACTCTTTCATATTCAATTGGTTATAGCCAGTCAATAAATGAATCTAGGAACTCTACTATAGTTGCTGCTGGTGGTGGAATGCCAGTAATTACTTCTATGACAACAGGTTATTCTGCAGTTCCTTATATAACTAATTCATACAGAGCTTCTGGTGGAACCGTGGGCGAGCCAAAAAGTTTTTATTCGAAATTGTCAAATACATTTTTTATCAATAATAATAAGCTTCAACAAAGATTTAATATGGGAGCTGAATATAGGTACGAAGAGAACAAAGCAAGAGGTTTTTATAACAACGATGATTCTGCACCGTTAAGACCAAATAGCAATGGGAGACCAAGGCCATATTACGATATCCCATCTTTAAATCAAGCCTCGGCATACTTAGAAGACAATATTAACTGGTCTTTTGCAAAACATAGATGGCTAAAAGTACAGGCAGGTGTGCGTTACGATATGCTTCAACCTGGACTTCCAGAACAGGTATCTTCTTTTTCTCCAAGGTTTAATGCTTCACTAAAAGTGGCCGATTGGTTAGAGTTTAGAGGTGGGTGGGGCAAGAATTCAAAAACACCAGGTCTATCACATCTCTATCCCGAGGCAAAGTATATCGATAGAGAAGCTGCCAAGTATTTACCAAACGATGTTCAAAACCAACTTGTGATGTACCAAACTTACATTACATACGTAGAACGTAATAATATGCTAAAAAATGCTACTAACACAAAGACAGAGATTGGTGCCGATATTAAATTACCCAATGATATGACTTTTTCTATTGTTGCATACAAAGATTATATGAAGAATGGTTTTGGCAACTATACAGATTATCAAATTTTTTACTCAAACTACTATGCTGCAAATAACGGTCTAATAATAGTGCCAGGGCAAAAACCAATTGTAGATTGGAAAAACCCTGCAAGAGTAGATACCGTTTTTACAACCAAGGGCAGGGTAGGAAACACCCAGGCAAGTTTAGATAGGGGTGTTGAATTCGATTTCTACTTTGGACAGATAAAGTCAATTAGAACGTCTATCTACTTAAGTGGTGCCTATATGGAAACCAAAAGTTGGCAGAATGGGCCCAACTTCTCTAGCCCAGTAGGAATTTTACCATCTTCGGTTTACGGCCAGGGTGGTTCAGATACGCCTCCTTTCAAGCTAGAATACCCTTATGGAATACAAAAAAGTATACAAAGGAGATTTAGCACAGTTCTTAGGGCTGTATGTAATATCCCTCAACTGAAAATGGTGGCATCTGTAAATGGTCAAGTTATATGGTATACCTATAGCCAAACTACTAATCAATCACAATCTCCTATTGGTTGGTTAGATACAGATTTAAGTTATCATACAATTACAGAGCAAATGCTTAACGATCCTACTTATAAGATTAAAGGCATCTCTTTAACAGATCAAATTAAAAATCCGAAAGATACCGAAGCAGTAAAAAATAAGCCCTTATGGTTAATAAATGCTAGGCTAACAAAAGATATTTCCAAATCTTTGGGATTTTCGTTTTTTGTAAATAACATATTCTATTACACACCATACCAATCTACTAACGTATCTGGGACTCTGATTGAAAGAAACTCAGGTACATTTTCTTTTGGAATGGAATTATTTATTAAAATATAATTATAACTCATGAAAAAAGTTTTAATAGTAATTATAGCACTCACAGCTCTCTTGTCGTGCACTAGAGAAGAGCCTATTCAAATAAAAGAGATGCTTATTGAATTTAACCTTCCTTCAAATTTTTCTGCTGGAACTAAGTATTCAAACAAAAAAGTAGTCTTTACAAGCCAGTACAACACATATACCTTTACTACAGATGCAAACGGTGTACTTACAATCCCAGCAATTATACCCGATGAATATACAATAAATACTACTTGGGAAATGACTGGTGCACAGTATAAACAGTTCATTAGTAATAATGAAATGGTAGAAGATAAGGCGAAGGTTCTATTGAGGGCTACTTTAACTAACTATCCACTGTTTGAAAGCAAGAATATCTCTGTAGATCTTGAAAAACTAATAATGAGGAGTCTTCTTATTTCTAAAATTTACTATTCTGGAACAAAAGATAACTCAAATCGTAATTATAGAACAGATTCTTTTGTAGAAATATTTAATAATTCAGATGAGGTTGTATATTTAGACGGGAAGTATTTAGCTCTTACAGAGTCTGTTTCTCCTGCTGCATATCTTGCAAAGGATAATCCCGATTTTCTTTATACACGTCAAATATGCCGCTTCCCTGGTAAGGGTAACGACTACTCTTTGGCTCCAGGCAAAAGTATAGTGATTGCTGCTAGAAGCGCACGCGACCACACTACTAGCGCGTCTAACTCAGTTGATCTCTCTAATGCCGATTTTGAAGTTAAAGATTTAGACGGCACAGGCAACCCAGAGGTAAAAGCATTGCCAGTTATATCTACATCTTCACCTATTAGCTTCTTAAATCTGCTATCTAGTGGTTCTAATGCACTCTTTATTTTTGAGACAGAAGAAGATATTCTACAGTGGCCAGAAGTATTCGCTCCTGGTAAAACATCGGGAGAACGTTTTAGAAAAGTACCTGTAACAACTGTTTTAGATGGTGTTGAGTCGCTATCTAATAATGCTACTACAGGACCCGATATTAATTTAAAAAGATTTCAAGCAATTATTGATGCGGGATTTGTCTATATAAATGCAACAAGTGGATATACTAATGAATCACTCGAAAGGAAAGTAAGTGGAATGGAAGGTGAGAGAGTGATATTAAAAGATAGCAATAATAGCATAGACGATTTTGTGATTATTGTTAGCCCCACTCCAAGAAAATATGACCACCCACAACTTCTTAACAAATAATTTATGAAGAAGATATTTATAACAATTGCAATAATTGCAGCGCTATACTCGCCTTTACTGTCTCAAGATAATCAAAACTGGCCTTTAGATAAAGATTCTACTATTATATTTCCTGAATATCAAAAAAGGGAAATTCAAAAGATTTTGCAACAATGGTCAAATACTTCAAATGCTGCAGGAATCTCTTTTTCTAAAGTAGATATGGGGAGTTTTGTCACTCTAGAAGGTTACAACTCTGGAGGTGATTATCATAGAGCACAGGAGGGAAATGCAAATAACGGCTTAAAGTTTTTTACAGAACGATACGATAAATTCAATGACAAGGTGCTTGTAAAAGGCTCTTTTTCATTCAATTTAAATAAAGAAAAAGAGAGAGCATGGTCTGATGTTTTCAATACTTATAACTCTAATCCTTATATATTTGGGAGTAGTATTAAGGGTAATTATGAAACTCAAAAATTTGACCTTAATCTTAAAGTTTATACGCTACAGTTTGGTAAATTTAATTATGGGCTTACTCTTGATTACCATGTTGCCGATATGGCTAGGCAGCGAGACCCTCGCTCGCGTAGTTATCTGCTCAACTACTCTATGATTCCTTCAGTTATTTATAATATAAACAATAACAATAAAATTGGCATAAATCTGTTTTACCGCTACAATAAAGAGAAGATGCCAGGCTTGTCAACTGTACAGACAGACCCTAACTTACAGTATTTCACTTTTACTGGAATGGAGAATGCAATAGGTAGAATTGGTGGTTATAGAGGTTTTAGCAGACAATTTGTAAGTGATGCATTTGGAGCAGATATTCAATATGCTTTTTCAAATGATAATGTTGATTGGTTGACTTCGGCAGGAGCAGAGTTGCTTAATGAAGAGATTTTAGGAGATAAAAAACAGAGCCCAGGATCTTATAATTCATATAGTTATAATCTCTACTCTAACCTTCTATGGCACAGAGATAGGTTTCTTCATAACTTTAAATTAAGGGCTTCTATAGTTGACGGAGGCGCCAATGAATTTAGACAAAATTTAATTGCTCAAAGAGATACTATATCGGGATTAACTACCCAAACCTGGGAAACAATTTACACTTACAAAAATAGATATATTGTTAAAACTGCCAATATAGATGCTTCGTGGAAGTTTTACTCATTAAATAAAAACGGCACTGAGTACAAATGGAGCGCAGGGCTTTCTGTAAATTATTCTTCTTTTGAAAATATTTATTATTTGCAAAAATCGGAGTACGGAGCAGGCAGGGCTTCAGTTGGTTTAAATGGCTCATATCTCCTGTGGAATAGCAGGTACAACAAATTGATATTTGATGCAGAGGTTCTAGCTGGCTTTAAAACAACTAGCAAGCTAAATGTTAATAGTGAGACAGAGATATATCACAATATCTTACTCCCAGATCTTGCATATCATAATAGGAACACAATTTATGCTGGAGGAAATCTAACATACACATTCCCATTACAATTCGTTAAAAGTAGTAAACTCACTGGTTATGCTAAATTATACGGAGGAAATATCTTTACCACCGGGAATATTGGCTGGTATAATGCTGGAGTTGCTATAGGATTACTAACCTTATAATTAAAAAACAATGAAGAAACTAAGTAAATCAATTTTAGGAAAGTCTGTAATACTACTTTCACTTTTTCTAACTATGTTATCTTGTGAAAAGGTAGACGAGGGTAAAAATAAAATCCCAGCAGTTTCCTTTGAAACAGCATTAATTAGCGTAAATACAGAAGCAGGACAATACGATGCAGTTGTAAATCTAACTGAGCCTGCACAAAATAATTTAATTGTGAAGTTGCAATTTTCAGGAAATGCTATTGAAAATGAGCATTATACTGTACCTGCAAAAGAAATAGCAATATCTCAAGGGCAAACCAAGGGTACTTTGAAAATAACTATTTTGAATGAAAATATTTGGGATGAAAACTTAGAGTTAAAAATATCTTTAGCTCCTAGTACTAGTTATGTAATTCTTCCGGCAACTAATTCAGAGTCAACAATAAGGTTTACTAAAAAGATAGTGCTTCCAGTTCTTTCTTTCGATAAAACAGGTACTCCACAAACAACTAATCCTTATAATGGAGAAGAGATTACATTTAAACTTAAACTAGACCAAGCTTTAGCTATCTCTAGAGAGGTTACACTTAGTTTTGATGGTGGAATGACAATAGGACAAGACTTTATGGTAGATGGTGGTAACTCCAATAAATTTATGATCCCAAAAGGTGCTACAACTCATACTTTCAAAATTAAACTTAACAGAAAAGATAATGCAGGGTTTGATAAAGATCTTAAAATCACCTTAACTCCAACCGACCCTAAGTTCTTGGCAATTAGTGCCCAGGATGGTTCTTACACATTAAAAGTTACCGACCCATTAGTAGATATCTCGCCTATGTTAAGGAAAGAGTCTCTAGGAGGTAATCCTGGATTCCAAATATATCAAGCAATTAAAGGTGTTGATGGCACTTGGATTGGAAAGGTTACTGTTAGTTCTATCCAAAACGCAGTTAAGAAAAATTATCTTAAGACCTTTAAACATATCTCTTTTAATGCTGCTTTTGATTGTATGGCAAATGCAGCTGGTGGCGACGCTCTACGTTTAGCAGATTTGTTAAATTTCGCAACTTCAGATACTGTAATTGCAGATTATGGTGTAGGAGGTACTACTCGCTTCTTCTCGCCATCAGATTCGCTTATTCGATTTATAGCAAGTGAACAAACTACTCTAAAAGGAACGTTAGCAACAGTAAGTCAGAAGTTTACTGCTAAATTGGTTTTAAAGGCCGATTGGGAAACAGGAACTAATACTAACAAACAGTGGCATATAGATTCAAAGGCAACAGGTGGTGATATAACAAAGAGCACCTATCCAACTTTTGCTACTGTAGTAATTGAATTAGTTAAAATAGAAGGAACCTATGATTTTACTTTAGCAGAGCCAGAATTAATTTTTACTGCTTGGTACAAGAGTTCTTCTAAATATTTTATGAAAAATATGCCTAGTACATTGTCAATTTCCAAAGATGGCGATATGTATAAGGTAAATTACAGATTGTATCCAAGATCATAATCGTTTAGAATAATAAATATAACCGGTAATACTACTGTAGCCGGTTATATTTTAAATTGATAAAAAGCACTCGATTTTAAAAATATTATATGTTAAGAAAATTAGTACTCATTTCTCTTCTGTTTTTAACCCCTCTATTTGTTAATGGGCAACAACTTGCTAAAGAGCAAGAAAGCTCTTTTATAAAGGTTGTTCGCAGTTCCGATAAATACAAGCTAGAAATAGCCGATTCTTTGCTTGGCAAAGATATCTTATTTGGATCTAGAGTAGTAGACATTAGCTCTCCCAACGCTAAAGTATACTCGGCAGGCCAAATGAGAACACCGCCTGTACTTATTCGTTTCAAAAAAGATGGTAAGTATATTTTAATAGAGGAGATAACAAAATTTTCAGAAGTAGATTCATACAATCCCATATATGGTGTTCTCAAGAGAAATGAGATTATAGGGAGTGTTGTGCTTTTTGACATAGAAAAAAGAAATGCCTCTAATAATGCGTCTGTTATTGATGTAACAAAATACTTTTCAGAAGAGGTTCAGTTAGCTTGGCCTTTACCAGATAATGTGAAAAAAGGCAAGCTGGAAAATAGGCTCAGCAAAATATTATTTATGAGTGAGTATAAAGACCACTTGAATATTCGTAGTTACTATGAGTTCCATGGTGGAAAAGAGACTTTTGCTATTACTGTTCAGTATTTTTTGCTTAGACTTTCGGATTCTCCATTAATGACTCGTTACAATGACGATAGAGTTGGTTACCAACCATTCAATAGAAAATCATATGCATCTGGTAAAGGCATAGAAACAAGTAAATATATATCTAGGTGGAGTATAGAGCCAGCTGCTCAAGATATTGAAGCGCATGCTTCTGGTATGCTAGTTCGTCCATTGAAACCTATAGATGTATATATAGAACCTTATTTTCCTGCTGAATGGATCCCTTATATTAAACTAGGTATAGAAGATTGGAATAAGGCATTTGAAAAAATAGGGTTTAAAAACGTTCTTACAGCCAAAGAGTTCCCAACAAACTCTGAGTTCGACCCATATGATATTAAAACAAACGTTATTAGATACCTTCCATTGAACGAGGCTAATGCTGCTGGGCAAACATGGACAGATCCTAGAAGTGGTGAAATTATCAATGGCGAGGTCTTATGGTGGAACGAAGTAATAAACTTAATTAACTCTTGGCGTTTTACTCAAACAGCAGCAAGCGACCCTCGTGCTCGAGCTCTGAGTTACAATTCAGAAATGACAGGCGAGATGATAAGATATGCTATTGCACACGAAGTTGGTCACATGCTAGGGTTACAACACAATATGAGAAGTTCTTATGCATACCCTTCAGATTCATTAAGATCTCCATCATTTACAAAGATTTATGGAACAACCGCCTCTATAATGGACTATGCGAGGTTCAATCATATAGCAAAACCAGGTGATTTTGAGAAAGGAGTAAAGATGACTCCTCCATTATTAGGTCCATTTGATTACCTTTCAATTGAATATGGATATAAATATATTCATAATGCTAACACTCCCAAAGAAGAGATTTTGGTTTTAGATTCACTATTTGAATCTAAAAAGGGCGACCCCACCTATTTTTTCTCTCCATTTATTACATCGCCAATATCTCCCGATCCTTCATCTCAAACAGAATCACTTGGCAATAACGTAATAATATCTTCACAGAATGGTATAGAGAATACTAGAATAATATTAGATAGCCTTATTGAGTGGACAATTCAAGCAGGTGGAGGTATAGCCGATATAGAATCTCGGTACAATGCCCTACACAAGCAATACAATAGATATATCTCGTTAGCAATTTCCAATATTGGAGGGGTTTATAATTATCAGGGACCACTTCATTATGTAACTGATAAATATGTGCCAGTGCCTGCAAATAAACAAAAAGAGGCTTTGGCATTTGTTGTAAAGCAGGTACAGGAATCTCCGCTTTATTTTGATAGAGAAGATATTAATAAGGTTATTGGATCTCAAAAAGAGATGCTTTTGAAAGCGCAGGGAGAGACCCTCGCTTCTTTAATGGCTCATTTTTTACTTCCACGTATTGCAAATAATAATGAGAAAAATTATAATAGCTACAATATAGTAAGCTATTTCGAAGATATGGATTCTCTTATATGGGCGGTAACAGCGAAAGGTTCGGTATACGATAAGAATATGCAAATATCATACTTGCAAACACTAAAGAAAATTAGTGTGATTCAAGGCAAAACAGATGAACCTGTTTATGGGATAGGAGCAATTATAAATGAAGCTGCGTTTACACAACTAGAGAAAACTAAAAGAAGATTGAGCAAAGCAGCAAAGAGCGAGCGAGCAAATCAATCACACTATAAATTTTTATTAAATATTATTGAAAACAAGTAGAGCATGAAGAGTATCAAGAGAGGATTATTGTCACTGGTATTATTAGTTTTTTTGTTACCAAATGGGCTGATTGCCGATGAAGGAATGTGGTTACCGTTACTGCTAAAAGATCAAAAGTTTTCTCAAATGAGAGAGATGGGACTAAAACTAAGTGCCCAAGAAATATACAGTATAAATAATGCTTGTTTGAAAGATGCTGTAATTGGTTTAATGGGAGAAGGTGCAAACCTTAGAAGTTATGGAACAGCAAGTTTTGTTTCGGATAGTGGCTTAATTATTACCAATTATCACGTAGTGATGTCTTATATAGAGAGGTTTTCTACTCAAGAGAATGATTTTCTTAAATATGGTTATTGGGCGCAAAAACGTTCTGAAGAGTCTCTTTGCCGTGGCCTATATGTAAAGCAGCTTATTCGAATGGCAGATGTTACTGAAGAGATATTAGAGGGAACACAGGGGCTTGCAGGTCGTGAAAAGCAGTCTAAGATAGATGCAAACGGTGTAAAGATAGCAGAAAGAGAAACCAAAGGAACTAAGTACGAGGTGAAAATGCAATCTCTTTTTGGCAATAGCCAGTATATAATGAATATATATATTGTTTATAGAGACGTTAGAATGGTTGCTGCACCTCCAATGGCCATTGCCAAATTTGGAGGCAATTCAGATAATTACAAATGGCCAAGGCATACTGGAGATTTTGCTCTATTAAGGGTATATGCAAATAATGAAAACTTACCCGCTTCTTTCTCTAAAAAAAACAGACCTTACAAACCTGTGCACTTTCTGCCAATCTCTGCAAAAGGTGTTAAGGAGAATGATTTTATAATGATAATTGGTTATCCAGGATCTACCCGAGAATATATTCCTTCGTTTGCTCTTGAAAAGATTATTTATGACCAAAATGCTCATAAAGTAGCAATCCGAAAAGAGAAACTTAACATAATTAATAGCGCTTTAGAGGAAAATCCATCACTTAAATTTAGGTATACCACAAACCTATCGTCAATAGGAAATAGCTATTTAAGATGGAAAGGAGAGATTATGGGTGTCACTAGAATGAATTTAGTGAGTGTTAAACAAGAAGAAGAGAAGCTCTTCAATAAATGGGCAAATAGCACTCCAGAAAGAGCAAACAAATATGGTTCTGTCCTTAAAGAGATGCAAGAGCATTATAAGGCAGTTGCCCAATACAATTTAGCTTTCGACTATTTTAATGAAGCTGGAATAAATGGTTCCGAAATTGTGCCCTTTATTGGAAAGTTTGAAAAGCTTGCAGCAATCTATTCAAGGAAAACGCTCGATTCAAAAAGTGCCCAGAATGAGACGAAAAGATTGATAGGACTTACACACCAATTTTTCAATAATTGGGATTATGAGATAGATAGAAAAATGTTTCGTAACCTAATGGTTAGATATTACGATAACATGTTAGATAAATTTAAGTCAGATGCTATGATTAAGTATCTAGCTCTTTATAATGGCGATGTAGAGAAACTCACTAAAGAAGTATTTGAGAACTCTATGCTTACTAACAAAGAAAAATTGATCTCATTTTTAGAAAATCCAGATAGAGATGTTCAGAAAGAGATTAAAGAAGATGCGCTATATGAGTTAGCGATTGGCTATTATATGATAAATGTAGATAGAATTGTGCGTCAAAGAGGCGATTTACAGGCACGTCTTTTAGAGTTAAACGAACTCTACCTAGAAGGTTATTTAGAAATGAATAAGGATAAAATGATTTATCCCGATGCAAATAATTCTCAAAGAGTGAGTTATGGCAAAGTAATAGGTGCAAATGCACAAGATGGGCTATGGTACGAACCATTCACTACTTTAGATGGTGCAATCTCTAAACATCTTAATAACATTGAAGATCCTGAGTTTTATATACCTAAGAAAATTAGAGATTTGCAAAGTGATGCTAATTATGGAAATTATTCTAATAAAGACAATGTGTTATATGTGAATTTCTTAACTAATGCACACACCACTAGTGGTAATTCTGGCTCCCCAGTAATTAACGCTAAAGGAGAACTAGTTGGCTTAAACTTCGATAGAATATGGGAAGGGGTATCATCGGATTATCGTTATAGCAAAGTGCTGTCAAGATCTATTGCTGTAGATATAAGGTATGTTTTGTTTATTCTTGAAAATTATTCTCCTTCAAAATATGTTTTTAATGAGTTGTTTATAAAGTAATTGTAAGTTGATTGTTCAGAAGAGGAGGTGAATGAGTTATTTACCTCCTCTTCTTTTATTATATTTGCTTAACTAAACATTAAAACAACCGTAAAACTTCAATTATGCTCAAAAAATTGTGCTTTTTGATTTTGCCTGCATTGCTGGCATTTTCTTTTATTAAACCCATTTCACAAGAAGTAGAATGGGCTCTTGTGATTCATGGTGGAGCCGGTAGTTCTTCTGGCAATATGAGTGAAGAAACTAAAGCCAAATATGAAAGTCATCTATTAGAGGCTACAGAACTTGGGAGTAAGATGCTTTCAGAGGGAGCAACTGCATTAGATGTTGCCCAGGCAGTTGTTGTATATATGGAAGATTGCCCCCTTTTTAATGCAGGAAAAGGTGCTGTTAAAACAGCCGATGGCACTCA
>CAYIYT010000041.1:0-20195 GCA_964367735.1 uncultured Muribaculaceae bacterium
TTATCCATAGATTGTTGGTTAAGAATGATTGCTGTGTCAAAATTACATAAAATGGGTGAGCTGATTTTTTTGTCACTCAATATAACAGTTACGTTGGCTGTACCACCACGCATTTCGGGGCCATAAGATGGCATCCATGTTACTTCTTGTCCTTGCATAATGCCAGAGTAGGCAAGAATTTTACCCATAGACAAAACTCCTTGACCACCAAAACCGGCTATAATTATCTCTTCTTTCATATTGTCTTAGTTTAAATGTCTTTAAGATCACCCAAAGGATAGTTAGGAAACATATTGTCTACCATCCATTCGTTTGCTTTAACAGGAGATAGCTTCCAGCCAGAGTTACATGAACTAACAATCTCTATGAATGAAGTTCCTTTTTTATTAGCCGAATTTTCGAATCCTTTTCTAATAGCTCTTTTTGCTTTACGAGCACTAGCTGCACTCTGTACAGATTGTCTAGTAACATAACATGTACCTTCCAATTGTGATATAAGGTTTGTTATCTTAAGAGGTTTTCCATGAAGATCTTCTCTTCTTCCGTAAGGAGATGTTGCTGTTTTCATACCAAGAAGGGTAGTAGGAGCCATTTGGCCACCGGTCATACCATAAATAGCATTGTTAATAAAAATAACAGTGATATTTTCGCCTCTATTACAAGCATGAATGATCTCGGCAGTACCTATAGAAGCTAAGTCTCCATCGCCTTGGTAGCAAAATACGTGTTTGTCTGGATAAAGCCTTTTTGTAGCTGTAGCCAACGCAGGGGCTCTACCGTGAGCTGCTTGTTGCCAATCTATATCTATATAGTTGTAAGCAAAAACAGAACATCCTACTGGTGAAACACCAATTGTATTCTCTTGAATACCCATTTCTTCTATTACTTCTGCTATAAGCTTATGTACTGTGCCGTGAGAACATCCAGGGCAATAGTGCATTACATTATCCAGAAGAATAGGTGTTTTTGAATAAACCTTATTCTCGGGTTTGATTATATCTTTTATATCCATAGTAGTGTGCATTTTATTTGTTGATCTCTTTTTTAAATGCCTCAAACACCTCTTCGGGAGAAGGAACAATACCACCAAGCCTTCCGAAGAAATTAACAGGAATCTTACCGTTTACAGCAAGTCTCACGTCTTCTACCATTTGTCCTGCGCTAAGTTCTACCGACATAATGGTTTTAAGCTGAGGTACTAATCTTTGTATCTCTTTAGTAGGATAAGGGAAAAGAGTAATAGGACGTAATAGACCTAATTTAATACCCTCTTTTCTTGCAAGATCTACAGTGTTTTCACATACTCTAGCCATACTTCCGTATGCTACAATAACGTGATCGGCATCTTCACACTTATAGCTTTCAAATCTAACTTCGTTCTCTTCCATTTTCTTATATTTTTCTATAAGTCTATGGTTTAAAGCCTCATGAACAGCAGCATCTAGTGCTAAAGAGGTAAGAACGTTTTGTTTCCTATCCGAAGTTTTACCAGTTGTAGCCCAAGGAGACATTTTTACAATTTCTTCGTTAGTCCATCTAGGTTTCTCTTCTCTAAGTTCAACTTTTTCCATCATTTGGCCAATAACACCATCGGAAAGAATAAGAGCAGGATTTCTGTATTTAAAAGCAAGCTCAAATCCAAGATCTACAAAATCGTACATTTCTTGAGCCGAGTTAGGTGCAAGTACTATCATTTTGTAGTCTCCATGACCACAACCTTTACAAGCTTGGAAATAATCGCCTTGACCGGGCTGAATAGTTCCTAAACCAGGACCACCTCTAACTACGTTAACAACAAGACATGGAAGCTCTGCTCCAGCCAAATAGCTAAGGCCTTCTGCCATTAGGCTTATGCCTGGGCTACTAGAAGAAGTCATAACTTTTTTACCACAAGAAGCACCACCGTAAAGCATGTTAATAGATGAAGTCTCGCTCTCGGCTTGTAAAACCACCATTCCGGTTGATTCCCATGGTTGTTCCACCATTAGGGTTTCCATAACCTCCGATTGTGGAGTAATAGGATATCCGAAGTAACCGTCACAACCATTTCTGATAGCAGAGATTGCGATGGCTTCGTTACCTTTCATTAAAATGTATTCTGCCATATTAATTAGTAATTTTTACCATTAGATTTTAATTCTGTATACAGTTATACAGGTATCAGGACAAACAGTAGCACAGTTTGTGCAACCAGTGCAGTTTTCAGGGAATGCCATATAGGCATAATTGTAACCTTTGCTATTCACCTCTTTGGCTAAAGCAATGGTATTGGTAGGACAGTTCACAACGCAAACACTGCATCCTTTGCATTTTTCTGTGTCTACCACAATAGCTCCTCTTAATGCCATACTATATTAAGTTAAGTTTATAATTTTTACAAAAGTATTAAAATTCATTCAAAAAAGAAAGGAATTGTAAGAAAAATAGATTAATTATTTACTAAAAAACTTAAATCCTTTAATTATTCCTTTCGAAACGTCATCCCACCTAAAGATAATTCCTAATATAAGAACTATGATTACAAGTAGATATCCCTTAGCTGTTGGTGAGAGATTGTTTATTCTGTTTTTTTGTTTAGTAAACATCTTATTCAAGATGGTTTTTTATTATCCTTATTCTTGCATCTACTGCAATTACTTGCTTGGAATTACCTAGAAGAGGATTTAAGTCCATTTCAAATATTTCTGGAGCGGCATTGCATAGAGCACCTACTCTTCTTATTGAATCGGTAAACAAAAACTCATTAACACCTTCTTGACCCCTAGTTCCCTCTATAAGTTTATATCCTCTTAAAGATTTAACCATTAAAGTAGCCTCGTTTTTAGAAATAGGGCTTAAGCCTGTAGTTATATCTCCAATTGCTTCTACAAATATTCCACCAAGACCACACATTATTAAGTGTCCAAACTTATCCTCCTTTTTAGCACCTATAAAAAGTTGTGTGCCAGAAAGCATAGGTTGTAGCAAAATAGCTGTCGTTTCAGGAATTTTAATCATTCTATTAAATTCTAAAACTAATGTCTCTTGATCTGTAACATTTAAAACAACACCACCTACATCTGATTTATGAACAGGACCTACTACTTTCATAACTAACGGAAAACCTATCTCTTTTGCCATTTTTTGTGCTTCTAAAGCAGTTGAGGCTACAGCTTCTTTTGCTCTATCTATTCCAGCAGCATCTAATAGTTTTTGAACTTGGGTAGGAGAGAGGTATCCATCTTCACTATTTTCTATAACAGACCTTATTAGTTTGTGATCTACTGGAGGTAGTTCTATCTCTTCTACATCAGTTATATTGTTGAGCACTTTTGCCAATGCCATCCCAAAAAGAGTTTCGTCTGAGAAGCTAATTCCTCCATTCTTTTGGAACAGTTCAATCTCTTCTTTAACGTTTACAATTGAAGGAAGCACTGGGTATA
This sequence comes from uncultured Muribaculaceae bacterium, assembly GCA_964367735.1. Taxonomy (GTDB): domain Bacteria; phylum Bacteroidota; class Bacteroidia; order Bacteroidales; family UBA932; genus Bact-08. The sequence continues at coordinate 3,423 of CAYIYT010000041.1, forward strand.
TTGGTTTTTTACAGCTCTTAATTTTTTTGCCTAATACTTCATATACATCAAAAACTGAAGTAAGACCTGGAGAACCAAAAATAACAACCATTGCATCAACGTCAAAATCAGCCTCGCAAGCATCTATTATATCTCCTAGTTGTTGTGCAGTACCAGTAGCTAGAAAGTCAATAGGGTTAGAGACAGATGACCCTGGAAATAATTTTTCCAATAATGCGTCTGCTTTTTTCCCTTTTATTTCTGGTATATCTATTTTATTTGCACTTAAAACATCTGTAAGCATTACTGCGGGACCTCCTGCATGTGTTATAATTGCAATTTTCTTACCTTTTGGCCTAGGATAGGTTAGAACAGAAGCTACATAAGCCATTTCATTACGGCTATAGCATCTAATTATACCCGCTTTTTGGAATAATGCAGTAACCGCTTTATCTGGACTAGCTAGTGCTCCTGTATGAGAAGATGCTGCTCTACTTCCGGCATCACTATATCCAGATTTGATAGCTGCTATGTGAGCTCCTTTTTTTATAAGAGATCTAGAGTGTTTTAATAATTTAGCAGGGTTTACAATACTCTCAATATAAAGTAATTTTACAGAAGAACTTTTGCCTGGTATATATGAGTTATCTAGATATTCGAGAATATCTTCTACGCCTAATTGAGCACTATTTCCTACAGAAAATACCGAAGAAAATTTAAGCCCTAACTGCATAGCAGCTTCTAAAATGAAAACTGCTGTTGCGCCCGATCCCGATATTATATCTACCCCCATAGGATCTAAAGTTGGGATTGGTTTTGTAAAAACACCTGAATAAGATGGAGTTAGAACCCCAATGCAATTTGGACCTATTAAAGAAGCACCTGCTTTATTGGTTATATCTACTATTTGTTGTTCAAGAAGAGCTCCTTCTGGGCCATCTTCATGAAAGCCCGCAGAGAAAATAATTATAGCTCTACAATCTTTTTTATTACATAAAATATCTATTGCATCTGGGCATAAACTAGCAGGAATTGCAAGTATCGCAAGATCTACTTGAGGCAAATCTTCAACAGATTTATAGCACTTTATCCCTTGTACTGAATCGGATTTAGGATTCACAACAAATAGTTTACCACTATAATTTGTTTCTATGAGATTTTTGAGGACATTACCTCCTGGTTTTTGAAAGTCTTGAGAACCGCCAACGATTACAATACTTTTTGGAGAGATTAGCTCTTTGTTTACCATACTTAAATTATTTTGAGCACAAATATAATGAAAAGTAACTAAAAAGAGCCTAAATCATTGTATTAATTCAATAAAGTTTGCTATTGATTTAGAACTATTAGTTTTTCTATTATAAACAAACCAATGTTTTTGATTTGAAAATTCCAGATATCTATAAACATTATTCCTTTCTTCTTCTTGGAATAGTGGATTATTCATAAGATCTCCAAATTTCCACTGTTTTGATAAAAGTCCAGGTCCTGTATGGAATGACAAACCATTTTCCATCCAAGCAATTGCAATAGAGGGCGAAACTTCGCTAAAATAGAGCAAACAAAACTCCCAGATTATAACTCCTTTTGTCTCTCTATTTAAGCCATAAGTATAATTTTTATCATTAAAAAAGAGAGCAAATTTTTCGAGAAATGAGTTGTGTTTTAAAACGGCTTTTGTAAATGGGAGCTGCCATATTGAGTGGTTGTAGTAGATATCTAGGATCCTAGAAATAGAGGTAGACAATTCAAGCTCTTTATAACTTATCCAAGGAGTTTCTAAAACTTCATATGGTGGTAGAGGAGAGAATTTTATTCCAGTAGAATTTGCTTCGTTTCTTAATTTAGTTCCGGGAAGAAGCTTAAGCAATTCCAATTGAATTTCATCTGGAAAGAGATTTAAAAGAGTCACGATATCTTCTAAAAGATGTTTGTAAGAATAATAAGGAAGCCCAGCAATAAGGTCTGTATGTACTTCATGGCTCATCGTTTTAGAAAGGAATTCAATCCCTTCAAGTGTGCTTTTTGAGGTGCCATAACGTTGGCAAGCTTGAAGGACCACATCTTGCAGGCTTTGCACTCCTGCTTCAAAGTGTAGTACTCCAGTTGGTGTAGCCTTAATTGCCTCTTCTAACTCTTTGTTTAAAAGCGATGGGTGAACTTCTAAATGGAATTCAATTGCTTCATTAAACTCTCTAAAGATTGATATTAATTTTAGAGCTCGGTTTGGGTTGGCATTAAAAGTTCTGTCAAGAATTCTTACCTCTCTTATCCCTTTATCATATACATTTCGTATTCTCTCTCGTAGCATATCTTCCGGAATATCTTCTATTTTACGTACTCCACCACTAATACAAAATGCACATTTATTAAAACAACCCCTTGAAGTTTCTATCTGAATAAATGGTTTTTCCCAATTAAAAAACTGAGAGCTTTCGGGAGCTTTTAATGCAGTAAAATTAGAAACAATAGCCTCTTTATTATCTATATAATTACCATTTTTATCTATGAAACAAAAACCATTTAGTTTATAACATTCATCTAAATTGTCAATCTTCTCAATAAAGGAAGGGTAAACCTCTTCTCCCTCTCCTCTAAATAGAGCTTCTACAAACTTGTTCTCTTTTAAATATGCCGAGTTGTCTCCTAAAAACTCTGGCCCTCCCAATACAATTCTTATTAAAGGTCTTAAAGAATGTGTTTTAGAAAGGATCTCTTTTAAAAACAGATGATTATATAGCCAAGCAGTAGAGAGTATAATATTGGGATTAAAATCTAGAATTTCATTAATAAACCACCCAGAACCTGTTTTTAGACTTCCACTCAATATTTTCCAATCATGCTCTTCTCTCTGAAGTATAGAAAGTTGAGCATCTAGAGCTGGTATTGCTAGCGAAGAATGTGAATAAGAGGAGTTTATGTCGAGCCACAGAATTTTCATTTTTATGTAAAGTTAGAATTTAAAATCGTTTTGCTTTTTTCAATTTCGGCTTAATTTAACTATTTTTGTAAAATTACATTAGCAATATGGAAAATAATATATTAATTAAAGAAATTCTTTTTAACAATAGCAAGTACGATATACTTATTAAAGAAAATAAGATAGAGAAAATAGAGCCTCACTTACAGTGCGATTCTTGTATGGTTATAGATGGAAAAGGCAAAGCTATTATTCCTGGCTTAATAAATATGCACACTCATGCTGCAATGACCCTTATGAGAGGTGTTGGAGAAGATATGGAGCTTAAAGATTGGCTTTACAATAAAATTTGGCCAATAGAACAGAAATTAGACGATGAACTTGTCTATTGGGGAACAAAGCTTGCATGTTTAGAGATGCTAAAAACAGGAACTACATGTTTCAATGATCAATACTGGAATTTAGAGGCTGCAGTTAAAGCTGTTTCAGAAATGGGTTTAAGATCTATTCAACCTTTTGTTATTTTAGATCTTGGAGATAAATCCAAATCTGAGACAATAAAAAAAGAGTGTATTGAAGCCTGGGAGAAATCAAAAAAATGGGGCCCATTAAATAGTTTTGCAATTGGAATACATGCACCATACAGTGTTTCTGAAGAGATGATTGTTTGGGGTTGTAATTTTGCTCGAGATAATAACTTGCTTGTACATATACATCTCTCGGAAACAGAAAATGAAAACAAAGAATCAATTGATCTACACGGGTTAACACCTACTGCTTACCTAGAAAAATTAGGAGTGTTAGGGGCTAACGTAATTGCGGCTCATTGTCTTTGGATAGACAATAATGACATGGCTATTTTAGCTAAAAGAGGTGTTAAGGTTGTTCATAATATAAACTCAAATCTTAAAATAGCATCGGGTTATAAATTTCGCTATAACGAATTTAGAGATAGTGGTATTGTTGTCTCTTTGGGAACAGATGGCTGTGCATCTTCTAATAACCTAGATATGCTAGAGACTATGAAGACTACAGCGCTGTTGCAAAAAGGTTGGAGAAGAGACGCCACTGCATTACCTATTAATGAATTGATGGATCTTTCTACGAAAAATGCTGGAATAGCACTAGGGATTAATATTGGAGAGATAAAAGAGGGTGCTTTGGCAGACCTTACAATTATTGATATAGATAATTATGCATTTACTCCTAATATAAACTTAAATGCCAATCTTATATACTCTGCTAATAGCTCATGTGTTAACACCGTTATATGCGATGGTAAAATATTAATGAAGGAGAGAGTGGTTAAAGGAGAAGATAAAATTATTGAAAATGTAAACAGATTATTTAAAAAAATCCTCTAGAAGGGTAGTTATACTGTTTACTTATTGATTTATATAAATTAGAATCATAAATTTAAATATAAAAATATGCCAAAAGAATACATAGAGCGCATAAATAAAGCAGCTCAGTTTATTTCAGAAAAACTTGGAGGGAAAGTTCCTTTTGCAGGTATAGTTCTTGGAAGTGGATTAGGCGAGCTAGCAGAAAAAATCTCGGATAAATTAGTAATACCTTATTCAGAAATACCAAATTTCTCGAAATCGACTGCAATGGGTCATAAAGGAAACTTAATTGCTGGTTATTTAGGAGGAAAGTTTGTAATTGCAATGCAGGGTCGTTTCCATTATTATGAAGGATATGGAATGGACCAAGTGACACTACCGGCAAGAGTAATGAAAATATTGGGTATCTCTTATTTTATTGTATCAAATGCAGCAGGTGGAGTCAATCCTAAATTTAAAGTAGGCGATTTAATGATTATAAAAGATCATATAAATTTAATGCCAAATCCTTTGATAGGAAAGAATCTAGACGAATTTGGTCCAAGATTCCCAGATATGACTAGACCATACGATTTAGATCTAGCAAAAAAAGCTATGGATATAGCTAAAGATCTTAATATCAAAATATCTTCTGGAGTTTATTTAGGTAGTACAGGCCCTACTTATGAAACCCCGGCAGAGTATAATTATTTTAGGACAATAGGTGCCGATGCTGTAGGAATGAGTACAGTACCAGAAGTAATTGTTGCAAGGCACTCCTCAATACCAGTGTTTGGAGTCTCTGTAATTACTAATGAAGCATTCAGTTTTGCCGAGGATTTTGTAAATGATGGAGACGATGTGGTTAAAGCGGCAAATGAGGCATCGGAGAAGCTTGAAAAAATTATCACATCTCTATTAGCTGCATTGTAGTCTGTATTAATTAACGAAACCATATTTTAATGAAAACTATACCATTAGAATTCTTTTCTTGGGCTAAAGAACTTGCTACCTATTCAAGAATGGTGTGGGAGTTGGGTTATACAAAGGCAAATGGAGGTAATTTATCTTTAAAAATTGCTGAAGACCTTATAATGACCACTCCTACAATGATGTCTAAAGGAGAGCTCACAGGGGACGATATGGTTGTTTGTAATCTAAAAGGAGATATTGTTTTTGGCTACCGAAGCCCTTCTAGCGAAATTAATTCACACCTGGCTATATATAATGTAAACGAAAACGCAAAGGCTGTTGTGCATTCACATGCCCCTTATAGTTGTTCATATGCATTTACAAATGAGATGCCTCCTAGCAATCTATCGCCAGATTCTGTTTTATGGCTTGGTGATATTTGCGAAATTCCTTTTTTACTCCCTGGGTCTAATGAACTTTCCAAAGAGATTGAAAGGCTTTGTAAAGACAAATATGTGCTCCTTCTGCGAAATCATGGGCTAATGACTTGGGGAGAAAGCTTGCAAAATGCAGTTTGGAGAACAGAGGTTATGGAGGGGTATTGTAGAATTTCTCATCTTATATCTACAAGAGGAGCCTCTTTGAGACAGCTCTCTAGCGAACAGATTGCTATGTTAGAAAAACTTAGAGGAGGCTTTATAAAATGATAGACGTTTTTGGTTTTGATTCTGTTAGTTATGAGGAGTCTACTAGATCTATGATAATCTTAGATCAAACTCTGTTGCCGGGAGAGGAGAAGTTTATAAAAATAGATGAAGAAAGCAATCTTAAAGAAGCAATAAAAAAATTAAAAATAAGAGGCGCACCTGCAATTGGAATAGCCGCAGCGATTGGTGCAGCAATAATTATAGATAGATTCCCAGCAAAAACAAACGAAGAGTTAATTGAGGAGTTCAAGAGATTAAATAAAGAACTTGTTTCGGTAAGGCCAACTGCAGTAAACGTAAAAAATATATTAAATAAGCTTGAGCAAATGCTTATTAATGAAAGTATTACCGCTAATATTGATAAGCTTAAGTCGTTATTACTAAAAGCTGCGCTTAAGGTAAAAGAAGACGACATAGAAGCAAATATTAAAATGGCTCATTTTGCTTTAACTCTTTTGAAGCCTGGCGATACTATTCTCACTTATTGTAATGCAGGTCATTTAGCTGTTTCTAGATATGGTACAGCTCTCTCTCCACTATATTTGGCAAAAGAAAAAGGGATAGAGATAAATGCATATGTTTGCGAAACTAGGCCTTTGCTTCAAGGAGCAAGACTAACTACCTATGAATTAAAAAAAGCAGGAGTAGAATTTACTCTAATTTGCGATAATATGGTTGCCCACCTAATGTCTCAGGGCAAAGTAGATGCTGTTATTACTGGATGTGATAGAATAGCTGCCAATGGCGATACAGCAAACAAAATAGGCACACATACTGTTTCTGTATGTGCTTCTCATTATAATGTTCCTCATTATATTATTGGCCCATCTACAACTATAGATCTATCTTGCCCAAGTGGTAAAGAAATAATAATTGAAGAGCGAGAAAGTACAGAAATTACAGAGATGTGGTATGAAAAACGAATGACCCCACTAGATATTAAAGTTTTTAATCCCGCTTTTGATGTTACTCCTGGAGAATTAATCTCTGCAATTATTACAGAAACAGGGATATACAGATTTCCTTATAAATTTTGAATTAATGATAAAAAATATAGTATTTGATCTAGGAGGCGTTATTGTTCCTTTGAACAGAGAAGCATGTAATACCGCTTTTTCTAATATCGGATTTAAAGATTTCGATAAAATCTTAAACAATTATGTTCAGGAGGGCTTCTTTTTACAATATGAAAAAGGAGAGATTTCTTCTGAAGAATTTAGACGCATAATTAGGGGTAAAATGTTGCCTCAATACAATAATAGTGTTACAGATAAAGATATTGATAGTGCTTTGGGAGCTTTTTTAGATGAGATTCCCAAGGAGAGAATAGAGTTACTTATCTCTTTGAAAAATAATTATAATTTATTTATGCTAAGTAATACTAACCCTATTGCCATCTCTTTTGTTACAAATCTGTTTAGAAAGGCAGGGAAAGAGATGGATGAGTGCTTTAATCAAATATTTCTCTCTTATAAAATGAAAATGGCTAAGCCAAATAAAGAGATCTTTACAAGTATGATTGAACAAGCCAATCTGATACCTTCAGAGACTCTTTTTATAGATGATGCCATAGTAAATATAGAATCTGCTGCAAAAATTGGTCTTAAAACTCTTCTTTATCTACCCGGTACTAACTTAGTAACGGAGGTTAACGCAGCAATATGATTAAATTTATAAGTCTCTCTAGCGGAAGTAGTGGAAATAGCTATTACATAGGTAATGAGAATGTTGCTTTTTTAATAGATGCAGGAATTGGTGCTCGTACAATAAAAAAGCGTCTCTCAGAATTTGATATTTCAATAGACTCTGTAGATTTTATTTTGGTGACCCATGACCATTCCGATCATATTAGACATTTAATCTCTGTGTCGGAAAGATTTATAAAACCAGTTGTTGCTACAGACTTGCTTTTTAAAGCATTAGAAACTCATCCTCACTCTAGAGGTGGTATTAGAAAATTCAAAAAAACAATTGAAAAAGAGATCCCTTTCGTATATAAAGAAGTCTCAATTACTGCATTCGAAGTGCCACACGATGCTACTGAAACTCTTGGTTATTTTATAGACTTTATGGGAGAGAAGTTTACCTTTGTTACAGACTTGGGTCGTTTTACTCAAAGAGTGGCCGATTTTTGTAAAATATCTAACCATATCATAATAGAATCAAATTACGATACTCAAATGTTAGATTCTGGGAATTATCCGCAATATCTTATTGAACGTATAAGGGGTGGAAGAGGGCATTTAAGTAATTTTGAAACCTCTTTGGCTGTTCGAAATTTCTATCACGAAGGGATAAGAAATATTTTCTTATGCCATTTAAGTGATAATAACAATACCCCTGAACTTGCATTTGAAGCTACAAAAAAAGCTTTATGCGAGTTAGGGGTAAATGTTGGTGAAGAGTTAAATTTACATTGCCTTCCTAGGAAGAGCCATATATGTTATTTAATTTAAAGTTTAGGACCACTAGCAACTAGAGCTTTGGCAGCATCGTTGTCACAATATTGCTCAAAATTATTTATATATTTAGCAGCTAGGGTTTTAGACTTGTTTTCCCACTCTTCTTTATTGGAATATGTATCTCTAGGGTCTAGAATTCCTTCCGAAACATTATTTAATTCTGTTGGAACAGTTAAGTTTAAGATAGGAATATGTTTGGTGGTAGATTTTTCTATTGATCCATCTAAGATAGCATCAATAATAGCTCTGGTATTTTTAATTGAAATCCTTTTACCAGTTCCATTCCAACCAGTGTTTACCAGGTATGCGGTTGCGCCATGCTCTTCCATGTTGTCTGTAAGTAACTTTGCATATACAGTTGGATGAAGAGATAAAAAAGCCTCGCCAAAAGCAGGAGAGAACGATGGGATAGGATCTGTAATTCCTCTTTCTGTGCCTGCCATCTTAGATGTATATCCATTAAGGAAGTGATATTGAGCTTGATTTTTATCTAAGATTGAAACAGGAGGCAATACTCCGTAGGCATCACAAGAGAGATAAATTACTTTTTTTGCATGTCCAGCTTTAGAAGGAAGTACAATTTTATTGATGTGATATATTGGATAAGATACTCTTGTGTTCTCTGTAATTGAATCATCGGCAAAATCTATTGAGCCATCTTCTCTAACTGTAACATTTTCTAAAAGAGCATCCCTTTTTATTGCATTCCAAATATCGGTCTCATTCTCTTTACTTAGATTGATGGTTTTAGCATAGCAACCACCCTCTAGATTAAAGACACCTTCACTATCCCAACCATGCTCGTCGTCTCCAATTAGATAGCGCTTAGGATCGGCAGAAAGTGTGGTTTTTCCTGTACCAGATAATCCAAAAAATATAGCAACATCGCCTTCTTCTCCAACGTTAGCAGAGCAGTGCATAGATGCAACACCCTTAAGAGGCAAATAGTAGTTCATCATAGAGAATATCCCTTTTTTAAGCTCCCCACCATACCAGCTTCCGCCAATTATCTGCATTTTTTTGGTAAGATTAAAAAGAACGAATACATCTGAGTGAAGCCCATGTTCTTTCCATTTTGGATTAGATGTTTTTGCTGCATTAATAGAGACAAAATCTGGCTCCCCATAATTTTCTAGCTCGTAGTGAGAAGGACGGATAAACATATTAGTTACAAAGTGGGCTTGCCATGCAACCTCCATTATAAAACGTACCTTCATGCGAGTATTAGTATTTGTGCCGCAAAAAGTATCTACTACATAGATTGTATCTTTATTAGATAATTGCTCCTCTACCAGTGAGTAGCAGTCGTCCCAAACATTTTGATCTATAGGTTTATTAACATTTCCATCCCACCAAATACTGTCTTTAGAAGCATTATCTTTAAGAATATATCTATCTTTTGGAGAACGCCCAGTAAATACACCTGTTTTAACAGAAATTGCTCCAGTATTTGTTAATTCGCCTCTTTCGAAACCTTCGTTATTAGGAGAAATTTCTGCTTGGAAAAGTTCTTCATAAGTGGGATTGTAAACAATCTTTTTTACACCACGTATTCCATAAATGGAAAGATCTAATGCTGCCATAAAATTATATTTAAAATTAAAGTATTTATAAATTATCATTGGTACAAGTCACGAATATAGCGATTATTTTGTATGTACGTATTCTTATTAATTATTATTATTTTTGTAAAAAGTAAAATAGAGTGAACGCAACCGATCTACTAAAACATTTTTGGTCCTATGAAAGTTTTAGACCTCTTCAAGAAGAGGCCATAAATTCTATTTTATCTAAACAAGATACCCTTCTACTTTTGCCTACTGGAGGTGGAAAATCTATATGCTTTCAAATACCAGCACTAATGCAAGATGGCATTTGTATAGTTGTTTCTCCTTTAATTGCTTTAATGAAAGATCAAGTAGAAGGTTTAAGAAACAAAGGTATTAAGGCATTGGCAGTTCATTCTGGCTTAAATGCAAGCGAAGTAGATGCAGCTTTAGATAATGCTATTTATGGGAACTATAAATTCTTATATGTTTCTCCAGAAAGGCTCAGGAGCGATCTATTTAAAGCCAGAGTTCAAAAAATGGCTGTCTCTTTTATAGCTGTAGACGAAGCCCATTGCATATCCCAATGGGGTTACGACTTTCGCCCCGACTATTTAAATATTAAAGATATTCTAGAGTATGCAGGAAAAGTACCTATAATTGCTCTTACTGCAACAGCCACTCCAGAGGTCTCTAGGGATATTATGGAGAAGTTGAGCTTTGAAAAACCGCTGTTAATTAAAGGGAATTTTGAAAGAGAAAATCTCTCCTATGTGGTTCGTTATACCGAAGATAAAAATGGATCATTACTAAAAATTGCAAAATCGGTAAGTGGATCTGGGATAGTATATGTTAGAGAGCGTAAAAAAGCACAAGAGATTGCCGAGTTTTTAAAATCTCAAGGAATTAGTGCCGATTCCTATCATGCTGGATACTCTTCTAAGTTAAGAAGTTCTAAACAAGACGATTGGATGAATGGCACCACCAATGTTATTGTCTCTACAAATGCTTTTGGAATGGGAATAGATAAAGGGAATGTGCGATTCGTTTGTCATTTTGATATGCCCGAATCACTAGAGGCCTATTACCAAGAGGCTGGAAGAGCAGGTAGGGATGGGATTCACTCCTATGCCGCACTATTATGGAATAATCATGATATAAAACGTCTTAGACAAATTATTAAAATAACTTTTCCCGAAACGGAATACCTTGCATCTATTTATCAAAAACTGTACAATTTTGCCGACATTGCTTATGGGCACGGAAAAGATATAGCATTGAGATTTAATCTAATCGCTTTCGCTTTAAAATACAAACTTCACTCACCCACTGCATACTACGCTATAAAATATCTAGAGAGCGAAGGAATTTTAAAACTTACAGAAGAGTTAGATAACCCCTCTAGAATTGTATTTGTTTTCAATAGAGACGAATTATATGGAGTACAATTAAAAAACGAAACTTTGGATACATTTATTAAATCTCTACTAAGGTTGTACCAAGGATTGTTCTCTGGATATGTGTCAATTGACGAGGAGCATATTGCAAGAGTCACTAGAAATAGTAAAGCAGCTGTAACTTCTTTGTTAATTAGACTTTCTCAGATGGGTGTTATCTCCTATATTCCAGGAGCAAAATCGCCTTTACTTATTTTTAACCAGGCAAGAGAAGATGAAAGGGGATTCTCAATATCCAAAGAGAGCTACCATAAGAAGTTAGAATCATTCACTAAAAGAATCGAATCTGTTATCTCTTATTCTAAGGAGAGCTGTAAATGTCGTTCAGGATGTTTAGTGGAGTATTTTGGACAAAAAGAGTGGAAAAACTGTGGTATTTGCGATATCTGTATAGGTAAAAAGAAAAAGAGAGAAGCCGAGGGATATGAACAGCAACTTGAACGTAAAATTGTTGAATTGTTAATTGAAGCTCCTAGATCTTTGGACGATTTATCTATGCTTATCAATGACGAAACAAAATGTTACTTAGATATTCTAAGGAACATGGCCGATAGGGGAGGCATTAAAATAGAAGGAGATATAATATTTTTAATCGATAAAGTTTAACAATCTATCGCTTAATTCATCTACAGGGAGCCCCATTACATTAAAATAAGATCCTTCTATTCTAGATATTGAGGTATAACCTATCCACTCCTGAACACCGTACGATCCCGCTTTATCAAAAGGGCTATAATTATCTATATAATAACTAATTTGATCTGCTTTAAGTTCTTTGAAGAAAACAGTGGTTTCTACAGAGAAAGTCTCAATTTTAGCAATATCTCTTAATGTAACGGCAGTAATTACTTTGTGGCTTCGTTTAGAAAGTTTCTGTAACATTTTAACTGCCTCTTCTCTATTTATTGGTTTTCCAAGAATTTCCCCATTACATATAACTAGAGTATCGGCTGTTATCAATATTTCAGTTTGCAAAAGCTTTCTACTGAACCCCTCAGACTTTTTTAAAGAGAGCTGTTCACATATTATTTTGGGGTCACAATTAGGGTTAAAGCTTTCGTCTATATTGCCATTTATCTCAACAATAAATTCTATATCTAAGCCAGCTAAGAGCTCCTTTCTTCTGGGAGAGCCCGATGCCAACACTATCTTGTAACCTTTAGTTTTGTCTTTAAGAAGGGTCATTAACTAGGTTTGTTAAATTGAATTTATAAATACTAACCAAAGTGTAGCTGGCTAGCCAGAATGGGCTTGGTCATTCTTATGCCATAAATCCTTAATTTTAAGAGTTTGTTCTATTATATCCCTAACACAACCTCGGCCTCCAGGATAAATAGAAATATATTCGCACACCTCTTTAACTTCGTTAACTGCATCGGAAGGACAGCACGCAAGACCGCAAATTTTTAGGATATCTATATCGGGAATATCGTCGCCCATAAAGAGTACTTCCGAAGGGTGTAAATTGTGTTTAGAGCAGAAATCCATAAAGTCGGGCATTTTATTAATGGAACTAAGATAAATGTCTTTTACATCTAATGGCTCAAACCTTTTTTTAATACTTGGAGCAGAACCACCAGTTATTATAGCAACTGGATATCCGCTTAGAGTAGCTATTTTAACTGCATAACCATCCTTGGCATTATGAGTTCTAAGGAACCCTCCATCTTCGGTAACTAAAACAGAACCATCTGTAAATACTCCATCTACATCAAACGCAAATGCTTTAATTTTAGATAATTTAACTTTGTAATTAGGCATGTTATTCTTTTTTCTTTTTTTGAGATATATTTTTCGAAAGAAGCTCATACACCTCTTTATGCTCGGGATATTTCTCTAATAATTTTAAATGTTTGTTAATTGTTTTAACATCTCCTCTTATAGCAGGCCCAGTTTGAACCAAGGATGGATGTTCGTATAAAAACGCTTTTCTAAGAGTCTCTATTGCCAATGGCATAAGAAACATTTGATTTGGTTTAGACAAATCGAATGCCAAACCAGTAAGGTAATTAATGAAGTTACTTACATATACAGCAGAAACGTGCAGTTGTGCTCTCTCGTTGGAATCAATCTCTCTATATTCGGAGTTTAACGAATAGCAGATGTTTTTTAGAATTGCCGAGGTCTCTTTTGAAGAAGACTCTAAAAAAAAAGGGACTAGACTAAAATCTACCGGTTTTGTAGCAGAGAGTGTCATTAAAGGATATAAAACCCCATATTGAGGAAAACCTTTAAGATAACTGAGTGCTGTTGCTCCGCTACAGTGAAGAACTAAAGGATAAAGATCTTTCTTTTTAGCTTCTTTAAGGAGTAATGAAGCAACCGCTTCTATAGAACTGTCCGATACTGATAGAATTACAACATCGCTCTCTAGGACATCTTCTAATTGTGTAGTAGCAATGGTCTGTTGAGTATTACCAGTAGCACTATTTTGGTTAGAATTATTTAGAGAATGTTCTGGTTTATTTAGGATATAAGATAGTTTAGAAGCTTTCTCTAAATCTCTACTATAAATATTTTTTATTGAATGCCCAGCTTTTTTGAGCTCTATAGAGAACCGGTAAGCAACGTTTCCACAGCCTATAAAAGAAAAAGAGTAATGATTAATTTTCATATTTAGAACCTATCTCTTTCCTTTTGAAAAAACGGCTATACTTTCATTACCAGCTGCACTTACAGCCTGAACAGCAAAAAAGTAATTGTCTTTACTATAAGGAACTACAGCAGATTCGCCTGTAACGAATATTTTCTTTTCCCATTCAGATTTATCCGTTTCGCGTATTAGCAAATAATAACCAGCAGGTTTTTCACCTAGAACAGGTGCTTTCCATGATATTTTCGAATAGTTAGAAAGATCGGAAGCATCTGTAAAAACATTTTGTGGTATATCTGGAGCATAAGCCAAATTCATTACTGTAGAGAGATTTACGATACTGTTTTTTCTAAGGTATTCAAAATCTACTCCCTCAATTACATCTCCGTATTCTTTTCCTTTTATAGTTTCGGTAATTTTATGAGTCCTATCGTAGTTTTCGTAATATTCGCAAATTCTAACTGCTGTAAATCCCAGTTTACAAAAAGGAGTGTGATCTCCTCCGCGTCCAAAGCGGTCTATACGATAGATTAATTTTATTTGAAGATTAGATACATATCTCTCTCCAGTCTCTTTAATGTATCGTGCAAGCTGCCTAGATGGGCTATCATTTTCCGATGAATTAAATACTCTCTCTCTAGATTGCTGGTTAGTTTCTGTTACAGAGATATTTTCTGAAAAAACTCTAAGCAGAGTGTTATTTCTAACATCGGTATCACTAGATTGTGAGTTAGAAATCATATCATTATTAATTACAGCAATAATATTCCAGTTTTGCTCCTGTGCAATTTTGGCCATATGGGCTGCCCCTAGTAAACCATGCTCTTCACCAGAAAGAAATATTATTTTGACTGTTATAGGTAATTGATTTTGTGATAGAATAGCAGCACTCTCCATTAAAGCTGCTACTCCACTGCCATTATCGTTAGCTCCTGGGGCGAAAGAGGTGGAATCATTATTATTCTCTGTACGGCTATCGTAATGAGCGAGCATTACAATAACTCTATTGTCTTGTTGGTTAGATCCTTTAATAGTAGCAACAATATTTGGTAGCGTAATTTCTCTTCCTATTCTACTCCCTTTTCCGCCAACACTATAAGTGACTCTCTCTACAGAGAAAAAAATCTCCTTACCTTTTGCTAGCTCATTTAATCTTTGCTCAATATGAACAGAAGCAGCCCCAATACCTATGTCTGCTTTAGTTTGAGTGCTCAAGTTGTGCCGAGTATGGAACTCTACAAGGTTTTCAATAGTTTTTCTAAGGCTAGAAGCCGATATCTTTTCTGTAGCTTCTTCTATCCTAGAGTCTCTATTAATAATCACTTGCGAAAAAGTAATTTGAGGTACCATTAATATTGCCAAAAGCAAGAAAAAAGTACAGGAGATCTTAATAATTTGTTTTTGATGTTTCATGGTTTCATCAATTTATGTTTGTGGTAGTTATTAGTTTAATAAAGAAAGTTAGTATTTCTATATGCCTCCCGGGAATTAGAATTGCGTGATTACCTAAATAGCTTTCTAGATAGTGGTCTATATCTTCTTTCTCTTTAAAAATGAATTTTACTTGGGTACGGCAACGCTCTTTTACAGCTGTATTCTGCACAATATCTCCTTTAAAAAGATAAAATTTATCTAGAGATTCTCCAGAACATTTGAATAATGAGAATTTTCCAAGATTAACGTTAATAGCTAGACCTACACCTATTTTTGATTCATAGTGTGTAGTAAGTGAGTAGCTATCTCCAATAGATAAAGGAGCAGTACAATGAGCAAAATCTATGCTTTTATCTGTTCTCTCTATAGATGAGGGGTTTGCCATAAATGCGGTAGAACCACATATCTCTTTTGCGATTATCATGCTCCAGAGTGCTGGAATATCACCTTCGCATCCGCTTACAATCCCAGAATCATTGAGGAGCGCCAATGCCAAACATGCTGTTGTGTCACATGTATCAAGAAAATCAAAACATTTTACTGTAAGTGCATTTATAGATTGCTCTTTGCATAGAACATTTAAAACGTTATATAATCTAACGGCTTCATGAATTGAGTAGTCCGATATTAAAGAATCTTTGCTTTCAGAGAGTTTTGCTATCATTTGCAAAGAGTCTTTATCGGCTGCATGCTCTTCGTTAAAAAGCCTAACAATTTCTTTGGTCTCTATTTCTATAAATCTAGCACCATACAGTTTGTGAATTTTTCCAGGATTAATCTTTGATGATATTAGCCATGGAGATTCATCTCCAATAAGAGCTATGTTATAATTTGATATTCTATTAAGTCCACATTGGATTGTCTCTAAATGAGTAAGCTCTTCCGAGATCTCTGAAAGATATTTGTGGCTAGGGATAGCAGGTATGTTCAAATGTTTGAACATATATTTGTTATTATGCAACCATGAACAGATTTCAATTGCTGCTGGCAGTGAATTATGATACGAATCACTTATTACAACTATGGGCTTAGGTAACTTTGTTACAATTTCTCTAAACTTTTCTTCTGAACCGCCCGATTCAATAAAAATAACAGTAAAGTTATTGGTAGCAGATACTCTCTCTATATACTGCTCATTAACAAAGTTGACATTATATAGAGATCTTAATAGATTTAAAGACTCTCGGCCTGTATCCGAAATAGGCTGCACGTTATTTAAATTTGAAGATAACAAGATTATATTCAGAGTCTTTTGTACAATTTCTACATTTTCCATATTTATCTCAATAAAGGAGTCTAACAAAGTTTTAGAGTAATTTCATCTAGTAAAGCTACCCAATAAACTTATCTAGCAAAGTTATTAAAAATGATTGAATAGGTAGCTAAACCAAACTGCTCTTATTAAAAGAACAAAATTAAGATTAAATGGTTATAGAT
>CAYIYT010000042.1:0-19566 GCA_964367735.1 uncultured Muribaculaceae bacterium
TATTACAGCTAATGCACAAGAGATATCTGCAAGTGACTTGGACGCTCAAATTGAACATATTCAGCTTGAAACTACCGAAGAGTCTCTTATAGCAGATATTATTGATCTTGTAATGACCGATGAGTATATTTTCATAATAACGTCTACTCCAAAAGTTTTCCAGTTTGCTAAAGATGGTAAATTCATTAGAGAGATATCTATGCAAGGTAATGGCCCGGGGGAGTATAAATATGCCTATAGTATATTTGTGAACGAACAGACAAAAAGTCTCTTTATAAATCAAATGTATGGGAGAATTCTTGAGTTTGATTTTGATGGCGTTTATAAAGGAGAGCATAAAAACACTGCTTCAATGAGTAAGTTCATTCTTCTTCCAGATAATAACTTACTGGAGAGTATTCAAGTTATGATGGGTAACGAGTCTACAAAATTACAAGTAGTGAAATTGGAGGGAGACACTCTAGCAAAGTTTGATAACCACCTTAAATTCAAGTTTATTCCAGGGGCCTCTGGCATGGCTTACGCTCATTATAAACCGATGTTTCCATTTGATAGTAAAATAGTATATCACCAAATATCTACTGACACAGTATTCACTTATGATCCCATTTCCAACCAACTAGACCCAAGGTATAGCTTCAAGAATCCAGAAGGACCTGATGCGAAGGGTTATGCTAATTTTATGAATATAAAGGACAATCTTACTCTAATATACGATATCTCGGAAGATAATAGTTTCATATATGCCACTATAATAACACCAGGCTGGAAAAAGAACGCTTATATGATAAACAAAGAGAGTGGGGTATATTACTTACTAAAGTTGGTAACTTCAAATGATTCAGAACAGTTCTTTTCACCTAAATGGCAGTATAATAATCTATTGATAGATTATATTAATAAAGAAAACTCAAACCCAGAGATAGTTACATTAAAAGTAACTGGACTATCTAAGTAATGTTGCATATTTAACTTTAAATGACAATAATATGACTAGGGAATTATCAGATCAAGACATTAAAGCTTTACAGTTTGAAAAACGCATTGGTTATGTGTTTTTATTAATCACGCTATCTTTGGGCGCACTTCTTAATTTGACTTATTTCTTATTGATAAAAGCAGAGCCAAATTACTTATTTATTGGTCTTATTGACCTCGGCATTGTTTTGTTGGCTTATTTTATTTGCAATAGAGTAAATCATAAAATAAACCTAGACTTAAAGGAGAATAGAAAGGAGTTACTAAAAAGAACTGTCCAAGAAAAGAAAGAGGAATTCTGTTCTGAGCCTGGGAGTGGAATGTTATATATTCCAATATTAGGAGATCTATTCCCAAAACTATGGGGCCAGAAAATGAAAATGACAAAAAGATATTTCATTGTTGCTGAAGATTATAAACATGAAGTGGATATAGATATCTATAACGCAGTTGAAGAAGGCTCAGACTTTTATATTCATTTTGCAAATCATAGCGGTAAAGTTTTAAGCTTTTCGAAAGATGAGTAAACTAATTGCTACAACGTAATGATGTCAAAATATATTATTAGCTCTAATTTACTTATAATGTTTATTTTATAATTATGAAAAATTTATTGTTTATTCTTATTTCGTCTGTTTTCATCCTTACTGGATGCTTTAATGAAGGGTTAAAGATTATTCCTTTAGGTGTAGAAATTGAGAGAGAGGCAACTTTAGTCGGGATTGGCGACATTTCCGATGAGATTGAAGAAATTGCCCTAGAAACTGATTCTTTATCTTTGATTGCATCAATAACAGATATTAAAATCACCGAAAAGAACATTGCTATTGTGAGTCATAATTCATGTCTTTTGTTTACTCGCGACGGTAAATTTATTCAAAAAATTGGTACTAAAGGCCGAGCTTTAAATGAATATCTCTACATAACTAATGTCTTTGCTATGAAAGAAGTTTTATGGTTGGTAGATGAAGATGGAACGAAGGTTCTCAAATATGATTATTCTGGTAACTTTATTGAGTCGGTTTTGCTAGAAAAGTACAAAGGATTTACTAATATCTATTTCACTGGAGAAGATGAGTTTATACTATATATGTCAGACTATGGAATGCCGCAAACCCGAAATATGCTCACTTTTTTTAAAGAAGGAAAGGTTTGTGACTCTATCTCTCAAATAAATGCTTTAACTAGTGAAGCATATGTGAGGTTCTATTTTAAAGAGGGACAATTTAGTTCTTATAATAATGACATTCTATTTAAGACAATGTTTAACGACACCTTATACAGGATTAAAGGCACAGAAAACAGAAAGCTCATTCCATATTATCTTCCAGATTTAGGTGCTTACAAGGCTATTCCTGATGCAAGGATTAAAATACTTGCAAACGCAGAGCCTCAACCTATGAAACAGATGGCGCAACTCTTTCTTATGGGCGAGAGTAACAACTATATAATTTTCACAATCAATAAACAATATTACTTTTTTAACAAGCAGAGTGGTAATATCACAAAGATGGAGCTATTTTTGAATAAGCCACAGGATATTAGCACTCAAGACGCCCAAGATAACCGAATAGTTATTCACTATGTTTCGGGAGACAATATTATCTGTACAGCAAAGGGTATAAATGAAAATGACAACCCTAGGGTAATAATTGCCAAATTAAACAAAGAGATACAACTGTAATCCTATCGAGTTATAAGGTTGTCAGTTTATCAAATGTATATGTGGTAAAAGTTAGTTTTGAGCCTATTGGAAAAACAAAAAGAGATGCCTTCCAGCATCTCTTTTTTTATGAATACAAATTCCCTTTTGACTAAGTTGTTATAAGCTAAACGCTTAGTGATAGCTTTGGGAAAGTTTTAGCCTTGGGGTACGTGCTCGTCTTTAATGGCCATGAAAGAACTTAGTTGGCATTCGGTGAAGTTCTTGAGGTAGGTGTAGCGTTCGTCGTTCCAGGCTTTTGATTTGCCTACAAATACTTGTAGTGAATTATCGAAGCTGTCGTCTTCTTGAGCGTCAATTAAAAGTAGGGTAGACATAACAATATGAGAGGCCATTTCTACTAATCTTCTTGCGTGGAAGTCAATGTAATCATTGTCTTTGCCAACAATTAGTTCAAGAGCTTTTTCGTATTGGGCAGTCATCTCTGTGATTGTCTTTTTAATTTGCTCATAATCTGCCTTTACTGGTAACTCGCCATACTCTTTAATGAGAGTTAGATAGCCGCCATTTGTTACATACCTTTGAGCTGCTACAACTTGGAGTTGTGAAGTGCCTTCGTAGATTGTTGTAATACGAGCATCTCTGTATAGTCTTTCAATAGGGTAGTCTTTCATAAAGCCAGAGCCACCGTGAATTTGAAGTGAATCGTATGTGTTTTGGTTGCAATACTCACTAGTCATTAGCTTTAACATAGGAGTAAGCATATCGGCATACTTCTGGTATTTTTTAGCCTCGGTTCTCTCTTCTGGAGTAAGCTTTCTATCTTCGGCAACGTATCCATAAGATTTATAGAGATCTACAAAACGCGTTGTTTCATACAACAGGGCTCTAGAAGCTTGTAGTTTTGCTTTAATAACAGCAAGCATCTCATAAACAGCTGGAAACTGAATAATTGGTTTGCCAAATTGAGCTCTTTCGTGGGCATATTTTAGCCCTTCTCTATATGCGGCTTCAGAAATACCAACAGATTGCGCACCAACTCCCAATCTTGCACCGTTCATTAGTGACATTACATATTTAATAAGGCCCAATCTTCTCTCGCCAACAAGCTTTGCACGAGCATTTGTAAATACTAATTCGCAAGTAGGAGATCCCTTTATGCCGAGTTTGTTCTCTATCCGTCTAACTTTTACTCCGCCCCAAGCTTGGTCGTGTACAAAGTAAGAGAGGCCTCTTCCGTCGGTTGTGTTCTCTTCTGAACGAGCTAGCACCAATTTTATTTGTGCATCACCATTGGTGATAAACCTTTTAACACCGTTTAGATACCACATTCCATCGCTCTCGTTGAATGTAGCACGAAGCATAACTGCCTGTAGGTCACTTCCTGCATCGGGCTCTGTAAGGTCCATTGAGAAAGTTTCGCCAATATTTGCTCTTGGCAAGAATTCATTTTTAATCTCGTCTGAGCCAAATTCATGAATAGTCTCGGCACAGTCTTGAAGGCCCCAAATATTTGCAAACCCAGCATCGGCACGGGCTACAAGCTCGGCTGCCATAACATATGGAACCATAGAGAAGTTAAGACCACCAAACTCTCTTGGTAGTGACATTCCATAAAGGCCTGCCTCTGTAAGGGTGTCTTGGTTTTTTTGAGTGCCTGGAGCATAAGTAACTCTACCATTTTCGTGGTGAGGGCCTTGTTTGTCTACCTCCTCGGCATTAGGGGCTATTGTGTCGCCACAAACTTCTCCTAGAATCTCCATTACTTTATCGTAGGAGTCTATGGTATCTTCGAAAGAGCCAGGAGCGTAATCGAATTTCCCGTAATCTTTAAAGTCTAATTCTTTAAGTTTAACTATTTTAGGCATCAAGTGATGGTTAAACTGAAACTTGAGATCTTTATTGTCTATATAAAAATTTGCCATACTATTTGCTGTTTTGTTTATAAGATTTAATCATCCTTGGTATTATCTCGTTAAGGTCTCCAATGATGGCATAATCTGCAATTTGGTGAATAGGAGCATTAGGGTCGTTATTGATTGAAATAATCATAGCAGACTGGTCCATTCCTGCAGTATGCTGTATTTGGCCAGAGATTCCGGCTGCAATATAAAGTTTTGGTCTAACGGTAATTCCTGTTTGACCTACTTGTCTAGCGTGATCGGCAAAACCTGCATCTACTGCTGCTCTTGAAGCTCCAACCTCGGCACCTAATACTGCAGCTAAATCATATAATAAATTGAAATTCTCTTTTGAGCCAACTCCAAAACCTCCCGATATAATAATTGGGGAGCCTTTTATATCAATTTTTCTCTCTTCTATGTGTCTCTCAATAATCTCTACTAAGAAATTTTCATCTACAATAACTGAAGTAACATCTATTGTTGAAATAACACCTTTTACGGCTGTTGCCAAAGGCTCTTTTTTCATTACGCCTTCTCTTACAGTTGCCATTTGTGGCCTGTGATCGGGGTTTATAATGGTTGCAATAATATTACCTCCAAATGCAGGTCTTATTTGATAGAGTAGATTTTTATACTCTTTTCCGCTTTTAGCCTCTTTGTGTTCTCCTATTTCAAGAGATGTACAATCGGCTGTAAGACCGCTCACTAAAGCGCTTGAAACTCTTGGTGCCAAGTCTCTTCCAACACTGGTTGCTCCAAAAAGTGCAATTTGTGGTTGCTCTTTCTTAAATAGGTCAATTGTGATTGCACAATAGGGGAGAGTAAGGTAGTGTTCAAGCTTCTTATGGTTGGCAAGGTGTACTTTTTCTACGCCATATAAGAATAGTTCTTCTGTAAGTGATTCTACGTTATGGCCAATTAAAAGAGCTTCTAAATTGCACGAAAGTTCTTGTGCAAGTGAGCGCCCTTTGGTCAATAACTCAAGACTCACATCGGATATTTTCCCGCCCTCTGTCTCTATGTATATTATTATGTTATTCATGTTTCGATATTTATACGTTAGCCAATTGTGTGAGAAGATATAAGTTCGGTAATAAGTAAGTCTATATCTTCGAAGCTAGATGTCAGTTTTTTTGACTCTTTTGCTTGAAAAACAATATTCTCTATCTTTTTTACTTTAGTTGGAGAGCCAGAAAGCCCGTAATTAATTTCGTCTCCACCCACATCGGCAACTCCCCACTCAGGAATTATTAAAGCCTCTTTAGTTTGAACTGGTAAATATGAGTTGTGCTCATTATCTTGCGTCTCGGAAAGAGTGCGAGCGTGTTTGAATCTCATTAGTTGTTTTGCATTTCTTGGGCGGCAGCCAGGAGCAGTAGCATGTACTGTAATTACTGCAGGGAGAGATGTTTTTACAGTCTCTACACCTCTTTCTAACCTTCTTTTGATAATTAACTTACCATCTTCAAAGCCTTGAATATCCTCGGCATATGTAACTTGTGGTAATTTTAATTTTTCTGCAACCTGAGGTCCAACTTGAGCTGTGTCTCCGTCTATTGCTTGCCTTCCAGCAATTATAATATCGGGATTCATTTTTCTTATGGCCATAGAGAGTGCATATGAAGTTGCAAGAGTGTCGGCTCCAGCAAATTTGCGATCGGTTAACAAGACACCTCCATCGGCACCTCTGTAATATCCTTCACGTATTACTTCGGCAGCTCTTCCGGGCCCCATTGTAAGCAGTAGTACTTCACTGCCAGGGAAACGATCTTTTAATCTTAATGCTTGTTCCAGAGCGTTCATATCTTCTGGATTAAAAATAGCAGCAAGGGCAGCACGGTTTACTGTACCATCCTCTTTCATCGCATTTTTCCCAACATTACGTGTATCCGGCACTTGTTTGGCCAGTACAACAATCTTGAATTTTTTTGTCATATATATTTAAAATGGAAATTTATGCTTCGGCAGAACTGTTGCCAAAGTTAATTGGTACTTTATTTATTGGTTCATTATGAAGTTCAATTTCTCCAAATTGATTTTCAAATTTTGAAATATTATCCTTTAACGCCAAGTAGAGTCTTTTAGCATGCTCGGCATTCATAATTATTCTATTGTTTACCTGTGCTTTAGGCACACCGGGCATTAATCTTATAAAATCAAGAATAAATTCACTACTAGAGTGAGTGATAATAGCAAGATTAGAGTAGGAGCCTTGTGCTACCTCGTTGCTCAATTCGATATTTAGTTCATTTTCAGCACTCATGTCTTTTAGTTGTTTATATATCTTGGCAAAGATAAGATTTTTTCTTAATTGCGAATTGCTTCACCTTTTCTAAAATTGATTAACTTTGCAGCTTAGATTATAATATCACACAGTAACAACATGGAAATACCTGCTAAATATTCACCTTTAGAGACAGAAAATAAATGGTATCAATATTGGATGGAAAAAGGTCTTTTTCATTCTGAACCCGATGATAGAGAGCCGTATACCATAGTTATTCCACCTCCAAACGTAACAGGTGTCCTTCATATGGGACATATGTTGAACAACACCATTCAAGATGTACTTGTTCGCAGAGCCAGGATGTTAGGAAAAAATGCTTGTTGGGTGCCGGGTACAGATCATGCATCTATTGCAACCGAGGCAAAAGTTGTTGCTAAGCTTAAAGCCGAGGGAATAGATAAGAGTGATATCACTAGAGAAGAATTTTTATCCCATGCATGGGATTGGAAAGAGAAACATGGTGGTATAATTCTTGAACAATTAAAGAAACTAGGAGCATCTTGTGATTGGGATAGAACTAAATTTACAATGGATCCAGATCTTAGCCAAGCCGTTGTTAATACATTTGTCTATTTCTACAATAAAGGTCTTATATATAGAGGTGTAAGAATGGTTAACTGGGACCCAGAAGGGCAAACCGCAGTTAGCGACGAGGAGGTTATTCACAAAGAGACCCCTTCTAAATTATATTATCTTAAATATAATATATCTGAGAACGGCAAAGCCACAGGGGAGCATATTGTAATTGCAACTACTAGGCCCGAGACCATAATGGCCGATGCCGCTATATGTATTCATCCTCAAGATGAAAGACTTTTCCATCTAAAAGGAAAAAAAGTACAGATTCCTTTGATTGACAAAGAGATTCCAGTAATAGAAGACGATTATGTCTCTATGGATTTTGGAACAGGATGTCTTAAAGTTACTCCTGCACACGACATAAACGATTATGAAATAGGTCTTAGACACAATTTGCCAGTAATAGACATATTAGATAATTACGCCAAATTAAATGAGAACGCTATTATCTTAGTTGGAGAAGATAGATTCTCTGCTCGTAAGAAGATTGTAAAAATGCTTGATGAGGGTGGATACCTTATTAAAGAAGAGAATTATCTCTCTCAAATAGGTTACTCTGAAAGGACAAATGCTGTAATTGAACCAAAACTCTCTTTGCAATGGTTCCTTAAAATGGATAAAGCAGCAGGCCCTGCTCTGGAAAGCGTTATGGAGAATAAAATAAAGCTTATCCCAGATAAATATAAAAATACCTATAAACATTGGATGGAAAATGTTAGAGATTGGTGTATCTCAAGGCAACTATGGTGGGGGCAGCAAATCCCTGCATGGTATTTACCTAATGGAAAAGTAGTTGTAGCTTCTACTCCAGCTCAAGCTCTCTCTTTAGCGTTAGAAATTGATTCTACTATTACAATGGAAGCCTTAAAGCAAGATCCCGATGTTTTAGATACTTGGTTCTCATCTTGGCTGTGGCCAATTTCTGTATTCGATCCCGAAAAACCTGGCCATCCAAACAAAGAGCCTAATAAAGAACTAGCTTATTACTATCCAACCAACGATTTAGTAACTGCACCAGAAATTCTTTTCTTTTGGGTGGCCCGCATGGTTATGGCAGGAAAAGAGTTTTGTGCCGATATTCCATTTAGAAATGTTTATTTAACAGGTACTGTAAGAGATCAATCGGGAAGAAAAATGTCTAAGTCTTTAGGTAATTCACCCGATCCTATCAAATTAATTGAAGAATTTGGAGCCGATGGAGTTAGAGTTGGAATGTTATTATGCAGTGCAGCTGGGAACGATATTTTATTTGACGAAAGCCAAGTGGAACAAGGACGTAACTTTGCCAACAAAATATGGAACGCATATAGATTGGTGAAAGGGTGGGAGGTAGATCCTAATTCAAAACAAACTGCACAATCTACAATAGCAGTTAAATGGTTCAATAATCTTCTTTCGGAATCTATAGAGACTATAAATGACCATTTCGATAAGTTTAGGTTATCCGATGCTCTTATGCATTTATATAAATTATTCTGGGACGATTTTTGTGCCTGGTATCTAGAAATTATTAAGCCAGCCTATGGCCTTGGTGTAGAAAAACAAGGAATAGACCAAGAAACATACAATGTTACAGTTTTGTTTTTTGATAAGTTGCTCAGGCTTTTACACCCTTTTATGCCTTTTATAACAGAAGAGTTATGGCATAATTTAAATGAAAGAGAAGATGGAGATAGTTTAATGATTAATCTGATGCCTTTGTCTGCTAATTACGATTTAGATTTAATATCTCAATTTAATTTGGCCAAAAACAGTATAGTAAATATTAGAAGCATAAGACAATCTAAAGGAATTTCTCCTAAAGAGGAATTGCAATTATTTGTAAAAGGAGAACTATCTAAAGAGATGTATCCAGTAATTGTAAAAATGGCCAATATTGGGAGCATCTTAGATTTATCTCTGAAAAATGAAAATGACACAGGATCTTCTTTTATGGTAGATACTACTGAATTTTTCGTACCCTTAGCTGGTTTAACAGATAGTGTCCAGGAAATTAAAAAAGCTCAAGATGAGCTAAAACACTTAGAGGGTTTTCTTAAATCGGTAAACGCCAAACTATCTAATGATAAATTTGTTGCCAATGCTCCTAAACAGGTGTTGGAAATAGAGGTGAAAAAACAAACAGATGCTACAACCAAGATTGAAAAGCTTAATCTTTTAATTGCAGAGTTATCAAAATAAATTTAATTTAGAGAGAATTATGTACACTCACGAAACCTTTCTTGAAGTAAGATATTACGAGACCGATCTTATGGGAATTGTACATCATTCAAATTACATAAGATATTTTGAATGTGGCAGGAACGATGCCTTGGTTAGCTTGGGTTTGCCAATAAAATTGGTAGAAGAGAGAGGAATTATGATGCCTGTTATAAATGTATCATGTAATTACAAAGCACCAGCCAAACAAGGCGATAGATTAAGAATAGAGAGTAAAATTAAGGAATTACCTAAGGTAAAACTCATTATAGAAACAACCATTTACGGACCCCAAAACGAAATAGTTTGCACTGGAAGCGTTACTTTGGGCTTTATTCATTCAGATACTAGGAAACCAACTAGGGCACCTGAATATATAGTGAATCTTTTTGCACCATATTTTAAAAACAATTAAAAATAAATATATCATGAGTAATTTTTTACTTTTCGGAACAGTAGGTGCTACAGAGATTATTATCATAGCATTTATAGTGCTATTGCTATTTGGGGGGAAAAAAATTCCTGAGCTAATGAAAGGAATTGGAAAAGGAGTCAAAAGCTTTAAAGATGGAATGAAGGGGCTTGAAGATGATATTAAAGAGACAAATGATAAAGAAACAGAAGAGAAGAAGTAATCTTTTTCTTAAAACAAAAATCTACCTACTCAAATAATAATGAGCAAAGAAATGACATTTTGGGATCACCTAGACGAGCTTAGAGGTGTACTCTTTCGCTCTGCTATCTCTGTATTTGTGCTCTTAGTTGTTATTTTTCCAAATAAGAACTTTGTTTTTGAGACAATTATTTTTGCACCTATCGATTCAGACTTCATTCTATACAGATGGTTTGAATCTTTGGCAAATTTTCTCTCTATTCCTGCGATGGCTCCGGCTCCATTTACCATTCAACTTATTAATATAGATCTTTCGGCGCAATTTTTTACACATGTGAGTGTCTCCCTAACATTAGCTTTTATATTAGCAGTTCCATATATTTTATATCAGTTTTGGAGATTTTTAAGCCCTGGTCTTTATGATAAAGAGAAAAAAAGTGTGAAAAAAGCATTTGGCTTTGCCTCTATTCTTTTTTTCATGGGAGTTGTTGTTGGATATCTATTTGTATTTCCATTGACTTTAAGATTTCTTGGTACATACCAAGTAAGCGATTGGGTTGTAAATCAAATTTCGCTAAACTCTTATATATCAATGTTTACATGGCTTATTCTAATTATGGGAATTGTCTTCGAAATGCCGGCATTGGCTGCCATTCTTTCTAGATTTGGGATAATAAATAAGAGCATGCTCAAAAAATATCGCAAACATGCATTCACGGTTTTAATAATTATTGCTGCCGTTATAACACCAAGTGGAGATGCCTTTACTCTATTTATAGTGGGCACTCCTCTCTATTTACTTTATGAATTTAGCATTTTAATTTGCCGTGATATCGATAAATAACCTTTCTGTTTCTTTTGGTGGTTTTGCTCTTTTTGATGAGGTTAATTTCCATATTAACGACAACGATCGAATAGGACTTGTGGGCCGTAATGGTTCAGGAAAAACGACTCTATTAAAAATTATAGCTGGTGTCTCAACTCCTTCTTCGGGAGATATTCAAAAACCAAACGAATTAACTATAGGGTATTTGCCTCAAGAGATGGGATATACCAAGAACTCTACAGTTATAGACGAAGCACTTCAAGCATTTTCTCATATAAAAGCACTGGAAAAAGAGTTGTTTTCAATTAATACAACTATTGCTGAAAGAGAAGATTATGAAAGTGATAGCTACCGTAATCTTCTTATAAAATTTAATGAGATAAACGATAAACTCTCTCTTTATACCTCTTCTAACCCAAGGGCAGAGGCAGAAAGAGTCCTTTTTGGTTTGGGCTTTGGCCGAAACGAACTAGAACGCAAAAGAGCAGAATTGAGTGTTGGATGGAATATGCGAATAGAACTTGCCAAGGTTCTTTTGAGAAAACCCGATATGCTTTTGCTAGATGAGCCAACCAACCATCTAGATATAGAATCTATAAGATGGTTAGAGAGCTATCTTTCTGGTTTTAAAGGAGCTATAATTTTGATATCTCACGATAGAAGATTTTTAGATAGCATTACAAATAGAACAGTAGAGATTGTATTGGGTAAAATGCATGACTATAAAGTCTCTTATACAAGATATCAGGAGTTAAGAAAAGAGAGATTTGCCCAGCAGAAAGCTGCTTTTGACAATCAGCAAAGAATGATTGAAAAAACAGAAGAGTTTATAGAAAAGTTTAGATATAAACCCACCAAATCTAATCAAGTTCAATCTAGAATTAAACAACTAGAAAAAATTGATAGGATAGAGATTGAAGAGGATGACAAATCGGCATTGCATCTTAAATTCCCTCCTGCTCCAAGATCGGGCCATGTTGTGGTAAAAGCAACCGATTTAGCAATGGCTTTTGGGCCAAAGAAGATTTTTTCTAATGTAAATATTACAGTAGAAAGAGGAGAAAAGATTGCCTTAGTTGGAAAAAACGGAGAGGGCAAAACAACATTTATGAGACTCATTACAGAAGAACTTTTACCAGTTGCTGGAAAAATAGTTACAGGTCATAATGTGTCGGTTGGTTATTATGCTCAAAATCAGGAAGATCTTTTAGATAAAGACGATACTGTACTAGATACTCTAGATAAAATTGCTGTAGGTGATGTTCGCACAAGAATAAGAGATATTTTGGGTGCTTTTCTTTTTAGAGGCGCAGATGTAGATAAAAAGGTAAGTGTTCTAAGTGGGGGAGAGCGAGCTAGATTAGCTATGGCAAAACTAATTTTAAAGCCGTGTAATTTATTACTATTAGACGAGCCTACTAACCATATGGATATTATTTCTAAGGATATACTCAAAATGGCTCTTAAGAATTACCAAGGAACATTATTGATTGTATCTCACGATAGAGATTTTCTGGATGGTCTTGCTAGCAAAATATATGAATTTAAAGAAGGGGCTGCAATTGAGCATCTAGGGGGTTTAGAAGGATTCCTTTATCGGAAAAATATTGAAAATTTTGATGAGTTGGAAACATCTCTTAAAAAAGGAAGTTCACTTGCTAAAAAGGAAGAACCAAGTTATAAGAATGTTGGAAGTGATATAGATGAAGGTCCTGTACTCTCTTACCAACAGCAAAAGGAGTTAGAGAGAGAAACAAAAAGAAAAAAAGCAAAAATTGAAAAATGCGAATCGGACATATCAGATTTTGAGAATAGAATTGAAAAATTAGAGCAAACATTGTCGGATAATCATAATAGTGTATCTTTACCCGACACTTTAAACACTTACCAAGAGTTGAAAGAAGCATTAGATGCTAAATTGGAAGAGTGGGAAAAACTGCACGATTAATAATAAATATTTATGGAGCAAGATCATAATTTTATGGAGCAAGATGAGAATTTTATAGAACAAGATCAAAATTTTATAGTTGGTATTCATCCAGTTACTGAAGCCCTGGAGAGCGATAAAAGTATTGAAAAAGTAATGTTTCGTCAGGGAATGGATGGACCTCAATTTAGAGTTTTACTAGATAAGTTGAGAGATAAGGGAATTCAGGTTCAATTCGCTCCCCAAGAGAGATTAAATAGACTGTCAAAAGCAAACCATCAAGGTGTTATTGCTTTTTTACCTAAAATAGAATATGTTACGTTAGATAACTTTGCAATTTCTGCTAATATGGGAGGTAACTTACCTCTTGTTTTGATATTAGACGGAATTAGTGATGTGAGAAACTTTGGGGCAATTGCTCGTTCGGCAGAGTGCGCAGGAGCTCAAGGAATAATACTCCCAGCTAAAGGTAGTGCAACTGTAAATGCCGATTCTATTAAAACCTCGGCTGGTGCACTTTTAAGGATTCCTGTATGTAAGGTCTCTAATGTGCGAGAGGCAATCTTTTTTTTGAAGGAAGCTGGGTATACTATATTTTCTTCTTCAGAAAGAGCTGAGTCTACAATTTATCAAACAAGCTTTAAAGTCCCTACTGCTATTATAATGGGATCGGAAGACAAAGGAGTCTCAAGATCGGCATTAGAACTGTCGGACCAACATATTAGAATTCCTATGGCGGGCCAAATTAGTTCACTCAATGTGTCGGCTGCGGCCTCAGTTATCTTATTTGAGATTGTAAGGCAAAGGAGCGTTTAAATTCGGAGCATACAACCGAAGCTGCAACGGCAACATTTAAAGATTCAATACAATTAGCCGATTTAGAGAAAGAAGGGATGTGCAATCTATTGGATATTAGAGCTTCTAGATTAGGAGATATCCCGTTTGATTCACTACCCATTACTACTAAAGCACTTTTTGGAAGCGCTGTTTGGTATATATTTTTGCCATCCAAAAAGGTACCATATACTTGGATGCTTTTTTTAGCCATTATAATAACCTCTTTTAAATCTATATAAGAAATTTTAATCCTAAAAAGTGATCCCATTGTAGATTGTACTACTTTGGGGTTATATACATCTACGCAATCGTGTGAACAATAAATACCTTTTACCCCAAACCACTCTGCTAACCTAATAATTGTACCCATATTACCAGGATCTTTTATTGAATCTAATGCTAAGTAGAGCTCTTCCTGTTCTGGGATTTCAAATGGTCTTTCACTTGGTTTTCTAGCAACTGCCAGCAAAGGCGAAGGAGATGAGAGCAATGATATTCTAGACATTAGGTCTTCTCCAATCTCATCTCTTCTAAAAACTTTAATAATATCTATTCCTGCACTAAGAGCCTCTTCAAGAAGTTTTTCTCCCTCAATTATAAATTTCCCATTTAAATCTCTAGCTCTTTTTCTATCCAGAGATTTAATGAGTTTAATATCTGCTTTAGTAGGTATCATTAATAGCCAAGTATTTTAAGCATAGATTTATAGGTTTGCTCTTTACTAAATAGTCTTGTAAAGTATTCTCCGTTCTCATCTACGTCAATTGTAATATGTTTGGGAGCTGGTTGAAGGCAATGTTGTATTCCTCCAAAGCCACCAACAGATTCTTGGTATGCCCCTGTATGGAAGAACCCAATGTAAAGCGGGTCGTTTTCACCATTTATTGTAGGAAGGAAAATAGCATTGGCATGAGCCTCGGCATTATAGTAATCTTGACTATCACAAGTTAAACCTCCTAAGAATACTCTTTGATATTCGCTATTCCATTTATTAATAGGTAACAGAATAAATTTTTGCTTAATACCCCAAGTATCGGGTAGGGTAGTCATAAAAGAACTATCTACCATATACCATCTCTCTCTGTCGTTTTGTTGTTTTTGATCTAAGATTTGGTAGATAACAGCCCCGCTTTCTCCTACGGTGAAACTTCCAAACTCTGTAAATATTTCTGGTTCTGGTGTATTTCTTTGAGTGCAAATGCTTTTAATTTGAGATATAACCTCCTCTACCATATATTCATACTCAAAATCGAAAGCAAGTGAGTTCTTAATAGGGAGCCCACCACCAATATTAAGAGAGTCAAGCTCCGGGCAGATAGCTTTAAGGTCGCAATAGACCGAAACACATTTAGAAAGCTCATTCCAATAGTAAGCATTATCTCTAATTCCTGTATTAATAAAGAAATGGAGCATTTTAAGTGAAAATTTACTGCTTTGCTTTATCTTGTTTTCATAGAAAGGTATAATGTCGCTATATCTGATTCCAAGACGAGATGTGTAGAATTCAAATTTAGGTTCTTCTTCTGCTGCAATTCTTATCCCAATACTAGTTGGTTCCTTGATGCATAAATCTAACTCGTCAAACTCTTGCATATTGTCAAGTACCGGAATTACATTACCCCAACCGTTATTAATTAAATTAGCAATATTCTCTATGTAGATATCCTTTTTAAATCCATTGCAAATAATATATAGATCTTTGTCTACAACTCCTTTAACTTGTAAAGATTCAATAAGGTTAAGATCGAAAGCCGAAGAGGTTTCTATATTAATGTCGTTTTTAAGTGCCTCTTCTAAAACAAAAGAGAAATGAGAACTCTTTGTACAGTAGCAATAATGATAATCGGCCTCATAGTCTACTTTAGCCATTGCTACATTAAACATTCTCTTGGCTCTTTGTATTTGAGAAGATATTTTAGGTAAGTAAGTAACCTTTAAAGGTGTTCCATATTGCTCAATAACGTCCATCATAGGGATGTTGTGAAAATAGAGTTCACCATCTTCTACTTTAAATTCGTCTTGTGGAAAGTCAAATGATTGCTCAATGAGGTCTATGTACTTATTCTTCATAGTGTGTATGTAAGTGGGTTAGTTTGTAGTAAAAAGCCTAATGTAACTAAGCCCGATTATAATTATTCTACAAAGATATCTTTTTTTATTTCTTGAAAAAAAAGTATTGAATATTATTGCTAATTTTGTATAAAATATATCTTTATGAGAAGGTTTTCTCCAATTTTTTTCTTTTTGTTATTGCTTTTAGCACTTTCTGTCTACTCATGTAGTACAGTGAGGCTTGTTCCAAAGGGCCAAAGTGTACTTAGAGAAAATAATATAAAGGTAATTAATAATGAATCTATAAATAAAGGCAAATTATACCAATATATTAGACAGCAACCACATAACTCTTTTTTATTCGGTTGGAATCCTTTTGCTGTCATTTATAACTGGAGTAATGGGAAAAACAATGGATGGGACAGGTTTGTAAAAAAAGTAGGGCAACAGCCTGTAATCCTAGATACTATATTAGTTGAGAGAAGCAATGTAAATCTTAGAAACCATTTAACCTCAATTGGATATTATAATTCTACTATTAAGGATACAATTATTACTAAAAAGAAAAAAAGTAAAGTTTATTATTCTATTGAGATTGGTAATACTTATATTATTAATGATATATTTTATTCTATTAAGGATACTGCTATAGAGCGTATTGTAATGGATAATCTTTCGGGATCTCTTGTTAAAACTGGGTCTATACTATCGGAACAAATATTAGATAATGAAAGTGAACGTTTAGCAACTATTTTAAGAGAACGAGGATACTATAATTTCTCTAAGAATTATTTCTTTATGGAAGCAGATACTCTTAAAAAAGATGGCACTGCACAATTGTTTGTTAAAATTGAAAATTACACTCGAAATGAAACTCAAAAAGATGCGAGGCCCCATCAACTATTCTCGATAAGAAATATATCTCTATTTTCTGACTTTGATCCTATGAGTGGAAGGGAAGATTCTTTGGATTCCTATAATATTGTTAAAACAAAGCATCTAAATATATACCATAGCGGCACTCGCACAATTAAACCACAGGTACTTACTAAAATGAATACTTTGCGACCTGGAGAGCTGTATAACGAAAAGAAAGCTACTAATACTTATAATAGATTTGTCTCATTAAGATATTTTTCTGGAGTAAATATTCAATTCGACGAGGTAGAGAGCCAATCATCTCTAGATAAAGGAGAAGTAGATTGTTTAATAAGACTAACTCCATCTAAAGACCAAGGATATAAACTTAATTTAGAGGCATCTAGTAACTCAAATGCTCTACTTGGTGTATCTCCAGCTATCTCTTATTATCATAAAAATTTATTTAAGGGAGGAGAATGGTTTACATTGGGTATCATGGGTAATTTCCAATTTAAACTTAACGATCCAATCCGTTCTACAGAATTGGGAATTTCTACTGGGCTTTCTGTTCCTAGTTTTTTATTGCTCCCAGATTCCTTGTTCAAAACGAATGTCCCTAGAACCGATATTAGTTTTGGTTATAGTTATCAAAGTCGTCCAGAATTTACAAGAAACCTAATTTCATTAAATTATGGCTATAGTTGGAGATCGGGAGCAAGATTTTACTACTCTGTAAATCCTGCACAATTAAATATGGTTAGATTAAGTAATATGAACCCTATGTTTTATGAGTCATTAATGGATCCTTTTTTGAAAAACTCATATAGGAATCACTTCGACTTTGGTTCTGGTGCCTCTGTTTACTATACCACGGATGCATCACCAATGCCAGAAAAATCTTATTTTTATATTAGATGGACTAACGATATTGCAGGTAATCTATTAAGCCTTTTTAATAAATCTTTCTCCTTAGATAGTACTGGTGCTAAAACTATTTGGAAAACACCTTATGCACAATATTTTAAAACTGATTTTACTTTAGGGTATACATATAAACCATCTTCTACTTATGCAATAGCAACTAGGTTCAATTTTGGATTGGGCTATGCCTATGGCAACTCTTCTGTTCTCCCTTTTGAAAAACTATTTTATGCTGGAGGTGCAAATAGTCTAAGAGGTTGGCAAGCAAGATCTGTAGGTCCTGGTTCGGCTGCAGTAGACACTACTTTTTCAATTCCTAACCAAACTGGCGATGTTAAATTAGAATTTAACGTGGAATATAGGTTTAAGATGTTTTGGAAATTCGAGGGTGCTCTTTTTGTAGATGCAGGAAATGTGTGGAAACTTCGTGTCGATAATAGCGGTAATATCCATGCCGATCCTAGTCAACTAGAGAACGGATTATTTAGGATTAAAGATTTTTATAAAAGTATAGCAATAAATTGGGGAGCGGGTGCACGGTTGAATTTAGACTTTGTAATTCTAAGACTAGATATGGGTATGATAGCGCGTGATCCATTTAAAAAGATATGGATTGGCCCGAATAAATGGTTCCAGACCAATACATATTCAATTCAATTTGGAGTGGGATATCCTTTCTAATTATACTTTTGCTGTTCTTATTTTGTATCCCCAAATTCCGTAATAGAGTATAAATAGATAGATTGGAAGTGCTATCCAGTAAGAATTTTGCGCACCAACAGCGTCTTTAAGAAACCCGTAAATAGTTGGAATTACTGCTCCACCTGCTATTGCCATAACCAACAAAGACGAGCCTGTTTTTGTGAATTTACCAAGATCGTCCATTGCAAGAGGCCATAGTGCAGGCCACATAAGTGAGCAACCAAGTGCCATTAATGCTACAAACCAAATAGATAAAGCAGCAGGTGTAATTACAACTAATATTGAGCCTGTAATACCAAGTACAGAACAGATCATTAATGCGTTTGCTTGGCTAAGGTATTTAGGAATAAATAAAATTCCACAGATATAACCAATTACCATTGCAATAGGAGAGATCCAAGCGTAATTAGATGCATTAGGTAGATTTAACCAAGTAGCATAATCTACTAAAGTGCCGAGTGCGACTGTCTCTATACCAACATAAAGAAACAATGCAATTGCTCCTAACAAGAGGTGTGGAAATTGCATAATGGATGTTTTATCTGCTGCATATGGACAATCTTGTGTACTATTGGCATCTTCACCAACAGCTTTTACCTCTGGTAGAGGTGCTAGCATAGATAAAACTCCTAAGAATATGAAAACTCCAATAATTATATAAAATGGTAGATAAAGATCGGAAATAAGAGTGTCTGTTGTGTTTTTACCTATAACATAGGCCAAGAAAACAGGAGCTACAGGCCAAGCAAGCTTGTTGCAAATTCCCATAATAGACATCCTTTTAGCTGCGCTTTCTATGGGGCCTAAAATTGTAATATATGGGTTAACAGCTGCTTGTAAGAAAGTATTCCCTATACCACTAAAGAATGAG
This sequence comes from uncultured Muribaculaceae bacterium, assembly GCA_964367735.1. Lineage (GTDB taxonomy): Bacteria > Bacteroidota > Bacteroidia > Bacteroidales > UBA932 > Bact-08. The sequence continues at coordinate 19,221 of CAYIYT010000042.1, forward strand.
GCAACCAAAAAGAGTGCAAAACTCTCATTTTTTGCCGAGGGAATATAAAGAGCAAATGCCACTGCAAAGAGTAAAAAGGAGAGTGACATTGTTCTTTTATATCCAATTTTTGCAATAGTAAGTGAAGCAGGGTAACCGAATATGATAAAAGTAGAGAAGGTAGCTGCAAGTATCAGATAAGATTTCCCTGAAGATACTCCAAGCGTTCCGTTAAGTACTGGAATTAAAAATGAGTTAATACCTAATGCAAATCCGATTGCAAAAAACATCATTCCAATAAATGCAATTGGAACAAAAAGATTCTGTTTTCTATTCATTTAAATACTATTAAATTGTAGTAAATTAA
>CAYIYT010000043.1:0-18870 GCA_964367735.1 uncultured Muribaculaceae bacterium
TGGTAGCAGTGCCAAATAACCAACAATTAGATAAACTTATATTTAACCTTCGTAAACTTAAAGGGGTTAAATCTGTAAATAGGATTGCAAATGTCTAACAGTATAATTATAAAAGGAGCAAAGCTCAATAATCTTAAAAACATTGATTTAGAGATACCAAGAGATAAATTGGTTGTTATTACAGGTATTTCGGGATCGGGGAAATCTACTTTAGCCTTTGACACAATTTTTGCCGAAGGGCAAAGGCGCTTTGTAGAGAGTCTCTCTTCTTTTGCACGCCAATTTTTGGGCCGAATGTCTAAACCCGATGTAGATGAAATCAGTGGAATACCTCCCGCAATTGCTATTGAACAAAAAGTAAATACACGAAACCCAAGATCTACTGTTGGAACTACTACAGAGATTTATGAATATCTAAGACTTCTTTTTGCGAGAATAGGTAAAACATACTCTCCTATAACAGACAAAGAGGTTAAAAGAGATAGCGTAACCGATGTTGTAGCTTATATTAGATCTCTGCCTCTAGACCAACCTGTATACATTTTAGCTCCCATTGGTTGGGAGCAAGACGATTTGAGAACAGCAAATTTACTCACATTAAAAGAGGAGGGATACACAAGATTATGGAGCAAAGGCGAAATTATTAGAATAGAGAGCGCATTAGTTGGAGATATTGATCAAAAAAACAAAGTCTATCTTTTAGTAGACAGAGTTAAAAATGACAGTTCTGAAGAGACCGAACAGAGACTTTTTGACTCAATAAGTACTGCATTCTCTGTTAAAAAAGGGACTCAACAAGAGAGAGAAACACTATATATTGCAACAGGAATTAATTCAGAATATAAATTAAGAGCTTTCTCTACTCTCTTCGAGAGAGATGGGGTTTCGTTTGAGGAGCCTTGTGAGCAACTCTTTAGTTATAACAATCCCGTTGGAGCTTGCTCTAACTGTTCTGGTTATGGTAAAGTTATTGGAATAGATCCAAGTTTGGTGGTTCCTAACCCTTCTCTAAGTATCTATGAAGAGGCTATTGCATGTTGGCGAGGAGAGATTATGAAAAGTTTTTACAACGAATTAGTAGAGAGCTCACATAAATTTGATTTTCCAATACACAAACCATTTAAAGAACTTTCAGAAGCTCAAATACAGTTATTATGGAAAGGTAATTCATACTTTACTGGATTGAATGGTTTTTTCCAAATGCTAGAAGAAAATAAATATAAAATCCAGTACCGTTTTATGATTAGTAGATATTCAGGTAAAACTATTTGTCCCGAATGTGAAGGTAAACGGCTCAGGAAAGAGGCTCTTTATGTTAAAATAGATGGTAAAAACATATCGGAACTTTTAGAAATGAGTATCTCCGATCTCTATTCTTTCTTGGATAATATACACTTGGATAAATACGACAGTAAAATAGGAGAGAGAGCACTAAAGGAGCTTTTAGGGCGCCTTTCATGTATGATAGACGTGGGATTATCTTATCTCACTTTAAATAGGCCATCTAACACATTGAGTGGAGGGGAGAGCCAGAGGATAAATCTAGTTAGTTCTATAGGGAGCAATTTAGTAGGCTCTCTTTATATATTGGACGAACCAAGCATAGGGTTGCACCCAAAAGATACCGAGAGACTTATAAGAGTGTTAAAACAGCTACGAGATCTTGGTAATACAGTCCTTATTGTTGAGCACGATAAAGAAATAATGCTAGCAGCCGATTTAATTATTGATATTGGACCTCTAGCAGGGAAGTATGGAGGAGAGGTAGTATTTACTGGTACTCCTCTATTTGCCCTTTCTTCAAAAGAGAATAATGAAAGCCTTACAGTTCAGTATCTTAATGGCTTAAAAGAGATTGAAGTACCCAATTTAAGAAGAACATGGTCTACGTCTATTGATATATTAGGAGCATATGAAAATAACCTTAAAGATATTAATGTTAAATTCCCATTAAAGGTTTTTACTGCTGTTACAGGAGTTAGCGGTTCTGGAAAATCTACATTAGTTCAAGATATTTTATACCCAGCTCTAAATAGAAAAATAAGTCAATTGGGAGATAAACCAGGATCTCATTTAGATCTCATAGGAGATACCTCTAAAATTTCTTCGGTTGAGTATATAGATCAAAATCCAATAGGAAAATCTACTCGTTCCAACCCAGCAACCTACCTTAAAATATATGACGAAATAAGACGTTTGTTTTCTGAACAGCCATATGCTAAGGCAAATAAATATGGGCACTCTCATTTTTCTTTTAACATAGACGGAGGCAGGTGTCCCGAATGTCAAGGAGAAGGCGTTATAAAAATTGAGATGCAGTTTATGGCCGATGTTCAAATGGTTTGCGAATCGTGTTCAGGCAAAAGATTCAAACAAGATATTTTGGAAGTAAGGTATAAAGAGAAAAATATAAACGATGTATTAAATATGAGTGTGGCCGAAGCAATTGAGTTTTTTGGTTCACAAAAAGAGGCAGCCCCTTTAAGAATAGCAGAAAAACTACAACCCCTAGAAGCTGTAGGACTTTCATATGTTCAGCTTGGGCAAAGTAGCAGTACTCTATCGGGAGGAGAGAGCCAAAGAGTAAAATTGGCCTCTTTTTTAGCAAAGGAGTCGGGTAATGAATCTATCCTATTTATCTTTGACGAACCCACTACAGGCCTTCATTTTCAAGATATTAACAAATTAATGGACTCCTTTAATGCGCTTTTGGCAAGAGGACATACTATTATTGTTGTTGAGCATAATATGGATGTTGTTAAATGCGCCGATTGGGTGATTGACCTTGGCCCAGAAGGGGGAGATAAAGGAGGCAGAGTTCTATTTGCCGGTACTCCTGAAGATCTTATAAAACAAGAAGATAGCTATACTGCACAAGCTCTTAAAGAGTATATTCAGTAACCTAAATTAATAATTAGATTCACAAGAGTTCTTGAGCAAGAAGATAGATAAGTTTTATTCTATTTATTAAAACAGGATAGTTAATAAAATAGTATTCATCGGTAGGTTTATAGGTGTGCATATGAACACCAGAAGTAAATAGTATTGACGGTATGCCCAGCTTAGAGAGATTGTGTTGGTCTCCCGTTTTTAAGAAAACATCATAAAAAACGGAACTTCCATAAAAAGAGTGATCTATGTCTATCTTCAAATTATGAAATTTGTTCAATCTATCTAGCTTTTGTCTAATATCATTTTTTATGGATGCATCAGCTACATATAAAAGATAATTTTCTTGATTACCTGGAGGAGCGAATGTACAGCCTATTTGATCTAAATTTAAGTTATACTTGATTTTAGAGGCAGGAATTTTTAGATGTTTTGCAAAATACTCTGAACCAGCTAAACTACTCTCTTTAGCATCGAAAAACGCAAAAATTATATTGATTCTTGGTCCCTCTCTATTAATTCTCATTTGGTAAAACCATTCGGCAATAGCTAGAGCAGCAGTAACCCCAGATGCGTTGTCGTCTGCACCATTGTATATATTGCCAGCAAGTATGCCAAGGTGATCGTAATGTGCCGAGATCACTATATAGTTATCTGAATAGTATAGTGCAGGCAATACTCCAATGATATTACGTCCAATAATAGAATCGCCAGGAACCCTAAAGCTTTGTGTAAAGGTTCTACTATTGAAAGGATTCATTTCCATTTGCGTTAATTTATTTCTAAGGAAAGAAGAGACTATAAGATTTCCGGGGGTACCGGTAAGTCTTCCTTTTGTAAGATCATTTGAAATAAAAGAGAGAGTGCTCTCAATTTTTATAGAATCGGGATTGGAGCTATATCTTGTAACTGTTTCAAATTCAGTGGAAGTTAGATTATTACCAAAAATGGTTGATAAGATAAATAGCGTTGCAGTAAATAAAAACATCTATATTTATTTATATTTGTCAAAAATAGTTGTTTTACTAACAATAATGAAAAAGAAAAATAAATTTTTTAAATTAATACGTTTAATATTTCTATATATACCTCTTACATTCATTCTGCTTTCGGCTTTCTGGATTACTATTTTAAAGTGGGTACCTGTATGGTACACTCCATTAATGGCATTAAGATCTATAGAATACCGTGCAGACTCATCTTTTAAAACTCATAAGAAATGGGTGCCATTAAATAAAATTTCTAAAAATATGGTAATGGCTGTTATTGCATCGGAAGACAACCGTTTTGATATACACAAAGGCTTCGATTTTATTGAGATAAATAAAGCTATTGATGCAGGTAAGCTAGGTAAAAAACTAAGAGGTGCGAGTACTATTTCTCAGCAAACTGCAAAAAACGTTTTCTTGATCCCTTCAAGATCTTGGGTTAGAAAAGGTTTTGAAACATGGTTTACTTTAGGAATTGAGTTAATTTGGGGTAAAGAGCGAATCATGGAAGTTTATCTTAATGTTGCCGAGATGGGTAAAGGCATTTATGGTTCAGAAGCTGCTGCAGAACAATTATTTGGTAAAACGGCACAGAAATTGACATCTAAAGAGTGTGCTCTTATTGCTGCAACCCTACCAAACCCAATTAAAAGGAGTGCGAACAATCCTGGCCCCTATGTTAGTTCTAGAGCAGGACAGATACAAGATTTAATGACAAAAATTGCCCAGCCTAAGTGGTCTAAAAAATAAAAGAGTAATTTAGCATTTGATATAATAAATATGATAGTTGTTGTGAAAAAAAAAATATTGCTGCTTGCAGCTTTACTATTAATGACATCGGTTTTGCTTTTAGCACAATATGATAAACAGCAGTTTTTTTTACGAGGTAGGCAAGCTCTTATAGAAGGCAAATATGCCAATGCGATTGAACATTTTAACTTGCTCTCTAGATTAGACACAACACTTCATGAATCTTATTTTTTTAGAGGAATTGCCAAATATAATTTAGGCGATTTTTATGGTGCCCAAACAGACTTTGATAAAACTCTTTTTATTAATCCATTATATACTCCAGCATATCATTACCGTGCAATAACTCATAGCCGTATAGGTAAATACGATTTAGCTCTTAAAGATTTAGAAGAGGCAGTAGATTTACGGCCAGGATATACCGGTCTTTACTTTAGCAGAGGTGTTACCTATTTCCTTTCACAACAATTCGAAAAAGCAGTAGACGATTTTAATAGATTTCTTAGGAGAGAACCTAAAGTAGCCGATGCCTACTTAAATAGAGGAGCTAGTTATCTTTTCCTGGGAGATACTCTCAAGGCTATAAGCGATTACGAAACTGCAATATCATTAAATAGATTTGAACCCGAGGGTTATATAAGAAGATCTAGAATATACATTATGCAGGAGAGCTATGACCTTGCTCTTAATGATTTGAACAATGCAATTGAACTCGACTCTGTTAATACTTTTGCGTTGTTTAATCGAGCACTTGTTCGGTACGATAATAAAGAAATTATGGGTGCCTTGGAAGACTTGGAAACAGTACTTAGATTAGACCCCGGAAATGCACTCACTCTCTACAATAGAGCTCTCATAAGAACTCAGATAGGAGATTATAATAATGCTATAGAAGACTATGATAGAGTGCTTTCTATTAATCCAAATAATGTTCTTGCATATTATAACAGAGCCTCGGTCTTTATCCAGTTAGGGCGCTTTAGGGATGCAATGGACGATTATTCGCAGTCAATAAATCTCTATCCCGATTTTGCTAATGCCTACATGAATAGATCTTATGTTAAAAACCAACTTGGTCAATTTAATTCGGCAAAGAGCGACTACGAAACAGCGCAAAAGAAAGTTAGTGAATATAGAGCAAAGAAAGGTATAGATACATCAAGCATTAATTCATTGGCCGATACTACTAAAAAATACGATAGATTATTGGCATTAGATGCCGATTTTGCAAAGAAAGATTTCAATAACGAGTTATTACAATTCAGAGATGTAGATATTAGACTTAAGCCTCTCTACAAATTTAGACCGGTAGAAGAATTTGAACAATTTGTTGCCCTAGATAAACGATTTAGAGACTCTCGAATAGAGTCTTTTATGGAGAGTCTATCTTTTCCTGTTGGCCTCTCTACTTCTCAAAAAAGTATTTCGCAGGAGTTACAAACTAAATATTTAAACTCGGCCGATAGCTCTTTACATTTGGGTAAAAATGCAGCGACTCTTTTTGCTAAGGCTTTATTGGAGGCTGGTAATAAACAGTTTAATACTGCCCTTGAATGCTATGGTCAAGCTATTGATTTAGACCAAGAAGAGACCTTTTTTTACCTTAATAGAGGTGCATTACAATCTGAGATGATAGATTTTATCTCTTCTATAGAGAGTAATGTTCAAGTTCTTACTCTAGATAACTCTGGTGCTACAAGAGCGAAAGTAAAAGATAGTAACACAAGAAACTATGATTACACTGCTGCCATTCATGATATGAAGAAAGCCTCTAATCTTTCTCCAAATATTCCCTATATCTACTATAATCTTGGAAATCTATATTGCCTTTCTGGAGATTTACCAGAGGCTATAGTCCAATACAATAAAGCTTTAGAACTATTTTCAAATATTGCAGAGGCATATTATAATAGAGGATTGGTTCAGATATACTTGCAAGACAATGAAAAAGGTTGTCAAGATATGAGCAAAGCAGGTGAATTAGGAATTGTAGAGGCCTATAGTGTAATCAAAAAATATTGCACTAAAGAAGAACTCTAAATTATCTCTAACTATTTTTCAAAGTAGTATTAGCGAAGTCTAGAAGTAGATCTAACCATAGCCTCGTCTCTGGCTATATATCTCATTGCTGTAAATGTGAGAATTGCAGCAACAATTGGAAAAACAGCAGTTATTGAAAAAGCCGACTCACTCTCTTTATTGAAAAACATCCAGAGTATCCAGCCTTGAAATCCTATCATTATTAATGAATTAAGGATGCAAAGACGAATTTGCAAAACACGGTGCCTATATATAAATATTGTTATAAAAGAGATTGCAAAAGCGACTATAAGCATTATAAGGAGAGTAGATATGTTTGTATACTTTATAATTTCTGTATTAGTATAGGCCATTTTTGTAAAAAACATAGAGAATAGCAGGCCAGTTGCTGCTAAAAGGAATAATGTCTGGATTCGTTGTATCATATGGTTTGATTTTTGTACAAAAGTATAAAACAAATGGCTATTTTTGTAATTTAAAGAGAGATATTATGAATGCTATAGCACCATCGGAATTAATTATTAACGATGACGGATCTATTTTTCACCTTCACATTAAACCTAATGAGCTGGCAGATACCGTTATATTACTGGGTGACCCTGGTAGGGTAGATTTGGTTTCTTCATTTTTCGAAACTATAGAATTTACTCGTTCTTCAAGAGAATTTGTAACAGTTACAGGAACATATAAAGGAAAGAGGATTACTGTTTTATCTACTGGGATAGGGACCGATAATATCGATATTGTATTAAATGAACTAGATGCCTTAGCAAATATAGATTTTGACACCAGAAAGCCAAAAGAAGAACATAAAAGACTTAGGATAGTAAGGATTGGCACCACTGGAGCTATTCAGCCCGATATTCCTTTGGGATCTTATGTCCTATCACATATTTCTATAGGTTGTGATGGACTTCTGAATTGGTATCAAGGGAGAGAGAAGGTTACAATCAAGGATATGGAAGAGGCCTTTATTAAACATGTAGGATTACTTCCAACTCTTCCGGCTCCTTATTTTGCACAGGCAAGTAGTGTGCTTATAGATGCTTTCAAAGATTTTACAATACCAGGAGTAACAATATCTTCTCCAGGGTTTTATGGACCTCAAGGAAGAATATTAAGGCTCCCATTGTCTATGCCAGATATGGTATCTAGATTTGAAAGCTTTAGATTCAATGACTATAGAATAACCAATTTCGAAATGGAGGGTTCGGCTATTGCGGGACTATCTACACTTCTTGGCCACGATGCTATAACTGTTTGCTGCGTTATTGCCAACAGACATCTAAAAGATAGTGAACCTAATTACAAATCATTAGTTAAAAAATTAATTGAACTATCACTAGACAGAATATGATGCTAGATTCGGAACTCATATCATTAACGACTTTAATGGACGATCCCGATTTGGTTGTAAGGAATGCGGTAAGAGAGAGATTCATTGAGAGAGGAGAAGAGGCAGTAGAGCAAATTGAACGTTTTTTTATTCCAAGTGTACCTATTCAGGAACGAGATAGGTATATTGAATATCTTGACGATATTAAAGCCGATATTGCTGTAAAGATGCTTTCTGTTTTATTGAAAGAACCTCAGCCAATGTTAAATAGGGCTCTTTATTTAATAACTAAAGTTGCCGATACCTCTACCGAAGAGATAATTTACTTTAGTACATTGGAAAGCCTTACTAGTGAAATCACTCTTGAGATATATGGAGATAAAACTCCGGTAGAAAATGTTGAGATTTTTAATTTTTTATTTTTTAAAAGATTTGGGTTTAAACATAGTGACTCGCAGTTAACAAAGGCAGGTTTGGCTTTATTAGATAGGGTATTACTCTCTAGAGTAGGTAATCCCGTAACTATAACTCTTTCATACTTTCTACTGGCAGGAGCCGTTGGTTTACCAATATATCCACTAAGTTTTCCAGGTGGCTTTGTTCCCGTATATTTAGATAATAATGGGAAGATACTCTTCTACCTTAATATTTTTAAGCAGGGTACAATATTCCTAGAAAATACACTTAAACATTTTTTTGAAGAGATGGGAATCTCCTATACACCAGAACTACTAATGGTTGAGCAAGAGCGAGCTCTACTCTCTATATATGCAGAATTCCTCTCGTTTATTTATAAAAAAAACGCTAATGATAATGTTGTTAGCAGAATAGATAAGGTTGTGTCATTAATTAGCGAACAACGGTTCCTATAAAGAAAACCTCCATAATCAAAAAGATTACAGAGGTTGAAGTTAAGTAATTAGGTTAAGTAATGATTAACAGTAGGCAAATATAATAATATTTTTTAACTATTGAATACAAATATTTTTATTGCTAAAACTTTGTGGAAAAAGAACTCCTCAAAAAAGGGTCTTGCCAGAGGAAGCACTGTGATTGCCGGTGTTTCTGTTGCGTTGAGCATAATGGTAATGATACTATCAATTGCTATTTCCGATGGGTTTAAAATAGAGATTAATAATAAAGTTAGAGGTTTTACTGGAGAGATTATGCTTCATAGCCCTGGTGTAGAGGTTACTACTAGCCAATATCCCGTTTTGTCTAACCCCTCTTTTCTTGATTCTTTAAATAGGCTAGAGAGTATTTCTGTTGTGCAACCATATGTATATCGCTCTGCAATTATAAAACAAAAGGAAGATATACAAGGAGTTTTAATAAAGGGGGTAGACTCTCTTTTTGATTGGAGTTTCTTTAAATCGGTGCTTAAAGAGGGTGCTTTACCACAAACTAGTGCAACGCTAAACGAACCTCAGATTTTAATCTCTAGGAGATTGGCAGACATGCTAGATTACAACGTAGGAGACCCTGTTTTAATCTACTTTGTAGATAATAACGTACGAATACGTAAGTTTATTATAAGTGGTATTTACGACGCTCAATTAGAAGATATAGACAAGTCTTTGCTTATTGCTGCTTCACATGTTTTACAAAACGTTAACGATTGGGAAAGCAATCAAGTGTCGGGTTTAGAAATTAAGCTTAAAAAAGGATTTGAGATTTCTGAGACCGTTAAAGTAATAGAAAAGATTATTGAAAAAGCCCCAATGAATGAATCCTACTTTGTTACTAGTGTAGATGAGTTATTCCCACATCTTTTTGATTGGCTACGATTACTAGATTTTAATGTGCTAATAATCATGTTTCTTATGCTTGCAGTAGCTGGCTTCAATATGATTTCGGGATTACTTATCTTGCTTTTTGAGAAAATATCTATGATAGGAGTGCTTAAATCATTAGGAATGAGAGACTCTTCTATTCATAAGGTTTTTCTTGTACGGGCGCTATTTCTTGTTGTTGGAGGCATTGCTATTGGGAATATTGTAGCTTTTACTTTAATTTTTATACAATATTATTATAAAATTATTCCACTAGACCCTGTTAATTACTTTGTAGATTATGTTCCAGTATTTGTTAATTGGTTCAAGATTGCAATTCTAAACATTGGAGCTATTATCACAATAGTAATGCTTCTAATGATACCTTCTTTCTTTATATCTAAAATTAGTCCCGAAAAAACACTTAGGGTAAAGTAAGATTACTTCTTTACCATCAATTTATAATTTTCGTATCGATTTACAATCTCATCTACGAAATTGAGGGTTTCTGTACCTTTAAAGTTACCGTATTTAAGAAGATCTTTGGGCAGTGACCCTTTAAGGTTCATATATGGAATAACTGTTTTTAGGCTATCCCATTCATTTGCATTTACCGACTTATGTTGAGCAGCTCTTCTTATATCTTCTAAACGACCCTCCCCAGCATTGTAGGCGGCAAGTACAAATTTAACTCTGTTTGTAGAATCCATATCGTAAGAGTCATAAATTCTTATAAGCCTTTTGATTAGGAGGGTACCAGCTTTAATGTTTTGTTCGGGATCGTGTAAATCTTCAACGTTATAATGTTTAGCAGTAGAAGGTAAGATTTGCATTAAACCATATGCATTACGATGAGATTTTGCACTTACAGAGAATTTAGATTCTTGATAGATAAGAGAAGCAAGTAAACGCCAGTCCCAACCTATTAATTTTGAATGTTCTTTTATTATTTGGTCATAGGGAGATAATACTGTTACTTGACCATTTGGGAATGATATTCTACTGTAGTCTCGGTAGTATTTCTTTTCAAGATGTTTATAATCTTTAGTATGACTGTAGTATCCAAACCAATAATTCATATTTTGGAGCATTGGATAATTGTCTTTAGTTACAACCCACACTTGGTCGCTACCGTTTAGTTCTAAGCTAGATATTACTCTATCGGAGTATTCGTAAGGGATTGTATCTTTTGCAGAATCTACAACTAATATGTCTATCGCCCCGCTAATAAGTAAATCCCATGGATTATTTTCTTGTGCAGGAGCTATTCTGATGTTGCATTTTTGATGTGATGCAAAGTTATTTAATAGCTCAAAATGGAACCCTACAGGGTGTCCTTTCTTTAAATAGATTCCTCCATTTATATTTACCATCGCTTTGAGATTTTTCCCTTCTAGAAGAAAATGATATCTCTCACCACTATGCCCTTCACCAGAAGATGAAAGTAACGGATGAAGCAAGATAAAGGTTACTGCAAAAATGAATTTAATAATTGGCCTCATATGGCTCATAACTATTTTACGTAAAATGGCCAGTGAATACCCAACTTAATGGCAGACCCAGGCCTAATATAATGATGTGCAGAAAAGTAATCACCGTCTGGCCAGCCTTGAGCAGCATTTAAGTATTTAACAAAAATACTGGCTCTTTTCCATTGAAGATTAACAAAAGCATCCAAATAAGGATAGTTGCCAATTTTACGATCGTTTTGATTATGGAAAATACCCAAAGCGGGGCTATATGCTTGTGCGTAATATGGGGTGTTAAAAGTAACATCTGCCCCAATTTGTGCAGTTAGAACATTTTTTACTAGTTGGAACTGCATATAATATTTAAGATTTGCACTAATTTCTGGCAGCGGTATGATCTCATTGTTTGAGCTCATTTGAAAGAGTACTCTGTTATCCAGGTGTAGGAATCCAAACTTGAAGTTTTTTTGAACATAGGCAGCAAATACTGTAACTAAGCCTTTATGTTGGGCAATATTTCCTTGAATACCATAATAGATAGGATCGTTTATTAGCGAATATCCGGCAAATAAATTTATCTTATATTTTGGTATTTCAAGGTCTCCTTCAATTGTGGTTTCTGTTATATTGTCAAAATTATTTTCCCATTGATAATGATTGGAGAAGTGTGAGTTATTAAACCAGTTTGGACGTTTGTTCTCCAAATTTATTTTAGCAGTAAGGTGAATACCCTCTTTATGAGGATAAAAAGAAAAGCCTGCTTTACCATCTAAACTGAAATTATTTGCATAGTAACCCGATAGATTATAACGTGCATTTGCATCCCATCGGAAATATTTTTTAAAATTACCTTGAGCTCCAAAAAAGAGAAAAAGATTATTGTATGTGTGATTGCTTTTACCTTGTGTGTAAAAATTTGGCTTAAAATTGTATGTGCTCATAAACTGATGCCCAATCCCTCCATCTAGCTTAGAAAGGAGAGCTTCTTTTGCCCAAGGTTGAATCCTTATAAAAAACTTATTTTCGATACTGTTTACTCTAATAGAGTCGTAGCTTTCGGTAGGAGAGAGCAAAAACATATTATTGTATAAACTCCTTGCAATGGAGTCTGTTAGCTCTATTCTATCTGTATAAGTTTTATTATATGTAGAATAGTCAAATGTGTGACCAAAATAAGTAACTGTTCCCTCTCCTGCCGAGAGTGAATCGTTTTTAGACCAGCGAATTGGTACACCATAGCTGTGAGTGAGAAAGAGAGTGTTTCTTTTAAGATGGTTACTAGCTTTTTGTAAGCGGTAGGCAAGGTCTTTACTCTCTTCTAAGGTTGTATCAAGAACCATTTTATCATCAATAATTCCCCCATTTTCGGTACGTTTAACCCCTTGAAAGATATATCCAGCATGCAAAACATACTTCTCTCCTAAGTAATTAGCTGTTATGGTTACCGTTCTGTTATCTGTGCTTTCTTTGGGAAGTTGCCCTTTTCCACCATATCTTCTGTAAGTAAAGTTTAAGTTAAAAGAGGGAGAGAGATTTTGGGTATGCATAAATTTAATGTTACTCTCTTCTTTATCTCTATTTGCAAAGAGAGTTCCCCAATATCCAAGTTCTGTATAGGGGGTTTTTACATTATAAAATGGAACGTTTTGTGCCGTATAACTGTAATTTAAATATGGGGCGAAAGGCTCGAATAGTTCAAGTTTTTCTCGCTTGAAAAAATTATGAGTTTGTGTAGCAGAACCAGATACTCCTAGATAGGTGCCCCCTACATCTTTTCTCATAAATGGATATACCTGATAATTCTCATGAAATGTTGTATCTGGACTTATCATCTCTATGTTGTTAAATAGAGCATCGTGCTTCCATGTGATTAGTCGTCTGTATTTAAGAGTGTCGGGTATGATATAGCTTGTAAGAATTCTAGGTTGAGACCATCTTGTGCTGTCTCTTGTATAATTCACACTATCTCTTTTCTCTTTTTCGGCTTTTTTAAGGATAAATCGCTCTTGCTTTTTTAAATCTTTTAGCTCTTTTTTAGTTAGTGTTAAAGCTAACGAGTCTTTTATAATACTTAATGAATCTTTGGCAATTCTAATTGAGTCCAGAGCAACTCTATTTGTATCTTGAGCATGAGTTAGGGATGGAATGCACATGAGCATTACGGCTAATAAAGTCGTAATGCTCACTATCTTTTTTTTAGTAATTTTGGGCATTGTTCTGCTCATAACAAGTCACAAACATACAAAAATTATTCCAAACTACTACTCTACACGCTAAAGTTCAGTTAGTCAGATAATAACATTATATTTTTATTGTGCTAATACCATCGGCTTTTAATCTTTCTACCGTTTTTAAATGCTCATTGTACTCTACATATGCTAGTGCATTTTCTATTAGAGTTACTTTAAAACCAGCTTTTTGTAAATCTGTAGCAGTAGCGTTAATGCAATATTCAGTAGCAATTCCGCTTATGTAAATCTCTCCATTACTATTCTCTTTAAGAATAGATTCTAGCGTTTGACCTTTATTAGAAATAGCTTCAAAACCTGAATATTGTTCAAAAGCAGGATCGTCTCCTTTTTTTAGAATATTGTTTTCTCCAGGTTGTTGTGAAGTCTCTTTAACTAAATTATAAAATCTTTTATCTATTTCTTGCCCTTTAGTACCTATAACGCAGTGTGATGGCCATATTCCTCCATTTTCTTTAAATGAACAATGAGAAGCGGGATGAGCATCTGCTATATAGAATACAGGTTGATTTGGATTTTTATTAATAAAAGCCACACTGTTATTCACTGCACTTTGCGAATTATGACAGGCCATTGAGCCCTCTATAAAATCGTAAAGCATGTCTACTACAATATGTGCTGTTTTATTTTGTTTCATAAAATGTATTTATTTCCTCTATAAGAGAGTTTATTAAATCGTTTTTAAGATCGTATAGGCAGTCAGATATGTTTGCTTTATAGAAATGTGGGTTTATTATCCTGATTTGTGTTGGATTTAATGACTCTAAATTTCTTAGATAGTAATCTCTAATATCTTTAATTGCTCTTTTTGTAGCTATTGTAAGACCATCTTTCATAACGATTTTTTGAAGAGGCTTGAATTCATATGAGCCTTCTTGGAACAGTGTTGTTTTAGTATCGTCAAATTGATCTCGGATAACTATTGTGTTGCACTTCTCTATAGCTGTAGAGAGTTTGTCTCCCCTTAAACAAGTAACATCTGCTTTAAAAATACCATTTTTAATAATTCTATAGGTGATTTGGAATCCAGGATTAACAGCTTTATTTTTACTTTCAGATCTCTTTAGAACAGGGTTACCGTCTACTTCTACTAGTTTATAAACATTGCCAAAACATGGATTATGCTTGCTCGTGGCAATTGCATCCCCAACACCATAGGCGTCTATTTTTGCATTTTGCCTCTCTAATTCCGATATTATATACTCGTCCAAAGAGTTTGTAGCAAATATTTTGCATTTATACAATCCTGCATTGTCTAGTTCTTTGCGACATTCGTTAGAGAGATATGCTAGATCTCCACTATCTAATCTTATCCCGTAACTATTATGATAACTGTCGTCTATATTATTGGCTTTGTAAGCTGCAATTGCATTTTTAATGCCGCAACGAAGAGTATCGTATGTATCTATAAGTAATATAAGAGATTCTCCGTAATGACTTTTAATGTATGTATTAAATGCTTTTAATTCCCCAGCAACTGTACAACCAAACGCGTTTATAAAACTATGAGCCATAGTTCCTGCTACAGGCACTCCAAAAAGATGAGCTGTAAGAATATTAGAGGAGCTTTGGCAACCTCCTATATAAGCGGCTTTTGCTCCATAAGTAGCAGCCCAAGGACCATGAGCTCTTCTTGAACCAAATTCACTTATAGGCTTTGTAGTTGCGCGAGAGACTCTAGATGCTTTGGTGGCAATTGCCATCTGATGATTCATTATGCACAGTAGGGGAGTCTCCAATACCTGAGCCTCTATTAGAGGCCCTTCTACAGTGATAATAGGCTGTGAAGGAAATGCTATCTCTCCCTCTTCCATAGCATATACATTCCCTGTAAACTTCATTGTTGAGAGATATTTTCTATACTCTTTATACTGTTCTCCAGGAAGGAATTCTTCAAAAAATGATTCATGAGCACTACCTAATCCTTCAATCATTTTTAGAGCCTCTTGAACTCCACTTACAACAGCCCAGTTATTATTGTCTGGGGCGCTTCTGTAGAATAGGTTAAACACGGCCTTTTTATTTTGTAATTTTTGGTCAAAGTAGGTTTTGCCCATTGTGTACTGGTACTTATCGGAACAGTACGATATATTCAAAAAGTCATTCATCTCTTATTCATAATTAAATAACAATACTCCTGTAGCTACAACAGTTTAGTATAGATCAAAGTTAAGAAAAAAGGGAAGTATACTTCTTTCTTGAGCAAACTCTTTGCTGTTAGATCTCATTATCTAATTAATTATTAGGAATGTAACACAACCAGCAACAAAACCGAGAAATGCAAGTAGAGAGATGTTTTTTAGGTACCAAGTAAAACTTATTTTCTCTAACCCCATAACTACCACCCCTGCTGCCGACCCAATAATTAGCATAGAGCCTCCAGTACCAGCGCAATAAGCTAAGAAATGCCAGAAAGTCCCATCCATTATGAATGCGCTTGTTGCAACATGGCTTACAGGATAGATTCCCATAGAAACAGCAACCAATGGCACGTTATCTATAATTGAAGAGAGTACCCCCATTGTCATTGCAATTATATTGGAATTATCTGTTACACTGTTTAGAAAATTCCCTGCATACATCAAAGAACCATTTGCCTGCAAAGACATAACTGAAAGTAGAATTCCCAGAAAGAATAAAATAGTAGCAGTATCTATTCTCTTTATTATTTTTGTCACTCTATTTTTTGCCGATTCACTAACCTTTAGATGGCTATATAAAATTTCTGTATAAATCCACAGAAGACTCAATGCTGTTAAAACACCGGCAAAAGGAGGCAGTGTAGTAACATATTTAAATATAGGAACAGAAAGCAAGGCTCCCACACCAAGGATAAGAATTATAGCTCTTTCTCTCCTACTTATTGAATACTCTTTTTCTACCTTAGGTTTTTTTTCAATTATAGGAAGATTACCCTCTTTAAGTAATCGAGTAGCAAATATAAGAGGTATAAGTGCCGAGACTAAGCTAGAGATAAATGTTGCTTTCATAAGTGGCCATGAAGAGATCATTCCCTTTATCCATAGCATTATGGTTGTAACGTCTCCAATTGGACTCCATGCTCCTCCGCTGTTTGCCGCTATTATTATCATTCCTCCAAAAATCCACCGCTCTTTATAGTTGGGAACAAGTTTTTTAACCAATGTAACCATTACAATAGAAGTGGTTAAGTTATCTAGAACAGCAGACATAAAGAATGCTATTATTGATATTAGCCACAGCAGTCTCCTTTTGTCTTTGGTGGTAATTCTATCTGTAATTATATCGAACCCGTGGTGGGCATCTATTAACTCAACTATAGTCATTGCCCCAATAAGAAAGAATAGGGTAGATGAAATATCCCCCATATATTCAATTAGTTGAAGATCTGTTATGAATCTTCTACATTGATCTATATACGAGAGTTCTAAAATAGATGGATTTAGAGAAAGATATTCTTGAAAAGCATTTTGATGTGCTAGCGCACCACTTTCTGGTATGAATAGTATATAGATACTCCACATAATACCAGCTATTAGCAAAGAAATTGCAGCTTTATCTACCTTTATTATGTGTTCCATTGCTATACATATATAGCCAATGATAAACACAATAATCATTAGTGTCACCTGAGTTATTGTTTAAGATTCAAAGGTAATAAAGGTTCTCCTATATATTCGCCTTTTGCACCAAGATATTTTGTAGATTTATCGTACTCAACTCCTATTTTATCTAGAATAGGTTCAACTGCAACTTGATGGACCTGCAGCCCCATTTTCCAAGGGTCGTACCCTAGTAACATGCCCGTTAGTTCTTCGTAGGTGAGTACAGGTATTCCATATCCATTTGCACCATATGTAGTGCCTTCCATCTCGGCAATAACATATTGCCACCTATCTAGGAAAAATGTACATCCTGGGCAGTTTGCAATAATAAGATCTGGCTTATATGGCTTCATAGAGTCTAGCTTTATCTTAGAGTTGGCAACAGAGTAGCCGCGGTTAGTTTTAAGGAGATATTGTCTAAACCCAAAACCACAACAGTGGCGCCTCTCTGGATAATCTACCTGTTCTCCGCCAAATTCGTCTGTAAGACCGGCCAAAACATATGGATATTCTGCTCCTCCAATTCCTCTTTCCGGGAAGATTTTTGCGTAATGACACCCTATGTGATCTACAACTTTTAAAGGCTCCCCGGTCTCTTTATTTACAAGCCTGTATTTAATTTTTTGTGCAATCTCTTCTCTAAACTTAAAGATAAGGTCACTTGTGTGAACTATGTTTTTAGGAATTACGAATGTTTTGCCGGTGGCATTCATTAGATGTTCTCTTGTTTTGTCCAATGTATGGGGGAATTCATGCCATGTTTCAAGAACTTCTGTATATATGCCGAACGATGTTACGCATGAACAGGCAAAGTTTTCGTACCCTGCTTCATTCATTAATGCGAACTGTCTTGCAACAACTGTCATGGTTGTCTCAAAAGGGATTACGCCAGAATGATAGGCAATGCCAGTACAGGTAGTTTGAGCAGGATCGTCAAAAATATCTTTACCCAGAACTTCTCGCAATATCTTCATTAAGATATCTTCGGCAGCTGGAAATATATTTTGTCTTATACAGCTGCGAGCTAGATAATAATGATCAAATGCTATCTCTTTTTGATATTTTTGCCACTCTCTGTTTTTGACTGGCTTTATAATAGTATTAGTCATGGTATGTGGCTTTATATTCCTTTGAGCTTATTTAGTCTATCAATTGCTCCCGTCTCTTTGAAAATAGCTCTAAGGTCTTCCAAAGAGTGCTCGGGAATTTTTCTTAGAGAGCCTGGTTTATCTTGTTTGTAGCTACATCCAAGTTTCTCTAAAACAGTTTCTCTGTTTTTCATTACCCAATCCCAAACGGGGCCCTGTTCTGGGAAATCTTCGGTATTTAATGCGTCAAAATAGACACAGTAGCCATAGTCTAGCATATGGGTGCCAATACTATGAGCTAGTAGAGTTTGTTTACGCCCCTCTTCACTCTCTTTAAATAGACCACTCTCTACTGAAAGTGCACGTAATGCTTGAATTATGTATCCTGGAGTATTGCCTCTTGGGCAACGTGTTTTACAGGACAAACACTCTCCACATCGCCAAATAGTATCTGACGTGAGTAGTTGCTTTATAAGATTTTCGTCGTCTTGTTGTACATCGTCTACTACTATTCTGGGGTCGTAATCACTAACAGCAGCAGCAGGGCATATTGCAGTGCAGGTTCCGCAGTTGATACAGGCCTTAAGACCCTCCTGATATCTTATATCTTGTTTTAGTTGTTCTAACAGATTTCCCATAGAGAACAAATTTAGTAAAATCTTTTACTATTATTAAAAAAAAGTGACTCCTCAATATAAGGAGTC
>CAYIYT010000044.1:0-18169 GCA_964367735.1 uncultured Muribaculaceae bacterium
CTACTTTATATTTGCAACATCTTCACGAAACGCAATTAATAATATCTTTAAAAATTTAAATAACAATGGAAGAGAAACACATTTCACAACAAGAGAGTCTAGAGCTAATTTCCAAAATGATAAAAGAGACTCGTACAAACTTAGAAAAAGGGGGCGGCAACATGTTTTTACTTTGGGGCTACCTTTGGTTAATAATTTCTATAGTAATATATGGGGTAATTTCGCAAACTGGAGACTATCATGTTCAGTATCTATGGTTTGCAATGCCAATAATAGGATATCCTGCAATGTATTTTTTGCTAAGGAAAAAACAAAAAATGGCAGTCACTTTTGTAAGCAAAACAATCGCTAAAATTTGGATTGTGATTGGTGTTTGCGCCCTTTTACTCTCGCTATTTATGCTAGTGAACCCAATGGCATTCCCAATAATGTTTGTAATGGCTCTAATTCTAAACGCTGGTGTTGCCCTAAGTGGCCTGGTTCTGGAATTCAAGCCAATCACAATATCTGGTTTCATTGGTATTTTCCTGAGCTTCGTACTTCTTCTAGTTCCCGGAATCGAACAAATTCTGGTATTCGCCGCCTTCTCAATTATTATGCTCATAATCCCAGGGCACATTTTGAACTCGGCCAGCAGAAATGTTTAAAGAATTAGACCCCCTACTCCACTCCCAATTGCGGCTAGCCGTTATGTCGCTGTTAGTTACGCTTGCCGAGGCCGATTTTGTTTTCTTAAGAGAAAAAACGGGCTCAACCGCAGGAAATCTAAGCGTACAGTTAGATAAGCTGAGTGAAGCAGGATACATAAAAATAGAAAAGGGGTATAACGGAAAGAAACCACGCACCACATGCCAAATTACCCCCATAGGCCGCAAAGCATTTGAAGAGTACCTAGAAGCACTTAAAACCTACTTCTAAACTCTAAAGCAGATAGGAACTCTCCTAGAAGAAACAGAAACTCTCCCAAAGCTTTATAAAACTTTGGGAGAGTTTTCATACCTTTAGGGTTGAATTAAATAATATCAAGTTATGAGAAACAATTTTTTACTTTTTGGTACACTGGTCTTTTTATTGGCAGGGTCTAGTGGGTTATTTGCTCAAACATTGGGCGAGACAGAGTTGAACGAGTTAAAGAGCAGCTTTGTGAAAGACCCTCAAACAAAAGCTTTGCAAAACATGCTTACTTCAGATAAAAATATTAGTAACAAAACTAAAAACTGGGATGTTAACGGAACAGTAGATCATTTCTTTAAATATCGAGTGAACGTTAAAGGCATTACTAATCAATATAGTTCGGGCAGATGTTGGATGTTTACATCTACCAACGCTCTTAGGCCAATAGTAATGGAAAAGTATTCTGTAAATTCATTTAATTTTTCTCATAGCTACCTGTTTTTCTGGGATATTCTGGAAAAATCTAATCTATTTTTAGAGAACATCATTGCTACCGTGAATAGTGATATAGATGATAGAGAAGTTGCTACTTTCTTTAGTTCACCTGTAGGTGACGGCGGAGTATGGAATCTGTTTTACAATATTGGAGAAAAATATGGTGTTGTTCCTCAATCTGTTATGCCAGAAAGCGAGCACGCTAATAACACTAGTCAAATGGTTCGTTATATAAACGAGTGTTTACGTGCAGGTGGTTATGCAATTAGGAATACTAAAAAATCTGATAGCGATCAAAAAGCTTTGCGCACACAAAAAACAGCTATTTTAAAAGATGTGTATCGTGTTTTAGCTCTTTGCTTAGGAGAACCTCCTACTGATTTTGCTTGGCGCTACAAAAACAATGCTGGCGAAGTAAAGACACTTACATCTACACCTAAAGATTTTTACAAAAGCATAATACCTAACGACTATAATCCTCAAAATTATGTGATGATTATGAACGACCCTACAAGGGAATATTACAAAGTTTATGAAATTAAAAACTACCGTAATACCATTGAAGGCGTTAACTGGGTATATCTAAACTTACCAAACGAAGATATTAAACCCTCGGCATTAGCTTCTATAAAAGATAATGAGCCAATGTATACTTCTTGCGATGTTGGCAAACAATTAGATAGCCCAAGTGGAATCTTAGATGTTAATAATTTCACTCCAGATATTCTTTTGGGAATCAATCTTAAAATGGACAAAAAAGCTAGAATTTTAACACGCCAAAGTGGATCGGCACACGCTATGCTTTTAGTTGCTTGCGATACAGATAGTAACGATGTTCCTGTGAAATGGGAATTCGAAAACAGCTGGGGTGCTACTAGTGGGCACAATGGCTACCTTACTCTTACAGACGAATGGTTTAGCGAATATATGTTCCGCTTAGTAATTAATAAAAAATACTTAAGCAACAAGGCTTTAAGTGCTTTGAATCAAAAACCAATTATGCTTCCTGTTTGGGATTACATGTTCTAATCATCAGAAAAACATTAGAAAATAATTAGCAGAATAAATTAAAAAATATTTTGGAAAAATTAATCAATAAACAGTTGCTGGACAGCATTACCCAGAAGGCAAAGGAAAACCAGCGCCTTCGTATGAATTTTAACATACACAACACACTTGACAATAAAGTCCAGCAACTGCTTAATGCTTTAGAGCCCGGCACTGAAATTCCAATTCACAGACACATGCACACCTGCGAAACTTATGTTTTACTAAGAGGTGCAATTAAAGTGTTCTTTCATAATGCCACTGGAGAAGTGACCAATTCATTTTTTCTTAATGAAAACGAAAATTACGGATTAAACATACCCATTGGGCAATGGCATTCGCTTGAAGTACTGCAAAGTGGTACAGTAATTTTAGAAGTAAAAGAAGGCCCCTACAAACCTCTTGGGCCAGAAGATATTCTCCAATAAGGCGTAACTTATTTGCAGATGCTAGATACCATTAGTAATGCTTTCTTCACTTTGTTAAGTGATTGCGTGGTT
This sequence comes from uncultured Muribaculaceae bacterium, assembly GCA_964367735.1. Taxonomy (GTDB): domain Bacteria; phylum Bacteroidota; class Bacteroidia; order Bacteroidales; family UBA932; genus Bact-08. The sequence goes on from CAYIYT010000044.1 coordinate 2,937, forward strand.
TTACTCATTTTCTTAGTGCGTTCCCTAATGGTTTTTGAAAGAGTATCTAATTGTGTTCCATAGCCTTTTATAGATTGCGCAATCTCCTTACCAATGCTAGAAATTAATTCTCTTTCGCGGTCTCTCAATACCAAAGAGGCTTGTTCTAACTCTTTCTTTTGTTTAGTAGTTAAACTTGAAGAAGAAAAACGAGCCTCTTCTGCAATTTCTAATGCTTTACGTATATCTGCTAATTCATTAGCCGATGAGTTTTCTTGACTAGATAATGTTTGGTCTATTTTAGTCATGATTAGATATTTTCAGTTATTTAACCGTGATTATTGTGGTAAATTGTTTTTTCAGCATTTCTATATCGGAAATGAGTTGAGAGAGTTGGTCAAAAACTTCTCCAAATGCTCTTTTCTTTTGGAGGTTTTGGGCTATCTCTTTGTGGGCTTTGGCAAGGCGGTTGGCTGCCGAGATTATTTGGCCACGAGAGTATGTGAGTTTGTCTGTTCTCTCTTTAAGCTGCAAATATTTACGATCGTATTCTAAAGCGCTAAAAGTAGGATTGCTCTTTAAAAAGCTTTTGTAGTTTTGTGGCAAGCTGGTTGTCTCATTTTCAATGAGAACGGCTACTTGAGGATTGCGTAAAACTTGCACTAAGCCATTTACAATCGCTTGAACAAGAGTATCGGCTTCGTTTACAAAAGCTATAGTTAGCCTTTGCTGTTTGCGTTTAAGCAAAGTCTCGGCACCATAGGCAACTATTTTAGCTGCGCTTTTTGCAATTCCCACAGGCAAATCTTCTTGAAAGAGATTTAGTTTATTAGTTTTAATTATTAATGAATCTACGGCCCTGCCTAGAGAACGAAACTCTACGCCTCGTGATTCCCAACGGCCATTTGCAGTAAGAATTTTAAGTGCATTAGAGTAGCTTTTGAGAATCTCTAATGAAGCATCGCATTTATGGGCTAGTTTTATATCTTGGTCGAATGCTTTATAAATTGAATTGAGTTCGTTAATCCTATTGTCAGAATTAGTTAGAGAGCTAGCATAAAAAAACCCTCTTTCCATTCTAATTTGAGCTAACTCAGTAAATAAAAGAGAGGGGTATCTGTTAAAACTGTCGCAAGCATTACTAAATTTATCGACTGATTTAATTTGTTCTTTTGAAAGGGTTGCGCAAGAACTAAACGATAATATTAAAGCCACAAGAAAGAGTGGCAAAGAAAAAGAGAAGCTTTTCATATAATAATCCTATTAATAAATTAGCAGTAACTTTTTATTATTTTATAAAACGCTACAAGATAATAAATTAATATTAAAAAGAGATGAAAATTATTATAAAAAATAGGTGTAAAATATTGAAACAGATAGGAATCTAAAGAGGAATGCAAAAGCGAAAAGTAGTAGATATATTTTCTTTTGACTCTACTGTTATTTTACCACCTAGAGATTCAACATAAGATTTAACAATAGATAATCCCAAACCAATACCATCAAACTCTTTGGACAGTTCAAAATCTGAAGTTTCAAAAGGATTGAAGATAAAATCAATCTTATTGGCACTAATGCCGCAACCTGTATCTCTAACATAGAAACAGATTCTTTGATTGTCTATATAGCTACCTAGTTCTATAGTTCCTTCTTGAGTAAATTTAAGTGAATTATTAAGAAGATTAAATAAGATGCTACTAACTTTTTCTTCGTCTATATCTATTTTACTATATTCTTCGGGCACATCTAAAGCCAATTTAAACTCTATATTTTTTGCAGTTACCTCTGCGCTAAAGAGATCATACGTATCTATTAAAAGCCTATTAACATTTACATATGAACGATTTACATTAGTAGTGCCTGCCTTAATCTCCGAAATTCTTATGAGATCGCCCAAGGTTCTTAAAAGCCTATCGGCCCCTAATTTCACATGTTCCACAAAATCCTCTCTCTGCTCGGTTAAATAATCGGGTGTAGAAAGAAGTTCTAAAAACCCAATTATAGAGTTCATAGGTGTTCTAATTTCATGACTTAAATTTGATAGAAAGGCGCTTTTAAGCCTATTGCTCTCTTCTGCTTTCTCCTTGGCTAAAACTAAATCTTCAATAAGTTTTGCGCGCCCAATGGCAGCAGAAAGCTCGTGCCCCACCATATCCATTAACATTAAGTTATTTGAATCATAGGCATTGGCATTTGTATAGCTCTTTAGAACAAGAACACCCAATGCATTTCCCTGATAAACAAGCGGAACAGCTAACCAACACTTAGGTAATGTATGAGAGACAATCAAGTCATTCTCCTTAATAAAAGATTCAAATTGCTCTTCTACTAAAAGTAGCGGCTTTACTGTTGTAAAGACATAACCTTTAAGGCTATTAATAGGACTCAAAACATCTAAATTATCATTTTGAGTTCTAAAGTCTTCATTTTTAAACATATTTTTCTCTGGAACATATAAGGCTACATATAAATTACTAACATCTAGCAATTTACTTAGATTTTCTTTTACAATATCAACTAATTTCTCCAATGATACTACCCCAATTGAACTTCTGGTAATATTATATAGAATCTCTTGCGATCTCTATTTATATCTCTTGATTGTTACATCGTGAACTATTGAGTAAATAACAGGCTTCCCTTTTATGATTACTTTCCCAGTGTACACATCTACATCTACCAACTGCCCATTGGCTTTGCGCTGAACCAGTTCAAAAAAAGCACTTTGAGAAGTTAAGGCTTTTTGCCCAAGTAGTTGAAGCGTATGAATAGGCAGAGTATTTAGCTGTGCAATTGTCATCTCTTTAAGCTCTTCTAAAGACCAGCCATAAAATTTTACCGCCGAATCGTTGGCATCTAAAATACGACCAGTAGTAGAGTCTGTTATCATCTTTATTGCAGAATGTTCGTAGAAAAGGTTCCTAAATTTAGCCTCACTCTGCATTAAATTGTCTTCCTTAAATTTACTCTCTGCAATTTCCCAAACCACATCGGCCATAAAGGAGGCCAAGTAAATATCTTTTGAATCGTATATTGTTGGTTTATTAGCAATGCCAAGTACAGAGACTACTTTATTATCTCTAATTACTGGGATAATAATTTCTCTAATTAAAGGAGGATGATCTAAAGGAAGGCCTTTTTTGTTTGGCAGAGTAGAAAAATCATTATGTATTATGGGTTTTTTCAATCTAACAGCATCGGCCCATACTCCAGCACTACTAACAGGATTGTGGGTAATTTTACCAAAAAGTTGCTCAGATTGTCTTTCAGTTTCTGAAGACCATGCTGTAAGAAAAATATTTTCTTGGTCGGGCTCTAAAAAATGAACAAAACAAATAGGGCTACTCATAACAGCTCCAACTCTATCTTGCATCTCGCGTAAAGTGTTTTCCAAACTATTCTTAACAGAATATGATAGTAACTCAGATCTAATCTCGGCAAGTGACCTGCGGAACTCCTCTTCTTTTTTCTCTGATTCTAACAAAGATTGTTCTAATTTTCTTTTAGCATTTAGGCGTAATCCAAACAGAGCAAAAATGGAAAATAAAAAAATTACTGCGCCTATAATAGCTATAAATAAAGCTTTTTTATTTATTTGATTATAGATTTGCGAAGAATCACTTCTCTCTACAAGAAACCACTGGCTGCCAGGAATCATGGTGTGCTTGGCAAGAACATGTTTGTCTGTTAAGTCCATTCCACTAGAAAAACCCAAACTATCCTGAGTGTTTTTTACCTTTTTTTCGTTCTTAGAATTTAGATTTGAGCTAATGTTTTGAAATGTTTTAACAAAGGAAACTTCATTATTTACATCATTAATTTGAGAGAGAATAAGCACAGAATTGCCCACTCTACGAGCCAAAACACTTTCACTTGTATTATGAAATTTCCCCCACTGATTTAGTATAGGATAAATATATTTTTTAAAATCTAAGCAAAGTAATAAAGTAGCCACTACATTATTGTTTTGGTCAAATACCGGGGAAACGAATTCATAATAAGGAGTATCTTTGAATTTATCGGCAAAAAGTTCATTTAAAAAATAGGTTCCAGTCCTGAATACTTTTTTCACGCCAACTAAAGACGAAGAGTCTAATAACATCCCATTATGTTGAGCAATTGAATAAGAAGAATGGGCATGAGAGGCCTCTAATAAGATATTCCCCATACTATCTGCCAAAAGAATACTTTCGTACCTTTCCGAAGATAAAAAAGCTTTATAATTCTCTCTAAGAAGATTGGCATTAGTTTTATCTCCATTAGCTAGTTCTCTTATAAATTGCAGGAGGGGTTCTGTTGTAGTTAGATAACTTACATCGGCCAATCTATTTGTATGCAAACTTACTAGTTGTGCAACTTTTGAGTCCGAAATAGCGAGTAGTTCATTATACTTATCTTTCTTTAAAAGCTCTTTATCTTTGGAATAAAAATAAAAACCAATAACAAAAAAAGAGATAAACAATAAAACTAACAGGCTTAATGTTTTAACTATAGATAACTTAAATTTATTTTTAAAGCCTGCTTCCATATTCTAAATTAAGTATAAAATGCTGAATTAGAAATTCTATACAAATATAACCCAAAATAGGAGAATTCAAAATCTGCTAGAAAGAAATTTTGAAGGTTACACCGCCTGTAATGAATGACATTTTTTCTGAAGCTAACCCCGAAAGCGGTATTTTCATAAATGGCTCAATATGAAGATTAAGTTTTGACGAGAGTTTTTGCTCATATCCAAAAATAAGGTTTACTCGGCCGGCTAAATCCAAAGCATTGGAGGGAGAACCTGTGGTTGTTTGCACAGTCTCTACATTCTCTATCTTATATGTTGTGATCCCATCACTATCGGAAGAGTCTATTGTGTTGGCACGTATTTGATGGTTATAAGAGGTAGTTGTATACTTTTCGCTAAGATATGCCAAAGAAGAGAACCCACCCGAAATATAGTAGCTTCTAGATTTATCGTTAAAGAAATGCCATGTTATATTAATTGGAATATCTAAGTTAGTAAGAACAGCATCTATATGGCTTGGTGTTCTTTGGGAAACGCCTACATTCTCCCTCGCATCTACGTTTTGATGCTCTAGCTGCACACCAGTAGATATTTGCAAATTCTTTGCTACAGAAATATCCATAGAAACCCCACCCGAATAATTAAATGTGTTCACAGAACTAGACGAAGAGGAGATAAAACCAGGCGATACATTCACTCCAAATCGCAATCTCTTATTACTTTTTTTGCTTTCACTCTCAAAAACCTTATTACTCTGTGCCAGTGCCGAGGCTTCTTTTACTGCTAGTGCTTCTCTCTCTGCTACTGCCAATGCTTCTCTCTCTGTTACTGCCAATGCTTCTCTCTCTGTTACTGCCGAAATTTCTTTTAGTGCCAGAGCTTCTTTTTCTGCCAATGCTTCTCTCTCTGCTACTGCCAACGCTTCTCTCTCTACTGTTGCTAGTGCTTCTCTCTCTACTGTTGCTAGTGCTTCTCTCTCTGCTACTGCTAGTGCCCCTTTTCCTTGAGTTTTTGCAAAACGTTTTTGGATATCTATTTTTTTAATAGGTCTATGAAGGTCTAAAGCAGGCTCTATTACCGGTAAAACTGGGTTTTTAATAATTCCTATAGTACTGCTTAATAAAGATTTAGATTGTTTAACAGAGAAATTATCGTTTGTAAATAGAAATAGACCAATTATCAGCATAGCTGCAACACCAATAGAAGAGTAGCGATAAATACGAATAGTACGAATGCGGCGTTGTTTTTTTATATGTGCTGCATTCACAGCCTTAAAACCTTCCCAAGCGCCTGCAACATACTCTTCTTGAGGTAAAGCATTTATTCCTTCCTTTAGTTTATCTACTATTATTTTATCTATATCCCTCTCTTTATTCATTGTGGGTTGTGTTGTATGTAAAGATCTCTAAGTTGTTTTTTTGCTCTAGTCAAATAGACTCGAGAAGAACTTTTGGGTATTTTTAGATGCTTTGCTATCTCTTCGTGTGAATACCCTTCTATCTCATATAGGCAAAAAACTGTTTTATGAATAGGTGGTAAATAATTAAGAAGCGATTCAATTTCTTTGGCTTTCAAGAGATCCCAAGCGTTTGGCGAACTCTCTTCAAAACTCATTACCGGTGCATCATCCAATATCAAACCTTTATTCTCTTTTCTTATTTTATCTAAAGAGGTATTAATTACTATCCTACGCAACCACGCCTTAAAAGAGAGTGACAAATCAAATCTTTTGATTTGTTTAAAAATCTTTATAAAGCTGTCGTTAACCACTTCATTGGCATCGTTACGGTTGTTGCTGTACAAAAGTGCTACACTTAAAGCGTAACCAAAATAGATTTTATATAACTCCTCTTGCGCTCGCTCCTCTTTGTCTATGCAACCCCGTATGATTGAATTTAGGTTTTCGTAATTACTATCTATCACACAATTTTGTATTGCTTTATTATATATCTACGCCCGTAATCATGTGCACTGCCGCCTACAACTCGGCATTAAACCTGCTTACGGGCATAAATATAAGTCTCAATCTAGAAATTAGCAACTTTAAGGTTTACAACATATTTTAACATAGTGTATGGCTCTACGTTATTGTTTATTATTCTGTCATTGTACAGTTTTGCCCTCGCACTCCTTGGAATTACACAAACACTCTGTCTAAAACCGATACTAGCAGGCATAATCATTATAGCAGTGCCATTCTCTCTCATAAGTTTAAGACCTTCTTCTAACCCTTGAACAGCCATGTCTCTGCCTAAATACGCCTGAGCTCCATTTGCTTGAAGGATTAAGCTATTATCTAAATTTTTACGTGCAAAGTCAAAAATAACGGCACTATGAGCGAATGGCCTATTGCCACTTCCTGGGATAGAATCTATAAAAAACAGACCCGAGGCATACTCTTTAAACTCTTGGTAGTTTGCATTTACATATCTAGAAATAGAGTCGCGTTGAAAATCTTCTAAATCACTTTCTGTCTCTTTACCAGTAACTTCTATCTCTACAATAAAATTACTGTGTGGGCCAAAATCTTTAGTGGCATAACTGCCATAAGCTAAATAGGAAGGAATAAAAAAACGATACTTATCTCCTACTTTCATAAGGCTAACTCCTTGGTCTAAAGCCTCTGGAATCACAGTGTAGCTCATCAACTTAAACTTAGCTGGCTTGCCCCCTAGTAAATTAGTCTCTACAAGAGGTCCACTAAGAAGTGATATCTTATAATTGAAAGTAACTACATCTCCTTTTTTAAGTTCACTCCCTACATTAGATTTTGTGGTAACAACCGAACTTTGAGATTCCGATGTTATATCCATATAATAAAAACCAGTACTATGCCTAGTTGCAGTAAGGTTGTGAAAAGCGATAAATTCGGCCAAAAGATTGTCGTCATATTTCTTCTGCTTCTCATAGTCATTATCGCCTTTTAAGCAAGATTGAGCACCAAACGCAGCAAATAAAACTGCCAACATCAAAATTAAATTTCTTTTCATTTTCATAACATTAATAACATTTTAACTTAATTACATTTTAAACTATACCCCCTATACGTAACTCGGCCCTCAAACGCTACAAAACGTTTTTAACACAACACAAGAATTCGTACCTTTATAAGATATTACAGCAAGCTATAAACAATGATTAAAAGTCCTTTAAGAGCAATAGTTTTTCTCTCCTTTGGTAGTTCTCTACTAATAGGTGCACTCTCTATAGTACCTATGTTTATAGTTATTAGCCCTTTACCTATTATATTCTACATATCGGTTTTTGGGCTTCTCTTTTTTAACCTAATTAGCTACTGGTTTATTAATTTTTCTCTAGTTGCAGCTTTTAAGTCAATAAGAAACAAATACATTAAGCTTTCTCTTAGGTATTTCTTGAGCTATCTTCTTACTGTGGCTACCTCTGGGTTGTTCATTAACTATATTATCTCATCGGAAGAGATGCAACTTTTTTTCATTAACCATGGAGTAATAAAAAGCGCCAATATTTCGGTTATTGCTCCATATTTTATGGCTGGGGTAATTAATACATTTGTACTATTTATGATGGAATTTGTTCTTTTACAAGTAACAAAATCTAGAGTAGAGATAGAGAACTCTCAGTTAAAAATAGATAACGCCGAGGCTCAAAATATTCAACTAATGCAATATATTCAGCCCCATTTCCTCTTTAATTCACTTAGTGTACTCAAATCTTTAATTAGAACAAATCCCGATCTTGCTCAGAGATACATTTTGCGATTGTCAGATTTTTTGAGGGTTTCTGTTGCATCTACCGAATCTAGCGTTCTAAGCTTACAAGATGAGTTAAAGATGTGCAAAGATTATATAGAGATGCAAAAAATACGTTTTGGCGAGGCACTAAATGTCAATTTAGATATTCCTGCAAATTTACTTTTAACTAAGAATGTTCCTCGTTTTTCGCTACAACTACTATTAGAGAATGCTATAAAGCACAATGCTTTTACTATTGAGTTGCCTTTGAACATTATAATAGAAAAAGAGGGCAATTATTTAACTGTTACCAACAATATCCAAAAAAAGGAGATAGCTGTAACTTCGCTAAAATCTGGATTGGCAAATCTCTCTAAACGTTATAAAGTAATTTGCGAAGAAGATATTATTATTGAAGAGACTAGCCAACACTTTAAAGTTTACATAAAACTGCTAGATCAAGAAAACTAACTTAGAAAATCTAAACTAAATAATTTAGGCCTCTAAAATATAGCTACAGAGATGAAAATCATAATAATTGAAGATGAACAAATTACAGCCGAAGATTTGGCCACCACTATTTTAAAAGCCCAACCTGTAGCTCAAATAGAACGCATTCTTGGGTCTGTTAAAGAATCGCTAAATTTTTTTGCTACTAATCGTGTTCATATAGACCTCATATTCAGCGACATTCAATTGGGAGATGGCTCAAGCTTTGAGGTTTTTGAGAAGGCCGAGATTAAATGTCCTGTTATTTTTTGTACCGCCTACGACCAATATGCGCTTAAAGCATTTGAGATGAATGGAATTCACTACCTATTGAAGCCATTCGATTTAGAATCTGTTAAAACAGCCTTCGAAAAATACGAATCTCTTAAAGAAAGCCTCTCTATACCGGCAAGCTCATTAAGAAGTTTAAAAGAGGCAATTGAATTGCTCAAAAAAGAAGAAGCTCCTAAATCTGTTTTGGTCTATCATAAAGATAAAATATTACCTGTAAAATTAGAGAATGTGGCTCTGTTTCACATAGAAGAGAATCTTACAAAGTTGATTACTTTGGAGAACGTTTCTTATGCTGTAAATAAATCAATGGAAGAACTAGAAGAGATTTGTGGCGATTCTTTTTTTAGAGTAAACCGCCAATTCTTAATAAATCGTGCAGCAATTATAGACACATCTCAATATTTTAACAGGAAACTTGTAGTTAACTTATCTATAAAAGTTAAAGAGAAACCAATAGTGAGCAAAGCCAAAGCCCCAGCATTTCTTAATTGGCTTATGTATTCCTAATATTAAAGCCTCTCACCCTCCTATAAAATAAGGCTTCAACAATATATGATGCCTTCTGTAAATATGTAAACCTTTTTCAGGATGGGACATTCAAAAAACACCATTTGACATGAGATTTGTGGCTGTTCACTTATGGTTTTGCCCGTTTGACTCTATTTTGACTTACATAAAGCATTTATGATCTTTAAGTTTGCCTATTATTTATTTAATAATTGGTATGTATTCAAATTCATTAAAGAAAATTGTTCTGGCTTGTTTGTGCTCCGGAATAATTATGCAAGTAAGTGCGCAAGAGATGAGCAATTCCCAAGAGATGAGAATCACTTTGGAAGATGCTAAGAATTACGCTGTAGATCACAATAAGATAGTAGCAAATTCTCAATTAGAGATAATTGAAGCTCAAGAGAAACTTAAGGAGGTTATTGCAGTGGGATTACCTCAAGTAAATGCAACAGTAGATTACACCAACTTCTTTGGGGCAAAAGCATCGGTAGATGCATTTGCAGGTATGGAGATAAAATTCCCTCATACCAGTAATCTTGTAGCAGGGTTAACTCAGTTAATATTTAGTCGTACCCATCAATTGGGAGTGCAGTCGGCAAAGATTTATAGAGAAATAACAGAAGCATCTAGGAGTAAAACAGAACTGGAAATTAGAGCCCAAGTATCGAGTTTATATCTACTTAGCCTTGTCTCTATGGAATCTCAAGAGATTCTTAAGTCTAATATAGAGAACATTACAAGCTTAAAAGAGCAAACTAAAGCATTGGCACAAGCAGGATTTGCCGAAGAGGTAGATTTTGACAGGCTCTCTGTTCAAGAGACAATGCTTAGAGATGCAGCAAGAGCTGCCGAAAGACAAACAGAACTAGCTCTAAATATGCTGCGTTTGCAAATGGGGCTTTCATGGGATGTGCCTATTATTTTAACAGAAAATTTTCAAATAATTATTGAAGGGTCAAATTTTTCAGAAACTCTTGCACAAAAACTAAATCTTGGAGAAAATTACGATTACCGTCAAATGAGCTTACAAGCTAAAATGACAGAGCAACAGGTGAAAATGGAAAAAAGTGCATATATACCAACGCTTGCAGGATTCTATAATTTCACACAAAAAATTCTTAAGCCAGATTTTGACCTTACTCCAAATCATGTTATAGGTTTACATCTTCAAATTCCTATTTTTTCTAGCGGAGTGACCCGTTCTAAAGTAAGACAGGCAAAGACAAGATACCAAATAGTAGAAAATCAGATAGACTTACTAACTCAACAACTAGAAATCCAAGAGAAACAACTAAGATTTAATCTTAGAAATTCTCTTGAGCAATATAGTAGCCAAAGTAAAAATTTAGAGGTTTCTAAAAGAGTTTATAAAAATGTAAATGATAAATTTGAGCAAGGGATGGTCTCTAGTATAGACTTAGTTACAGCGAACAACTCCTATTTACAGGCTCAAAATGGTTACATAACCTCTTTATTACAACTTACCGAAGCACATGTAGAATTAGAAAAATTATACAACTCACTTTAGAATGAAAATCGTAATAAATAAAAATTCATAAAAGATAAATACAGAGCGAAAATGAAAAAAATAGTTAAAAAAGTAGTTCCAATTGTTGCAATAGGCTTAATGCTGCTAAGCTACGGCTGTTCGAGCAATACAGACAAAACCATAACCGAAGAGGTAGCCTGGGCACCGGTAAAAACAGTTAAACTTGAGTTTAAAGATATTGATAGGCAAATTGAATATACAGCACATTTACAGGCATTTCAAGAGGTGCATTTAGCCCCAGCTGCTCCAGGCAGAATTGAAAAAATTTATGTAAATGCAGGTGATAACGTAAAACAAGGGCAAGTAATTGCTCAGATGGATAAGACACAGCTCATACAGGCTACTCTGCAACTAGAAAGAGTAGAAGAAGATTATCATAGATTAGACACACTTAGGAAAGTAGGTAGTATAGCTAAACAACAGTACGATCAAATTTACACTCAATACAAGGTGGCACAATCTAATGTGAATTTCTTATCGCAAAATACCAAGTTATTAGCCCCTTTCTCTGGCACAGTATCGGGTAAATATTTCGAAAACGGAGAGATGTTCTCTGGTGCTCCCAATACCCAAGCTGGCAAAGCCGCTATTGTATCTATTATTCAAAGTAATAAACTTAAGGCATATGTGAATGTATCTGAGAGTTATTATAGATCAATTAAAACGGGAATGGAAGCTCTTATTATCACCGAGTTATATGAAGAAGAATTGTTTAAAGGTACTGTTTCTAATATATATCCAGAGATAGATCCTACAACACGTACTTTTAAAGTAGAGATAATTATCCCTAATAATAATATTAAGCTAAGACCAGGCATGTTTGCAAAAGCTAAAATAGTCTTAGATCAAGAGAATGCTTTTGTGGTGCCTGCTTTTGCTGTGTTAAAACTCCAAGGTTCTAACGAACGATATGTTTTTATAGAAAATAGCGGTATTGCACATAGAGTAGTAGTGGAATTAGGAGATAGATTCGACGATATGGTAGAGATTATTTCGGAAGAGATTAAAGAGGGAGATATGCTTATTTATGCAGGGCATTCAAGGCTCATAAATGGCGAATCAGTTAATATAATACAGGAGTAAACGATATGAGTATTTTTAAAACAGCAGTAAACAAACCAATTACTACTCTCATGATAGTTGTGGGAATAGTAGTGATGGGCATATTTTCACTGATGAATATACCGGTAGATCTTCTCCCAGAGATGGATCCGCCCTACATTTCTGTAATAACTAAATATCCGGGAGCAAGTGCTGCCGATATAGAGACTAATATAACTCGGCATTTAGAAGATGCTTTTAATACAGTAGACAATTTAAAAGAGGTAACATCTGTATCTAGAGATAACCTCTCTGTAGTTAGCCTGGAGTTCGATTGGGGAGCAGACCTTAATGAAGCATCCAACGATATTCGTGAAAGTATAGATTTAATTTATCACATGTTGCCAGATAACATAGATAGACCCACCATATTCAAATTCAATGTGAGTATGTTACCTATTCTATTTTATGCAATTACAGCCGAAGAGAGTTACCCTGGTCTATACAAAATATTAGATGAGAAAATTGTAAATCCACTTAACCGAATAGATGGTGTTGGTTCGGTAGATCTAATAGGTGCTCCAAAAAGGAAGGTATATGTAGAGGCCGATCCCCATAAATTAAATGCCTTCAATTTAACTTTAGAACAGGTAGCTGCGGTAGTAAAAGGAGAGAACTTGAACATGCCCTCTGGTAAAATTGAGATGGGCAAAATGAATTATCAATTGCGAGTTCGTGGAGAAGTAGACGAAAGTGATGAGTTAAATAATTTAGTAGTTGGCCATTATAATGGTGCCTCGGTCTTTTTAAAAGATGTTGCAGTACTAAGAGATACTATTCAAGATCTTGCCCTAGAAGAGACGATAAACGGGCAACAAGGAATGCGCCTTTTTGTGATGAAACAATCTGGTGCAAACACAGTGAAAATTGCCAAAAACGTTGGTATAGCATTAGAGAAACTCAAAAAAGATTTACCTTCAGACATTGTAATTAGCGAATTGACAGATACTTCTGAATTTATTAACAATTCAATAAGTAACCTATCACAAACAATGTTTTGGGCTATTTTCTTTGTAATATTGGTAGTTCTATTTTTCTTAGGCCGATGGAGAGCTACAATAATTATTGGTATCACTATACCAGTTTCTTTAATTGTCTCATTTATATATCTATATATAACAGGTGGTTCTGTAAATATTATCTCTCTAGCATCAATCTCTATTGCACTAGGTATGGTAGTAGACGACGCTATTGTTGTTTTAGAGAATATTACCAGACACATTGAGAGAGGAACAAGCCCAAGAGAAGCTGCTATCTATGCAACAAATGAAGTATGGCTCTCTGTAATAGTTACAACATTAGTTGTTGTGGCAGTATTCTTCCCACTTACATTAGTTGGTGGAATGACAGGTGTACTATTTAACCAGATTGGATGGATTGTTACTATTACAGTAGTAGTCTCTACTATAGCAGCACTCACCCTCACTCCAATGTTATCTTCTCAAATGCTACGTCTTAGAACTAATGCCGAGACAAAAAAAGCAAGTGAAAAACGTTTTTCTCATGCCAAAGTTATTGAGCCTTTCCTAGATTGGGTAGACGATTTCTATGAGAAAACACTTAGAGTAGCTTTAGTAAATAAAAAGAAAATTCTTCTATTTTCTATAACATTCTTTGTAGGCACTCTGTTTTTAGTCAAATTTATTGGGATGGATTTTATGCCAGAAACCGATCAAGGGGAACTCTCGGCAGCTATAGAACTTACCAACGGATTACGTGTAGACGAGACAATAACTATTACTCGTAAAATTGAACAAATAATAAAAGAGGGATATCCCGAGATAGAATTAATCTCTACATCTTCTGGTGCCGATGACGATGGTGGAATGTCTTCAATTTTTTCTACTGCAGGATCTAACTTCATTAATATAACAATGCGTTTATCTAAAGCGTCGCAACGCGAACGTTCTGTATGGGACATAGCAGATGCACTCAGAGATCAAATGTATGAAATACCAGAAATTGCCCAAGCTACTGTAAATTCGGGTAGTGGAATGAGTGGAGCAAGTAGCGTAGATTTAGAGATATATGGCTATGATATTAACGCCACCACAACTTTGGCTCACGAATTTAAAGCTAAAATTGCAGCAATAGAAGGGGCCAAAGACGTAGTAATTAGTAGGAAAGACGAGAAAGCCGAGCTTCAGCTTATTTTAGATAAACAAAAGCTTGCCGAAAATGGACTTAATACAGCAATGGTCTCTTCTGCAATACGTAATAGAGTAACTGGTGTAATTGCTTCAAAATTAAGAGAAGATGGAGATGAATACGATATTGTAGTTCGCTTTAGTGAAGAGCATAGAAGCGATTTAGGAGCTTTAGAATCGTTTGTTATTACTAATCCTATGGGGCAAAAAGTTCTCTTAGGCGAGGTTGGCACAATTAAAGAGTTCTTTAGCCCACCTAATATTGAGAGGAAGAGCAGAGAAAGAGTGGTTACGGTTAAAGCAGTACCTGCAGGAATATCACTTGGCGATTTGGCTCAAGAAATTAATAAAGTAGTAGATATAACAGAAGTTCCTAAAGGCATTATGCTATCTGTTGGCGGTGATTACGAAGATATGATAGACTCATTTATGGACTTAGGAATTCTACTCTTAATAAGTGTTATCTTAGTATTCCTTGTAATGGCATCTCAATTTGAATCGTTTGTTATTCCATTTATTTTGATGTTCTCCATTCCATTTTCATTTACAGGAGTGATTCTGGCCCTACTTATTACAAATACAACTTTGAGTGTAATTGCAGGGATTGGAGCTGTACTACTTATTGGTATAGTTGTTAAAAATGGAATTGTATTAGTAGACTACATAAATCTACTCCGAGACCGGGGTGTAGCCCTTAACGAAGCAATCGCTACAGCTTGTAGAACTCGTCTAAGACCAGTACTTATGACCGCCTTTACCACAGTTTTGGCCATGGTGCCTATGGCTTTAAGTACAGGGGAGGGTGCCGAGATTTGGAAACCAATGGGAATAACCATAATAGGTGGCCTAGTCTTTTCTACTCTAGTAACATTGGTGTTAATTCCAGTTTTATATGGTATTGTTTCAAGAAAAGGAGAGAGAGATAAACTCCATAAAAT
>CAYIYT010000045.1:0-18158 GCA_964367735.1 uncultured Muribaculaceae bacterium
GTAGGACAGGAAAGTGGTAAATTTGAAGTTCAGTTCTTCGTAGGAAGTTCAGTGGCAAAAATCCCTGCCTGCGTATAGCTGAAAACCGTTAGCCGCCATTCTAAAAAAGATACACGTCAAAAGAAATATTTAGGAATGCTAAGTAAATTGCACATAAAAAAAGGATAAAGATGAAAATATTAAATAAAAAACAACAACAAATTAATAATATCCAAGAGTGGGAAAAGGAAATACCTCAAAAAGATTGGGTTGTAGGAAGAAGTTCGCATTCATTAGCTAATTTCATACTAAACTCGAATGGTTTAGAACAAATAAAACACCTCATAGAAGAAATATTAAATGAAGAAATAGTTTTTGAAAAAGGGATACCAGAATACGAAGTAAAATTTGACAATTTTAATGGTAGAGGTCGGTTTCACGATTTTGGAATTTGGGGAAAAACAAACATATCCAACAAAACATTTTTTGTTGGAATTGAATCAAAAGTTGATGAAACTTTTGGACAAACAATATCTGAGGCGTATATCTCTGGAATTACCAAAAGATTGAATGGGGAAAATACCAATCTACCCGAAAGAGTTGAAAAATTAATTAAACAAAATTTTGGAAATAAGATTAGAAACAAACATTTTGACATAAGGTATCAGCTATTATATGCGACAATTGGAACATTAGAAGAAAAAGCAGACACTTCAATTTGCCTTATTATTGTTTTTAAAAGCAATTCTTATGATAAAATTAAAGGCAATGAAAATTATCGAGATTATTGCCAATTTATTCAGAACGTAATTTCAGAAAAAACCCCTTGTAGTAAGGATAATGTAGAAGTAAATAAATTAACAATTGATGGACGAAAAATTTATTCAGTATATAAAGAAGTAGAATTAGATTAAAAGAACGAACGGCTAACACACGGTATATTTACGCTCCACTTTTCGGCTGATTAAGTTACTATTAGTTTCAATTAGTCATTCTAACGAGGGATAAATCCGTTGCTTCGTGCGACGGGGCTCAAACATACCGCAAACCGTTAGACATAATATATAAAACAAATATAATGGCTAAAATAAATGTAAAAGACACTCCGGTTTCTATAATTAAGCATCAAGATGTAGATTATATATCAATTACAGATATTGCAAAATATAAATCAGACGAACCAAGTTCAGTTATTGCAAACTGGATGCGTAACCGAAATACCCTAGAGTTTTTGGGAATTTGGGAGACCTTGTATAATTCAGCTTTTAAACCCCTCGAATTCGAGGGGTTTAAAAAAGAAGCTGGGTTAAATGCATTTACGATGTCGCCTCTAAAATGGATAACTACAACTAATGCAAAAGGAATAATCGTAAAATCTGGGCGTTATGGAGGGACTTTCGCCCATAAAGATATTGCGTTCAAATTTGCCAGCTGGATATCTGTTGAATTTGAGTTATATATAGTTAAAGAGTTTCAAAGGCTAAAGGAAAAGGAACAAGAAGAACTTGGTTGGTCGGCAAAAAGAGAATTAGCTAGGATTAACTATAGAATCCATACTGATGCAATAAGAAATAATTTGATTCCTGAAGAACTAACTTCAAATCAAATAACGAAGGTTTATGCAAGTGAAGCTGACGTGTTAAATATGGCGTTATTCGGAGTAACTGCAAAAGAGTGGAGAGAGGCTAATCCCGAACTAAAAGGGAACATTCGCGATTATTCGTCTATAAATGAGTTAATCTGCCTATCCAACATGGAGAACATTAATGCAATTTTTATTGAAGAAGAAATAAGTCAAAGTGGTAGATTAGTGCGATTAAATAAGATAGCAATCCAGCAGATCATAATACTAAATAGCATAGGCAATCGCAAATTGCTAAAATAATATACTTTGCCTAACACTCGTTAGGCAAAATTTCTCAAGAGAAACCAGAATGTAAACCCAAGAAAGCATGAAAAAATTAATTTTATTATTATCCTTAATCATCTTTTCCTTTCAAGTAAAAGCAATTGATTTTTATACTGGCAGCTATAGTGAAGCATTAGAAAAAGCAGAAAGAGAAGATAAACTCGTTTTACTATACTTTACTGCAAAATGGTGTGGCCCTTGCCAATATATAAGTAATTATATTTTAACGGACCAAGAAGTTCATTATAAGGTGACAAAGAATTACATTGCCCTTAAGCTTGATGTAGATATAGAGGCAAACAAAGTGATTTACTATAAATATAATACAGGAAAAGAATTAAGCATCCCAAAATTCTTCTTTATAAATTCGAAAGAAGAAGTTATTAAAAAACATGATGGTTCACTTAAATTAAATCAGTTTAAAGAGTTTATTGATTTACCCGAATGGAGTAAACCCATCGCAAAGTCAGTGTCTGATTCTATCGCTAAATCTAGCATAAAGAGTAATTTAGTAAAGCCTTGGGCATTCAATAAATTTATGCATAATTCAAAACATAATCGGTGGAAACTTGGAGTAAGAATAGGACTGAATTATCACACCCTTAAAACCAATACCCCAAATTTTGATTTCAACAGCAATAGGTTAGGTGGTAATTTTGGATTGTTTATAGATTATGAAAGCGGGCATTTTTTATTTCAGCCAGGCATTTTTTATGACGCCAAAGGAGCAACAAACAAAAACCCTAAGGAGAAACTAAACCTGAACTACCTCGTAGTTCCCCTAAGAGTTAGTATAAATACTTTTAAACACAAGCTTGCAGGATGTCCTCAATCTGTGAGGCTAAATCTTGAACCCTATTTTGCGCTTGCAATCAATGGGAAATATAAAACAGGAGTAGGAAGTGAAAGTATCTCGTTTGGAAATTCAAATGAAGGATTTAGTAGATTTGATTATGGAATAAAAACAGGAATTAGTCTTGGATTGGGAAGTTTTGAACCTTCAATTGGATATGAGTTTGGACTTAATAATTTATCCAATAAATCAAATGAGAAGATTTTTAATAGAGGTTTCTATTTTAATATTGCATTAATATTTGGAAAGTAAATTTTGTCTAATAATATATAAAAACAATAACAATAATCTTATTATTGATGGTGCAACGTTAATCAATATCTAATTGGTACTTATGCAGCAATCCTTCTAGTTGGTGTGTGCCGAATTTTGCATCCTATGAAAATGGCATTTCTAAAACCAACATTTTTATTCACCCAAAAACCAAGAGATATGGGTGCATTCACTGCAAACATAGCAACTTGCGCTACGGTTAGCCCAATCAAGGTTAAAGAAAGTGGCGGTGGCCGTATTTAACTGAGCTTGTCTTACAGTAAAGAGGTTGTTGCTACAGATTGGGCACTTTAATTCGTGGCCTTTTATCTGAAAGGTTTGTGGTTCTTGTCTTGTTTTTGCAAACATAATTTGTCATTTTTATAAGTATAAAGCTTTGCCGAACTGAATGCTAGAGTAAATAGTGAGATTAACATAATAATTCCAGTAACTCGCACAAACCAATCGGGCATTAAAAGTACAGTTCGCCACAATGAAAAACAAATTATTCCAACAATAAGTATAGATATACTTGTGATTTGTAAACGCTTCATATTTTCTACCTATTATTTTTCGACATTATTAATAATTTGATTTAACTCTTCTATAATTGGGTCTACCTCTTTCTTAGTTCTAGACCTGCGAACAAGAAGGCCCAGCGAAGCAAATACTGCAATCATAGCAGAAAGCCCTAAATGCACAAGTATAATATCATACATAGAGTGTTCGGTTCCTATTCCTAAGAATAATATGTTTGCACCAATAATCATAAAGAGTAGGAATAGCATAAATGGTACTCCAAAAATACTTTTCTGCTTTTTCAATTGCCCTATTGCTTGCTGTGCAAATTGTATAGAATTTAAAGAGTAATCTAACTTTGCAGTATTAAACTGGTTTCTTAAATAAAAGGTCATAAAAACTACGATACTTAATAATATCACTATAATCCCAACATACATAGCTATTGAAGAGACTCCAATCTTGGATACAGTAGTTATTAAATACAATATAATACAGAAGATTACTACGAGTTTAAGCCTGTTTATTTTAGATTGGCGGCCTTGCAAGTTACTAAGTTTTTCCATTAGGTTCTGGCTCTCTTTAGCGGAGGGAATTGCGGTTGATTCTTCTGTTACAGCATTTGCTAAAACTTTACGAAGATATTCTAATTCATTCATTGTCATATTTTTTAAGTTGTTCATAAAGTTGCTTTTTTATTCTGGTAACCTTTACCCCTACATAGTTGGGTGTAATCCCAACTATTTCTGCAACCTGCTCGTAGGTAAGCTCTTCAAGAATAAGAGATATAATCAATCTGTCTTGCTTTTCTAGTCTAGATATTGATTGGCCCAATTGATTCAACTTACGCTCATTAAGTTTTTGTTCTTCTGTAACGTGATAATCTACAGCCACCATCTCACCATCTCCCATAGAAAATTTCACCTTTTTATAGCGGCTCGTTTTTCGGTTATAGAGTAAGGCTGTATTCACAGCAACTCGGTATGCCCATGTACCTACTTTTGCATCTCCCTTGAAATTGTCTAGACTGTTCCAAATATTGAGCATTATCTCCTGAAAAAGATCATCTACTTGCTCCTTTTCATAAATGTAACCATAGCATATGCGGTATATAGCCGGCCTATACTTTTGGTAAACCTCTAGGAATAATTTCTCTTTTAGCTTCTTATTCATACTTTCTTGGTCTTTGTTTATCTATTGGTAACAGTTGGGGTTGTTTTATTACAGAAAAAGTGACAAAACTATTACACAAGGTACAGCTTTGTCACAATTTATGCTTTGGTTAATCCAGTTTTTTATCTATTCCGTTTTATTAAATCAGTAGTAAATTCCAGTACTCTATCTATGTCTTTTTCTTGGTCTTCAAATGAGCTTTCAACTATATGATTTGGTATTACGCCACGTCTATTGTCTACCCCACAAGCTTCATAGAATTTCTTGTAAGAGACACGCATTTGAAACTTGGTACTTGGCAATTTAAAGGAGTATACGTCACCAAAACAGACAGTTAAGCCACCTGTTTCTGTTCCTATTATTTCGCCCACATTACAGCAATTGAATGAGCTGGCAAACATAGATGCACTAGAGAAAGTGCCCCCACCAACTAGTAGGTAAGTATTGCCCTTGAATCTTAACGGATTGTCACGCAGCGTTACCCTTGCAGTATCAAAAGCAGTAAACATAGTTCCTGCAATACGTTTGGTAGAATCTAGCCAATTAAAGTACCCTTTATTAATTAAATCTTTACTCAGCTTAATTGTAACCGAATCTGCTATTTTAAAAGGGATCTTAGATATATACTGCATCAACTCATCGCCTAAAGAGGAGTTGCCACCACCATTTTTTCTAATGTCAATTATTAACTCATTAACACCATTGGACTGTATAGCTTTGAAGGTAGAATCTAAAAAGAGTTCAAATTTATCTAAATTTCTAAAGGAGTTAAACTCTATGTAACCAATGTTATCTGGCAAAACTTTATAACTAAAATCTTTACCTGCAGATTCACTAAAAGCCAGCATTTTAGAGATTATCCCACCCGAGGTTTTAATCGTTTCTATCTTTTTATCTGGTGTTTGATAGGTTATTTCAAAACTGCCGAAGTTGTTCCAAAGCCCCCAAAACAGCGGTGAGGCAATCATTGAATTGCGAAAAGGGATAGACTCATAACTAAGAAGCTCGCTAATCTCTACCAAGCATTGGCTCGCTGGTTTCCCGTTTATCTCAATAATTTCAGACCCAACAGGAATGGTATTTCTATAGAAGTAATTATTGGCAACAAATAGCCTTTCGTCTTTAACCTCTATTTTATAAGGAAGAGTTTTTCTAAAGAAAAGGGCCATTCTGTTAAAAAAGAAATCCCAATCTGCTCCTGTATGGCCATCACCTAATTGGGCGAATGTTTTTCTTAGTATTTTATGTGCTTCTACGTCTGAAACTTTTAGTGGCAGTAGGTTTTTTAATGAATCTGTTTTAGCAATAAAAGTTTCCTTACCAATTTGGTCATACAAATTTGGGTGAACATCTTCCATTACATTTATAGCATAGTCAATGTCACTGATTACCTCTTCTCTAGTAAAATAGCGAGTTGTCACAGACCACATTATTAAGATAACAATTGCTAATTGCAATATAAGGGCAATGCCTAATGAATTTATAATAACACCCTTGTAGCTAACCTTTTTAAAAAGACTTATTATCAAAAAAACGACAGTGCGCACTGTAATAACTAGTAATATAGGGAATAGGAAAAGCCCTACAATCTCTTCAATTACTATGTACTTAGAAAGTAATGAAAAATAGACAGCCAATAGGATAACAAAGTTATATCCTAAATGTTTTTTCATGTAATCTTTAAAAACTGCAAGTCTATTCACCTTTTGCAAAACTTAAAATTGTTGTAAAAAGCTCTCTAGCTCTTCTTTGCTGTAAACTCCTCTATTTAGAGAAGATCTTCCTTCTTCAATTCTCCACTTAACCATTGGCGCACTAACTAACACATTATCAATTATTAAACCCATCCATTTACCAGCGTGTTTTTCTGTAGCATTAGCCCATAAATCTTCATAGTCTTTACCTATTTGAATAGAAAGAGCAAAGAAATTTTCTGGTTGGCCATTGGAGTCTAACGGTGAATATATCTCTACTTTAGAGAAATGCTCTTTAATTACAATTGGCTTCGGGTCTATAAAATAAAACTCATCTGTTTTGTCTAGTTCTCTTTTAAAGCCATCTTCTGTACTTAAAATATAGTACCAACCAGTAACCAGGGTAGAATCGGCCAAATTTTGCTCAAGCGCCTGCTCTATATCTGCTTGGATTACATTATTTTGTTTCGGTCCATCACAACTAACTGCAAATATTAATATACACAATGTAGTTATAGAAAATAATAATTGTTTCATAGTTTTCAATTTTAGAGATGGGTTATATTAAGTTTAAGAACGTTTGAATTTCCTCTTTTGTGGTAAAAAAATTGGGGCTAACCCTAATATTTTGGCCTTGCAGAGTTGTTAAAATTTTATTGTTTGTGAGTTTTTCGTAAAGAGCCTTGGTAGTTTCGAAAGAGCCAGTGTTAAAATGAACTATTGCACATCTTTCAAGTCTGTTTTTGGTAGGCGTTACTATATTGTATCCTTTTTGGCGGAGCCCGTCAAGAATAAAATCTGTATTCTCAAGAGCTTTTGCATAAATGTTTTCTACACCAATTTCTAGAAGTAATTCCAGCCCTGCACTCCAAGAGTCGAAGAGCGAGTATGCAATTGTGCCTGTCTCATATTTGCGAGAATCTTGGTGATAAGAGAGTTTGTCAAAATGGTGAGGGGCAGCAAACATTCCTGGTAGCACAGGATCTATCATTTTAGAGGCCTTCTCACTTACATATAAGTATCCAGTGCCATGCATCCCCAATAGCCATTTAAAGCCACAACCTGCCATTACATCAATCCCATCTTTTTCTATATCAATTGGAACCATACCGGCAGCTTGTGCTGCATCTACTAGAAACAGAGCTCCATGTTTATGAGCAACTTTCCCAACAGCTGCAAGGTTTGTCCTAAAGCCGCTATTAAATCTAACAGCAGCTATAGAGACCACCCGTGTGTTGTTGTCTACAAGTTTTTCAATTGACTTTAGATCAATACTATTATCTTCTTCTATTTTTACAAATCTAATCTCTACGCCTTTTTTTTGAAGCCGAAGCCAAGGGAAAGTATTATTCCAGTGTTCGCACTCTGGAACTACTACGTTATCGCCTTTTTTTAGGTTTAAGCCTTGTGCTACTATACTAATACCTATACCAGTACTAGTTACTAATGCATATTCTTGGGGTAAACCGCCCAAAAGTTTAGAGAGCAAAACACGTACATTATCTCTGTCTAGAGCATTTTTGCCTACAGGGTTAAGCTCTGTTTCTAAGTGTGTTTGCAACCTATCGTAAACAAGTGTATTTAAAGGAGCTTGCGAAGCACAGTTAAGATAAATAGCCTCTTTTGTGACTGGAAATAGAGATCTAATTTGTTCAATTTTCATATTCAGTAAGAGTTATAATCAAACCATTTTGCGAAGTACAATTTTCTTTAAAGTCATTATTAACAAAACAGCAATAATAAGAAGGGCCGAAATCACAAAAAATATAATTGAACCTCTCATCTCATATAGCATTGTTCCCAAAAATGAGAGAGTAGTTCCAACTGAAATTACAACATACAAAATTCCTTGTAAAAAGCCTTTATATTTAATTGGAGAACTTTTGTAAACTGCGTATGTAATTGCAGGCAATATAAGTGTTTCTGCTATCATAAGTAAGGTATATGACTTTGCAAATATTAAATTACCACCTATGAGTTGAGACAAAGAGCTAAAGCTTGCGATTAATATAAACGCAATAATTGGAAAAACTAGACCAATCATAACTACATTAAAAACATTTGCCCAATTGAGCGTTTTTAAACGAGTTAATAGTAGTACGAATCCAAGTAAAATAATTATAGATACAGCTATTCCAGCAATAGATAAAAGTTGATTGGCGCTAAACCCTCCTGCTATATAATCTTTGCCTGCAGCTGTCATAGAGGCTTTTCCCCAACTCATTACTAATGTAATTAACAAGCCAAGTGCAAGTATAGGAATCAATATTGTACTATTTATACTCTTAGTTTTAGTGCTTTCTACATATATCTTTTGCTCTTCAACTACATTTAGTTTTTTATACTGCTTTTGGAATTCAAGAAACAGAAGTAATGCTATTAAAGCAGAGACAAATGCACATATTACTGCATAACTATAACCAAAATTATCTTTTAAGAAAATAGCTAGAAGCGGAGCTATAAAAGCGCCAATGTTAATTACAATATGAAACAAAAGAAATCCAGTTAGGCCAATTACTTCGTTTTCTTTTTCTTTATAAGTATCTCCTAGTAAAACTATAATATTTGGTGCAATAAGACCTATTCCAGCTCCTAGAGAAATTAAAGATAGTACTATTGCAAAACTTACACTAGGTATAAATAGCATTGCTAAATAAAAAATTACAATAAGTATAAAACCCGCCTTAACAACGTTCACTCTATTTCTTATGTCACCAAAAAGGCCAGAAATAAGGGTTGTTGCTCCAACAGCGCCAAGGAAAACTGTATAGTAAATAGCCGCTATATCATTTTGAATATTTAAGGAATTTACTAAATACTCAATTAGTATTACCATTATTAAATAAAACGATAATCTTTCAAAACCTTTAGAGGCTATCAATAGTGAAATACCACGCTTTTGCTCTTTGTTTAATCTTTTTTCCATAATGTCAGTATTTGGTTAAAAATATATATAATCCTTGAATTCAAGAATTTGTGACAATAAAGGTATAAATAAATATTAGAAATAATCTATTTAATTGTTATTCTTATGGCTCCTTGGAATCCAAATGTGGCAAAGGGTGAGTCTTCGTAAATAAATGTTGGGAATTTTTGATTCAAAATCTTAACAAGCTCTGCTCTAAGTACACCTGCTCCGTTGCCATGGACAAAATCTATTTTCATTCCTTTTTTAAATCTATTAGATTGTAATGATTGCTCAAAATAATCTACCTGGTACAAGAGGTTATCTGCAGGTGAAAAGCTCCTGTATGCCCTGGCAATTTTCTCTATATGAAGGTCAATAACAGTTGCTTGAGTTTTCATCTATTTCCCTCGGCATTTGTTTTTAGCAAAAATAGCCAGCCCAC
Organism: uncultured Muribaculaceae bacterium; assembly: GCA_964367735.1. Classification (GTDB taxonomy): domain Bacteria; phylum Bacteroidota; class Bacteroidia; order Bacteroidales; family UBA932; genus Bact-08. The sequence continues at coordinate 9,730 of CAYIYT010000045.1, forward strand.
CTTCGGAGGTCTCTTTATATAGACTTGGCAAGTCATTACCTGTTTGTTTCATGGTCATTACTACTTTATCGAAACTAATAAAGTGGCTACCATCGGAGTGTGCTGCAAAGGCACTCGAGTCTAATGCACGAGCTGCTGCAAATGCATTACGCTCTATACAAGGAATTTGTACAAGCCCTGCTACGGGGTCGCAAGTAAGCCCTAAGTGGTGCTCAAGCCCCATCTCGGCAGCATATTCAATTTGTGCGGGTGTTCCTCCAAATAGTTGCGTGGCCGCTCCCGATGCCATTGCACAAGCTGTTCCCACCTCTCCTTGGCAACCAACTTGGGCTCCAGAAATAGAGGCATTCTCTTTAACCAAATTGCCAATTAGCCCAGCTGTAGCCAAAGCTCTCAATATTTTTAGATCCGAGAATCCATAGCGTATTTGCATATGATACATCACAGCAGGAATTACGCCACAAGAGCCACAAGTAGGAGCAGTAACAATAACTCCGCCAGCAGCATTTTCTTCAGAAACAGCAAGAGCATAAGCAAATACCATACTACGGTTTTGTAATGTTCCCTGCGAGCTTTTTGCTTTTATTAGATAAGATGAGGCTTTACGTGGCAGCTGTATAACTCCTGGGAGCACGCCTTCGTTGTCTAAACCTCTTACAATGGCATCTTTCATAGCTTCCCATACTGTCTTTAGATAATCCCATATCTCTGGACCTTCACAAATCTCTACATACTCCCAAAATGTGCGCCCGTTTGCTTGGCACCACTTGAGAATATCTTCCATTGTGGTCATGTTGTAGATTCTCTTTGTCTCTAGCTCTGAGTTTTCATCGGCAATATCTCCCCCACCTACACTATATGTAGTCCATTCGCCAAGTAACAAATCCTTTGCATCAAGAGCTTCAAACTTCATCCCATTGGGGTGAAAAGGAAGAAAAATTGTTGGTTCCCATAAAAGCTCTAATCTATCCTTACCAATTGCATCTACAATAGCTATATCTGTAAGGTGTCCTTTGCCTGTAGCAGCAAGGCTTCCATAAAGTGTAACTCTATATTTACTTGCCTCGGCATACTTTTCAAGGAATGTTATAGCAGCCTTGCGAGGCCCCATTGTGTGGCTACTAGAAGGGCCATAACCTATTTTATAAATCTTTGCAATTGTCTCCATCATTTTTCTAAATTAGTAGACAAAGATACAACTATTTAGTCACTCATATATATTGCTATAATACCATATTGTGGAATGCAAAAAAATATCTAATTTTATAAACCTAACCTAACTGTATGATAACATTTATTGCAAGTATTGTAATCCTTATTCTAGGGTACTATATTTATGGGAAGTTTATAGAGAAAATTTTTGGTGCCGATTCTAAAAGAGCAACCCCGGCCATAACCATGGAAGATGGAGTTGACTATGTGCCTCTACCGTGGTGGAAAATATTCCTAATTCAGTTTCTAAATATTGCGGGTTTAGGCCCTATTTTTGGAGCCATACTTGGTGCCACCTATGGACCTATAGCATTTCTGTGGATTGTTTTTGGTTGTATCTTTGCGGGCGCTGTTCACGACTATTTCTCTGGCATGCTTTCTATTAGACACCAAGGTTTGAGCATTCCCGAGATTGTAGGCAAATACATGGGTAACGGATTTAAACAGTTTATGCGAGTATTTACTGTGTTACTAATGATTCTTATTGGCGCTGTTTTTATTGTAGGCCCTGCTGGAATATTAGCAAGCCTCACTCCCGAATGGTTTTCCAAAACATTTTGGATATGGATTGTTTTTGCATACTACGTTTTAGCCACACTACTACCAATAGATAAATTAATAGGACGCATCTATCCAATTTTTGGGATAGCTATGCTCTTTATGGCACTCGGTATTGGCATATCAATGGTTTATAACCAATATCCCATACCCGAATTAATACCAGAAAATTGGCATAACATGAAGACTAATGCCCAAAACTTCCCCATATTTCCCATGCTTTTTGTAACCATAGCTTGTGGGGCAATATCTGGATTCCACTCAACCCAATCGCCACTAATGGCCAGATGCCTAAAAAATGAGGTACTTGGGCGCCGAGTTTTTTATGGAGCAATGATTACAGAAGGGTTAGTCGCTTTAGTATGGGCGGCTGTGGCTATGAGTTTTTTTGGTGGCGTTCACCAATTAAACGACGCTCTTGAATTGCATAATAACGATGCGGCTTGGGCTGTCAAAATTATATCGGATACAACACTCGGGAAAATTGGCGGATTACTTGCCATTCTTGGCGTTGTTGCTGCACCTATAACCTCTGGCGATACAGCTTTTAGAAGCGCCAGAATCATTGTTGCCGACTTTCTTAACTTTAAACAAACTAAGATATGGAGCAGGCTAATTGTAAGTTTTCCACTGTTTGCCGTTGGTTTTGCCCTTACCCAATTTAATTTTGAAATTATCTGGAGATATATGGCTTGGAGCAACCAAACTTTAGCAACTGTGGTACTCTGGACTATCTCTGTTTATCTAATATCCGAAAAGAAACTCTACTGGATTACGCTAGTGCCTGCCATTTTTATGACAGCAGTAATAACTAACTACATACTAATTGCGCCAGAAGGATTAGGGCTACCGCAAACTATTGGCTACCCAATAGGTATTATAGCTGCTCTGTTTTCTGGAATTTTATTCTGGTGGTATACAAAAAAGACTAGGATAGAATCTAAATAGATTCTTCATTAGTTTTTGCCGAATCTACTAAAAGTTCGTTAATCTCATTTAGTTCTTTCTGCGTTAAATAGCGCCATTTACCTTGAGGGATATCTAAATTAATGTTCATTATTCGGTAGCGTTCTAAATGTAGAACACCATTACCTAGGTATTCACACATACGCCTAATTTGCCTATTTAACCCTTGGGTAAGAATAATTCTAAAGCAATATTTATCTACCTGTTCTACAAAACATTTCTTGGTAACAGTATCTAAAATAGGAACTCCATTGCCCATTTTTTCTATGAAAGATTTAGTGATAGGATACTTAACTTCTACTAGGTACTCCTTTTCATGGTTGTTACCGGCTCTAAGAATTTTATTTACTATATCGCCATGGTTAGTTAATAGAATTAAGCCCTGGCTATCTTTATCTAATCTTCCAATGTGAAAAATACGCTCGGGATAGTTAATATAGTCTACAATGTTATTCTTTTCATTGGTATCTGTGGTACAGACTATTCCGCGTGGTTTATTAAAGGCAATATAAACTAATTTGTTCTCCTTCCCACTAACAAGCTGCCCGTCTATACGAATTTCGTCTTTAAAAGAGACCTTGCTCCCAATATCGGCAACCACCCCATTTATTGTTACACGCTTTTGCTCTATATGCCTATCGGCCTCTCTACGTGAACAGTACCCAATTTCACTAAAATATTTATTTATGCGAACTAAATCCTTTTCTTCCATGAATTATATAAAATATACAGGTTCTTCTCTTGTTGCAAAGTTAATAAATAGATTGTCTCTAATTGCACTAATCGCTGGGTGATTAAGTGTTATAGCATCTTCTGGGCAATTCTTAACACAAGCGCAGCACAGAGTGCATAATTCACCATCTACTAAAACAGTCTCTTGAATGGTTATTGCATTTGTAGGGCATGAATCGGCACAAATTCCACACAGAGTACATAGATCATTATCTGTTTGTGGATGTACGGTAGCAGGAACTATTTTTCGCTCTTTATAGGGGTAATTGCCTGGTATCTTAACCTCTGGCATATTCTTTATATCCCAGCTGCTTTTTAATTTATCTGTAATCAAATGAGCAAATTGAGCACACTTTTCTAGATCTAAACTATCTGGCCTATCCTTGGCTATTGGTTGTTCCTTATATGAATATGAATGTTCTCCAATAAATGCAGCGGCAGCAATTGTCTTAAACCCACAATTACTAGCAATATCTTTAAGTTCTAAAAGAGAATCTTCGTAAGCTCTATTGCCGAAAACAACTACAAGCACTACTGGTGATTCATTTGACAGCAGCTTTTGTAGTATTTCAATAACTGGTAAAGGCAAACGGCCTGCATATACAGGCATACCTATTATAGTGAGACAATCACCATCTATTGCAGTTAATAATTCACTCTCATTTTTTGCAAAACTCTCTTTTGCAAGGTTAATTTCTGAAAGAAGATTTAGTCCCAAATTTTTTCCAATTTCTTTAACAACTTTTTGTGTTGTTCCTGTTGGAGAATAATATATCAGATTTAAGTTTTCCATAGTTACGAATATACAAATTAAATAATTATTTTTGATTAATATATCTTGAATATCTAGTATGTCTTTTCATCTCTCTTTTATATCTATAGTAATTCTATTTAGCCATTGGTCAAACCCTCAAAATGTTGTGACTCAGAATATTGTGCCTCAAACAACTATTGACACAATAGTAGTTAAGCAAGACAGCATTAATAGGATGGTAATTATTGAGTTTGCAAAAGAATACTTAGGGACACGCTATTTATATGCCAGCCTAGATCCAGCTAAAGGGTTCGATTGCTCTGGCTTTGTGTATTATGTCTTTAACCATTTTAATATAAAACTGCCTCGTAGTTCTAGAGAATATAAATTTTTGGGAACTGCGTTAGAGCCCGAAGATTTTAAAGTGGGCGATATTATAGTCTTTTATAGTTTTCGAAATAGTAAACAAATAGGACATGTAGGCATCATATGCGAAGCAAATGGAATGAAATCTAAATTCATTCACTCCTCTTCGGGTAAATCTATAGGTATAATAATAAGTCAACTTGATTTACCTCTATATACTAAGCGATTTTATAAGTGTATAGATGTAGTTGGGTTATAAAGGGGCATTGTAAATTTAAAACTACTGCCTTTTCCTAATTCGCTTTCTATCCAAATTTTCTCACCGTGTTTTTCTACAAATTCTTTACAAAGCAACAGCCCTAACCCTGTTCCTCGCTCGCTTTCTGTTCCTTCTGTTGTGTGTGGTTTTGTTATATCCCAAAGTTTTATTTGGTCTTCTAAGCTTATTCCAACACCGTTGTCATATACTGTAATAATGGCTTTTTCTTCATTAATATCTACATAGATACCAATCTCTCCCTCTTTATGAGTAAACTTTATTGCGTTTGAAATTAAGTTGCGCAAGATTGTTTTAAACATCTCTTTGTCACACATTAACCATATACTTTTGGCTTCACAACAATTTATCATTATTTTTTTTGAGGCTAATTGATTTTGTTTCCCGGCAATTATCTCTTTGCACGTATCTACAAAATTTAGCTCTATTGGATTAAATGATAATTTGCCAGCTTGAGACATTGCCCAAACCAATAAATCGTTTAATAAATTATATGTACTATGTGCAGATTGACTTATCATTGATAATTGCATCTCTATCTCTTGGGGGTCGTACTCCCTAAAATTATTCAGCAATAAATCTGAAAAGCCTAATAAGGCAGTAAACGGATTACGTAAGTCGTGAGCAAGGATTTGCAAAAACCTATCCTTATCGTCGTTTAACTGGCTTAGCTCTTCTGTGTATTTTTTTAACTGCAGCTCGGTTTTTTTTCGTTTTTCTATGTTTCTTGAAACTGCAAGGAGTACAACATCTGAGTTCTCTGCTATTTGTAGCTGCGTAACAGTTTCAATCCAAATATATTTACCGTCTTTGCAAATTTGTTGCACCTCGTTATAATTAGATATCTTTTGATCTGTATTTGCTAAAAACACTTTCACAGCATTGGTTAGTTTTTGCTTAACCATTTCAAACGACTTTGGCTCTAAACTATCTTCAAGATCTTGCTGCATAGCCTCTTCAACTGTAAAGCCAGTTAAGTGAATTACAGAAGGACTAATATATGTAAACCTATTTTGTGTGAGATTAAAGACCCAAATTACATCCGTTATATTTTCTGCTATAAGTCTATATTTTTCTTCGCTAATCTTTAATTCCCTCTCGAAGCACTCCTTTTCTCTTAGAAAAGAGACAAGTTTATTAAAATGCCGAGAGAAATCGCCTAGAAAGTCTATCTCCTGATTTAAATCTCCCTCAGATATTCTCTCTACCTGCCAAACTAAGTGTGATAAGTTGGCATGTAACTGTTTAAAAGGAGATATAATTAAATTATGGCTTGGAACTTCAACATCTAAATTACCTTTAGATAAGCCACTTACAAAATTATTTGCCTCTTCTAATTTAGATATTAACTCATTTACTGCCAAGAATAGGTTTTTTGAATTTTTGTCTTCGATTTGTTCTATTGAACTTATCACATCTAACCCGTGCTCTTCTAGAGTTCCAAATTTTAATAATTGGTTTATCTGATTTGTAAAAAAAACAGAAAGGTCATTTGTATTCATTCCACTTTTTTTATTACAAAACGACAAATTCGTCCTCCTGTAGACCAGCAATCAACTTCTTTTACTGAGAAGCTTAGTTTTGTGTATTCATCTAAAATTCCAGCAATAAAACCTTCGTCGTAATCGCAAACAGTTTCATTTGTAATTGGTAAGCCGCTGCAATCAAGATCTTCGGCAACGGTTAAGGTAAAATGCATTTTTTCTAAGTCAGATTTTTCTACTCTTAGAATACCAATATATAAATCTTTTAAAGTTTTTTGTAATTGTGAAATAAAATCATAAAACTCTAATTTTGTGTCTAAAAGATTAATGCAAAATTCTTTACCCGCTAAGTATCCCGATTTATAAAATAGTTCTGCTGCTCTTTCGGCGCCAAACTCCTTATTTAACACACTACGCATAGTGTATTGCATAAGCCTATAAACAGCAACATTGCTATTGGAACCCAAATTTGGCCTCCCTATTCCAATATCACCAATATCGGCCCATTTAAAAGTGTAATTATCTTCTTTCATAATTAACAAATAATTCTAAAATCAAATATAAGTTTTAATTACTTATGTTTTTGCAATCTTATTAAGCATTCCACGAAAAATTATTCCATGTAACGGTAGTAGAGAATACCAGTACAATCTACCTAATAAACCTAGCGGTCTAAAGGTTGCTGTTTGTGTTAGTTTATTACTTTTGTCAATTTTGAATTCTAGCCAGGCTTCTCCTGGCAATTTCATCTCGGCATACAATAGCAAGCGCTTTTCTTGTTTGTCTGCAAGAAGTACGCGCCAAAAATCAAGAGCATCTCCAGAAGTTATTTCTGTTTCACTTTTTCTCCCTCTTCGCATGCCAACACCTCCTATCATTTGATCTAAGATTCCTCTAGTTTCCCAAAGCCAGGTACCATAATACCAGCCTGTTTTCCCACCAATAGCCCATATTTTATTCAAAGAAGCGTCCATATCTTTAAGTGAAATAGAGCGAACATCTTTAAAACAACCATTAACAGGCACTTCAATAAACTTAGTAAAACCTTTGCTAAAAATCTTACTTGTTTGTGCATCTTTCCAACTAGAGAGCACTTGGTTTTGTTCTATTTTATCAAATGCTAATTTTATGGATGTATCATAATCGAGACACTTTATTCCAAGCAGCTCCTCTAAGTTATTGGGTTTGCAGGTAACTTCTACTTTCATACTGTTTACTAAGTTTTTTGCAAGAGCAAAAGAGGTGGCTGTAACAAAGTACAACCAATAAGAAGATATTTTTGGTGTCATCACTGGTACAATAATAATTGTCCTTTTTAAGCCTCTTATTTTTGCAAACCTCAAGAGCATCTCTTTATAGTTTAAGATATCTGGACCTCCAATATCGTAACTCTTATTATAGGTTTCAATTTTACCAATTACTCCAATTAAAAATTCCACAACATTACGAATAGCTATTGGCTGGCATTTTGTTTTTAGCCAGCGGGGTGCAACCATTAAAGGTAATTTTTCCACTAAATCGCGAATAATTTCAAAAGAAGCACTCCCCGATCCTACTATTATTCCGGCCTTTAAAGTTGTTAGAGCAACAGTAGAACTAGTCAAAACTGTTTCTACATTCTTTCGTGATAGTAGGTGTTTTGATAATTCAGGTGCATTGTTAATTCCGCTTAGATAAATAACCTGTTTGGCACTTGTCTGTTCAATGCGGTTCTTAAAGTTATTTGCGCACTGTTCTTCCATGCTTCCAAAATCTCCACTTTGAGTAGACATAGAGTGTATTAGGTAATAAGCTACATCTATATCATTTGGAATATTCTGCAAACTCTCTTCGTCTAGAAAATCCACCTCTATTATTGAGAGATTTGCCTGCAAATATTTTTTGCTGTTAAATCTGTTTTTATCTCTTACACAGCACACAACTTCATGTCCATTTTCCAATAAAACAGGTAGCAATCTTTGTGCAATGTATCCGGTTACACCAGTTAATAATATTTTCATAATACTAATTTAGTCAATGTGTGAGTTTACAATCTGTAATTTATTCCGAATCCAAGATTTATAATACTATAAGGGAAGTT
>CAYIYT010000046.1:0-18073 GCA_964367735.1 uncultured Muribaculaceae bacterium
CAATAACTTAATACTAAACAATATGGAACAACTACAAGTCATTAGAGAAATTATTTTGGGATTTAGATGTCTCACTACAGCTACTCTTTTTATTTTCGTTTTATACACCCTATTTTTCTTGCATTTTTGTAAGAACCTAGAAAGCGAAAATAAAATTCTGTTGAAATCACTTGCAGTTACCTTCTTTTTTATCTGTCTATTATGTGCAATTAAACATTTAGCTTCTGAATTTACTACATATAGATACCCCGATAGTATTAAGTATATTATTGCAGGCAATATTTTACAGTTCTATTTACCTATTCAAATATATACTTTGCAACGTTTCTATGGTTGCTTTTTTAAATTGAGAGATGTAATAATACTCTCTGCTAGCATATTCATTTTTAATAGTATCTTAATTGCTTTCTCTTTTGTTGAAACAGACAAACTAGCAACTTTACATTACTTTATACAGGTTATAATAATTGCTATTATTATATATCAATTCTATACACTTAGCTCAAGCTTTAAAGATATCTTAAGCGTCTCTAATAAAAATTCATTTTTTCTTAAAGCAGATATGTTTCTTTTTATTATTATTTCTATAATAGTACTCTTTACAACACTTTCTCTATTTTCAAATATAAATCCTTATAAAAGAGAACCTTTAAAACTCATCCTTGGTTTTCTGAATCTTATTCTACTAGCTAGAGTTTTATATTACTCTTCTTGTGATAAATTCTCCACTCAAAAGGGAGATAGCCTAAATTCTATTTCATCTCTATCTGAAAATGATTTTTTCAATCAAAAAAAGGATGAAGATCTTAAAAACAGGCTGTTAAGCTATTTTGAAAAAGAGAAGCCATACCTCAATCCTCAGCTCACTATAAATGAGGTTGCATTGTACTTATACTCTAATAAAACATACCTCTCTAGACTTATTAATGACCACTACAACAATAATTTCAGTCAGTTCGTAAATTTTTATAGAATCAAAGCTGCCAAAGATCTTTTCTCAAACGATAATCAGATGACAATTCATCAGCTTTGCGATCTTTCGGGGTTCGGTTCTATGGCTACATTTACCATGGCTTTTCGCTTATATGTTGGAAATTCTCCTGCAGAATGGTGTAAGGGACAAAGGATAATGGGACATAATGAGACAAAAGAAGAGGAAGAATAACTCATTTTATAGCAAATTGCTTGCTTTTATCTTGGGAAATAGACTGCAAAGCAAAAATGATAATGTTAGATCTTCTTTGCCTCACAAGCAATACTCTACAATTATTCAAAAAAGCGATCAATTATTGTTAGAAGAAAAACTTTTCCTAAACAATAATATAACTTTAATTGATTTGGCTAAAGAGGTAGGTACCAACAGAACATACCTCTCGATTTCTATTAAAAGCGCTAAGAATCAATCATTTTCTGAATATATAAACAGTAATCGTATTGAGTATTCAAAACATCTTATTCAAAAAACAGTTTGTAGTTGTACTGCGGGCATAGATAATTCTAGTATGACTACAGAAGATTACGCAATTGCTTCGGGGTTTTCATCTGCAAGGAACTTTGTAAGATGTTTTAAAGCAAAAGAGGGTATTACCCCTTCTCAATACAAAAATGCCATACTTTGGAAAGTAAGGAAATAAAAAAGCGCCTCCTAGTTGGGGGCGCTTTTTATATGTTATAATTGAAACTATTACTCCTCTTCGAGTCGTAGAGCCTGAACATAAGCCGCTTTTTTAACTTCTTCTCTTCTCTTCACAGATTTCTTTGTGAAAGCTTTTCTGCTACGCATTTCGCGGATGGTACCGGTTTTTTCAAATTTGCGCTTAAATTTCTTAAGTGCTCTTTCAATGTTTTCGCCTTCTTTAATTGGTACTATAATCATAATTCTACACACCTCCTCTTATTAGGGTTGCAAAAGTAGCCATTTTTTCTATATCTACAAGCAAATTGCCCTTTTTTTCTTAAATTTGCACTTTACTAAAAACAAAATCGTTATGCATCTTACCGAATTTAAAAAACAAATTCTAGAGGGGATACCTGGGCAACTCCCAGCCGAAGCAGTATGGGACAAGGAGATTAACCATGCTCCTAAAAGAAAAGATATTTTGAATTATGAAGAGAAAAAACTTGCTATAAAAAATGCATTGAGGTATTTTCCAGAACAATTCCACAAAGAGTTGTCTATAGAGTTTGCTAAAGAGTTAAAAGAGTATGGAAGAATCTATATGTACCGTTTTCGTCCACAATACAAAATTACGGCACGCTCTATAAACGAATTTCCTCATAAATCTATACAAGCTGCTGCTATTATGGTTATGCTAAGCAATAATCTAGATTACGCAGTTGCTCAGCACCCTCATGAACTAATTACCTATGGAGGCAATGGTGCTGTTTTCCAAAACTGGGCTCAATACTTAATCACTATGAAGTATTTAGCTCAAATGACAGATGAACAAACATTGGTACTAAATTCGGGGCACCCTGCAGGGCTATTCCCTTCACATAAGGAGGCACCTAGGGTTGTGGTTACCAACGGAATGGTAATTCCTAACTACAGTACAAAAGATCATTGGGAGAAATTTAATGCTTTGGGGGTATCCCAATATGGACAAATGACTGCTGGCTCTTTTATGTATATAGGGCCACAAGGTATTGTTCACGGAACCACCATTACAATATTGAACGCTGCCAGAATGAAAGGCACCCACGGGAACACAGGTACTGCTGGTAAAATATTTGTAAGTTCAGGATTAGGAGGTATGTCGGGAGCTCAAGCAAAAGCAGCTGTTATTGCAGGGGCTATAGGTATAATTGCCGAGGTTAATCCAAAAGCGGTACAAACTCGTCATTCACAAGGCTGGGTAGACGAAGTTTTTACAGACCTTACTCTTTTAGTAGAGAGGGTGAAAAAAGCTAAAGAGAACAAAGAAGCTGTTTCTATTGCATATCAAGGCAACATAGTAGATTTATGGGAAAAGTTCATTGAAGTTGGGCTAAACATAGATTTGGGAAGCGACCAAACTTCTTTGCACAACCCTTGGGCTGGTGGCTACTACCCTGCTGGAATAAGCTTAGAAGAGTCTAATAGGATGATGGCACAAGAGCCAGAAAAATTCAAAGAAGCTGTTCAAGAGTCTTTACGTAGACAGGTTAAAGCCATAGATACTCTATCTCAAAAAGGGATGTATTTCTTCGACTATGGAAATGCTTTTTTATTAGAAGCTTCAAGAGCTGGTGCTCCTATTATAAAAGAAGATGGTACATTCCGATATCCTTCTTATGTACAAGATATTATGGGTCCATTGTTTTTTGATTACGGCTTTGGTCCATATAGATGGGTATGCACCTCTTCAGATCCTAAAGATCTTCAAATAAGCGATAAAATTGCTGCAGAGGTTCTGGAGAAAATCATGAAAGAGTCTCCGCAAGAGATAAAAATGCAGATGGCCGATAATATCCATTGGATAAAAGAGGCCGAAAAAAATAGATTAGTAGTAGGTTCTCAAGCACGTATCCTTTACGCCGATGCCCAAGGAAGAATAGAGATTGCTCTAGCAATGAACAATGCTATTAAAGAGGGTAAAATCTCGGCACCTATTGTTCTAGGCAGAGACCATCACGACGTGTCGGGAACAGACTCTCCTTTTAGAGAGACATCTAATATATACGATGGATCACAGTTTACTGCCGATATGGCAATTCAAAACGTTATTGGAGATTCCTTTAGAGGGGCAACTTGGGTTTCTATACACAATGGCGGCGGTGTAGGTTGGGGAGAAGTTATTAATGGAGGCTTTGGAATGGTAATAGATGGTTCACTAGAATCAGAAACTAGAATCAAAAGGATGCTTCATTGGGATGTAAATAACGGAATTTCTCGCAGAGCCTGGGCTAGAAATGAAGGAGCCATCTTTGCTATTAAACGTGAGATGGAAAGAACTCCACAACTTAAAGTTACTGTTCCAGAAATAGCTAGCGACCAATTAATAGAGCTGGCCGCCAATCATGTTTTCAACGGCAAAGCCTAAAGAGGAAGCATACATTTTAAGTTCGGATACTATCTTTGGATCTAATCTTCTTTCGCGAGAGAGGATCCAGAGATACTTACCCGAAGGGTCTCCAACTAGAGCATAACTATATTCTGGGTCTATCTTAAGCACCCAATAATCTCCAGAAAATGGCCAAAAGAAACTCACCTTAAGTTTTGAGGGTTCTTTTGAATTTGGAACCCAAGCTTTCCCTTTAGCTTGTTTGAGCCTACTTTTATCTCCTACTAAACGCCCTTCGTTTATAACTATAACGTTACCATCTGCTGTAAGTTCGTAATTAGCAGTAATATCTTCTAACCCTTCTTCAAATTTATTGGGCAATCTGTATATCTCATACCATTTTCCCATATATCTCTCTATATTGAACTCCTCCACAGGGTCTAGGGCTAGATATATAGTAGAACAAGACCAAATCATAAGAGCTGCAACAGTTAATATCCCAAATTTCATTATTGAACAATTTATTCTTAGCATTTTTATATATACAAAATTTATACCGAATATTAAAAGATTGATTTAAGCTCAAATATAAATAAACTTGTCTAGTGTATCAATTGTTACACAAAAGAAATTACAAGATCTCTATTTTTGCATATAAATCAAAAATTAATCTAAGATTTAATTAGAATAACATGAAAAGAACCGTAATAAAAATTGACGAAGAGTTGTGCAATGGATGTGGCAATTGTGTAGAAGGTTGTCATGAGGGAGCAATCCAACTTATAAACGGAAAGGCAGTGATGATAAGTGATCTATACTGTGATGGACTTGGAGCATGTATAGGCGATTGCCCGGTAGGTGCAATAGAGCTAATTGAGAAAGAGACCGAGCCATATAACGAAACAGCTGTAATGGAGAGAATACATACAAAAGGAGAGGCTGTAATACTTGCACACTTAAAACACCTTAGAGATCACGACCAATTAGAGTGGTTTAACGAAGGTATAGATTGGTGCATAAAAAACGGAGTAGCCTTAGACCTTACAAAAATTGCTGTAGGCAAGCCAGAACAAGTTTGTGGCTGCCCAGGATCTGCCGAAAGAGATTTTAAAGCAGAGAAAGCTGCTCTACAATTTTCTCTAGCAGCTAAGCCACTTGCTAGCCCAGCACCTTCCTTTACAGCTAATTCTACTTCCCAAAACATTAATATGGGTATTTCTATGCTAGAGCAGTGGCCTGTTCAACTGCACTTATTGAACCCTCAAGCCAGCTTCTTTAAAAATGCCGATGTTTTATTAGCATCAGATTGCTCTGCTTTTAGCCATGGCTCGTTCCACTCTGAGTTTCTAAAAAACAAAGTACTAGCTATTGCTTGTCCAAAATTAGATTCAAATTTAGAGAGCTATATAGAGAAACTTACAGCAATGATAGATCTCTCAAAAATTAATACCCTAACCGTGCTTATGTTGGAAGTTCCTTGCTGTGGTGGGTTAATTCGTATGGCTAAGGAGGCAAGAGAAAAGGCCCATAGGAATATTCCTATAAAGGCCATTGTAATCTCTATAAAAGGTGAGATTCTGAGCGAAGAGTGGGTTTAAACTTTAGCTTACATTAAGCTATTTTACCACTAAACTACTTAACAATTTTCTTAAGAGGTCCAGTTACAGGAATTGAATCATTTTCAATATCTTGTAACTTTATCGTTCCCGTAGCAGTAAGAGAAAAATACATCTGTCTCTTATCTTCTTCTCCCAATACTCTTTCTATATATCCTCTCTCTTCTATAGCTCTAATGAGTTTTGAAGTATTAGAGCATGCAAGATTAATTTGCTTGGCAATCTCGCCAGAAGAGAGTCTATTCTCTTTTAAAGAACACAATACCATTCCCTCGTTTAAAGAGATCCCATGCTCGTTAAGGAAATCGTTCTCAAAAATACCAAGAGCACGGCAAACATCTCTAATTGCACATAATTTTTTCATTATTTACTTTTATTTAATAGAATTTCCTCTATAATCTTTTTAAGTTCGATCTTTGGAAGAGCTCCCTGGATTACCTTAGGTTCACCATCTATAGGAGCAAAAAGCAATGTTGGTAAAGAGCGTATTCCAAATGTGGCAGCAATCTCTTTCTCTTGATCTGTATTTACCTTATAAATGTAGATTTGGCCTTCGTACTCTTTTGCAAGTTCTTCTAAAACTGGCGCTAGTTTACGACAATAGCTACACCACTCAGCCCAAAAATCTACAATAACAGGTTTGTCTCCAATAAAAAGCCACTCTTCTGGATTGCCTTTATAGTCTACTACCTTTTTACGAAACTCCTCTTTTGTTAAAGAGATAGTATAGGTCTTCTTCTCTTTATTAACTTTAATATCCTTTTCTGTATTATTTTTATCCTTTACTCCTGTAGATCTTGCCCCACATGCTGCAACAGACATAACTACCAGTAATAGAGGCAATATAGTTTTAAATATCTTCATTTTATTTAGTATTCATTAATTAAACTTGATGCAAAATTAGATATAATTTCAAATAAAACAAATTTCCTTTGGAAAATATTTTGATATTCATAAAAATTTATTTTCCTTTGCAAATAGTTCTTAATGATATTATTTGCCATAGACAACTAATTTAATTTATTTTTATGAAATATTTAATAATCGGTGGAGTTGCGGGAGGAGCATCTGTTGCCGCAAGACTTAGAAGAAACGACGAAAGTGCCCAAATTATTCTTTTTGAAAGAGGAGAGTATGTATCATATGCCAATTGTGGCTTACCCTATTACATAGGGGGTGTAATAAAGGAAAGAGACAACCTTTTTGTACAGACAGTAGAAGGCTTTCGCAACCGTTTTAATATAGATATCCGCCCTAAATCGGAGGTAGAAAAAATTGATTCCGAAAACAAAATAGCTCACATCTACAACATTGAGAAAGGGACTAGTTATACAGAGACATACGACAAATTAATTCTTTCACCAGGGGCTGAACCTATAAAACCTAAAATTGAAGGAATTGAGCATCCCAATATTTTCACTCTACGTAATGTACCCGACACCGATAAAATTAAAAGATTTGTAACAGTAAAGAAAGTAGAGAAAGCAATAGTTGTTGGAGGTGGCTTTATTGGATTGGAAATGGTAGAGAATCTACACCATCTTGGAATAAAGGTAGACCTTGTAGAGATGGCCAATCAAGTGATGTCTCATCTAGATTACTCCACAGCAACAATTGTACAATCTGAACTTAGAACCAAAGGCGTAAAATTACATTTAAGTGATGCTGTAGAAAAGTTCGCACCATATGAAAACGGTGTAGAGGTATTTCTTAAGAGTGGATCGTCTCTAAAAGCAGATATGGTAATATGGAGTATAGGTGTACGTCCCGAGACAAAACTGGCTCGTGAAGCTGGTTTAGAAATTGGTAAAACTGGAGGGATAAAAACCAATGAGTATATGCAAACCTCCAATCCAGATATATATGCTTTGGGCGATGCTGCCGAGGTAACACACGGAGTGTTGGGTGGGCCGGCTCTAATTGCTCTTGCTGGGCCCGCAAACAAACAGGGAAGAATTGTAGCCGACAATATCGTTTATGGAAATAAATATAAGTATCAAGGGAGTATAGGTACTGGTATAGCTAAGATATTTGACCTTACTGTTGCTTCTACTGGAGCAAGTGGAAAATGGCTAAAAAGAGATGGTATAGATTACATAGCCTCTTTTACACACTCCTCTTCGCATGCAGGCTATTACCCAAATGCACTTCCAATCTCTATCAAAATCTTGTTCTCACCTAAAGATGGAAGACTATTTGGAGCCCAAGTTGTTGGATTCGATGGTGTAGACAAAAGAATAGAGATGCTTGCAATGGTGGTGAAAAATAGAGGAACTATTTACGATCTTATGGAAATTGAGCACGCCTATGCACCTCCCTTCTCCTCGGCAAAAGACCCCGTAAACATGGCTGGTTTTGTGGCCGAAAATATATTAAACGGAAAAGTTAAAATTATTCATTGGAGAGATGCTGCCAATACCAATCCTAAAAAAGATATTCTTCTAAATGTAAACACTAAAGAAGAGTATGAGTTAGGTTCAATCCCAGGCTCAATAAATATCCCTGTAGATTCTTTAAGAGAGAGACTCTCTGAACTTCCCAAGGATAAACGAATAATAGTTTATTGTGCAGCCGGTCTTAGAGGTTATGTCGCATACAGGATCTTGGCTCAAAATGGGTATGAAAATGTATACAACCTATCTGGGGGTTACAAAACATACTCAATTGCTAATGAAATTGGTACAGTTGGAGAGTTCTTTGCAGGTGCAATAGGATCGGACGATTTCTTAGTAGAGGTAGATAAAGAGACGGTTCTTTCTGTAGATGCAACAGGGCTTCAGTGTCCTGGTCCAATTATGCAGCTTAAAAGCAGCTATGACAAGATTGGAATGGGAGAACGCCTAGAGATAAGAGCAACAGATCAAGCATTTGGGAAAGATGTAGCCTCTTGGTGTAATATAATGGGCGCCAAACTCATCTCTGTAGAAAACAGAAAGGGAGTGATTACTGCAAAACTAGAAAAAGGCAAACAATCTTCTTCATTACAGTTTAACGCAAGCAGTGGTATAATTGCAGGAGACAATAAAACCATTGTTGTATTTAGTGACGATATGGATAAAGCTCTTGCATCATTTATAATTGCTAACGGAGCTTCTTCTATGGGCAAAAAAGTAACTATGTTTTTTACATTCTGGGGATTAAACGTTATTAAAAGACGAGAACCTGTTAAGGTGAAAAAAGATTTTCTTGGTACAATGTTTGGGATGATGCTACCTAAAAACGCTAGTGCACTTAAGCTCTCTAAAATGAATATGCTAGGGATGGGTAGTGTAATGATGAAGTTGATAATGAAGAGGAAAAACATAGACTCTTTGGAATCACTCATAGCACAAGCCCAAGCAAACGGAGTTGAGTTTATTGCATGTACCATGAGTATGGATGTAATGGGTATTAAAGAAGAGGAACTTATGGATGGTGTGAACTTTGCAGGAGTAGCAACCTACCTCGAAAGAAGCGAACAGGCCAATATGTCACTCTTCATTTAAAACTAAACTATAAAAATATAATTAAAGGTTCTTTTCGAAAGAATAAGCAATCATTCAAGTGACAAATATACTTGTTTGATTGCTTTTTCTCTTAAGTGTAGAAAAAGGCTATATTTGCCCATCAATAAAAATAAAAAGATGAAGTACATTGCTAAGTTTATATTATGGATCCTTGGATGGAAAGTCATGGAGCCACCTGTACCAGAACCAAAATGCATTATTCTTGGAGTACCACACACCTCCAGTTGGGATTTTGTAATATCCTATTTATACTACAGCTCAATGGGAAGAACCGCAAGCGTAATGGTTAAGCAAAGTTTTTTTAAAGGGCCTCTTGCTCCTATAGTTAAAGCTATGGGCGGAGTAGCTGTAGATAGAAAAAACGGAGCTTCTGTTACTCTTCAAATAATAGAAGAATTTAAAAATAGAGAAGTGCTACACCTAGCAATTGCACCCGAAGGAACAAGGAAACCAACAGAAAAATGGAAAGCTGGTTTTCACACTATTGCCACAGCAGCAAATGTACCTGTATATCTTGGCTATTTTGATTGGGGGAAAAAAGAGGTAGGAAGAGGAGAGAAATTTGAACTAACTAGCGATGCCAAAGCAGATATTAAAGAGATAAGAAGGTGGTACAAAGAGAAAGGAGTAGTAGGCAAACATCCTCATAATTTTACTACTGGTAAAGACTTGGAATGATTATTGCTCTAATTACACTATTGATATTTATAATATAAAATGGAAATACCTGTATTTAAAACATTAAGAGATCTATTTGACTATAGTATAGTTCAATACGAAGACAATATCTCTTTTTCTTATATCTCTAAAGATTCTTACACTTATAAAGAATTTGGAGATAAAACTAAAATTGTATCAGATCTATTAACAGAGAACGGAGTAGAACCTAAAGATAAAATTGCAATATTAAGTCAAAATATGCCTAACTGGCCTGTGGCTTATTTTGCTATAACTGCCTTTGGAAGAGTAGCAGTACCAATGCTACCCGATTTCTCTGAATTTGAAATACGTAATGTAGTTGAACACTCTGAGTCTAAAGTTCTTTTCGTTTCAAAGAGACTACTTTATAAGATCCCGAAGGATATTATGGAGAGCATGTCTCTTATAATAGAGATAGACACAATGCAAATCTTACATTGTAAAGAGGGTTTAAAAAAGAATAAAGTAGAATTGGCGCAAGAAGAAGATCTGGCAACAATTATATATACATCTGGCACAACTGGTAACTCTAAAGGAGTAATGCTCACCCATAAGAACTTATGTACTCATCTCTATTCATCTATGATACTAAGACCTAGTTTTGAATGGGACATATGGCTCTCACTACTCCCTCTTTCACACACTCTTGAAAGTAGTTTATGCATGATGCTTCCATTCGCTAGCGGCTCTTCTGTTTATTATATGGAAAAAGCACCAACTCCTACAGTACTTCTCAAAGCACTAAAAGAGGTGAGGCCTACAACCATATTGAGTGTTCCAATGATAATTGAGAAAATTTATAAAAACACAGTTAAACCTAAATTTAATTCTGGTAAATTAATTAGTGCAATTTATAGTACCACTCCGGGAAGAAAACTCTTACATAGGGTTGCGGGGAAAAAACTAATGGAAACATTTGGTGGAAGAATAAGATTCTTTGGTATAGGTGGAGCAAAACTAGATGGCGAAGTAGAAAGATTCCTATATGAGGCAAAATTCCCTTATGCAATTGGGTACGGGCTCACAGAATGCTCTCCCCTACTTGCTGGCGCAACTCCAGCATTTGTTAAATGGCAATCTACAGGGCCAAAGGTATATGGCGTTACTTTACGTATAGACAATCCTAATCCCATAACTGGAGAAGGCGAAATAGTTGCTATAGGGCCTAATATAATGCCTGGATACTATAAAAATCCCGAAGCTACCGAGCAAGCATTTACAAAAGATGGTTGGTTCAGGACAAAAGATTTAGGAATTATAGATAACGAAGGAAGGTTATATATTAAAGGTAGATTAACAAATATGATTCTAGGCCCTAGTGGAGAGAATATATATCCAGAAGAGATAGAAACGGTTTTAAATGGGCACTCTATGGTTGCAGAATCTATAGTAACTGAAAGTAAAGGGAAGCTAATTGCTAATGTCTACTTTAATCCCGATAAGCTCAAAGCTTTGAAAGAAGCTAAAGAAGAGGCTTTGGCCGCCTATTACGAAACCAAAGATCAAATCGTAAAGAGTTACGAAGATAAGTTAGAAGAACTTACAAAGGTCAAAGACGATTTTAAAAGCAATTTTGAAGAGAAGAAAGATGAGTTAATGAACACTTACGACGAGAAAAAAGACGAAATTATAGCAGCATTCAACGAGAAACTTGAACAGATAAAGAAAGAGGTTTCGGAATATGTAAATGCAAGAGTAAATAAGTTTTCGAAAATATCTGTTGTAGTAGATCATCCTGAGCAGTTTGAAAAGACTGCTACTCAAAAAATTAAAAGGTATAAATATACCAAAAAGTAGATTCCAATAAGTAGGGAATAGATATCAATTAAAAATTGATATCTATTCTTCCAACATAAACTCCAAGAGCGCCGGTCTGGTTGACAATAACATCCTTGCCGGCTCTATTTTTTACTATAGTTGGCTGTTCCAAAAATGTATGAGAATGCCCTCCTATTATAATATCTACGTTTTTGGTATAACGTGCAAGCTCTAGATCGCCAGGACGTTTCTTGCCATTTCCTTCATAACCAATATGACTTAAAACTATTACAAGGTCGCATTTCTCTTTGTTTTTAAGTCTACTAGCTAATTTATTAACAACACCTATGGGGTTTTTATATTTTAATCCTTCTATTGAATTCTTAGATACAAACCCATTAAGATCTAGTAAAATCCCAATAATTCCTATTTTCCTTCCTCCTTTATAGATTATTGAATAAGGTTTTGTAATATCTTTTAATGGTGAATTAGAAAAATCAAAATTTGCACAAATAGTTTCAAACTCTGCCTCTTTTAAACGATTTGCCAATATATTCTGCCCATCGTCAAATTCATGGTTACCTAAGCAAGTAACATCATAACCCATAGCATTATATAACATAATTTCCATTTTACCTTTAAATAAAGTATAATATGGCGTGCCTTGGTTGTAGTCTCCTGCGTCTAATAGTAATACGTTTGGATGAGCTTCTCTAACGCTCTTTATATAATTTGCTCTTCTTTGGAAGCCTCCAAACCCAGAATTTCTACCACTGCCAAGAGGTTCAATATTACTGTGTACATCATTGGTATGCAGTATAACTAAATCTTGCCCTGTTAAAAAAGAGGCAAAGAGTAGCATACTTGCTGCCATGAATAGCCTAATATATCCTATTCTTTTCATAATAATCAACTCTAATTAATCTTCAATCTTAACTCGGTTTGTTATAGAAGATGTGATTTTTTTATTTTGAGAGGTACTCTCTTCAATTATATTTAAAACAGCATCTCTTAACAGTATCCCTGTGTACTCTATTTCTGTAGCAACTTTAAGGGCAGCAACATTGTCTCCTCCATCCAAAAGAAAATCTAATGTAATTATACGATATGTTTTTTTGGGGTCTATTTGCTCACCTTCTAATAAAACATCCTTTAACAAGCCACCTTTAATTTCCAATAGAATGTTATGAGAAAAAGCCTCTACTCTATTACGTGCGAAAGAGTCAAAGAGCTCCTTTACGGCACTCCCAGGTACATCAATAATTACCAAATAATTTTCGAATGGGAATATTGAAAAAACATCATATCTTCTAACATCTCCTTTAGGCAAAGAAGCCCTTAAACCTCCAAAATTTGTCACGGAAAAATCCACTCCGTTTTTACTTATTTTCCTGCCATATTGGAGCATAGCATCGGCAGCAAAATTAGATAACAACGATTCTGGCCTACCAGAGCGCATCTCATAATCTGTATAACCAATTACTTGTTGCATCAATCTATCCATTTCTGGTTTGAAAGAATCAATAATTCCTGCCACAACAGGTTCGTTGCTTTTCTCCCAAGTAGAGTCCATAAGTACTCTAGATGCCTTGAATGTAAAACCAGATTGCTGCGCACTTACCACAAGTGGTAATATAAGAAATAGAAGATATAATAGTGCCGATTTATTTTTCATGCAGGTTAATTTTCGTTTTTAATACTTAATCCATTTAAATAGATCTTTGAATGTAGCTTTCTTCCCATACATAAGTATTCCAACTCTGTAAATTTTTGCCGAAACATAGGTTATGAAAAAGAAAGTAACAACTAGTAAACCAAGAGAGAGAGCTAGCTCCCAAAGTGGCACTCCAAAAGGTACTCTTGCCATCATAACCATTGGAGAAGTGAAAGGTATCATAGAGCCCCAGAAAGAGAGTGAACTATCTGGATATTGGAACGTATGAATCATTATAAATAGCCCTAAAATAAGAGGCAATGTAACAGGGAATATAAGTTGTTGAGTATCGGCCTCATTATCTACGGCACTACCTACTGCTGCAAACATAGCTGCATATAAGAGATATCCTAGCATGAAATAGAGAATAAACGAAATGATAATACTAGTAACAGGTACATTTGCAAGTGCACTCATTAATTCTCCAGCAAAGCCATCGTCATTCTGAACCGATGCCATAACCTGAGTAACATCTGAACCTGCTTGTGTTCCTGCTATTTGAGTCATCTCTGTGCCGCCAGTTATTTTATCTATTCCAATAACTGATTGAACTCCTGCTGTAATTCCAACTGTAAGGATTATCCATATAAAAAACTGTAAAAGGGCAACAGCTCCTACTCCCAATATTTTACCTAGCATTAATTCAAACGGTTTTACAGACGAGATTATAACCTCTACTATTCTTGTGGTCTTCTCTTCTATAACGCCCCTCATAACCATAGAGCCAAACATAAATATAAACATATATATCATGAAGCTTGATATATATGAAATACCCATATATACCTCTACCATAGCAATTTTCTCGTCTCCTTTATCGCTAATTGTAAAAGTTTTAACAGTAATATCTGTAGTTATATCTTTAATAATATTGTCTAAATTCTCTATATTATATCTCTCTAGTTTTGTCTTTTCAACTGCTTGTTGAACAGATCTTTCTATCTCCTGCTTGGTCTCTATATTAAGTTGTTTCAAAGAAACAGCTGTAACAGAAAGATTTAGAGAGCTGTCTAGCTCCGATATCTCTATTAGTGCAAAAAGATCTTCTGGAAAATTCTTTTTTATATTCTCTATATTAGCACTGTTATCGAAAGAGTAGGTATAGTTTTCTGTGTTATTAAAAAAAGGAGCGCAAATTTGAGATCTATCTACAACTAACATTTTTTTACCAGGTTCTCCAGAAGAGAGACTCATTATAAATGATGGCAAAACTATTAGGGCTGCAAAAAGAAGTGGGGTCAAAATTGTCATTATTATAAATGACTTTTTTCTAACACGAATTAAAAATTCACGTGAAATAATCAGGAATATTTTGCTGTTTTTCATATTATGCCTCCTTAGCTTACCAATTTAATAAATATATCGTTCATTCTTGGGATAAGCTCTCTGTAAGAGAGAATATCAATGTTAGAGACCAATTCTCTAAGTACTTCAGAGGAGTTTGAGCCCGGTTTAACTCTCAATACTGCTCTGTAACCTCTTTTTTCGATAGTATTAGTAACAACAGAGATTGTGCCCAATTTCTCGAATTGATATGGCTCGGATGCTCTATAGATTACTTCTACTTCATTCTCCCCGTGGTTACGTCTTATCTCTTCTAACCCTCCTGTTACAATGAGCTTAGCTTTATTGATTAATGCTATGTTATCACATAATTCTTCTACCGATTCCATATTATGCGTAGAGAGAATAATAGATGTACCAGCATCCCTCATATCTAATATCTCCTTCCTTATCAACTGAACATTAATAGGGTCAAAGCCACTAAAAGGTTCGTCAAGAATAAGCAAAGATGGTTTGTGCAAGACAGTTGTAATAAACTGGACCTTTTGTGCCATTCCTTTAGATAGTTCCTCTACCTTTTTATCCCACCACGCCTGGATACCAAATTTTATAAACCATTGTTTAAGTTCTTTTGTAGCTTCTGATGAACTTAATCCTTTGAGCCTTGCCAAATAAAGAGCTTGATCTCCCACTTTCATCTTTTTATAAAGCCCTCTCTCTTCGGGGAGGTAACCAATATAGGCTATATCTGTAGATTTAATAGGCTGTCCATTAAAAAGCACCTCGCCAGAGTCTGGCATGGTTATCTGATTCATTATTCGAATCAAAGTAGTTTTACCGGCTCCGTTTGGCCCTAATAAACCATAAATGGCTCCTTTAGGAACCGATATTGAAATGTTGTCTAAGGCCGTAAAATCATTGAACTTTTTGACTACATTTTTGCAGGTTATGATATCCATTTTTCTGTAGAATTTTTATAATTGTGACAAATATACTATTATTCAATTGTATTTAATTAAAATAATGTCTTAGGTTTTTTAAAACATCTGGAGAAAGGACTTTATTCAATACCAAGGTAGCCAATGTTATACCTTCTTTTCCAACTATTTCTCTAAATCTTACTATAGATCGCGCTGCGTATAATCCAATATAAGGGTTACTAGTTAACTCGTTCAGGGTTGCTTTGTTCAAATCCTTTTTAACTATCTTAAGAGTATCTGCAAAAACCATGTGGGCAAATAGAGAAAACCTAGAAGTATCTATTCCTTTGATTTCCAATAGTTGCTCTGAACAAACGAAGCCTCCTATTTTTTTCCTGTATTCAATAATTCTCATAGCATAATAAGGGCCTATTCCGGGGAGCTCTAGTAGGCTAGAAGAATCTGCTTGGTTAAGTTCAATTGATATTTTTTCTGGCAAAACGTTAGCTATTTTACTGTTATGAGAGTTCTCTAGAGTTCCAATGTATATCGAATCTTTTACTCTATCATAAAAACCATCTGGCAAAACATATATTTTTTTTAGCTCCTCTTTGGTTTTAAAAACGCCTCCTTTTTCTCTGTATTTTACTATAACTTGTGCTTGTTTATGAGTCAAGCCTAACTTTTCAAATTCTTCTTGCGTAGCGCTATTAGGGTCAAATGAAAATAGAGATACATCCAATTGGATCTCCCTCTGTTTCCTCTGCTTATTGTCTTTAATATCTGGGCTTACATAAGTTGAACCTCTCTCTATAGAACCTTTGTTAATAGAACGGGAATTTTCTTCTTTTATAGTAGTTTGTTCTTCTATTGCAACTTGCTCTTGAATAGCTGCTTGCTCTTTCACTGCTTCGGGTTGTACAATAAAAATCACTGTTTGTACAAACAGAATTAAAATCACAAGGGAAACAGCTCCCGATGCTTCACGCATTGACAATCTCTTTTTCACATCCATCTCTCTCCTCCTTAAAATATTTAAATTATAACTAGAATAGGTCTACTCTTTGCCTTTCCCTTTTACAACAATTACTATCTCTCCTTTAGGTTCTTTAACTGTATACCAATTAACCAGCTCTTCTAATGTTCCTCTTCTGTTCTCTTCGTAAATTTTGGTTAGTTCTCTAGAGACAGAAGCTTCTCTATCGGCTCCAAAATACTCCATAAATTGTTTGAGACTTTTTACAAGTCTATAAGGTGATTCATAAAAGATCATTGTGCGGCTCTCTTCACTAAGTTCCTTCATTTTTGTTTGTCTTCCTTTTTTCAATGGTAAGAAGCCTTCGAAGCAAAATCTATCACATGGGAATCCCGAATTTACTAAAGCAGGAACAAATGCTGTAGCTCCAGGCAGAGTTTCAACTTCTATCTCTTTTTCTCGGCACTCCCTAACCAATAGAAAACCGGGATCAGAAATACCAGGAGTTCCTGCGTCGCTTATAAGAGCGACATTCATTCCAGCCATAATTTTATCGGTAACCTTCTCTATGCTCCTATGTTCATTGTATTTATGATGGGACTCCATATGTACCTTAATGTCATAATGCTTGAGCAAATAGGCACTTGTGCGAGTATCCTCGGCAAGTATAAGATCTACCTCATTTAGAATTCTAATAGCTCTAAGTGTGATATCCTCTAAATTGCCAATTGGTGTAGGTACTATATAAAGTTTAGCCATTATATCTTCTTCTTAAAGTCATAAAAAAGCGATAGGCAGCATCAGATTCTTCGTCCCAATCTTCAAATGCATCTCTAACATACTCTAAAGCTTCGTTAAACGAGTTAAAATCGTTAAGTTTCTCCATACTTAAACGGTATTGATCTTCATCTTGGTTAAACAGTTCTCTAATAAAAAATAGTTTATCGTTTAATGTTATTGCCATATTGAGATTTTCTACAGGCATGCCTGGCATATCTTTCATCCAATTGGGTTCAGAACTATAAGGCACTGCAATATCCATTAGGGACCTTTTATCTAGTAAAAAATCTAGTTCGTTCTCTTCTTTCTCATGTACAATTTTCTCTTCTACCTCTTCTATTTCTACTTCTACTTCTTCTACCTCTTCTACCTCTTCTACCTCTTCAATCTCTTCAATCTCTTCAATCTCTTGGTTTTCTTTAAATTCAATCTCTTGATTATCTACAACTTCAATCTCCTGGTCATCTTGATCTAAAAAGGATCCCGAAATATTTAATCGCATTTCTGACATCTCATTTTTAAGTTGAGATATTGTGTGGGCAATACGCTTAAATTCATTATCGTTGGAATCGAACTGATTATTGGCATCTTCTTTCAAAAGATATTTTTTAATATTACTGCGCTCTTGTTCTATTCTTAATGTGTTTAACTTATGTGAAATAAGTGAAGCACTCATAAGAATTTCTTCCCACTTCAAATGAGATATCATCTCTGTCTCGCTTAAAGAATCTATATCTTTTACAAGCCCATTAATAATGATCTTAATTTCTGAAATTTTATTATCGTTTAGCATCTCAACTTTTTTATCTTTGCAACATATACAAAAGTAATTAAAAT
>CAYIYT010000047.1:0-18045 GCA_964367735.1 uncultured Muribaculaceae bacterium
ATTTCAAAATTAGTGTGCAAAGAAACACAAAAAATTCCAAAAATGAAAATTTTAAGGCAGTATAAACTTATTCAACTGATTTCAAGCTCCTTTTAATTGCTTAGTATAATTATACCCTAGCCCCTAAAATTTCCTATTTTTCTTATCTTTGCACGATTCAATGAAATAGGTAATTAATGGAAAATATAAATATAGCAATTTTTGCATCGGGTTCGGGTACAAATGCTCAAAATATTATTGAATCTCTTATAGATAAAAGATATCTGCACGAGGTTATTCACTATCTAAGTGATAATTACTCATCTAAAAGAGATAGTATAAACTCTCTACCTTCTATAGAGACAAAGCTGGTCCTTTCTAATAAAATAGATGCTTTTGTACTGGAAAGGGCAAAAAACCTCAATGTAAAAACAGCTCTTTTTAGTTCAATCGAATTAAAAGAAGGTATCGTCGTAGATAGATTACTCGAAGAGAACAGTATCGATTTTATTATACTGGCTGGTTTTTTACTTAAGTTCCCCAATAGACTGGTTAATAAATATAAGGATAGAATAATAAATCTACACCCCTCACTACTTCCAAAATATGGAGGTAAAGGTATGTATGGCAATATAGTTCACCAAGCAGTTATTGATGCGAAAGAGAGTGAATCTGGCATAACAATTCACCTTGTAGATGAAAAATACGACAATGGGCAACATCTTTTTCAGGGAAGATGCGCAGTAAAACCTCTAGAGACTCCCGAAACTCTTGCTGCAAAAATTCATGAAATAGAATATAAAAACTTTCCCAAAGTTATTTGTGAATATGTTTTCAGCTATTATCTTAGTGGTAAACTATCTATAAAATAGATATTGTATTAACGGTAAATTTCTGAGAGTATAGGTATTTCTAGGCGGAATCCAGTTCCTTTATAGTGACTGCCTTCAAATGCGGTAAAGACACCTACTCGTAAAAGACCCTGAATACCAAAAGAATAACCTGCTTCGGAGTGAATTATTTTTTTATCTGGAAGCCAGAGACCTTTTAAATAGAGAGACTCGCTATAGAGTGCGCTATTTAGAAACGGTAAATAATTTAACAGAATATATCCACTTCTAAACTCGGCATTATATCTTACCCACTCGTTTGGAGTAGAATAGAGGTATGGATTGGCAAGCATTAAATCCCAAGTGAAGCTTTTCTCTGTAACTATTATATCTGATGCTCTAAAATGATTGTAATTATCTAAGTAAATATTCTTTTTATTGTAGAAAGAGCCAACCTGTGCATTATAAATAAGTTGTGAATAAAGTCCCGTTTTTATTCTTTGAGCTAGAGAAAAAGAGACCATAGCCCATTCAGAGAATGCGGGATCATTCTTTCTTAAGGTGCCTTTAAAGTTGATGGCAAATGTTGGCCATGAGCTTTTTACATATATTTTACGATCTTTTACTATTCTATAATAGTATTGAGGAGTATAACGTACCGTTGCAGAATACTCTAGATTACTGTGTTCTAACTGTTCCACTCCATAGATATTCACTGGAATATTAGATTCTGGCTGCTTTCCCGATAGCACCTTACTATTACCATTCTCCAACGGGTTCACATTGCTAAACAAGAACTTAACATCTAAATTTAGTCCAGTATAGACGTCAATTGAGTTTCCTATCTCTATCCAGCGAGCCGATAGATGTTTTTTTGGATTTTGTGCAAACAAAAATGATGCATAGGAACTTACAAAGTCACTAACAGGAGAGTTATTACTTATATCGCGGCTAAAATCTCCCACAGATAAGTATGTTTTTCCAAATTTTAAAGGGCTATAGTTAAAGTCTGCTTGGAGTTGCCACATCATTTTTTTTCTAAAGGTAGAATAGTAGAAAGAGGGCTTTATCTCTATGGTCTTAGTATCAGTCAACTTATAGCCAGCAAAGAAGTTTTGACCCAGCCAATAACCATCTGTAAAAGTAAAGCCGCCAATTACCTTAGAGAGTCCCCCATAGCCAAGAGTTAATTTTTCTGTTACCTTAAACCGGGTTTCATACAATATCTTATCTAAAATTTTATTCCCTGTAGATCTATTAATACGTTTAACAGAGTCTTCTTCAAAAACTTTATGAAATTCTATCTTTAAACTATCTGCCTCTTTATAGGATCTAATTTCTTGAGGTTGCAAAGGCACAACTCTCACTGCCAACCAATAACTACTATCCCTTTTTATAGCTAAAGAGTCTACAACTCGCTTAATAGAAGAATCCCTTTTAATCTCATATTTACTCTCTCTTCGAATTATTTTTTTTTCTACTGGGCTCTCTAGTTCTTTAGCTGAATTGACTCTTTCAATCTCCTTCTCTATCATTTTAACACTCTTCTTTGCAAACGAACGAGCTTCACGAGCATTGTTTATACTGTCGGTAACAGCAACTTTGCCAAAATTAAGATCTCGTACTCCTTTGTTTACAGAAAGATAAGAGACAGACGAGGTATAATGGCCGCTCGCTTTTACTCCCATTATGGAGACAATCACATCCATAGAGTTAGAGGTAGGCATCATTATCTCTGGAGCAGTCTCGTTAAAATTGACTTTTAGCTCTATCTCTACCCCTGTCTCTTTTATTAAAAAATGGGCATATGTAACGTTCCATAAATCATCGGCAATATAAATATGCCCTTGCAAAAGCTTAGCATCTCCTCTTTTAGGAGTAACCCTTATTTTATTTATAATCTTATTATTTTCTTTGCTTATACCTTCATAAACAAATTTATAGTAGTTAAAGGCATCTGGAGCCAATGGAGAGAGTTTTCCGTAAAACTCTTTATCATATACAGAAGCTGTATTTACTCCAGAAATATCGGCAGGGTTAATATCGGCAGGTACCGTACTTGAAAATGCTTTTACAGTTTCAAGATATTTGTTGGGCCATTCAAAATCTATAGCAGAGTGAGATTCTAAAACAAAGGTTTTATTAAGTACAAGGTTTGTCTTTGATTTCCCAGCCTGAAGTTTAAGAAGTGCAGGTAATTTAGTAACTGTCATATTCCCTTTGGTATAAACCATAGATTGGTAATTTCTCACCTGTTGTCTATGATATGGGGCTCGCGCAATTGCGTTACGCATAACATAAGAGGCTCTATCGTCTTTTCCTGCTTTAAAATAGAGATCGGAAAGGCGGTATATTTCATCTTCTAAAACGATTTTTTTATCAATGTTTTCTACACCAACTACTAAGGATAATTTAACTCTTTTATAGCCCAAAGAGGAGATTTCACAACTGTAGTTTCCAGATTTAAGTGTGGTCTTAAAACGCCCATCTATATCAGTAGCAATTCCGGTAGAATTTTCATGAATATAAATAGTAGCGTATGGCACAGGCATTCCTCTAACATCCAGTATAGTACCGCTAAAAACAGCAGCACTAACATGGGTTGCAAAAAACAACGCAGCAACAATAAGCAAAATTAGTTTTTTCAAATAATCTATAATTAATACTTAAGCTTAATTCCTATTATAGTTGTAATTATTATCATTTTACCACTTATTCATATGTAACTTCTCTTCTTTCCATTTATCCTTTGGCTTTTGCTCTCCTCTTGGATAACCAATAGGGATAGTACACAAAGGGCGGTAAGGCCGAGGAATAGAGAGGGTGGTTGAAATAATATCCATTCTATCTTCATAAGGATAACCTGCTGTCCATACAGCACCGAGCCCCATAGATTCGGCAGCAATTAATATATTTTGAGCTGCTGCAGAGCAGTCTAAAAACCAATAAGGAGAAGTCTCGGGGTTCCCAATCACAACTATTAAAGCTTGTGCCTCTTTCATCATAAGAGCGTAAGGTAGCTTGGCCGATAGCTCTACCATTTTTGTTTTGTCTTGAATCACAAGAAACTCCCAAGGCTGTCTATTCATACCAGTTGGAGCTGCCATTCCAGCTTTTACCAATAGAACCAACTCTTCTTGAGAAACGGGCTGTTCTGTAAAGCTTCGCACGCTTTTGCGACTAAAAATAGTTTCTAGGGTGGGGTTTTGTGCCATTATCAATGTACTTTGCATTGTAACAAGCATTAAAGCAAATAACACTCCTCTCTTAATCATCATAATCTGTTTTAAATGGTTTTACACAATCATTCAAAATTAGAAAAATAATTTGTAGATAACTCTATTATATCTCAATTTTGCACCATCGCAACAGATCCAATAAAAAAATTATGTACGAAAAAGTAAAAAAAAAGGGAACCATTACTTTTAAAAGATGGAAACGAACCCCGTGGGCAGCATTTGCCTCTATGGGTAAAGTGGTGAGAATAGGTGTACTCTGTGTTACCTCTTCACTTCTTGTGTTCAAGAGTGTGCCTGCGCTTGCACAGAGTAAACAAAAAAGCGCAAGCGAAACATTAATAGCTTTAGAAGAGCTAGTTATAAACACAGAACGACCCACACCATTCCAGCCACTAGTGAGAGTAGTGGCAGTTATCCAACAGAAAGATATTGAGCGGGCTGCTGTCCAAAATATTCAAGATCTGTTGCGATACATTCAAGGGGCCGACCTCCGTAGTCGCGGAAGCGAAGGAGTACAGGCCGATCTTAATATTCTTGGGGGAACTTTTGATCAAACGGTGATTATGATTAATGGGGTTAATTTTACCGATCCTCAAACTGGGCATCACTCCCTAAACATTCCGGTAGATATTTCACAAATTGATAGAATAGAGCTTTTGCATGGGCCAGGAGCATGGTCTCAAGGGGCAGTAGCTTATTCTGGTGCTATCAATATTATCACAAAATCTCCAATCAGAAACAGTTTGCAACTGTCTTTATCTGGAGGCCAGCATGGCTACTTCAATGGTAACGCGAATGTTGGATTTTCTTCTCTCTCTAAGGGCTGGGATATATCTGGACAAGTTGGTGGGGGTCATTCAATGAGTGATGGATATTCGCCAAACACAGATTTTAAAATCACTAACGCCTACTCAAACATTAGCTTTTATAATAATAAGGGGCATTCCATTGATTTACAGGCTGGCTATCAACAAAAAGAGTTTGGAGCTAATAGTTTTTACTCCATTGCCTATCCCGAACAATTTGAAAAAACTCGGCTTTTTCTCTCCTCATTAAAATATTTATGGGAGAATGAAAAATGGCAGATAAGCGCTACTCTCTACCAAAGACGCCATCACGACCGTTTTGAGCTTTTTAGGTATGACTCGCCAGATTGGTACGCTGGCCACAACTATCACATGAACGACATTGCTGGTGTTAATGCAAATATTGCCTACCGTTGGAATAAAGCTGGTAGTACCACTTTGGGTAGTGATTTTAGGTACGAGCATATTTATAGCACTGTTCTTGGAAATATTATAGAGACTGGAACAAATGAGCAGAATGAAAATAGAATAGAAGTTCCTGGAGAAAAAGGAGTTTTTTTCACTCGTTCAAAAGAGAGACAAACTCCAGCACTCTATTTACGTCATATATTACAATTAGAAAAATGGCGATTTACAGCTGGGCTAATGATGGCAAATAGAAGACTTTATGCAGGTTTTGCTACAGCATATCAAATTAATCCATATTTAGAAGCAAACGCCTGGATTAACAATAGTTACAGAAACCCAACTTTTACCGATCTCTACTATAAAAGTCCTACCCAAACAGGCAACCTTCTGCTTAAGCCCGAAGAGGCAATAGCCACCCAACTAGGATTGAGGTTTACTAGCCATAAAATAAGAGCCTCTTTATCTGGATTTTATCGTTACGGATATAACATAATAGATTGGACTAGGAAGAGCGGTAGCGACCAGTGGAGTGCTAGTAATATTACTAATATCGCCTCTACAGGAGTAGATATGAATATTGTTTATATTTTTTCACATGGCCCTATAACCCAAGCAGGAGCATCATATTCTTGGATGGATGTACAAAAATTGAGTAATGGAATGCATTCGCTCTATGCAACAGATTTTTTAAGACATAAAGCTAGTTTTAGTTTAGAACACAAAATTGTTTCAAAGCTTAATGCCCGTTGGGATCTGTCATATCAAAAAAGAGAAGGTACATATCTAGGTCCAAATAGCAGTGAGATCCCATATAAAGGATTCATTCTAGCCGATCTCAAAATAGTGTGGAATGGAAAGAAAATAAAGCCATTTGCACAAGCTACTAATCTATTTAATACTAAATATGAGTTTATTGGGAATCTTCCTCAACCCCTGCGTTGGATAAAAGGAGGAATAAATATTAACTTGTAAATAAATATTTCATTATAAATTAATCTTAATTAATAATAGATCTGTTGCGATTTATTATTAATAAGGGGAGTTTTTTGACAAAAGCCGAGGAATTTATCTATTTTTAGTTTATTTTTACAAGATTGTTCCATCCTAAAGTGACAATTAATTATAAAAACTTAATATTATGAAGAGTAAATTACTGGTTATGTTAATTTCATGCGCAGTTATTACCCATGCTTGTTCTACAGGCGGGGAAAAAACCGATGAGGGCACTCCTATTTCAAGGAGTACTATTACCGTAGAAGATGGGATAATGACTCCCGAAGTTATGCACCTAATGGGAAAAGTGAGCGATCCTCAAGTTTCGCCAGATTTAAAAGAGATTCTTTTTGGAGTATCATTCACAGATATAGCTCAAAATAAAAGTAACCGCGAGTTATTTATTATGAATACAGATGGCAGCAACAAACGTCAAATAACCTCTACGGTTAAGGGCGAAAGCAATGCCAAATGGATTAACGAAGGAAAAGAGATCTTATTTTTGCAGGGTGGAGAACTCTGGAAAATGGACAGAGAGGGAAACAAAAGAGTTAAAATTGGTGAATACACAAACGGGATTTCTGAGTTTACCATCTCTCCTACTGGAGATAAAATTCTATTTGTTTCTAGCGTAAAATCTAATGACAAAGCAGTAGATGTTTGGAGCGATTTAGACAAAGCAACAGGAAGAATGATAGATAAATTGATGTATCGTCATTGGGATCATTTCGTAGAGGAGATTCCTCATTCTTTTATTGCCGACTTCAATGGTAATTCAATCTCTAACATAATAGATATTCTAGAAGGTGAGCCATATGAGTTACCTACTCTTCCTTTCGGTGGTATAGAGCAACTTAGCTGGAGCCCCAATGGAGAACAAATCCTTTACTCTTCAAGAAAAGTTACAGGAAGAGAATATGCATACTCAACCAATACAGATATTTATCTTTACGATATAGCAAATAAAACTCATCAAAACCTTACAGAAGGGATGATGGGATACGATACCGATCCTTTATTCGCTCCAGACGGAAAATCTTTTGCATGGATAAGCATGGAAAGACCAGGTTTTGAGGCCGATAAACATAGACTTTTCGTAATGAATCTAGAAACTGGTTTAAAAACAGAACTTACAGCTAATTACAAATACAATGCAGAATCGCCTGTATGGAGAGCAGACGGAACTGGAATATATTTTAACTCTTGCGTAAATGCACTTACAGGAATCTATCTAGTAAATATTGCCGATGCTGCAATTACTAAAATTGCCGAAGATCAAGTAGATTTCGACAAAGTTGCACTAGCTGGAGACAAACTCGTTGCAACATACAAAAGCATGTCTATGTCCAATGAAATTGCTTTGATAGACCCTGCTACAGGTGAATTTGAAAATATTAGTAAAGAGAATGACCATCTACTGTCACAAATTACAATGGGTAAAGTAGAAGAGAGATGGATAAAAACAGTAGACAATAAAGATATGCACATGTGGGTAGTTTACCCTCCAGGATTCGACCCAGCAAAAAAATATCCTGTTCTTCTATTCTGCACAGGTGGCCCACAAGGTACCTTAAGCCAAAGCTGGTCTACAAGATGGAACTTCCAACTTATGGCAGGCCAAGGATACATTGTGCTTTTACCTAACAGAAGAGGAACTACAGCATTTGGCCAAGAGTGGACAGATCAAATTTCTGGCGATTACATTGGTTTAAATATGCAAGACTATATTAGTGCTGTTAAAGAGATTAAAAAAGAGAGCTACGCTGGTAAAGTTGGAGCAGCAGGAGCAAGCTATGGTGGATATTCAATTTACTACTTAGCTGGTATTCACAAAGGTATGTTTAGTGCTTTTGTTTCTCATGCTGGCATATTCAACCAAGAGCATATGTACATGACCACAGAAGAGATGTTTTTCCCACATTGGGATAATGGAGGCGCTCCTTGGGACAATAATCCTATTGCAAACAGACACTACAGTAACTCCCCTCATAAACTTGTTAAAAATTGGGACACACCTATTCTAGTAACTCATGGAGAGTTAGACTATCGAGTACCTGTAGATCAAGGAATGGCTGCTTTTAACGCTGCACAAGCTTTGGGAGTTCCATCAGAGATGTTACTTTTCCCAGATGAAAACCACTGGATTATTAAACCACAGAATAACATTCAATGGAATAGAGTATACTTCAGATGGTTAGATAAGTGGCTTAAAGAATAACTATCTCTAAATAATTATTTACATAACACCACAAAACAGTATTAAACAACAAAATATTAATTAATGAAAAGAAACATTATTACAATAGCCATGGTTCTTGCAGTCTCTTTTGCTTTCTCACAAAAGAAACCTTTAGACCATAGCGTATATGACTCATGGAAGAGTGTTGGATCATTTTCTATGAGCGAAGATGGTAAGTTTGGCTCCTATATGGTAAGAGAGCAAGAAGGCAATTCATACGTAGAAATCTTAAATTTTAAAACTCTAGAACGAACCACCATAGATAGAGCTAGTCAAACAGGACTAACTCCAGATGGGAAATTTTTAGTAACTACCATTAAGCCTTTTTTCCAAGAGAGCAGAGAGGCTAGAAATAAAAAAGTTAAGCCAGATCAAATGCCAAAAGATACCTTAGGGATATACAATGTGCATACAAAGGAGCTTAAAAAAATACCTTACTTAAAGAGTCTAAAAACTGGCCGCTACAATAAAGGATTTATTGCATTCCAAACTACTCCACCTGCCGATACAAGCAAAGGTAAAAAAGCTGTTAAAAAAGATAAAAAAGAGGGTAGCGACCTAATGGTTTATCAGCTGCAAAGTGGTACAATAGATACTCTTAAATATGTTACTAATTTTGATTTCTCTACCGGCGGAGATTCTCTATTCTTTATAAGAATACCTAACTCAAAAGACTCTATTACCGAGCCAGGTCTATTCCTTTATATTCCTAAAACAAAAGCCCTTACTACAATTTACAATTTTGACCTTAAGCAAACTGTAAAAATGCCTACAGTAAGTGAAGACAACAAACATATTCTCTTTTATGCCAACTTAGATACAACAAAAAAAGGGAGTAAAAATATTAGTATTCTTCACTATAAAGAGGGATATCCTAAGGCAAAAGTGATAATAGACAATAGCCTTAAGGGAGTTAAAGAGGGATGGGCAATAAGTGAAAACAGGCCTTTGCAAATAAGCAAATCGGGGCAACGTCTTTTCTTTGGCATAGCTCCTACTCTTCCAGAAAAAGATACTACCATAATTGAGGCTGAAGTTGCTAAGTTAGATATATGGGGCTATCAAGAAGAGTATATACAACCTGTTCAACTACTTAATGTAAATAGAGAGCTCAAAAAATCATATATGAGTATGATTGAGCTAGATAAAGAGCCTAAATTAGTTCAAATCTCACAAGACGAATACTTCTCTGTTCAAATACCTAAAGATTATGATTCAAATTGGGGCTTCTCTGTCTCTAGTTACAACTACCAAATGGAATCTCAATGGAGCGCCAATCCAAGGAACGATCTTTATATTATTAATATAAATGATGGTAGCTGTAAGTTATTGTTTGGAGATAAATACATTTCATATGTAACAGCTTCACCAGAAGGTAATTTCTTAACATGGTTCAATAATGTAGATCAACAGTGGTACTCATACGAAGTTGCTACAGAAAAAACTATTTGTATTACTAAAGATCTAACTGTTCCCCTTGCAAATGAACTACACGATTCACCTGTAATGGCTGGCTCATATGGCCACGAAGGATGGACTGTGGGAGACAAAGCTATCCTTATTAACGACCGATACGATATATGGCAAATAGACCCTAAGGGAGAGAGTTCCCCTATAAATCTAACAGATGGACTTGGCCGTAAAGAGAACCTCACATTCAAGATAAATCGTTTAAACGATATGTCACTCAGCTCTAGCGGTAAAAATGATCCTATTAAACCTAAAGAGATTATCTATTTCTCGGCATTTAATAATAAGACCAAAGATAATGGTTACTACTTTAAAGAGATGGGTAAGAAGAAACCTATTATGACTAAGTGGATTGTAGAACCTATGACTTTTGCTTCTTTTAATATCTCTAAAGATGGAAAGGTAATTACATATATTAAACACAATTTTGTTAACTCCCCTAATGTTTGGATTACAAAAGACAATTTTAAAACTCAATCTAGAATTACCGATATTAACTCGCAACAGCAAGATTACAACTGGGGTACCAATGAACTTGTTAGCTGGACTTCTAAAACAGGTATAGAATTAGATGGAATACTACATAAACCAGAGAATTTCGACCCTTCTAAAAAGTATCCTATGATAGTTTATTTCTACGAAAGAAGCTCGGAAGGTCTTAATAGCTATAGATCTCCATCTCCAAGCCGTTCTACAATAAATATCCCTTTCTTTGTTAGTAACGAATATTTAGTTTTTGTTCCAGATATAGCTTATGAGATAGGTCATCCAGGTAAAAGTGCTATGGATTGTATTGTTCCCGGTGTAGAAATGCTATTAAAAAATTCTTGGGTAGATAAAGATAATATTGCAATACAAGGGCAAAGTTGGGGTGGATACCAAGTTGCTTACATGGTTACTCAGCCAGAAATATTCAAATGGAAGGCTGGTGGTGCAGGAGCACCCGTATCCAATATGACCAGTGCATATGGTGGAGTAAGATGGGGTTCGGGAATGGTTCGCCAATTCCAGTACGAACATACTCAAAGCCGAATTGGCAAAACTCTTTGGGATGGATTCGATCTATATATAGAGAATTCTCCTATCTTTTTTGCCGACAAAGTGGAAACTCCTCTACTTATAATGTCTAACGACAAAGACGAGGCAGTTCCATGGTATCAAGGTATAGAGTATTTTACAGCTCTTAAACGTTTAGGCAAGCCAGCGTGGTTACTTCAATATAACAATGAATCTCATAACCTTAGCAGCAGAGTAAATGCAAAAGACCTTAGCATTAGATTAGAGCAGTTCTTTAATCACTACCTAAAAGGTGCACCAATGCCAGTATGGATGAAAAAAGGTGTTCCCGCCACTCTCAAGGGAATTGATTGGGGCTATCAACTAACCGAAGATTAAAAAAAAGTTAGTAAAGAGTATCCCAAAAAATTACTCTTTCACATAAATCAAAGCCGGCCGGATATTCCTGCCGGCTTTTTTGATATTTTGCTTTAAATTTGGGATTTGCAAGTTCTTACCAAGATGAAGAGTGGAGGTTACTTACTCGTGGAATAAGTGGGTTCGTTTATGAAAGTGGTTATGAATACGTAATAAAAGTATCTGTAAAACCCACAGAACAATTTATTGATCAAGATCCAGTAAGGGCTCCCATTTAAGCTTCATTAAAGTTTCCCAGCTATCTATTTTAATAGTCAATAAATATGTGCTGTCGCAATATATGGTGCCTATCGGCAGTTTTTAAGCTTCGCGCTACAGACAAATTCAAATTGTTTGCATTTCTTTGAATATCCTTATATTCAGATAGTTAACTTCTTTTAATACCCCTTTTTTCAGCCTATTTGATAAACCTATCTTGCTGTATTATAAGTAGTTTCAAGAAATGCAAACGAGCAAAAAATTAAATGCTTTTTAAGCGAAGGATGGTTTGGAGTATTTCGGCTTTGAGTTCTTTGGGTATGCCTTTCTCTCTGTACACGCGGTGAAGCTTTTGCATGATAAGATCTTTTTTGACGCTCCATCGGAACCAACCAAAGGCTTCGGCCAAATTAACTCTCACACTAGTGTCGGTAGAATTATCTTCCAAAACTTTTAGTAACTTTTCTACTTGTTGGTGGTTATTGCAATCACGAAGATTTCGAATTGCTATTATTCTATCGAGCACAGGTATATTTTTATCTTTAATTACATTTAAACAATGTGCATTTTTCTCCTGCTTTTGCAAATAATAAGATATTAGATTACTTGCATCTCTCTCCTTA
Organism: uncultured Muribaculaceae bacterium; assembly: GCA_964367735.1. Classification (GTDB taxonomy): domain Bacteria; phylum Bacteroidota; class Bacteroidia; order Bacteroidales; family UBA932; genus Bact-08. The sequence continues at coordinate 12,220 of CAYIYT010000047.1, forward strand.
TGCATTAATTTAGAGGATTGTGTCTGTTTTAAGATTTGAAATTTCACACTCTCAAAATCAAACATTTCCAAAGAACCTTGCGCAGCGTAAAGTACTCTTTGACTCTCTTTAGAGAAAATAATCTCACGCACAAGTGGAGCAACTAGAGAAGAATCTCCACAAAAACCTGCAAAAATGGCAGCATTTCTTCTAATAAGTTCATATGGATCTTGCAAAGCAATCGAAAGAGCCTGAGGCAAGTTTTTACTTGATAAATTTATTAAGCATTTTAACGCTTGCATCCGAACTACATAATATGGGCTTGCTTTTAAAAAATCTATCAACTGACTATCGAATCCTTTTGGTGGTTTCTTAGATAGTTGCTTTAATGCAATAGCTTGATATACGGGATCGCCACTCATTAGATAAGACCTCCATATTTTATTCTCCTTGGAATTAAATGTTAAATTTTTATTCAAAGCAAAAGCTTCGAAACTGCGACTTTTTGCAGCAGATCCTGCTGTAAGTGAATAGGTGGGATCTCCAATTAAATGCGATTCAAGAGTTTGAATCTCCTTTTGCCAAAACCCAATTCTAGCACCCTGGGCAAGCATCCCAATTAATTCCATTGGCCATTTATCCTGAGAAATACTTAGAGTATTATCTTGGGCTAAAATAGTATTACCTTGAGTTACAATAGTATTTCCTTCCCCAAAAACGTGATAACCCGCTTCATAATTAGGTAGGTCAAAAGAGGTATTACAAGAAGCATCCAAAATTGTAATTTTAGATTGTGGTTTTAGATTTCTAAGCTCAGAAGGAGTAATTTGGGAAGGAGCATCGGTAATATGGGTAGCTGATTCACTGTTAATATAAATATTACCAAAATGATTATGCTCATTAAAGACAAAAAGGTCTGTCCCCTCCTTTTGCATTCTTTCGAACAACTTAAATTTCAAAGATGGTTCTTCACGGAAATTATAAAAAGCATTCCCTCTAGATGAGGTAAAAGCCTCGGGGAACTGTTCCTTAATTGCAAATTGCTCATTTTGCCAAGCTGTCAAACAATCTAAATTATAATTTAACACATTAACAAACTTAATATTATCGGCATAATTAATCTCCTTATGAGCATTAATAACTTTTATTAAATATCTCTTGAGTAAAAAATATGAATCTACCCCAATTTCTAGAGAGGTCATACCTGTAGGAGGAAGCATTCGTGCAGAGTAAAAGTCACTCTCAATTACCTGAGGAGAGCTCTCTGTTAACTTATAATAAAAGTGCCGAGGGTTATTTTGGTCAACCTTAATAAATTCAAATTCTAAATTTAGATTGTCATAAAAACGGTCGCTAGTTACCGAATAATCCTCTATAGAAAACTTATCTTTATCTATTTTAGATACTTTAGTACCATGAAGAAAGTTACTTATTTTAACAATTGGGATATCTCCAATCAAGACTACTCCCTCTATAATAGGTTTTCTTTTATATAATTTAATGATCTCATGTTTTAAAACATCGGGAGTTTTCCATTCACCTACAAGTATCGCTACACCAAGGCCCTCTTGTTCAAGAACTTCTTTATACTCTAAAACTTGAGTTTTAACAGCGTCGAAACTCGCATAATCTATCACAATCAAAAGCCTAGAATCGAATTTCCCACCAGGAGAAATAATACGACTCTTAGCATAGCAATCAAATACAGAACCCACAAAGAGCAAAGTCAAAAATAAAATATTAAAAAGCCTTTTCATCATTTTCCTATTTTATCGCATGTAAACTTGAATGCGCGCTGCTGTTTTAAGGAGAGCGTCACTAAATTTGTTATTATCAGACACAACTGTAGCCAACTCATTACAAACCTTAACTATAGTCTCCCTTTCACATGAAAGAGTAAACCACCCCAAAGCCTCGGCAAGTGCAATTCTTAATGAAACATCTTCGCTACTATCTTGTAATACAATAAGGTAATCTTTAACATCTCTATGATATGTATAATTTCTAAGCATTTGAACTGCCGAGAGTCTCACCTCAAGAGATCTCTCTTTATTTGTAATATCGCCTGCTATCTCATATATGCGTTTGCGCGAATTAAGTCTATTCTTAAACTCTTTCCATACAGTTCCTTTATTAGGATAAGATGTATTTACATCTAACTGTTTTTTAACTTCGGCCTCCAATTTATCCATATCCATTAAATCAAAACAAGATATAGTACTAAAGAACACCCGCTCGTCTAAATAGTCGTTAAGATATATAGAAGAAATGTAAGGGATATAATCATTGGAGCCTATCTGCCCCATAGAAAATACAGATTTAAGTCTTATACATTCATAAGGATCGAATGCCGAGGTTTCTATTAAATCGCTAAAATAATCGCCTTTATAAAATTGTAGAAAATTAAACACTGCAAGACGAACAGTATAAAAGGGGCTAGAATAGTAGGTATTGACCAACAATTGGGGCATTTTTTCATATCTTAGATTAAATAGCCTATGCAGAGCCAATACTTTAATATCGGGCTGTTCTTGGTTTTCAAGGATAGTGAGCCAGTATGAAACATCTTTTGATTTAAGATCTATATTTAGCCGATTCTCGCCATTAAATCTAAATGTGGGATCACCAATTATATGTGTCTCCAAATTATTTATCTCTTTTGCCCACTCTCCCACACTAAAACCTAAAGCCAACATTCCAATAAGATCATTGGAGCTCCTATTCTGCGATGTATTGACACTATTAGAAAATGAAACTAAGGTATTCCCACCTCCAAAGATATATTCACCAGCAACAAATTGATCTTCTCTAAAATCGCCATTATAACAAGCGTCAAAGATTACAACTTTTGCATTTGGTTTTATATTAGTAATATCTTCTACTGTGATTCCTGCACGAACATCTTGAGGGGTTACCGTAAGATAATGGCGATAAGGATCGGGTGTACCATATTCATGAAACAACATTAAATCCATCTCTTCCCTACGAAGTTCATCTATTACAATGTCTTTCATATAGGGATACATATTAAAATTCAAAAGTTTAACTGAGTTTTTATTTAGGAAAGCACTAGGAAACTGCTCCCTTAAAACATCTCCCCCCTCTTTCCATGCGGTTAAACTATTAGATAGTAATCCCTCTCCAGTGTAAGATGTGATTACGTCTAATTTGTTTTCCTTCTTTTTTTGTGCAAAAAGTTTAGTGAGATAGCTGCTAATTTGTTTATAGCCCTCCTCTCCCTGGCGAGTTGCCTTTATTCTTCCTGTATATATGTCACAACTTATTTTCTGAGGAGAATGAGGTAGCAATGAATAATAGTGTAGAAGATAATTGCTAGTATCCTGCCCTAAATAGTCAAATTTGAGATCAAAATCGTCGTAAAACCTATCGGATGGAACCGAGGAGCTCATAAAGGGATAGAGCTCCTGATCCATCTTAAAGGCAGAAGTAAAGTGTTGAGCATCCCGTATCATAGGAATTGGAACGTTACCGATGAATACAGCACCTTCCAAATTTCCAGATAGATACATTTTGTATAGGACATCCTTAACCTGTACAGGGTCGCTCCACACCCGGGCAATCACTACAGCAGAGAGCCCTTCACTCTCTAGCACAGATCTGTAGTATTCTATTTCGGCTTTGCATGCCAAATAAGTGTCTTGATCTACAATTATCGCAAATTCTCTTTGAGCACCAAAAGAGGAAGCCCACAAACAAATTGCAATCAATGATAAAATCAATTTCTTTTTAAACATAGCTAAAGTCAAAATTATAACATTAAGCCAATTAGAACGTCAACTTATCAAATATCCCACTCAGTACCCTCTTTAGTATCTTTGATATTAACTCCTAATTCTATAAGCTTATCTCTTATTGCATCACTTTTGGCAAAATCTTTCTGCGATTTAGCCTCTTTTCTCATATTTAAAAGAAGTTCCATAACTCCTTTTAAAACACCGCTATTATCTCCAATTGCCCCCTCGTCTAGCAATCCTAACACATCCCTAGCAATATCGTTAAAAAGAAGATTTAACTGGGATAAATCACCTTTAGTTATAGAGGTTTTATTCTCTTTTGCACTATTCACAACTCTTACTGCATCAAAAAGATGGGCAATTGTAATAGGCGTATTCATATCGTCACACAAGGCACTATACACTCCATTTACAAGATCTAGAATCTCTTGAGAAGCTTCTCCCTCTTTTATATTGAGTTTTGCCAAATCACGCCCTGCTTGCATCATCCTTTTGTATCCTTTCTCGGCAGCTGTCAAAGCTTCGTTACTAAAATCCAAAGTACTTCTATAATGAGCTTGAAGAATGAAAAATCTAATAGTCATTGGACTATACGCCTGGTTAAGAATTTTATGACTACCGGTAAAAAGTTCTTCCAGAGTAATAAAATTACCTAGAGATTTTCCCATTTTTTGACCGTTTATTGTAATCATATTATTGTGCATCCAGTAGTTAACTCCTCCACTACCGCGAGAAGCAGTATTTTGTGCAAGTTCACATTCATGGTGTGGGAAAAGCAGATCCATTCCGCCTCCATGAATATCAAAATTGTCTCCCAAATATTTAGCGCTCATCGCAGAGCATTCCAGATGCCAACCTGGAAAACCATCACTCCATGGCGAAGGCCAACGCATAATATGTTCGGGAGTTGCTTTTTTCCAAAGTGCAAAATCGAACGGAAATTTTTTATCTTCTTGCCCTTCAAGGACCCTAGAATTACTAATCATATCTTCTAAAGTTCTGCCCGATAGACGACCATATGGGTACTGTTTATTGTACGCCTCTACATCAAAATATACCGACCCATTACTCTCGTATGCAAATCCTTTTTCAAGAAGAGTTTTAACTAAAGATATCTGCTCTATTATATGGCCACTCGCTCTAGGCTCTATATTTGGAGCAAGGGTGTTGAGCAGCTTCATTGACTCATGATAGCGAATTGTAAAGTGCTGTACAATTTCCATAGGTTCTACCTCTTCTAATCTAGCTTTCTTTTCAATTTTATCTTCACCAAAATCGGCATCGTTCTCCATATGCCCAACATCTGTAATATTCCTTACATACCTTACTTTATATCCTAAATGAAGAAACAATCTCACAAGCACATCATAGGTTATGCCCGGCCTAGCATGCCCTAAATGGGCATCTCCATATACAGTTGGGCCACAAACATAAAGACCCACCATACCTGGTGTAATAGTATTGAAATCTTCTTTTTTCCTTGAGAGTGTGTTATAAAGTACTATTTTCTTTTCCATTTTATCAAACCAATAAAGGAGAGGAATTATAGTCCTCTCCTATTTTAATGCTCAAAATTAGATAATATTTTCTACACCTCCGAATTATCTTCTAGTTTTATGCCCGAAGCAACAATTTCATAGGTTTGTCTTTCTACTCCACTTTTGGTAACATACTGCACAGGCTTTAAACGTCCTGTAATCTGTAAGAAATCTCCTTTTTTAATCTTTTCAAAATCGGGCATATACTTTCCAGCCCAAGCCACTACATTGTGCCAAACAGTCTCTTCCAAAAGTTCTCCCTTTCGGTTTTTATAGCTTTCATTTGTTGCCAGTGAAAGTCTCATTACAATAGCTCCCTCTTCAAATGTGTTAATTTTAGGATCGAACCCAACATTACCTCCCAACTCAACTCTGTTAATACATTTTCCCATGTCAATAATATTTAAACGTTAATGTAATACAAAGTAAAAGCACCCTATAATATATCCATCTCAGGAAAGAATAATTTTAAATTGATAACAGATAAAAAGCGACTCAAATTAGCAATTATTTATTAATTTGTAAAACTTCGATAATGATAGAAATTATTATAT
>CAYIYT010000048.1:0-83 GCA_964367735.1 uncultured Muribaculaceae bacterium
GCTAATCTTAAATTGTTCTGAGACAGTCTAGCTAATCTTAAATTGTTCTGAGACAGTCTAGCTAATCTTAAATTGTTCTGAGA
>CAYIYT010000048.1:183-16223 GCA_964367735.1 uncultured Muribaculaceae bacterium
CAATCTAGCTAATCTTAGCTTTTTAGCTACTAGCCAATTCGTATGAATATAAGAAATGCTTAAATCTACCCTTCCCTTCATATCTTTCTCCTCTTTAAATGAGTTATAAAGATAATTGAAAATTATCAATTTGTTGCATTTCTTGCAACTTGCTGTTAATTAAGCACATCACTTTTGCAAATAGGCTAAAAAAGAAGGTATTAGCAAAAGCCAACCACCTGATTGACAGGCGTTCTAGAGAAATGCAAACAATTTTGAGAGATAATCTATAAAAGTAATAACTTTACTCTGTATAGAAAATGAATACATTATGAGCAGAGGATTTGTAAAAGAAGACGACCAAGAAGAAATTCCTATGGTATTGCCAAGAGCTCATTTGCCAGAAGGTGTAGCCAACTACGTTACTCAGGTGGGTATGGATGAACTTATGGATGAAAAACAGATGCTACTAAATAGTAGAGACAATCTAGAAAATAGAAATGAAAAAGAACAGCGAATTGAGTCGAACCATATTAACGCGAAATTAGAATTATTGAATGAGAGAATTTCTACAGCAAAAATTGTAGATTTTAAAAAACAACCACAGAATAAAATAGGTTTTGGTGCTATGGTAACCTTAAAAGTAGGGGATAAAATAAAGCCTCAGCAATATCAAATTGTAGGTGTAGATGAGGCCGATATTTCGAAAGATAAAATCTCTTTTATTTCGCCAATTGCCAGGATATTGATAAATAAAAAAGTGGGCGAGAAAGCGATATTTAAACTGCCAAAAGAAGAACGAATTTTTGAGATAATAGCAATAACATATTTTTGAGATAATAGTAATAATATATTTTTGAGATAATAGCAATAACGAATTTTTGAGATAATAGCAATAACATATTAATAAACAACCTGAATATAAACCAGAAAATAATGAGATCCTATATTATAACGTATTCTTCTTTAACAGGGAATACAAAAATTATTGCCGAGGCAATTAAAGAGGCCTTAGGAGAAACTACTTGTGTTTATTGTGGTGATATAGAAGGAGTTAAGGATTGTAATGCCGAGGTTTTATTTGTAGGTTTTTGGGTTAATAAGGGCTCGTGCACCAATGATGTCAAAGAGTATTTACAATCGTTGGAGAATAAGAAAATTGCACTATTCGGCACTGCTGGGTTTGGAGGCTCAAAAAAATACTATGAGACTATATTAGAGAATGTTAAATCTAATATCTCTAAATCAAATGAAATTATTGGCAGTTTTATGTGTCAAGGAAAGATGAGTGAGAATGTATTTATCCGGTATTCTAAAATGCTTGAAGAACAACCAGAAAACATTGAAATATTGGGTATGATTCACAATTACAATAACGCCCTAAGCCACCCAGATGAAAATGACGTTAGCGAGGCGAAAGCATTTAGTGTTGCATTTCTTGCAACTAGCTGTTAGTTAAGTATATCACTTTTGCAAATAGGCTAAAAAAGAGGGTATTAGCAAAAGTCAACAACTTGATTGATAGGCGTTCTAGAGAAATGCAAACAATCTCTGACGGGCGTTCTAGAGAAATGCAAACGATGTCTGATAGGCGTTCTAGAGAAATGCGAACGATGTGTGTCCCGTCCTGAAAAAGGGTTACACATAAAAAAAACAAAAAAAGTAAGTATATTTAACCCACCATAAAATTGAGAGTAGAAAATAGATTGTAAATACAATTTTTAAAGCTTTATAATGAAAAATAGTCATGCAATAGAACAACTATGTGAATTGGATAAACCATTTTCAAATAACATAGAAAGGGAACAGCTTTTTTTGGAAGCCATCAAAGAAAACTATGCTTTTCAGACAGAGAAGCAGCCCTTTATAAAATATCTTGCTAAACAACGTGGGTTTTCTATTGATATGTTAAAATCAATAGACGATTTAGCCAAGATCCCACCTCTTTTTGTAGGGATTATGAAAATTAATACTTTTTGTAATTTTGAGATGGAAGATATTGCAATGGTTTTAACCAGTTCTGGAACCAAAGGGCAAAAAACTCAAGCTTTTTTTGACTCAAAATCATTAGAAAGGCTCTCTAGTATGGCATCGTCTTGTTTCAAAGATGCAGGTTGGACTTCAGATGTTCCAGCACATGTTTTTGTTATGGGCTATGATATAAGAGAAGAAAAAAACTTAGGAACATCTTGGAGTAACAACCAATTATTAGCTTTAGTGCCTAATAAAACCGTTAATTGGACTATCCTGAAAAACGATAAAGGCGAATTTGAATTTGATTATAAATATTGGGCAAAAAAAGTTGTTGAACTAGGTGCAGATGCTCCTATAAGATTAACAGGATTTCCTGCATTTATGTGCCAGTTGGCTTACGAAGTAGCTAAGATAGAACCTGGCTTTAAGGCCAAAGAAGGTAGCTTTATAACAGCAGGCGGTGGTTGGAAAAGCCATAAAGGAACTCAACTTACGCATAAGGAGTTTGCTGCATTAATGGAAGAAACTTTAGGAATATCATCGGCATCTATTAGAGATATATTTGGAATGGCAGAGCACGGAGTTCCATTTTGTTCTTGCAGTGCAGGCAATTATCACATTCCGGTATATTCTAGAATTTTAATTAGAGATCCATTGACTTTGAAAGTGTTGCCCAACGGGCAGGAGGGGTTGATGAATTTAATAACTCCATATAATCTTGCACAACCAAATGTATCTGTATTGGCAACCGATTTAGCAGTAGTTAAAGATAACTGCACTTGCGGGATTCAGGGTAATTATATCGCATCTATTAGAAGAGGTGGGATTTCAAAAAACAGAGGCTGCGCAATTGCTGCACAGGAATTATTAGATAAAAAATAAGGAGATAAATCACTATGTGGACACAATATATTTTTGGCAATAAAATTGAAACAAAAGAGATTAGCCCTGTAGAAGCTTCTCTCTATTTTTCTGATGAATATTTACATAATCTGTTAACCAGTTTTATGAAGGTTCCGCTAGATTCTATCTTGGCTGTACTTGAACAAACAGGTGAACTCATGACGGATCCAAACAAACCTTATTACCAGCAGTGTAAGAAAGAGTTGCCGGCAATTTTAAGTTACGCTCCAAAGATGGTAGAGAAAGGACTATCTCTTATCCCTTCTCTTTTTTCTCGCGAAATTATGTTGCAAAGAATATCCCATTTAGGGAACCATCATCTAATGGATTATCCAGTATATAATGGTAATGGCCGAATGCTTAGGGCTATACCCACTGGAATAGTTTGTCATATTGCTGCAGGAAATACGTTTCTTGGCGCAATTGATTCAATTTTGTTTGGGATAATTACCAAAAACATTAATATTCTAAAAATGTCTTCGAGCGATCGCTTCTTTCCTGTGGTCTTTATGGAGGCCTTGAAGGAAGCCGACAGAGAAAAAATATTGTTCCCCTATCTTGCAGTAACCTATTGGAGCCAGTCTAACATTGAAGTGATGGATGTTGTCAAAAACAATTCCGATGTTATTCTACTATTTGGTGGCGAACAAGCTGTGAAGGCGTTTAAAAAAGAGGTAGCCCCTAAATGCGAGGTTTTGGCATTTGGCCCAAAAGTGAGTTTCGGTATTGTAACGGCAGACCAATCTGAAGATGAATTACTGGAGGCTGCGAAAGGATTTGCTACCGATGTGGTTTTTTGGGAACAGCGTGCTTGCACAGCTTGTCAAAACATTTTTATTGAAAAATCGGACAAGTCAGATCTGTTTATTGAAATGCTATTTGCCGAGTTGGAAAAAACAGGTTTGGAATACCCACAGGAGCCAGTTGATTGCGATGCTGCGGTAGAAATAAGGAAACAGCGGGAAATTGCTTTATGGGAACAATTTAACTCTAATGGGCGAGTACTTGAAGGAACAACTTCTAACCATACAATTATTGTTAAAAATTCAATTGATTTAAGCGATTCTCCACTAGAAAGAACTGTAATTGTAAATATTATAGACAACTGGACTTCTATTTTAGATGGTTCTGTGCGTTTGCTCAAATATTTTATGTCTACAATTGCCATAGCTTCTGGTAAAAAGCAGGAAATTATAGATGGCTTTTTGAAATTTGGAGTTATGCGCTTTTGTTCTCCTGGTTTAATGTCTTCTTCTGCTAGTGCTGCCAATTCGCACGATGGTAAGTTTATCGTAGAATCTCTAGTTAAATATATAAATTTTGAAGATTTTAATGATCAGGTAGTTGGTATCGATTTTATAAACGAAACCGATAAAAAAGCAATTGTATTAAGTCAGATAAACACTGTTCTAGATAAGGCTTTGAAAACGCCATATTATCAAAAAAAATATGGCAATTTACAATTGCCGTTAAAAACTATTCAGGATTTTGAATGCTTAAGTCCTTTGGAAAAAAACGAGATGGCACAAATAAGTGCACATCACTCCAAAGAGGCATTTAGTGGCGAAGATGTTGGTTGCTATATCTTTTCTGCCGGCGGAAGCACTGGATTGAAAAAGTATGTTTTATATTCTAATGATGAATTTTCTAAATCTAAGGAGCTGTTTGGAAAAGGTTTTAGAGCATTGGGGTTAAATAAAAACAATGTAATTGCCAATCTTTTCCCAGCAGGTGCATTTTATACTGCATTTTTAGCAATTAATAAAGGATTGGAAGAGACTGGTTGTAAGGTTCTTTCAATGGCAGGCGCTCTCTCTCACGAAGAGACATTAGACTATTTTAAAATGTTTAATCCAGATACAATCTTTGTATTGCCATCATTTGTTATTCCACTGGCACAATTTGCAGAGCAGAACGGATACGATATTACTATTAAAAATATAATCTATGCCGCCGAGCACATGACTGCCGATGCTAAAACCTATATTAGTAGTGTTTTCCATTCAGAAGTAATAAGCTCCTTTGGTTACGCTGCAGTAGAGACAGGGCCAATTGGATTTCAATGCAAATGTTGTAAAGACAACGAATTCCACGTAGAAGAAGAGTGGGTTTATGTAGAATCCGACGAAAACGATGAGGCACTTGTAACATGTTTATATAAACAGCTTCAACCTATTGTTAGGTACAAGGTGGGCGATGTAATTGAATTTGTGAAAGAGCCATGCTCTTGTGGAAGGCTCAGCCCAAAATTCAAATTACTGGGCCGTAGTGGAGAGAAAATTAGAATATCTGGGTATAGCGAAATCTTTTTTGAAGATATTGAAAAGACAGTGCAATCAACTATATCGGATGGATTTATTTTACAACTGCTATTAACTCCAGATGGTTTATATACTAATCTTAAACTACAAGTTGAATCAAAACAATATAATGATAACTCATTGTTAGAGACTTTGAAGAAAAATCTTTTTGAAAAAATTCCAGTTCTTAAATTGAGCAAAGAAAAAAACATGATTTCAATTTTTGAAGTGACTCTTGTTAAGCCCAATTCCTTGCCTAGAATTGTGAGAAGTGGAAAGGTGAGAAGAATTGTAGATGAAAGAGTAAATTAAAATTGGAAGAGATTAAAATTGGAAGTAATGAAAAACGACGGTAGTAATTTACATAAATTTAGGGTTTCAATAACAAACGAACTTGCATTAATTTATCCTGTGCAGGCCTCTGCTAAGGCATATGCAGCAATGCTCGGCTTTCAAAACAGAGAGTGTTCTCATATTGAACTTCTGTTGGAAGAGATACTATCAAATATAATAAAATATGATTTTATGCCTGGTCAAAAAGAAGATATTAATATCTCCTTTGAAAAGACAACACTAGGCATGGCAATATCTATTCACTCAAATAGCATCCCTCTAGATATTGAGAAAATTCAATCTTTTGCGAGCGCCACCAGAGAAGAGATATTAAAACACAATAGCTCTGGCTTGGGCACTTTTATTATTAACAAACTTGCTAGTAACTTGACTTATACCAATAAGGGTAGAGGTGGCCAGCATATTTATTTTGAAAAGAACCTACCACAAGAAGCTGCAGTAGAAACTAATATGTTTAATCAATCAAATTCAGAAGTAAGTGTGAAATCTGAATTTGAATTTTATATGAGGCGTCTAAAGCCAGAAGAGGCTCTGTTTATTTCTCAATTGGCATATTATGCATATAAGGTAAGTTATATTTACGATAAAATTTATTATCCAGAGAGTGTTCGCAAACTAAATGAAGAGGGAGAAATGCTTAGTGTAGTGGCTGTGAATAAAGAAAATGAAGATATTATTGGCCACGTTGCAGCTATTGTAGATGAATTGAGTGGACTGCCCGAAATGGCCGTAGCTTTTGTAAATCCTCTTTACAGAGGTGGTGGCTGTTTGCATAAAAGTGCGGAGTATCTTGTTGATTTGCTTAAAAAGGAGAATGCCGAGGGTGTTTTTGTCCACGCTGTAACAACTCATGTCTATAGCCAAAAGGCTGCTTATAAATTGCAATTGAGAGAAACAGCCTTGTTTATTTCAAGGCTTACTCCGTTATTGATGAATGAGATAAAAGACGAAGACCAACCACGTGAAAGTTTATTATATATGTATCTTCCTTTTAATTTACATGAAATAAAGACCATCTATGCACCTAAGCATCATTCAGATATTATTTCACGAATCTATGGCAACATTGAACAGCCTGTAAATGTAATTTCTGAATACCCAATCAATAATATCGAAAACGAGCTAACAGAAATTGAAATCTCGGCAGATAGCTATGCTTGTTCGCACATATACTTAAAACACTACGGTAAGGATACAAAAGCAGTAATAGATAAAACACTTAAATCTTTGTGTGTAAACAGGGTAGAGAGTATCTATTTGTATCTACCTCTTGAATGTGCCCAAACAATATCTTATTGCTCAGAATTTGAATCATTACAGTTTTTCTTTGGGGGTGTTATTCAAAGAAAAGATAATATGGATTTTTTAATGCTTCAATATTTGAATAATCAGGTTTATAGGTACGATACTCTTACTGTGTTTTCAGATTTTGCCAAAGAATTACTAGATTATATACGCAAGCATGACCCCAATGAGACTATTTAAAAATAATAAAAGCTTTGCCTTCTACATGAGTGTTTCTATACTCAGTATTGTTATTATTATTTTTAGTTTGCTCATGACTTATAACTATTATGTTTCTCTTAATCTTTTGATGAAAAACCAGAAAGAGAATATTAAAAATTTAACCTCGGCAGTTATAAGTGATAGTAATATTTTCTTTTTTGGAATAGAAAAAATTGCTATAAACAGCGCCTTGTTTATTTCTAAGGACAAGTATTATGTAGATAGTACTGAGTCTATTTTATCTGACATACTCATTTCTAACCCTGTTGTGTTTGGCAGTTGCATTGCCTACAAGCCTTTTATATCAAATGGCGATACTATTTTAAATGCTCCTTACGGCTGGAAAACCGATTCAGGGTTGCGTTTTAAAAACCTCGGCGATAAAGATTACAACTATTTGTTATGGGATTGGTATACTATTCCGGCCAATGAGCACCGCAATGTATGGAGCGAACCCTACTACGATACTGGTGGGGGCGATGTTCTTATGACTACATTCTCGGTCCCTACATATAAAACACTTGGAGACACTAGCAGTTTTGTAGGCGTTCTTACCGTTGATGTTACACTTAAATGGCTCAATGAAAAGCTGTCTGAAATGAAGTTTTTTGATTCGGGGTTCGCATTTATTGTTTCAAAAGAAGGGAATATTATTTCTCATCCCGATACTTCTTTGATTATGAAGAAAAACATAATCCAGGCAGCAAGGGAGTTAAATGATAGGCAATTTGAGAATCTTGCTCACAAAATGCTAGATGGAGAAGAAGGCTTTGAGGTACTTGACAAAGGGTTTTTTAAAGAAAAAAGTCTTATTTATTACGCCCCACTATACAATAACTCTTGGTCGCTTGGGTTTGTATTTCCAGAAGCAGAGCTTAATGACGATTTGGTAATACTTCACAATAGACTTATTCTTCTTCTTTCTTTAGGCATATTGCTGCTGTTCTTTTTTATAATTTTTCTCTCGGGCCGAATCACAAAACCTATTAGAAAACTTGCTTTGCTAATAGATAAAGACAGCGAGACTTTTATTACAGCAGAGATACCTAATATTGGAGGTAGTTCCGAGGTTGTATCGTTAAGTAACTCTTTCCAATCTTTGCAGAGTGAGCTTAAGAGGTACATAATTAATTTGAAAGATGTTACTACTACAAAAGAGCGCATAGAAAGTGAAATAAACATTGCTAGAAAGCTTCAACTTAGTATGCTTCCTCACTCTCAACTATTAGGGTTTTCAGATAAAATAAATATAGCTTCATTTATAAAACCAGCAAGAGAAGTTGGTGGCGATTTTTATGACTATTTCTTTCTTGATAAAAATCATCTGTTTATTGCAATTGGAGATGTTTCTGGTAAAGGAATAGGTGCGGCATTATTTATGTCATCTACAATTACGTTGCTAAGGGCATACGCTAAAATTTCAGGGAACGATTTGTGTAGGGCAATAGATCTTACATCGGAATATTTATGCAAAAATAATTCACAGCAATATTTTGTTACTATTTTTGCAAGTATTTTAAATATTGAAACCAATGAAATGATATACATTAATGCAGGTCATAATTATCCGCTAATTATTGCCGAAAATTCAAATATCCAGACATTGAATAAAACACACATGCCTCCTTTAGGAATTATCAAGTCTAAAAATATTAATCATTCTAGCGTTGTTTTAAATAATAACGATAAGTTCTTCTTATATACCGATGGTCTAACTGAGGCGATGAACAATGAAAATGAGCTTTTTACCTCGGCAACCCTCCTAGAACTATTAACTAAGAATGCATCATCTACTCCCGAGAATTTAATAGATACCGTAAACGAAAACCTTATGATATTTACTGGAACTGCAGCTCAGTATGACGATATTACTATGTTATGCTTAAGTACAGTAAAAGGCAGTAGTAAAGAGCAGTAAGAGAAGAAGATGAAATACAATTAGTTGCAAATAATAATATTCACAATATATGATTCAAATTTCAGTTACTCGAAAAGAAACCCCACTGATTATAAAGCTAAGTGGTAGATTGGATGCACTTACTGCAGGTAATTTTGAAGCTTCCGTAGAAGAGTATTTAACAGAAACTAGCAATTGCCCTGTTTTCGATGTTGAAAGCCTTGAGTATATAAGCAGTGCAGGTCTAAGAGTTTTTTTGCTTTTAATAAAGCAGTACGAATCTGTAAATAAAAGAATAGGTATTATTTCTCCTAACGAAATGGTATCAGAAGTATTCGAAATAAGCGGTATCAAAAATTTTGTCAAAGTTTTTGATTCAGTGGACGAAACAATCTCCTTTTTCGAACAACAATAAAAATAGTTACTAAATATAAAAAATGATTAAAGACAAAAAAGAAAACTATAACAATACTCTAATTACTTCGTTCTTAGAAAAGTTTGAAATTACAGAGCTAAACCCTATGCAGGAGCAGGCTTTTAAAGCGATACAATCTAAGTCCGATGTTGTTTTGCTCTCTCCTACAGGAACTGGTAAAACTCTGGCCTTTCTATTGCCTTTAATGGAAACTCTAGATAGTGAGTGTCCAGAAATTCAAATCCTAATACTTGTCCCTTCTCGTGAGTTGGCTCAACAAATAGAGCAGGTATTAAGGAAGATGGGATCGGGCTTTAAAGTGAATTCCGTATATGGAGGGCGTTCGGGCACTTTAGATAAAATAGATTTAAAACGTAGGCCAGCCATTCTTATTGGTACTCCAGGTAGAGTAGCCGATAGATTTAGAAGAGATAATTTTTCGTTAGATTTTATTCATACCCTTATAATTGACGAGTTTGATAAGTCGCTAGAAATAGGCTTCGAAAACGAAATGGCTCAAATTGTAGAAGACCTTCCCAATATAAAGCAAAGAATTTTAACCTCGGCAACTAGTGATGCTAAATTACCTCAGTTTTTAGGTTTGTTTAAGCCTATTTTTATCAATTATCTAGATAAAGGTCTTTCTCAACTAACTGTAAAAACAATTCTTTCTCCAGATAAGGATAAGTTAAATACTTTAGCAAAAGCACTTAATTTTATTGGTAACCAACCTGGAATTATATTTTGCAGTTTTAAAGATGCACTTGAAAGGGTAAGTGATTTTTTAACCGAGCATAATATTGATCATGAGTGCTTTCATGGAGGGATGGAACAAATTGATAGGGAGAGAGCGCTAATTAAGTTTAGAAATGGTACGAATCAACTTCTTCTTGCAACCGATTTGGCTGCTCGTGGGCTTGATATTCCGGAAATACAATTTATTCTTCACTATCACCTTCCGCTCCGTAACAAAGAGTTCACTCATAGGAATGGCAGAACTGCACGTATGAACAGCAATGGTGTTGCCTATATTCTGCATTGGCAAGAAGACCAATTACCCGATTTTATACAGAACATAGATCCAGAGATCCTAAATATTGGAAACAGACAGAAATCTACACTTCCTTTGCCAGAAAAATGGGAAACCTTGTACATTACAGGAGGTAGGTTAGATAAAATATCTAAAGGAGATATTGTTGGTTTATTTATTAAACAAGGTGGAATTCAAAAAGAGCAAGTGGGTGTGATTGAAATTAAACAGAATTGTACTTATGTTGGAGTCCATGCTCAAATAGCAGAAATGCTTGTAGAAAAAACCAATAACAGCAAACTCAAAAATAAAAAAGTGAGAATTACTCTCATTTAGTTACTTAATAATAGTTCTAAATTAAATTTATGTCCACAGAAAAAGATCTGGAAATAAAAAGAAGTCCAGGAATAAAAACAGACCTCCATCCTCGGAATAAAAACCGTGAACCATATGATATTAGTGCTCTTTTAGGCGTTAATCCAGAGCTGGCAAACTATATAAAACCTAATAAATATGGGGCAGATTCAATTGATTTTTCGGATGCAGCTGCTGTAAGAATCCTAAATAAATCTATACTAAATTATTATTATAAAATAGAATATTGGGAATTTCCCGAAAAAAACTTAACTCCTCCAATTCCTGGCCGGGCAGATTATATCCATTATATGGCCGATTTGCTAAGCGAAGATAATTTTGGTGTAATCCCAATTGGAGATAAAATCACATGTTTAGATATTGGTGTAGGGGCTAGCTGTATTTATCCTATTATTGGTGTTTCTGAATATAATTGGAAATTTATTGGTTCCGATATTGACCCCAAGTCTATTGAATCGGCCAAAAATATAATTAATTCTAACAGTGCACTTAAAGATAATGTCGTATGTAGATTGCAAGAAAATCCAGAAGATATCTTTTACGGAATACTAGGGGCACAAGAGAAAATTGATGTTTGTATATGCAATCCTCCTTTTAATTCTTCTCTAGAAGATGCTCAAGAGGGAACTAGAAGAAAAATCAAGAATTTATCGGGAGAAGATACAATAGACCCAGTACTTAATTTTGCCGGGGTTAGTAGCGAACTTGTTTATGAAGGTGGTGAGTATGAATTTATTCAAAATATAATAAGAGAGAGCCGAGAGTTTTCTAAGAGTTTTTATTGGTTTTCTACTTTAGTGTCCAAAAAATCTCATATAAGAGGAATACATAAGACATTAGATAGAATAGAAGCAGAAGAGATCATTGTTAAGACAATGGGTACAGGGAATAAATCTACTCGAATTGTAATGTGGTCTTTCCTTACTAAAGCAGAACAAAAAGAGTGGGCCAAAACAAGGTGGGCAGGTAAGTAAATGAAAACAAAAAAATAGACTCTATAAATTAAAATACTAAGTCAATTTAAATAACAGGCCTTATGAAAAAGATAATGTTCATTCTGTGTATTGCTGCAACATTATTTGCGTGCAAACAAAAACCTAATACAGTTATTTCTGAATGGGTACCATATGATGAATCCCAGGAATTAGTTGAAAATGCAACTCATGAATCTATACAAATGCGGTTCAAGCTTATTCAATCGCAGGTTACAGATAAAAATGATATTTGGAAAGATGTTGCAAATCAAATAAAGGACTTTTCAGAGGAAGATTATCAAAGACTTATACCTTTTATTCTAGAGCAAAATATACCTACCATTCAATCGTATATCCAAGCTGGAGATTTGACTTATAAAACACTAACACAATGGTATCTATACAGAATTGTTAAGTATGAAAATGATAAAGACAAGATGCTTAATGCAATTATTGCCATTAACCCCAATGCTGTAAGAGAAGCTCAGGAAAAAGATAAAAATAAATCCATAGAAGATCACCCCATTTATGGTATGCCAATCCTTGTAAAAGACAATGCGAATGTAGAAGGAATGCCTACTACAGCAGGTAGTCATTTATTAAGAAATAACAGAGGTGCCGATGCTTTTATTATAGAAAGAATAAAAGAGAAAGGGGCTATTGTTTTAGGTAAAACGAACTTAAGTGAATGGGCTAATTATCTATTTGTAGGGGGGCCTAATGGCTTTAGCGCAGTAGGAGGTCAAACACTTAATGCCTATGGTCGTAAAGTATTTGATACCGGAGGCTCAAGCTCTGGAAGTGGTGTTGCTATGGCTGCAAATTACGCTGTGGCCGCTATTGGTACAGAAACTTCGGGATCAATTCTATCTCCCTCAGGGAAAAGTTCTTTAGTGGGGCTTAAACCAACCGTTGGTTTACTTAGTAGGAGCGGAATTATCCCATTATCTAGCACTTTGGATACACCTGGCCCAATGACTAGAAATGTAACAGATAATGCCATTCTACTTAGTGCAATGAGCGGAGAAGATTCCAACGATGCTGCAACTAAGGATAATCCAAAGAATAAGAAATATTTAGAATCTCTAGAAACTGGAACATTACAAGGATTACGTTTTGGGGTAATAAAACAGTTACTAAGAGATTCGTTATATAAGTTAAATGTAGAAAAAATTGTTTCCCTTGGTGGAATCGCTATTGAATTTGCCCCAGTAAATATAAA
Organism: uncultured Muribaculaceae bacterium; assembly: GCA_964367735.1. Lineage (GTDB taxonomy): Bacteria > Bacteroidota > Bacteroidia > Bacteroidales > UBA932 > Bact-08. The sequence goes on from CAYIYT010000048.1 coordinate 13,113, forward strand.
CTTTGCAGGCTTTGGCGATTTACTTAGTGCCGATATGAGGATAGATCTACCAAAGTATCTAAATAAATATGCACAAGACCATATTACTTTACGCACTATGGAAGAGATTGTAGAGTATAATAAAGAGGATTCATTAATAAAGATTCCATATGGACAGGCTATTTTTGCAGAAGCTATAACAGTTAACCTCAATCCACAAGAATTAATTGATCTAAGAACAAGACTACATAGCGAAGGTGTACGTTATTTTGAAACACCTATGGCAGAGCATCAACTAGATGCTATCTTATCCTTCGACAACCAAAGTGCTGGTTATGCTGCTGCAGCTAAATACCCATGCATTATTGTGCCAATGGGGTACACTCTAGCCGGAGAGCCAAAAGGCCTTACATTTATAGCAAGACCGTTTCAAGAAGAGAATCTTTTGAAAATGGGATATGCTTTTGAACAAGCAACTAAAGTGAGAAAATCACCTGAAAATTACAAATAGACAAATTGTTTAATATGGATTTTGAAAAAGAATTGACAGCGAGAAGTGGTTCTAAGTGTGAACTGTGTGGTGCAACCGATAATTTGACTTCTTTTGAGGTAACTCCTCTGCAAGACAATAGTGCAAATGATTATGTGATGGTTTGTGGCACTTGTAATGAACAGTTGACCGACCCAGAAAAAATCACTCCGCTTCACTGGCATTGTTTAAACGACAGCATGTGGAGTCAAGTCCCTGCTGTTCAGGTGGTAGCTTGGAGAATGCTGCACCAACTTAAAGATGAAAGCTGGCCTCAAGGTTTGTTGGACATGCTCTATCTTGAAGATGAAACATTGGCGTGGGCTAAATTAGGAGTAGAAGACGAAGATGCAATTAAGCACATAGATAGCAACGGCGTGGTTCTTCAAAATGGCGATAATGTAGTTTTGATAAAAGATCTAAAGGTTTCGGGAGGAGGGTTTACTGCTAAACGTGGAGCAGCTGTGAGAGGGATTAGGTTAGATCCAAACAATGCCGAGTTTATTGAAGGAAGAGTAGATGGGCAAATGATTGTACTCATTACTCAATACGTGAAAAAAATCTGATGGATTTACCAAAAGAACAACAGAATAACCCCATGCACGGGGTGAAGTTGGTAACTGTACTAGAGGTGCTAGTAGAACATTACGGTTGGGAAAGACTATCAGAGAAAATTAACCTTAATTGTTTTAAAAGCAACCCTTCAATTAACTCTAGTCTTAAGTTTTTAAGAAAAGAGCAATGGGCTAGAGATAAAGTAGAACAACTTTACCTTGCTTTAAAAAGAAGATCATAAGAAAAAGAGATCATAAATTTATGGTTTGGGCTATTTAAATCAAAGTATCAATAAAGCTTTTTATAGCGTTAAATACCATTTGAACACCAATTGTTGCCACAATGAGCCCAAAAATTCTAACGAGTGGGTTCATTAAGTTATGGCGTGTAAGTACTTTGCCAATTACACCGGCATAAATCATGAAAAATAGGTTTACACCCAGAGCAGCTACAATTGCTAGAACAGTTATAATGGGACCATATTCTGCCGGGAAAGTAACTGCAGCAGTGATAGTAGCTGGCCCAGCAATCATGGGCATTGCTATGGGTACAGCTGTAATATCTTTAATAGACATAGAATCATCTAGTTTAAAAAAGAATCCTTTCTGTAATCCTGTTATACCGTTGTAAAATAGAACAGCACCACAAGTAATTTGAAATGCGTAAAGCTCAATGTGGAATACATAGCTAAGAACTATTCTGCCAACTAATAGGAAGAAAAGTAAAATCCCTAAAGCAGTAAAACTGGCTCTAATAGAGATGGATTTTGCCGATTCTTCTCCAAATTGTTTCTGGATAGATGTAACCACAAAAACTTTTTGGATGGGATTTACAAGCGCAACAAAAGCTACAAAGCACGCTAGAAAAAGATTGAAATTCATAAACAAGACGGTTAGGATTTATAATATGGGATGTTGGCAATCTAGAGATAAATGTAAGCAAAAACAGACTATTTAGTACTATATTATTAAATTTGAAATAAATTTTACACAGATATGATAATAGACGTTCACACACACATTAATAACTACCATGAAGAAAAAGTCACTTCTCTAGAGAATTGCCTTAACCTTCTTACAGACACTATGCTAGAAAATGGAGTTGATTATTCATTGGTTTTATCGTCTTATAAAATCAACAAAAACAGGCCTAGCACTAAACAAGTAGTAGAAGCTATAGAAGGGAGAAACAACCTAGGAGTGGTTTCTGGTATTAGTTTTTTGAATTACAATTATAGAGATATAAAGGAAATTAGTGAATATTTAGAGAGAGGCTTAATTAAAGGATTGAAATTTTATCCGGGCTATGAGCCATTTTACCCCAACGATAGTAGGCTTAAAGTATGGTACGAAATGGCCATAGATTTTGATGTTCCAGTAATGTTCCATTCAGGTGACACATACGCACCTACAGGAAGAGTAAAATATTCTCACCCGTTACACATAGACGATGTTGCAGTTGATTTTCCCGCTTTAAAAATAGTGATATGTCACGTAGGAAACCCTTGGATTAAAGACTGTATGGAAGTTGTCTATAAAAACAGCAACGTATATGCCGATATTTCGGGATTGGTACTTGGAGATTTTTCAGAGAAATTCGAACGTTATATTAAAAATGACATAGAAGAGATGATTACATATGCAGGCGATCCTAATTATCTGTTATATGGTACCGATTGGCCAATATCTAATATGAAATCGTATTTAAAGTTTATGGATCAACTAGAAATTGCCCCCGAGAAAAAGGAACTAATTTTGTGGAAAAACGCAGCTCAGTTGTTTAAAATTGATGTTAATAAATTTTAAGTTTGACTACTAAAAACAAGTAAGGCTATCTCATTTATAGACTCATTCCCATATGATTCTACCTCGTCTTTAACAAGAGATGTTTGGGAGGGAAAACCGTCTGAGATTGAATATCAAAATGCAACAGAAACACCAGTAAATAGATTTATATTTAATTGCATTTTACCGATGGAATTAAAGGCAAGGAAAACTTCCCTTATAGTATTATAAATCTTGGATTCGGAATAAATTACAGATTGTAAA
>CAYIYT010000049.1:0-16125 GCA_964367735.1 uncultured Muribaculaceae bacterium
TTTACAATCTGTAATTTATTCCGAATCCAAGATTTATAATACTATAAGGGAAGTTCTCCTTGCCTTTAATTCCATCGGTAAAATGCAATTGTAAATAAACTTATTTACTGGCGTGTCTATTCCATGCTTCTCTCCAAGAGCTACAACTGTTCCATTTTGATATTCAATCTCAGACGGTTTTCCCTCCCAAACATCTCTTGTTAAAGACGAGGTAGAATCATATGGGAATGAGTCTATAAATGAGATAGCCTTACTTGTTTTTAGTAGTCAAACTTAAAATTTATTAACATCAATTTTAAACAACTGAGCTGCGTTTTTCCACAAAATTAGTTCCTTTTTCTCGGGGGCAATTTCTAGTTGATCCATAAACTTTAAATACGATTTCATATTAGATATTGGCCAATCGGTACCATATAACAGATAATTAGGATCGCCTGCATATGTAATCATCTCTTCTATGTCATTTTTAATATAACGTTCGAATTTCTCTGAAAAATCTCCAAGTACCAATCCCGAAATATCGGCATATACGTTGCTGTTTTTATAGACAACTTCCATACAGTCTTTAATCCAAGGGTTTCCTACGTGACATATCACTATTTTTAAAGCGGGAAAATCAACTGCAACATCGTCTATGTGTAACGGGTGAGAATATTTTACTCTTCCTGTAGGTGCGTATGTGTCACCTGAATGGAACATTACTGGAACATCAAAATCTATGGCCATTTCGTACCATACTTTAAGCCTACTATCGTTGGGGTAAAATGGCTCATAGCCCGGATAAAATTTCAATCCTTTAATTAAGCCTCTCTCTAAATATTCACTAATTTCCTTTATATCTCTATAATTGTAATTCAAAAAACTAATACCAGAAACCACTCCTAGGTTGTTTCTCCCTTCTATAGCTTCTACTACTTGTTTAGTGCTAGGCCTGTTTTTGTTGATTTTATAAGACGATAAAACCAATGAATAATCAACTCCATTTTCTAGCATAGTGTCTGTAAGAAGGTTAAGGCAATTCTCTAGAGAAGTGACTTTTTCTTCATGGTAGTTATTAATGTGTGTGTGAACGTCTATTATCATATCTGTGTAAAATTTATTTCAAATTTAATAATATAGTACTAAATAGTCTGTTTTTGCTTACATTTATCTCTAGATTGCCAACATCCCATATTATAAATCCTAACCGTCTTGTTTATGAATTTCAATCTTTTTCTAGCGTGCTTTGTAGCTTTTGTTGCGCTTGTAAATCCCATCCAAAAAGTTTTTGTGGTTACATCTATCCAGAAACAATTTGGAGAAGAATCGGCAAAATCCATCTCTATTAGAGCCAGTTTTACTGCTTTAGGGATTTTACTTTTCTTCCTATTAGTTGGCAGAATAGTTCTTAGCTATGTATTCCACATTGAGCTTTACGCATTTCAAATTACTTGTGGTGCTGTTCTATTTTACAACGGTATAACAGGATTACAGAAAGGATTCTTTTTTAAACTAGATGATTCTATGTCTATTAAAGATATTACAGCTGTACCCATAGCAATGCCCATGATTGCTGGGCCAGCTACTATCACTGCTGCAGTTACTTTCCCGGCAGAATATGGTCCCATTATAACTGTTCTAGCAATTGTAGCTGCTCTGGGTGTAAACCTATTTTTCATGATTTATGCCGGTGTAATTGGCAAAGTACTTACACGCCATAACTTAATGAACCCACTCGTTAGAATTTTTGGGCTCATTGTGGCAACAATTGGTGTTCAAATGGTATTTAACGCTATAAAAAGCTTTATTGATACTTTGATTTAAATAGCCCAAACCATAAATTTATGATCTCTTTTTCTTATGATCTTCTTTTTAAAGCAAGGTAAAGTTGTTCTACTTTATCTCTAGCCCATTGCTCTTTTCTTAAAAACTTAAGACTAGAGTTAATTGAAGGGTTGCTTTTAAAACAATTAAGGTTAATTTTCTCTGATAGTCTTTCCCAACCGTAATGTTCTACTAGCACCTCTAGTACAGTTACCAACTTCACCCCGTGCATGGGGTTATTCTGTTGTTCTTTTGGTAAATCCATCAGATTTTTTTCACGTATTGAGTAATGAGTACAATCATTTGCCCATCTACTCTTCCTTCAATAAACTCGGCATTGTTTGGATCTAACCTAATCCCTCTCACAGCTGCTCCACGTTTAGCAGTAAACCCTCCTCCCGAAACCTTTAGATCTTTTATCAAAACTACATTATCGCCATTTTGAAGAACCACGCCGTTGCTATCTATGTGCTTAATTGCATCTTCGTCTTCTACTCCTAATTTAGCCCACGCCAATGTTTCATCTTCAAGATAGAGCATGTCCAACAAACCTTGAGGCCAGCTTTCATCTTTAAGTTGGTGCAGCATTCTCCAAGCTACCACCTGAACAGCAGGGACTTGACTCCACATGCTGTCGTTTAAACAATGCCAGTGAAGCGGAGTGATTTTTTCTGGGTCGGTCAACTGTTCATTACAAGTGCCACAAACCATCACATAATCATTTGCACTATTGTCTTGCAGAGGAGTTACCTCAAAAGAAGTCAAATTATCGGTTGCACCACACAGTTCACACTTAGAACCACTTCTCGCTGTCAATTCTTTTTCAAAATCCATATTAAACAATTTGTCTATTTGTAATTTTCAGGTGATTTTCTCACTTTAGTTGCTTGTTCAAAAGCATATCCCATTTTCAAAAGATTCTCTTCTTGAAACGGTCTTGCTATAAATGTAAGGCCTTTTGGCTCTCCGGCTAGAGTGTACCCCATTGGCACAATAATGCATGGGTATTTAGCTGCAGCAGCATAACCAGCACTTTGGTTGTCGAAGGATAAGATAGCATCTAGTTGATGCTCTGCCATAGGTGTTTCAAAATAACGTACACCTTCGCTATGTAGTCTTGTTCTTAGATCAATTAATTCTTGTGGATTGAGGTTAACTGTTATAGCTTCTGCAAAAATAGCCTGTCCATATGGAATCTTTATTAATGAATCCTCTTTATTATACTCTACAATCTCTTCCATAGTGCGTAAAGTAATATGGTCTTGTGCATATTTATTTAGATACTTTGGTAGATCTATCCTCATATCGGCACTAAGTAAATCGCCAAAGCCTGCAAAGTTTATATTTACTGGGGCAAATTCAATAGCGATTCCACCAAGGGAAACAATTTTTTCTACATTTAACTTATATAACGAATCTCTTAGTAACTGTTTTATTACCCCAAAACGTAATCCTTGTAATGTTCCAGTTTCTAGAGATTCTAAATATTTCTTATTCTTTGGATTATCCTTAGTTGCAGCATCGTTGGAATCTTCTCCGCTCATTGCACTAAGTAGAATGGCATTATCTGTTACATTTCTAGTCATTGGGCCAGGTGTATCCAAAGTGCTAGATAATGGGATAATTCCGCTCCTACTAAGTAAACCAACGGTTGGTTTAAGCCCCACTAAAGAACTTTTCCCTGAGGGAGATAGAATTGATCCCGAAGTTTCTGTACCAATAGCGGCCACAGCGTAATTTGCAGCCATAGCAACACCACTTCCAGAGCTTGAGCCTCCGGTATCAAATACTTTACGACCATAGGCATTAAGTGTTTGACCTCCTACTGCGCTAAAGCCATTAGGCCCCCCTACAAATAGATAATTAGCCCATTCACTTAAGTTCGTTTTACCTAAAACAATAGCCCCTTTCTCTTTTATTCTTTCTATAATAAAAGCATCGGCACCTCTGTTATTTCTTAATAAATGACTACCTGCTGTAGTAGGCATTCCTTCTACATTCGCATTGTCTTTTACAAGGATTGGCATACCATAAATGGGGTGATCTTCTATGGATTTATTTTTATCTTTTTCCTGAGCTTCTCTTACAGCATTGGGGTTAATGGCAATAATTGCATTAAGCATCTTGTCTTTATCATTTTCATACTTAACAATTCTGTATAGATACCATTGTGTTAGTGTTTTATAAGTCAAATCTCCAGCTTGGATATACGATTGAATGGTAGGTATATTTTGCTCTAGAATAAAAGGTATAAGTCTTTGATAATCTTCCTCTGAAAAGTCCTTTATTTGATTTGCAACATCTTTCCAAATATCATTTTTATCTGTAACCTGCGATTGAATAAGCTTGAACCGCATTTGTATAGATTCATGAGTTGCATTTTCAACTAATTCCTGGGATTCATCATATGGTACCCATTCAGAAATAACTGTATTAGGTTTTTGTTTGCACGCAAATAATGTTGCAGCAATACACAGAATGAACATTATCTTTTTCATAAGGCCTGTTATTTAAATTGACTTAGTATTTTAATTTATAGAGTCTATTTTTTTGTTTTCATTTACTTACCTGCCCACCTTGTTTTGGCCCACTCTTTTTGTTCTGCTTTAGTAAGGAAAGACCACATTACAATTCGAGTAGATTTATTCCCTGTACCCATTGTCTTAACAATGATCTCTTCTGCTTCTATTCTATCTAATGTCTTATGTATTCCTCTTATATGAGATTTTTTGGACACTAAAGTAGAAAACCAATAAAAACTCTTAGAAAACTCTCGGCTCTCTCTTATTATATTTTGAATAAATTCATACTCACCACCTTCATAAACAAGTTCGCTACTAACCCCGGCAAAATTAAGTACTGGGTCTATTGTATCTTCTCCCGATAAATTCTTGATTTTTCTTCTAGTTCCCTCTTGAGCATCTTCTAGAGAAGAATTAAAAGGAGGATTGCATATACAAACATCAATTTTCTCTTGTGCCCCTAGTATTCCGTAAAAGATATCTTCTGGATTTTCTTGCAATCTACATACGACATTATCTTTAAGTGCACTGTTAGAATTAATTATATTTTTGGCCGATTCAATAGACTTGGGGTCAATATCGGAACCAATAAATTTCCAATTATATTCAGAAACACCAATAATAGGATAAATACAGCTAGCCCCTACACCAATATCTAAACATGTGATTTTATCTCCAATTGGGATTACACCAAAATTATCTTCGCTTAGCAAATCGGCCATATAATGGATATAATCTGCCCGGCCAGGAATTGGAGGAGTTAAGTTTTTTTCGGGAAATTCCCAATATTCTATTTTATAATAATAATTTAGTATAGATTTATTTAGGATTCTTACAGCAGCTGCATCCGAAAAATCAATTGAATCTGCCCCATATTTATTAGGTTTTATATAGTTTGCCAGCTCTGGATTAACGCCTAAAAGAGCACTAATATCATATGGTTCACGGTTTTTATTCCGAGGATGGAGGTCTGTTTTTATTCCTGGACTTCTTTTTATTTCCAGATCTTTTTCTGTGGACATAAATTTAATTTAGAACTATTATTAAGTAACTAAATGAGAGTAATTCTCACTTTTTTATTTTTGAGTTTGCTGTTATTGGTTTTTTCTACAAGCATTTCTGCTATTTGAGCATGGACTCCAACATAAGTACAATTCTGTTTAATTTCAATCACACCCACTTGCTCTTTTTGAATTCCACCTTGTTTAATAAATAAACCAACAATATCTCCTTTAGATATTTTATCTAACCTACCTCCTGTAATGTACAAGGTTTCCCATTTTTCTGGCAAAGGAAGTGTAGATTTCTGTCTGTTTCCAATATTTAGGATCTCTGGATCTATGTTCTGTATAAAATCGGGTAATTGGTCTTCTTGCCAATGCAGAATATAGGCAACACCATTGCTGTTCATACGTGCAGTTCTGCCATTCCTATGAGTGAACTCTTTGTTACGGAGCGGAAGGTGATAGTGAAGAATAAATTGTATTTCCGGAATATCAAGCCCACGAGCAGCCAAATCGGTTGCAAGAAGAAGTTGATTCGTACCATTTCTAAACTTAATTAGCGCTCTCTCCCTATCAATTTGTTCCATCCCTCCATGAAAGCACTCATGATCAATATTATGCTCGGTTAAAAAATCACTTACCCTTTCAAGTGCATCTTTAAAACTGCAAAATATAATTCCAGGTTGGTTACCAATAAAATTAAGTGCTTTTGCTAAAGTATTTAACTTATCCTTATCTGGAGAAAGAATTGTTTTTACAGTTAGTTGAGAAAGACCTTTATCTAGATAATTGATAAAAATAGGCTTAAACAAACCTAAAAACTGAGGTAATTTAGCATCACTAGTTGCCGAGGTTAAAATTCTTTGCTTTATATTGGGAAGGTCTTCTACAATTTGAGCCATTTCGTTTTCGAAGCCTATTTCTAGCGACTTATCAAACTCGTCAATTATAAGGGTATGAATAAAATCTAACGAAAAATTATCTCTTCTAAATCTATCGGCTACTCTACCTGGAGTACCAATAAGAATGGCTGGCCTACGTTTTAAATCTATTTTATCTAAAGTGCCCGAACGCCCTCCATATACGGAATTCACTTTAAAGCCCGATCCCATCTTCCTTAATACCTGCTCTATTTGTTGAGCCAACTCACGAGAAGGGACAAGTATTAGGATTTGAATTTCTGGACACTCACTATCTAGAGTTTCCATTAAAGGCAATAGAAAGGCCAGAGTTTTACCAGTTCCTGTAGGAGAGAGCAAAACAACATCGGACTTAGATTGTATCGCTTTAAAAGCCTGCTCCTGCATAGGGTTTAGCTCTGTAATTTCAAACTTTTCTAAGAACGAAGTAATTAGAGTATTGTTATAGTTTTCTTTTTTGTCTTTAATCATTTTTTATATTTAGTAACTATTTTTATTGTTGTTCGAAAAAGGAGATTGTTTCGTCCACTGAATCAAAAACTTTGACAAAATTTTTGATACCGCTTATTTCGAATACTTCTGATACCATTTCGTTAGGAGAAATAATACCTATTCTTTTATTTACAGATTCGTACTGCTTTATTAAAAGCAAAAAAACTCTTAGACCTGCACTGCTTATATACTCAAGGCTTTCAACATCGAAAACAGGGCAATTGCTAGTTTCTGTTAAATACTCTTCTACGGAAGCTTCAAAATTACCTGCAGTAAGTGCATCCAATCTACCACTTAGCTTTATAATCAGTGGGGTTTCTTTTCGAGTAACTGAAATTTGAATCATATATTGTGAATATTATTATTTGCAACTAATTGTATTTCATCTTCTTCTCTTACTGCTCTTTACTACTGCCTTTTACTGTACTTAAGCATAACATAGTAATATCGTCATACTGAGCTGCAGTTCCAGTAAATATCATAAGGTTTTCGTTTACGGTATCTATTAAATTCTCGGGAGTAGATGATGCATTCTTAGTTAATAGTTCTAGGAGGGTTGCCGAGGTAAAAAGCTCATTTTCATTGTTCATCGCCTCAGTTAGACCATCGGTATATAAGAAGAACTTATCGTTATTATTTAAAACAACGCTAGAATGATTAATATTTTTAGACTTGATAATTCCTAAAGGAGGCATGTGTGTTTTATTCAATGTCTGGATATTTGAATTTTCGGCAATAATTAGCGGATAATTATGACCTGCATTAATGTATATCATTTCATTGGTTTCAATATTTAAAATACTTGCAAAAATAGTAACAAAATATTGCTGTGAATTATTTTTGCATAAATATTCCGATGTAAGATCTATTGCCCTACACAAATCGTTCCCTGAAATTTTAGCGTATGCCCTTAGCAACGTAATTGTAGATGACATAAATAATGCCGCACCTATTCCTTTACCAGAAACATCTCCAATTGCAATAAACAGATGATTTTTATCAAGAAAGAAATAGTCATAAAAATCGCCACCAACTTCTCTTGCTGGTTTTATAAATGAAGCTATATTTATTTTATCTGAAAACCCTAATAGTTGAGAGTGAGGAAGCATACTAAGTTGAAGCTTTCTAGCAATGTTTATTTCACTTTCTATGCGCTCTTTTGTAGTAGTAACATCTTTCAAATTAATTATGTACCTCTTAAGCTCACTCTGCAAAGATTGGAAAGAGTTACTTAACGATACAACCTCGGAACTACCTCCAATATTAGGTATCTCTGCTGTAATAAAAGTCTCGCTGTCTTTATCTATTAGCAAAGCAAGTTTTCTAATAGGTTTTGTGATTCGGCCCGAGAGAAAAATTATAAAAAAGAACAGCAGCAATATGCCTAAAGAAAGAAGAAGAATAAGTCTATTGTGAAGTATTACCAAATCGTCATTAAGCTCTGCTTCTGGAAATACAAACCCAAGCGACCAAGAGTTATTGTATAGTGGGGCGTAATAAATAAGACTTTTTTCTTTAAAAAACCCTTTGTCAAGTACCTCAAAGCCTTCTTCTCCATCTAGCATTTTGTGAGCAAGATTCTCAAATTGCCTATCATTTAACTCCCTTGCTGCCTGGATTATGTTTTTCTTCATAATCAAAGAAGTATCGGGATGAGAAATAATATTCCCTTCTTTTGAAACAATAAATGCGAACCCCGAATCAAAAAACTTCATTTCAGACAGCTTTTCATTGAGCCATTTAAGTGTAACATCAACGGTAAGAACGCCTACAAAACTGCTAGTGTCTCCAAGTGTTTTATATGTAGGGACCGAGAATGTAGTCATAAGAACATCGCCCCCACCAGTATCGTAGTAGGGTTCGCTCCATACATTGCGGTGCTCATTGGCCGGAATAGTATACCAATCCCATAACAAATAGTTGTAATCTTTATCGCCGAGGTTTTTAAAACGCAACCCTGAATCGGTTTTCCAGCCGTAAGGAGCATTTAAAATAGTATCGCCATTTGATATAAAAGGCTTGTAGGCAATGCAACTGCCAAACACAACAGGGTTAGAAATGAGTATGTCAGATAAAATAGACTCAGTACTATCTACATAATACTTGTCCTTAGAAATAAACAAGGCGCTGTTTATAGCAATTTTTTCTATTCCAAAAAAGAAAATATTACTATCACTTATAACTGCCGAGGTTAAATTTTTAATATTCTCTTTCTGGTTTTTCATCAAAAGATTAAGAGAAACATAATAGTTATAAGTCATGAGCAAACTAAAAATAATAATAACAATACTGAGTATAGAAACACTCATGTAGAAGGCAAAGCTTTTATTATTTTTAAATAGTCTCATTGGGGTCATGCTTGCGTATATAATCTAGTAATTCTTTGGCAAAATCTGAAAACACAGTAAGAGTATCGTACCTATAAACCTGATTATTCAAATATTGAAGCATTAAAAAATCCATATTATCTTTTCTTTGAATAACACCCCCAAAGAAAAACTGTAATGATTCAAATTCTGAGCAATAAGATATTGTTTGGGCACATTCAAGAGGTAGATACAAATAGATACTCTCTACCCTGTTTACACACAAAGATTTAAGTGTTTTATCTATTACTGCTTTTGTATCCTTACCGTAGTGTTTTAAGTATATGTGCGAACAAGCATAGCTATCTGCCGAGATTTCAATTTCTGTTAGCTCGTTTTCGATATTATTGATTGGGTATTCAGAAATTACATTTACAGGCTGTTCAATGTTGCCATAGATTCGTGAAATAATATCTGAATGATGCTTAGGTGCATAGATGGTCTTTATTTCATGTAAATTAAAAGGAAGATACATATATAATAAACTTTCACGTGGTTGGTCTTCGTCTTTTATCTCATTCATCAATAACGGAGTAAGCCTTGAAATAAACAAGGCTGTTTCTCTCAATTGCAATTTATAAGCAGCCTTTTGGCTATAGACATGAGTTGTTACAGCGTGGACAAAAACACCCTCGGCATTCTCCTTTTTAAGCAAATCAACAAGATACTCCGCACTTTTATGCAAACAGCCACCACCTCTGTAAAGAGGATTTACAAAAGCTACGGCCATTTCGGGCAGTCCACTCAATTCATCTACAATAGCTGCAACGTGGCCAATAATATCTTCATTTTCTTTATTCACAGCCACTACACTAAGCATTTCTCCCTCTTCATTTAGTTTGCGAACACTCTCTGGATAATAAATTTTATCGTAAATATAACTTACCTTATATGCATAATATGCCAATTGAGAAATAAACAGAGCCTCTTCTGGCTTTAGACGCCTCATATAAAATTCAAATTCAGATTTCACACTTACTTCTGAATTTGATTGATTAAACATATTAGTTTCTACTGCAGCTTCTTGTGGTAGGTTCTTTTCAAAATAAATATGCTGGCCACCTCTACCCTTATTGGTATAAGTCAAGTTACTAGCAAGTTTGTTAATAATAAAAGTGCCCAAGCCAGAGCTATTGTGTTTTAATATCTCTTCTCTGGTGGCGCTCGCAAAAGATTGAATTTTCTCAATATCTAGAGGGATGCTATTTGAGTGAATAGATATTGCCATGCCTAGTGTTGTCTTTTCAAAGGAGATATTAATATCTTCTTTTTGACCAGGCATAAAATCATATTTTATTATATTTGATAGTATCTCTTCCAACAGAAGTTCAATATGAGAACACTCTCTGTTTTGAAAGCCGAGCATTGCTGCATATGCCTTAGCAGAGGCCTGCACAGGATAAATTAATGCAAGTTCGTTTGTTATTGAAACCCTAAATTTATGTAAATTACTACCGTCGTTTTTCATTACTTCCAATTTTAATCTCTTCCAATTTTAATTTACTCTTTCATCTACAATTCTTCTCACCTTTCCACTTCTCACAATTCTAGGCAAGGAATTGGGCTTAACAAGAGTCACTTCAAAAATTGAAATCATGTTTTTTTCTTTGCTCAATTTAAGAACTGGAATTTTTTCAAAAAGATTTTTCTTCAAAGTCTCTAACAATGAGTTATCATTATATTGTTTTGATTCAACTTGTAGTTTAAGATTAGTATATAAACCATCTGGAGTTAATAGCAGTTGTAAAATAAATCCATCCGATATAGTTGATTGCACTGTCTTTTCAATATCTTCAAAAAAGATTTCGCTATACCCAGATATTCTAATTTTCTCTCCACTACGGCCCAGTAATTTGAATTTTGGGCTGAGCCTTCCACAAGAGCATGGCTCTTTCACAAATTCAATTACATCGCCCACCTTGTACCTAACAATAGGTTGAAGCTGTTTATATAAACATGTTACAAGTGCCTCATCGTTTTCGTCGGATTCTACATAAACCCACTCTTCTTCTACGTGGAATTCGTTGTCTTTACAACATTTGCATTGAAATCCAATTGGCCCTGTCTCTACTGCAGCGTAACCAAAGGAGCTTATTACTTCTGAATGGAAAACACTACTAATATAGGTTTTAGCATCGGCAGTCATGTGCTCGGCGGCATAGATTATATTTTTAATAGTAATATCGTATCCGTTCTGCTCTGCAAATTGTGCCAGTGGAATAACAAATGATGGCAATACAAAGATTGTATCTGGATTAAACATTTTAAAATAGTCTAATGTCTCTTCGTGAGAGAGAGCGCCTGCCATTGAAAGAACCTTACAACCAGTCTCTTCCAATCCTTTATTAATTGCTAAAAATGCAGTATAAAATGCACCTGCTGGGAAAAGATTGGCAATTACATTGTTTTTATTTAACCCCAATGCTCTAAAACCTTTTCCAAACAGCTCCTTAGATTTAGAAAATTCATCATTAGAATATAAAACATACTTTTTCAATCCAGTGCTTCCGCCGGCAGAAAAGATATAGCAACCAACATCTTCGCCACTAAATGCCTCTTTGGAGTGATGTGCACTTATTTGTGCCATCTCGTTTTTTTCCAAAGGACTTAAGCATTCAAAATCCTGAATAGTTTTTAACGGCAATTGTAAATTGCCATATTTTTTTTGATAATATGGCGTTTTCAAAGCCTTATCTAGAACAGTGTTTATCTGACTTAATACAATTGCTTTTTTATCGGTTTCGTTTATAAAATCGATACCAACTACCTGATCATTAAAATCTTCAAAATTTATATATTTAACTAGAGATTCTACGATAAACTTACCATCGTGCGAATTGGCAGCACTAGCAGAAGAAGACATTAAACCAGGAGAACAAAAGCGCATAACTCCAAATTTCAAAAAGCCATCTATAATTTCCTGCTTTTTACCAGAAGCTATGGCAATTGTAGACATAAAATATTTGAGCAAACGCACAGAACCATCTAAAATAGAAGTCCAGTTGTCTATAATATTTACAATTACAGTTCTTTCTAGTGGAGAATCGCTTAAATCAATTGAATTTTTAACAATAATTGTATGGTTAGAAGTTGTTCCTTCAAGTACTCGCCCATTAGAGTTAAATTGTTCCCATAAAGCAATTTCCCGCTGTTTCCTTATTTCTACCGCAGCATCGCAATCAACTGGCTCCTGTGGGTATTCCAAACCTGTTTTTTCCAACTCGGCAAATAGCATTTCAATAAACAGATCTGACTTGTCCGATTTTTCAATAAAAATGTTTTGACAAGCTGTGCAAGCACGCTGTTCCCAAAAAACCACATCGGTAGCAAATCCTTTCGCAGCCTCCAGTAATTCATCTTCAGATTGGTCTGCCGTTACAATACCGAAACTCACTTTTGGGCCAAATGCCAAAACCTCGCATTTAGGGGCTACCTCTTTTTTAAACGCCTTCACAGCTTGTTCGCCACCAAATAGTAGAATAACATCGGAATTGTTTTTGACAACATCCATCACTTCAATGTTAGACTGGCTCCAATAGGTTACTGCAAGATAGGGGAACAATATTTTTTCTCTGTCGGCTTCCTTCAAGGCCTCCATAAAGACCACAGGAAAGAAGCGATCGCTCGAAGACATTTTTAGAATATTAATGTTTTTGGTAATTATCCCAAACAAAATTGAATCAATTGCGCCAAGAAACGTATTTCCTGCAGCAATATGACAAACTATTCCAGTGGGTATAGCCCTAAGCATTCGGCCATTACCATTATATACTGGATAATCCATTAGATGATGGTTCCCTAAATGGGATATTCTTTGCAACATAATTTCGCGAGAAAAAAGAGAAGGGATAAGAGATAGTCCTTTCTCTACCATCTTTGGAGCGTAACTTAAAATTGCCGGCAACTCTTTCTTACACTGCTGGTAATAAGGTTTGTTTGGATCCGTCATGAGTTCACCTGTTTGTTCAAGTACAGCCAAGATAGAATCTAGCGGAACCTTCATAAAACTGGTTAACAGATTATGTAAATATTCATCAGAAAAATAGAGAGAAGCTTCTACAGGGCTAATCTCTTTTGTTTCAATTTTATTGCCAAAAATATATTGTGTCCACATAGTGATTTATCTCCTTATTTTTTATCTAATAATTCCTGTGCAGCAATTGCGCAGCCTCTGTTTTTTGAAATCCCACCTCTTCTAATAGATGCGATATAATTACCCTGAATCCCGCAAGTGCAGTTATCTTTAACTACTGCTAAATCGGTTGCCAATACAGATACATTTGGTTGTGCAAGATTATATGGAGTTATTAAATTCATCAACCCCTCCTGCCCGTTGGGCAACACTTTCAAAGTCAATGGATCTCTAATTAAAATTCTAGAATATACCGGAATGTGATAATTGCCTGCACTGCAAGAACAAAATGGAACTCCGTGCTCTGCCATTCCAAATATATCTCTAATAGATGCCGATGATATTCCTAAAGTTTCTTCCATTAATGCAGCAAACTCCTTATGCGTAAGTTGAGTTCCTTTATGGCTTTTCCAACCACCGCCTGCTGTTATAAAGCTACCTTCTTTGGCCTTAAAGCCAGGTTCTATCTTAGCTACTTCGTAAGCCAACTGGCACATAAATGCAGGAAATCCTGTTAATCTTATAGGAGCATCTGCACCTAGTTCAACAACTTTTTTTGCCCAATATTTATAATCAAATTCAAATTCGCCTTTATCGTTTTTCAGGATAGTCCAATTAACGGTTTTATTAGGCACTAAAGCTAATAATTGGTTGTTACTCCAAGATGTTCCTAAGTTTTTTTCTTCTCTTATATCATAGCCCATAACAAAAACATGTGCTGGAACATCTGAAGTCCAACCTGCATCTTTGAAACAAGACGATGCCATACTAGAGAGCCTTTCTAATGATTTTGAGTCAAAAAAAGCTTGAGTTTTTTGCCCTTTGGTTCCAGAACTGGTTAAAACCATTGCAATATCTTCCATCTCAAAATTACAAAAAGTATTAATTTTCATAATCCCTACAAAAAGAGGTGGGATCTTGGCTAAATCGTCTATTGATTTTAACATATCAATAGAAAACCCACGTTGTTTAGCAAGATATTTTATAAAGGGCTGCTTCTCTGTCTGAAAAGCATAGTTTTCTTTGATGGCTTCCAAAAAAAGCTGTTCCCTTTCTATGTTATTTGAAAATGGTTTATCCAATTCACATAGTTGTTCTATTGCATGACTATTTTTCATTATAAAGCTTTAAAAATTGTATTTACAATCTATTTTCTACTCTCAATTTTATGGTGGGTTAAATATACTTACTTTTTTTGTTTTTTTTATGTGTAACCCTTTTTCAGGACGGGACACACATCGTTCGCATTTCTCTAGAACGCCTATCAGACATCGTTTGCATTTCTCTAGAACGCCCGTCAGAGATTGTTTGCATTTCTCTAGAACGCCTATCAATCAAGTTGTTGACTTTTGCTAATACCCTCTTTTTTAGCCTATTTGCAAAAGTGATATACTTAACTAACAGCTAGTTGCAAGAAATGCAACACTAAATGCTTTCGCCTCGCTAACGTCATTTTCATCTGGGTGGCTTAGGGCGTTATTGTAATTGTGAATCATACCCAATATTTCAATGTTTTCTGGTTGTTCTTCAAGCATTTTAGAATACCGGATAAATACATTCTCACTCATCTTTCCTTGACACATAAAACTGCCAATAATTTCATTTGATTTAGAGATATTAGATTTAACATTCTCTAATATAGTCTCATAGTATTTTTTTGAGCCTCCAAACCCAGCAGTGCCGAATAGTGCAATTTTCTTATTCTCCAACGATTGTAAATACTCTTTGACATCATTGGTGCACGAGCCCTTATTAACCCAAAAACCTACAAATAAAACCTCGGCATTACAATCCTTAACTCCTTCTATATCACCACAATAAACACAAGTAGTTTCTCCTAAGGCCTCTTTAATTGCCTCGGCAATAATTTTTGTATTCCCTGTTAAAGAAGAATACGTTATAATATAGGATCTCATTATTTTCTGGTTTATATTCAGGTTGTTTATTAATATGTTATTGCTATTATCTCAAAAATTCGTTATTGCTATTATCTCAAAAATATATTATTACTATTATCTCAAAAATATGTTATTGCTATTATCTCAAAAATTCGTTCTTCTTTTGGCAGTTTAAATATCGCTTTCTCGCCCACTTTTTTATTTATCAATATCCTGGCAATTGGCGAAATAAAAGAGATTTTATCTTTCGAAATATCGGCCTCATCTACACCTACAATTTGATATTGCTGAGGCTTTATTTTATCCCCTACTTTTAAGGTTACCATAGCACCAAAACCTATTTTATTCTGTGGTTGTTTTTTAAAATCTACAATTTTTGCTGTAGAAATTCTCTCATTCAATAATTCTAATTTCGCGTTAATATGGTTCGACTCAATTCGCTGTTCTTTTTCATTTCTATTTTCTAGATTGTCTCTACTATTTAGTAGCATCTGTTTTTCATCCATAAGTTCATCCATACCCACCTGAGTAACGTAGTTGGCTACACCTTCTGGCAAATGAGCTCTTGGCAATACCATAGGAATTTCTTCTTGGTCGTCTTCTTTTACAAATCCTCTGCTCATAATGTATTCATTTTCTATACAGAGTAAAGTTATTACTTTTATAGATTATCTCTCAAAATTGTTTGCATTTCTCTAGAACGCCTGTCAATCAGGTGGTTGGCTTTTGCTAATACCTTCTTTTTTAGCCTATTTGCAAAAGTGATGTGCTTAATTAACAGCAAGTTGCAAGAAATGCAACAAATTGATAATTTTCAATTATCTTTATAACTCATTTAAAGAGGAGAAAGATATGAAGGGAAGGGTAGATTTAAGCATTTCTTATATTCATACGAATTGGCTAGTAGCTAAAAAGCTAAGATTAGCTAGATTGTCTCAGAACAATTTAAGATTAGCTAGACTGTCTCAGAACAATTTAAGATTAGCTA
>CAYIYT010000050.1:0-15026 GCA_964367735.1 uncultured Muribaculaceae bacterium
ATTGCCCCCTTTTTAATGCAGGAAAAGGTGCTGTTAAAACAGCCGATGGCACTCATGAACTGGATGCTGCCATTATGGATGGATCTAATCTTAAAGCAGGTGCTATTGCAGGGGTAAAAGATATCAAAAACCCTATTAAAGCTGCAAGAATGGTTATGGATAGCTCTGCACATGTTTTTTTAATAGGTGATGGAGCATCTTTTTTTGCTCAATCTAAAGGATTGGAAATGGTAGAAAATGAATACTTTTCTACGAGGAGTAGAGATGATCAATATAAAAGGATTAAAGAGGGAACAGAAAAAGAAGATCCTAAAGGAACTGTTGGCTGTGTTGTAAAAGATAAATATGGGAACCTTGCTGCTGCAACATCTACAGGGGGAATGTCTGGTAAAAAATGGGGTAGAGTAGGAGATGTGCCTGTTATAGGTGCTGGTACATATGCAAATAATAATAGTGCCGCAATATCGGGCACAGGACATGGAGAATATTGGATTAGAAGAGTAGTTGCTTTTGATATTTGTGCATTAATGGAATATAAAGGGATGCCCTTGCAGAGCGCTTGCGAAGAGGTTATTTTTAATAAAATAGATCCTATGGGAGGCTCTGGTGGAGGTGTGATTGCAGTAGATAAATTGGGGAATATTTCTATGGTATTCAATACTGGGCTTATGCATAGAGCATGGGCAAAATCTACAGGCGAGTACGGTGTAGGTATTCTTAAGGGCCAAGAGAAAACATTTACAAAGCAATAACTCCATAACAGATATGAAATTATCATTTAAAATTGGATTACTTCCAAAAATTATAATTGCTATTGCTGCTGGTATTGTGGCATCAATGTTTTTTCCAATGTGGGGCGTGAGAATATTTGTAACAATTACAGATGTTTTCTCAAGTTTTCTATCTTTTATTATTCCTCTAATTATTTTAGGGCTAGTTGCTCCAGGAATTGCCGATCTAGGCAAAGGGGCAGGTAAGCTTTTGGCCATAACTGCTTTAATAGCTTATGGATCTACAATAGTTGCTGGTTTATTCTCTTTTTTTACAACTAGTTGGTCTTTACCTTATTTACTTTCTGCTCAAGAGTTGGCAGGAGGTAGTAATTTGAGCATTGCTGAATCTATAAGCTCTTTTTTTAGCATTGAAATGCCTCCTTTAATGAGTGTTACTACTTCTTTAGTTTTGGCATTTGTGATTGGACTTGGAGTTGCTGCAATAGAAGGGAATAAAATCAAAAGTGCGCTTAGTGAGTTTAGAGAAATTATTATTTCGGTAATTGAAAAAGTAATTATTCCTCTGTTACCGCTCTTTATTTTTGGTATTTTTATGAAAATTGGAGCCGAAGGCCAAGTAGCCACTGTTCTAGGTCTCTTCTTTAAAGTGATTATTGTTATATTTGTAATGCATGTTGTATGGCTTGTTTTTCAATTTGTTGTGGCGGGAGCAATTACAAAGAGGAATCCTTTTAAGGCACTTCTTACAATGATGCCAGCCTATATGACAGCTTTAGGTACTCAATCTTCTGCTGCCACAATTCCTGTGACTCTAATGCAGGCAAAGAAGAATGGAGTAGACGACGATGTAGCCGATTTTGTAATCCCTTTATGTGCAACAATTCACCTTTCGGGTAGTATGCTCAAAATTGTTTCATGTGCATTTGCAATTATGTTTATGACAGGTATGGATGTCTCATTAGATATGTTTGCTGGCTTTATTATGATGTTGGGAATTACTATGGTTGCTGCCCCGGGTGTACCTGGTGGAGCAATAATGGCGGCAGTTGCTTTGTTAGAATCTATGCTTGGTTTTGATCAAACCTTAGTTGGGCTTATGATAGCCCTATATATTACAATGGACAGTTTTGGAACAGCTTGCAATGTTACTGGTGATGGTGCTATTGCATTAGTTATGAATAAAATCAATAAATCGTTTAAAAAATGAAAAAACTTGCTCTGCATTGGCAAATATTAATTGGAATTGCATTAGCTATTCCTTTTGGTGTTTTCTTTTATGAATTTGCGCCTTCTATTAAATGGATTGGAGATATATTTATTAGAGCATTAAAGATGATAGCTATACCTATTGTTTTCTCTTCTTTAGTTATGGGTGTTTCTAGCCTTGGAGGATACAAAGATTTAGGAAGATTAGCAGGAAAAACTTTTTCTTTTTATCTTTTCACAACTGCCTTGGCAGTAACAACAGGTGTTATCTTAGTAAACATTATGAAGCCTGGAGTTGGCGCCGATCTTAACCTTACTGCAGATGTTTCTAATCTTAAAATTGCGACACTCTCCTTTAAAGATCAGATTATATCTATAGTTCCCGATAATATTTTTGCCGATCTTGCAAAAGGAACGATGTTACCAGTTATCTTTTTTGCAATATTTTTCGGCTTTTTTATCACTAAAATCTCTAAAGACAATCAGAAAACATTAAGTAGTTTTTTTGATGCTGCATTTGAGGTGTTTATGAAAATGACACTATTTATTGTAAGGTTTACTCCAATTGGAGTCTTTGCAATTGTTTCTAATATTGTAGCAGATCAACAGGGCAACCCTGCTCAGCTTTATTCTATTATTAGTAGTCTAGGTCTATATACCGTTGTAGTTTGGGTTGGATGTCTAATTCATGGTGGATTAGTATTGCCTGCTTTGGTTTATGGCTTTACAAGGCTCAATCCATACAAGCATATAAAGCAAATGTCTGTTCCTTTGCTTACTGCTTTTTCTACTTCTTCTTCGGGAGCAGCACTACCTCTTACTATTAGAGATTCTCAAGAAAAAACTGGAATTTCTAATAAAATTGCAAGTTTTGTATTGCCTTTAGGGAGTACTATTAATATGAATGGAACAGCTCTTTACGAGGGTGTTACTGCAATTTTTATTGCTCAGGCCTATGGTATAGACTTGTCACTAGTTCAACAATTTGTAATTGTACTTACCTCTGTTCTTGCTGCAGTAGGATCGGCGGGAATTCCAATGGCTGGGCTAGTAATGCTTGGAGTTGTTTTAATGGCTGTTGGTTTACCTATGGAGGGTATAGGACTTGTGCTTGCTGTTCAACCAATATGTGATATGATAAGAACTACTGTGAATGTATATGGAGATACATGTGCGGCTGTAGTAGTAGCTCATTCCGAAGGTGAAAAACTAAATCTTTAAGGTTAAAATCCTCTTCCACAAGATTTAATCATCTCTTTTATTTCAGATTTAAACATTGAATCTTCTAGGAGTGATTCTAGGGTTATATGCATTCTATAATTCCAGTAGTTATTTGGATTATCTGGGGTGTTAATTCTTTCTTCTTCTGGATTTTCTCTTCTTAATTCTCCTGAAATTGAGAGCCAATCTTGTAGTGGTAATATTGTTAATAGAGAAGGTGATTTAAGATGCCTTTCTATAATTATTTTTGCAATATAGGGTACCAAGAAATCTGGGGCACTCCCTTTTATTCCAAGTGAATTTGAGTAGTATTCTTGAGTCTCTTCTCTGTTTTCTTCCCACCATTCTCTTAGTGTAGACGTATCGTGGGTACCTGTAGTGCAAACAGAGAGATAGGGATAGTTATATGGGGCTCCAAATTTTTGATTAATAGCTTTAGGCATTCTTTCTATCTCTAAAGAAAGAATTTTGAGTTTGTTCATGACTGTGGGTACACAAGCAGGAATCATTCCAAGATCTTCTCCACAAACAAGCATGTCTGTAGCAGATAAAATGCCTCTTAATCTCTTTGTTCCAGTCTCTCTCCATAACTCTTCATTTCTATGGTAAAAGAAGGTATCATAGAGTTTGTCGTAGATTCTCTTCTGTTGTTTGCTAAGTTCTTTATACTCTGTAGTAAATTTAGCTAAAATCGCAGGATGAGAATCGGTTGGATTTTCACTATCTGTGATAAATAGATTGTTGTTGGTACTTTCGTTAAATCCATAGTTGTTAATCTCTTCTTGTCTATATGGAATGGATGGATTAAATGTCCCTTTAAGTCCATCTTCTGCTCCTTGAGGTAATTGCCATATTCTAAAAAAACCTAATATATGATCTATCCTACAAGCATCAAAAAAATCGGCCATTTTATTAAGTCTTTTTTTCCACCACTCAAAGTTGTTTTTTTCCATTATGTCCCAATTGTATACAGGAAATCCCCAAATTTGACCTTTAGAAGAGAATTGGTCTGGAGGAGCGCCTGCTACAAAGTTAAAATCAAAAAGAGTTGGTTCGGTCCATGCTTCTACTGAATTTGCATTGATGCCAATTGGGATATCTCCTTTAAGTACTACTTTTCTACTTCTTGCATAATTACGAACTTCTGTTAATTGTTTGTGAAGATGATACTGAACAAAATAATATATGGCTATATCATTATAAACTTCACTCTCAATTGAACTTAGCCTAATAGCCTCTTGTTCACTATATATAGATTGTTCTGGCCATTTTCGGAAATTTGCGCTTTTATTTAGGTTGCGTAAATAACAAAAGAATGCATAAGGTACAAGCCAATGTTCGTTCTGCTTAAAAAATATTTTATACTCTTTAGTTTTAAATATTTTTTCGAAATCTTGATTGTATATTTGTTTAATATATAGCCATTTAGTTCTACTCACAGATTCGTAATCAATCTCTTTTAGATCGTTTAATTTTGCACTTTTTTTGAAATGTCTTTCTCTAAATTCTCTATCTTTTACTTTCCCTAATTGCTCTAAATTCAAATAAATTGGATGTAGGGCATAGCCCGATATTGCTCCGTATGGATATGAATCTAAGTAGGAAAGAGTGGCTGTTGTATCGTTAATTGGCAAAAGTTGAAGAATATTTTGATTAGTAGATTCTAAAAAATCAATCATAAGCTTTAAGTCACTAAAGTCTCCTATACCACAGCTATTATTTGAGCGTAACGAAAACAGAGGGATTGCAGTGCCTGCAAAACGAGGTTTTGGGATAGGAATTTCTACTTTAAAATTATTGATTATTATTTGCATATCTAAGAAAGGATTCTCTCTTAGATATAATCTATTCTCTCTCTCTTCCCATCTATATTCTTCTAAATCATTAATAATCTCTTTGATGACAAATTTATATTCAAATTTTTTGGGAATTAAAGAGAAGGGTAATCCAATTTGCATTAATCCTTGTGCATTAATATACATCTCTTTCCCTTGAGTGGGATCCCAGTTACCAAGATAATCGCAATTTCCACAAATCATTACTGTTTGAGAGCTAGCAGTATTACATGCACATACTGTTATTATTAAATCTTCTGGAATTTTTGTTATGTGGCTATGATTATAGAGTGTCTTTTTAAAAGCATTTGATAAAAAAGGAGTCTCACTATCTATTTCTCTCCAGCTGTCGTAAATGATATGATTTTTATTAGTTTTAGCATAGAAAGCTCTAGAAGCACCAGCTTCAGAAATTAATTCTTCTCCATCTTTTAGAATATAGGAGTATGAAAAACTTACATCTTTTCTTATAGAGATTGTTAAATTCCACTTTCCTTGATAAAAATTCATTCTCTTTGTCCCCAACAGATGATCTCCTTGCAATTCAGGAATTGATCCTTTGATGAGAATTTCTTGTCCGTAATCAGTGTCGAAAGGTATGGAAAATGTGATTTTTATCATAATTTGCAAATAATTTGTAAATATAATCTAAATGACGGGTATCTTTGTAAAACTTTAATAAGTGAACAATCTACTAAATATAGTTAAAATACAAAAATGATATGAATAGATTTACTAAAATATTTTTAATAACGTTATTTTTATCGAGTCTTTTGTTTTCATGTAGAAATGATAAACCTATAGACGGTCTCTACCATTTTCAAATTTTTGCTACAAATGACGTGCATGGTAGGTTTTTCGATTCTTTATATATAGAAAATCAAGGCAAACAGGTAAATGATTATTCAATTGCTTCGGTGGCAGGGTATATAAAAGAGGTTAGACAAAAATCTTCAATAGATAATGTTATTTTATTAGATATTGGAGATCATCTTCAGGGTAATAATGCTGCTTTTTACTTTAATTTTATAGACACAGTTAGTGAGCATCTTTTTTCAAGAGTTTGTAATTATTTAGAATATGATGCTGTTGTTGTTGGGAATCATGATATTGAGCCAGGTCATAGCGTATATGATAAGGTGGCAGCACAATTGAAGATGCCTTATCTAGCTGCCAATGCAATAGATACTAAAACAGGAAAACCATATTTTAAACCCTATACTATTGTTACTAAGAATGGAATTAAAATAGCAATTATAGGTATGACCAATCCTAATATCCCAAGTTGGCTCTCTCTACATTTATGGGAAGGTATAGAATTTAAAGAGATAGTATCATCTTTAGAATATTGGATTAAATATGTTAGAGAAAAAGAGAACCCACAAATATTAGTAGTGGCTTTGCATGCCGGTCTTGGTTCCGAAGATGTAGATAGTAAAGAGAATCCTGCTAGATTTGTTGCAAAGAATGTAAAAGGTATAGATGTCGTTTTTGCAGCCCACGATCACAAAATTACTGCAGAAAAGCATTTCAATAGAGATAAAGAAGTTTTGCTTTTAGAAGGAGGTTCAAGAGCTTCTACACTTTCAAAAGCAGATATAGAGCTCATAATTGAAGATGGAAAGGTTCTATCTATCAATACTATGGGAGAAAGCATAAGTATGACTGGCATTGAGCCAGATCTCGATTACACAAACTTTTTTAGAGAAGATTTTCTTAAGGTTAAAAAGTTTACTAATAGGCCAGTTGGAACGCTCAACAATGATATCTCTTCCCGGGAGGCA
This sequence comes from uncultured Muribaculaceae bacterium, assembly GCA_964367735.1. Lineage (GTDB taxonomy): Bacteria > Bacteroidota > Bacteroidia > Bacteroidales > UBA932 > Bact-08. Next base: position 6,781 of record CAYIYT010000050.1, read on the forward strand.
TATTTTGGATCTTGTGCATATGTAGATATGATTCATACGCTTCAACTTAAGGCCTCTGGTGCCGATATTTCCTTTGTTGCACCACTCTCATTCGACACAAGAAAGGAGAAAGGAGTTTTGAATTTTCAAGATTTAATGGATATCTATCCATATGAAAATCAATTATATGTGATTGAGTTGACAGGTTTAGAAATAAAAAATTATTTAGAGTATTCATATTCTAAATGGGTAAATCCAAATCCTGTGCAAAGTGGTCATCTGCTCCAATTAAACATTGGAGGCAAAGGAGAGAGGGGGAGCTTTAATAATGTCTATTTTAACTTCGATTCTGCAGCAGGAATTATCTATGAGGTAGATGTTACCAAAGGTGATGGTGAGAGAATAAATATAATTTCTCTTGCAAATAAAGCTCCATTTAACTTAGATTTAATATACAAAGTAGCTCTAACTTCTTACAGAGCAAGTGGAGGAGGGGATATGCTTAATTTAGGAGCAGGAATACCCATAAAAGAGATACAAGCAAGACAAATTGAACGGTTAGCCGATATAAGAGACCTATTGTATAACCAAATTAAAATCGATGGATATATAGATGCCCAGAAGCTTAATCATTGGAAATTTGTACCAGAAAATATTGTTTCTAAAATAGCAACAACAGACTATAAAATATTATTTAATTGATTTTAATACAATTGCCCTACTAGAGAAACTAATAATAAAAGAGGCTACCAATATTGGTAGCCTCTTTTATTATTAGTTTCTCTAGTAGGGCAATTGTATTAAAATCAATTAAATAATATTTTATAGTCTGTTGTTGCTATTTTAGAAACAATATTTTCTGGTACAAATTTCCAATGATTAAGCTTCTGGGCATCTATATATCCATCGATTTTAATTTGGTTATACAATAGGTCTCTTATATCGGCTAACCGTTCAATTTGTCTTGCTTGTATCTCTTTTATGGGTATTCCTGCTCCTAAATTAAGCATATCCCCTCCTCCACTTGCTCTGTAAGAAGTTAGAGCTACTTTGTATATTAAATCTAAGTTAAATGGAGCTTTATTTGCAAGAGAAATTATATTTATTCTCTCACCATCACCTTTGGTAACATCTACCTCATAGATAATTCCTGCTGCAGAATCGAAGTTAAAATAGACATTATTAAAGCTCCCCCTCTCTCCTTTGCCTCCAATGTTTAATTGGAGCAGATGACCACTTTGCACAGGATTTGGATTTACCCATTTAGAATATGAATACTCTAAATAATTTTTTATTTCTAAACCTGTCAACTCAATCACATATAATTGATTTTCATATGGATAGATATCCATTAAATCTTGAAAATTCAAAACTCCTTTCTCCTTTCTTGTGTCGAATGAGAGTGGTGCAACAAAGGAAATATCGGCACCAGAGGCCTTAAGTTGAAGCGTATGAATCATATCTACATATGCACAAGATCCAAAATATGCCTCCCGGGAAGAGATATCATTGTTGAGCGTTCCAACTGGCCTATTAGTAAACTTTTTAACCTTAAGAAAATCTTCTCTAAAAAAGTTTGTGTAATCGAGATCTGGCTCAATGCCAGTCATACTTATGCTTTCTCCCATAGTATTGATAGATAGAACCTTTCCATCTTCAATTATGAGCTCTATATCTGCTTTTGAAAGTGTAGAAGCTCTTGAACCTCCTTCTAAAAGCAAAACTTCTTTATCTCTATTGAAATGCTTTTCTGCAGTAATTTTGTGATCGTGGGCTGCAAAAACGACATCTATACCTTTTACATTCTTTGCAACAAATCTAGCAGGATTCTCTTTACTATCTACATCTTCGGAACCAAGACCGGCATGCAAAGCCACTACTAATATTTGTGGGTTCTCTTTTTCTCTAACATATTTAATCCAATATTCTAAAGATGATACTATCTCTTTAAATTCTATACCTTCCCATAAATGTAGAGAGAGCCAACTTGGGATATTAGGATTGGTCATACCTATAATTGCTATTTTAATTCCATTCTTAGTAACAATAGTATAGGGTTTAAAATATGGTTTTCCTGTTTTAGTATCTATTGCATTGGCAGCTAGATAAGGCATCTTCAATTGTGCTGCCACCTTATCATATACGCTATGACCTGGCTCAATATCATGATTCCCAACAACAACAGCATCATATTCTAAATAATTACAAACTCTTGAAAAAAGATGCTCACTAACTGTGTCTATAAAATTAAAGTAAAAAGCAGCATTATTACCCTGAAGATGATCTCCAATATCTAATAAAATAACATTATCTATTGAAGATTTTTGTCTAACCTCTTTTATATACCCTGCCACCGAAGCAATTGAATAATCATTTACCTGTTTGCCTTGATTTTCTATATATAAAGAATCGAAAAACCTACCATGCACGTCATTTGTAGCAAAAATTTGAAAATGGTAGAGACCGTCTATAGGTTTATCATTTCTACATGAAAACAAAAGACTCGATAAAAATAACGTTATTAAAAATATTTTAGTAAATCTATTCATATCATTTTTGTATTTTAACTATATTTAGTAGATTGTTCACTTATTAAAGTTTTACAAAGATACCCGTCATTTAGATTATATTTACAAATTATTTGCAAATTATGATAAAAATCACATTTTCCATACCTTTCGACACTGATTACGGACAAGAAATTCTCATCAAAGGATCAATTCCTGAATTGCAAGGAGATCATCTGTTGGGGACAAAGAGAATGAATTTTTATCAAGGAAAGTGGAATTTAACAATCTCTATAAGAAAAGATGTAAGTTTTTCATACTCCTATATTCTAAAAGATGGAGAAGAATTAATTTCTGAAGCTGGTGCTTCTAGAGCTTTCTATGCTAAAACTAATAAAAATCATATCATTTACGACAGCTGGAGAGAAATAGATAGTGAGACTCCTTTTTTATCAAATGCTTTTAAAAAGACACTCTATAATCATAGCCACATAACAAAAATTCCAGAAGATTTAATAATAACAGTATGTGCATGTAATACTGCTAGCTCTCAAACAGTAATGATTTGTGGAAATTGCGATTATCTTGGTAACTGGGATCCCACTCAAGGGAAAGAGATGTATATTAATGCACAAGGATTAATGCAAATTGGATTACCCTTCTCTTTAATTCCCAAAAAATTTGAATATAAATTTGTCATCAAAGAGATTATTAATGATTTAGAAGAATATAGATGGGAAGAGAGAGAGAATAGATTATATCTAAGAGAGAATCCTTTCTTAGATATGCAAATAATAATCAATAATTTTAAAGTAGAAATTCCTATCCCAAAACCTCGTTTTGCAGGCACTGCAATCCCTCTGTTTTCGTTACGCTCAAATAATAGCTGTGGTATAGGAGACTTTAGTGACTTAAAGCTTATGATTGATTTTTTAGAATCTACTAATCAAAATATTCTTCAACTTTTGCCAATTAACGATACAACAGCCACTCTTTCCTACTTAGATTCATATCCATACGGAGCAATATCGGGCTATGCCCTACATCCAATTTATTTGAATTTAGAGCAATTAGGGAAAGTAAAAGATAGAGAATTTAGAGAAAGACATTTCAAAAAAAGTGCAAAATTAAACGATCTAAAAGAGATTGATTACGAATCTGTGAGTAGAACTAAATGGCTATATATTAAACAAATATACAATCAAGATTTCGAAAAAATATTTAAAACTAAAGAGTATAAAATATTTTTTAAGCAGAACGAACATTGGCTTGTACCTTATGCATTCTTTTGTTATTTACGCAACCTAAATAAAAGCGCAAATTTCCGAAAATGGCCAGAACAATCTATATATAGTGAACAAGAGGCTATTAGGCTAAGTTCAATTGAGAGTGAAGTTTATAATGATATAGCCATATATTATTTTGTTCAGTATCATCTTCACAAACAATTAACAGAAGTTCGTAATTATGCAAGAAGTAGAAAAGTAGTACTTAAAGGAGATATCCCAATTGGCATCAATGCAAATTCAGTAGAAGCATGGACCGAACCAACTCTTTTTGATTTTAACTTTGTAGCAGGCGCTCCTCCAGACCAATTCTCTTCTAAAGGTCAAATTTGGGGATTTCCTGTATACAATTGGGACATAATGGAAAAAAACAACTTTGAGTGGTGGAAAAAAAGACTTAATAAAATGGCCGATTTTTTTGATGCTTGTAGGATAGATCATATATTAGGTTTTTTTAGAATATGGCAATTACCTCAAGGAGCAGAAGATGGACTTAAAGGGACATTTAATCCATCCATTCCATATAGACAAGAAGAGATTAACAACTATGGATTTAACGAAAGTACCAACAACAATCTATTTATCACAGATAGTGAAAATCCAACCGATTCTCATCCTGCGATTTTAGCTAAATTTACTACAGAGTATAAAGAACTTAGCAAACAACAGAAGAGAATCTACGACAAACTCTATGATACCTTCTTTTACCATAGAAATGAAGAGTTATGGAGAGAGACTGGAACAAAGAGATTAAGAGGCATTTTATCTGCTACAGACATGCTTGTTTGTGGAGAAGATCTTGGAATGATTCCTGCTTGTGTACCCACAGTCATGAACAAACTCAAAATTCTTTCTTTAGAGATAGAAAGAATGCCTAAAGCTATTAATCAAAAATTTGGAGCCCCATATAACTATCCCTATCTCTCTGTTTGCACTACAGGTACCCACGATACGTCTACACTAAGAGAATGGTGGGAAGAAAACAGAGAAGAGACTCAAGAATACTACTCAAATTCACTTGGAATAAAAGGGAGTGCCCCAGATTTCTTGGTACCCTATATTGCAAAAATAATTATAGAAAGGCATCTTAAATCACCTTCTCTATTAACAATATTACCACTACAAGATTGGCTCTCAATTTCAGGAGAATTAAGAAGAGAAAATCCAGAAGAAGAAAGAATTAACACCCCAGATAATCCAAATAACTACTGGAATTATAGAATGCATATAACCCTAGAATCACTCCTAGAAGATTCAATGTTTAAATCTGAAATAAAAGAGATGATTAAATCTTGTGGAAGAGGATTTTAACCTTAAAGATTTAGTTTTTCACCTTCGGAATGAGCTACTACTACAGCCGCACATGTATCTCCATATACATTCACAGTAGTTCTTATCATATCACATATTGGTTGAACAGCAAGCACAAGTCCTATACCCTCCATAGGTAAACCAACAGCCATTAAAACAACTCCAAGCATTACTAGCCCAGCCATTGGAATTCCCGCCGATCCTACTGCAGCAAGAACAGAGGTAAGTACAATTACAAATTGTTGAACTAGTGACAAGTCTATACCATAGGCCTGAGCAATAAAAATTGCAGTAACACCCTCGTAAAGAGCTGTTCCATTCATATTAATAGTACTCCCTAAAGGCAATACAAAACTTGCAATTTTATTAGAAATTCCAGTTTTTTCTTGAGAATCTCTAATAGTAAGAGGTAGTGCTGCTCCCGAAGAAGAAGTAGAAAAAGCAGTAAGCAAAGGAACAGACATTTGCTTTATATGCTTGTATGGATTGAGCCTTGTAAAGCCATAAACCAAAGCAGGCAATACTAATCCACCATGAATTAGACATCCAACCCAAACTACAACGGTATATAGACCTAGACTACTAATAATAGAATAAAGCTGAGCAGGGTTGCCCTGTTGATCTGCTACAATATTAGAAACAATTGCAAAGACTCCAATTGGAGTAAACCTTACAATAAATAGTGTCATTTTCATAAACACCTCAAATGCAGCATCAAAAAAACTACTTAATGTTTTCTGATTGTCTTTAGAGATTTTAGTGATAAAAAAGCCGAAAAATATTGCAAAAAAGATAACTGGTAACATCGTTCCTTTTGCAAGATCGGCAAAAATATTATCGGGAACTATAGATATAATCTGATCTTTAAAGGAGAGTGTCGCAATTTTAAGATTAGAAACATCTGCAGTAAGGTTAAGATCGGCGCCAACTCCAGGCTTCATAATGTTTACTAAGATAACACCTGTTGTTACTGCCAAGGCAGTTGTGAAAAGATAAAAAGAAAAAGTTTTTCCTGCTAATCTTCCTAAATCTTTGTATCCTCCAAGGCTAGAAACACCCATAACTAAAGAAGAGAAAACAATAGGTATAGCTATCATCTTTAATGCTCTAATAAATATATCTCCAATCCATTTAATAGAAGGCGCAAATTCATAAAAGAAAACACCAAAAGGAATAGCTAATGCAATTCCAATTAATATTTGCCAATGCAGAGCAAGTTTTTTCATTTTTTAAACGATTTATTGATTTTATTCATAACTAATGCAATAGCACCATCACCAGTAACATTGCAAGCTGTTCCAAAACTGTCCATTGTAATATATAGGGCTATCATAAGCCCAACTAAGGTTTGATCAAAACCAAGCATAGATTCTAACAAAGCAACTGCCGCCATTATTGCTCCACCAGGTACACCCGGGGCAGCAACCATAGTAATTCCCAACATCATAATAAAGCCAGCAAACATATCTAATGAGACATCCATACCTGTCATAAACATAATTGCAAATGCACATGAAACAATTTTGAGCATACTACCCGAAAGGTGAATTGTTGCACATAAAGGGATTACAAAATCGGCTACATCGTCGTCTACTCCATTCTTCTTTGCCTGCATTAGAGTCACAGGAATTGTGGCAGCAGAAGATTGAGTACCTAAAGCTGTCATATAGGCTGGCATCATTGTAAGAAGTGCCTTAAAAGGATTCCTCTTTGTAATTGCTCCCGCCACAACAAATTGAAAAACAAGCCATACAACATGCATTACAAATATAACAATAATCACTTTAAAGAAGAGACCTAGAACAGTGGCTACTTGGCCTTCGGCTCCAATTTTCATAAAAATACCAAAAATAAAGAGCGGTAACAGAGGAATAATTACTTTTTCAATTACCGAAATAATAATTTCTCTAAACTCACTAAGCGCACTTTTGATTTTATTCCCTTCTATTGCAGCAACTCCAAGTCCAATCACAAATGCCAAAACTAAAGAAGTAGTAACACTCATTAAAGGAGGCATTTCAATGCTAAAAAAAGAGCTTATAGATTCAGCAATGCTCAAATTACTACCTCCTGCCAACTCTTGAGCAGAAAGTAAATAAGGTAAAGACCAACTAGTTGTAAAAAAAGAGAATAAACCAGCAACTATTGTAGATCCATAAGCTATTAAAGCAGTTATGGCCAAAAGCTTACCTGCCCCTTTGCCTAGATCGGCAATTCCTGGAGCAACTAGCCCTAAAATAATTAGAGGAATAATAAAAGATAGAAAACTTGAGAAAACATCTGTAATTGTTACAAATATTCTCACGCCCCACATTGGAAAAAACATTGATGCCACAATACCAGCAGCAATAGCAATTATAATTTTTGGAAGTAATCCAATTTTAAATGATAATTTCATATCTGTTATGGAGTTATTGCTTTGTAAATGTTTTCTCTTGGCCCTTAAGAATACCTACACCGTACTCGCCTGTAGATTTTGCCCATGCTCTATGCATAAGCCCAGTATTGAATACCATAGAAATATTCCCCAATTTATCTACTGCAATCACACCTCCACCAGAGCCTCCCATAGGATCTATTTTATTAAAAATAACCTCTTCGCAAGCGCTCTGCAAGGGCATCCCTTTATATTCCATTAATGCACAAATATCAAAAGCAACTACTCTTCTAATCCAATATTCTCCATGTCCTGTGCCCGATATTGCGGCACTATTATTATTTGCATATGTACCAGCACCTATAACAGGCACATCTCCTACTCTACCCCATTTTTTACCAGACATTCCCCCTGTAGATGTTGCAGCAGCAAGGTTCCCATATTTATCTTTTACAACACAGCCAACAGTTCCTTTAGGATCTTCTTTTTCTGTTCCCTCTTTAATCCTTTTATATTGATCATCTCTACTCCTCGTAGAAAAGTATTCATTTTCTACCATTTCCAATCCTTTAGATTGAGCAAAAAAAGATGCTCCATCACCTATTAAAAAAACATGTGCAGAGCTATCCATAACCATTCTTGCAGCTTTAATAGGGTTTTTGATATCTTTTACCCCTGCAATAGCACCTGCTTTAAGATTAGATCCATCCATAATGGCAGCATCCAGTTCATGAGTGCCATCGGCTGTTTTAACAGCACCTTTTCCTGCATTAAAAAGGGGGCAAT
>CAYIYT010000051.1:0-14312 GCA_964367735.1 uncultured Muribaculaceae bacterium
TGTTTAGAATTCCAAAGTTAATTAACTATTTTTGCAATCTATAAAAGATATTTTAGATAATTTTTTAATAAAAAGACAGATAATGACAAGAGAGAGAGAATTGGAGTTAATTGAACTTTTAAAAAACGAAGTAAAACCAGCATTAGGATGTACTGAACCAATAGCAGTAGCGCTAGCAGTAGCAAAAGCTGCCGAGGTTATTAAATCTAAAGGCGAAGTTGTTACTAAAATTGATGTTTGTGTAAGTGCAAATATTTTGAAAAACGGAATGGGTGTAGGAGTACCAGGTACAGGCATGGTTGGTTTGCATATTGCAGCAGCACTTGGAGATACTTGCGGCAAATCTGAATACAATCTAGAAGTTTTAAAAGATTTGAACGAACAATCTATATCACAAGCAAAACAACTGCTTACTAAAAATAGAGTCACTGTAAACTTGGCTAACTCTTCTAAAAAGTTATATGTTTCTGCAACCTGCTCTTCCAATAATAATACAGCCACTGCAATAATAGAAGATAACCACGACAATATAACTACTGTTAGTTTAAATGGCACCGTTATTTTTAAAGCTGGGGGAGAAATAGATAACAACAATAATAAAGATAATAACTCCAAAGCAATATTAGATTATAAACTAGATCTAAAGAGTATACATGAGTTTTCTACTACTGTTCCAATGTCCGATATTCATTTTATTCTAGAATCAGTAACATTAAACAAAGCTCTAGCAATAGAGGGACTTAATAATGACTATGGGCTTAAAGTTGGCAAAACTATTAAAGACAGTAACAATTCCGAAGTATTTGGAGAGGGACTACTAACTTACTCTATGGCCTTAACAGCTGCCGCTTCCGATGCAAGGATGGCAGGTTGCACCATGCCAGCAATGAGTAATTCAGGTAGCGGAAACCAAGGAATAACAGTTACAATCCCTGTCATTGCTTTTGCCGAACAAATGAAATCAAGTGAAGAAAAGCTAGCCAGAGCACTTGTACTAAGCCATCTTATAGCAATACACATCAAAGGATATTTGGGCAAATTATCTGCACTATGTGGCTGTGTAATAGCATCTACAGGAGCTTCTTGTGGTATTGTATATTTAAAAGGAGGCAATCTACTCCAGATGGAGTATGCAATTAAAAACATGATTGGGAACATAACCGGAATGGTATGTGATGGGGCAAAAGTTGGCTGTGCATTAAAAGTAGCTTCGGGCGTTTCATCGGCAGTACAATCTTCTGTACTTGCTATGAGCAATATTTCCATCTCGGAAAACGATGGTATTATTGAAAAAGACATCGAAAAAACCATTCAAAACCTTGGTAAGATTGGTTCTTTGGGAATGCAGGATACAGATAAAATGATTCTAGATATAATGGTTTGCAAATAGATTTTTAAATAATTTTTAAACAATTCATTTACTTCTGCCTATTTGTCATATTTAATGACACTGTTTTCTTTTGGTACACCTTTTGAGTTTCCTTTGACTAGAAAATTATTAAAATAAGATAACTATGCAAAAAGGAACAATTGGAGTAACAACAGAGAATATTTTCCCCATTATTAAGAAATTTCTTTATTCAGATCACGAGATATTTCTTAGAGAACTCGTTTCAAATGCTGTAGACGCAACTCAAAAAATCAAAGCTCTTGCTAGATCAGGAGAGATAAAAAGCGAACTCAAAGACCTAAAAGTCAATGTAGTATCTAACCAAGAAAAAGGCACTATTACAATTAGTGATAACGGAATAGGTATGACTGAAGAAGAGGTACAAAAATATATTAATCAAATCGCTTTTTCTAGTGCAGGAGAATTTTTAGAGAAATATAAAGATGAACTTAGTAGTATTATAGGCCATTTCGGACTTGGTTTTTACTCTTCATTTATGGTCTCTAAAAAAGTAGAGATTCAAACACTTTCTTGGAAAGAGGGTGCCGAACCAGTAAAATGGAGTTGCCAAGGAGACCCTGAATACCAAATAACAAAAGGAAAAAGGAAAGAAGTTGGTACTGATATAATTCTATATCTGGACGATGAATCTAAAGAGTATGCCCAAGACGATAAGATTAAATATCTATTAAATAAATATTGTAAATTCCTTCCAGTAGAGGTTGCTTTTGGTAAAAAGAAAGAGTGGAAAGATGGTAAAGAGATAGAGACAAAAGAGGATAACATAATAAATAATCCTAATCCACTTTGGACAAAAAAACCAGCCGATCTTACAGAAGAAGAGTATATGGAATTTTATAGAGAACTCTATCCTGCTCAAGAAGATCCTCTTTTTTACATTCACCTTAATGTAGATTACCCATTTAAATTAACAGGCGTTCTCTACTTCCCAAAAATCAAAGATAACGTAGAGGTTTCTAGAAATAAGATACAACTATACAGCAATCAAGTATTTGTCACAGACTCAGTAGAAAATATCGTACCCGATTTCTTAACCTTGCTTCATGGAGTGCTAGATTCACCAGATATTCCTTTAAATGTGTCTAGAAGTTACCTACAATCCGACTCAAATGTTAAGAAAATATCGAGTCATATTACTAAAAAGGTATCAGATCGGTTAGAAGAATTATTCAAAAACGAACGTCCAAAGCTTGAAGAAAAATGGGATAATCTTAAGTTATTCATTGAATATGGAATGCTTTCAGATGAGAAGTTTTACGATAAAGCACAAAAATTCACTCTACTTAAAAACACCGAAAATAAATATTTCAGTTTTGACGAATATAAAGCGCTAATAGAGAGCAACCAAAAAGACAAAAATAATAAAATTGTATATCTATATTCAACAAACAAAGAAGATCAATTTTCTTATATCGAGAGTGCTAAAAACAGAGGATATGATGTTCTTTTGCTAGATAACCAGCTAGATTCTCACTTTGTGAATCTACTTGAGTCAAAATTTACCGATAGTACATTTACCCGTGTAGATGCAGGTTATATAGATACTCTTATCTCAAAAGAAGAGATGTCTAAACCAGATTTAAAAGAAGATGACATAAGCGATATTGCAACTGCCTTCGAATCTGTGCTTCCAGCAGGCCCGCATTATTCCATAACTGTAGAAAACCTTGGAGATAGAGAGAGCGCAGTATTAATAACTCAGTCTGAATTTATGCGACGCTATAGAGAAATGTCTGCATTAGGAGGCGGAATGAATTTCTATGGCTCTTTACCAGAATCTTACAACTTGATTATTAACCACAATCACCCAGTTATAAAGAAGATTTTAAATGATAAAGACGAACAATTAAATAACGATATTAAAGAGTTATCTGGTAAAATTTCTGAACCTCAATTAAAACTTAAAGAGATAGAGATTTTAATTAAAGACAAAAAAGAAGAGGAGATTGAAACCACAGTTAAAGACGAAAAGATAGCACTACAAAAACAGATTGAAACGTTAAATACAGAAAGAAAAGAGAAAGTGTCAGAGTTTGCAAAGAAAAGTGATTTACTTAAACAAGTTTGTGACTTAGCTCTACTTTCAAATGGTATGCTTAAAGGTGAAGAGCTAAACAATTTTATAAAAAGGAGTCTTTCTCTTATCAAATAAAGTAACCTTATTTTAATTTACATAATTATAATGGAAAAAGCTGGGAATTAACACCCAGCTTTTTTATATCTTAATTCTATCAAATATGAAATTTGGTATTATCCTTAATACCCAACCAATATAAAACCATCTCTTAGTAATATAAACAATAGATTTCTTCCTTCTTACAGCTTTTAAAATTTGATTCGCTGCTTTCTCTGGCGATGTAATCCAAAAAGACCCGGCCCCGTTCCCCATAGCTGTATCTACAAATCCGGCTCTTATATCTGTAATTGAGGTGAGATTTCCAGAGGTTTTTGCCTTTTGCCTTAGAGCTTCTAAATATGTCATCTGATAGGCTTTTGACGCAGAGTATGAAGGAGATACAGAAAGTCCTCTTATCCCTGCTATTGAGCTAATTGCTGCCATAGAGCCACTGCCTTTAGTTTCGAAATATTTATAAGCCCAATTTATAACAGCTGTATAGCCTAACACGTTAGTTTTCACTGTATCTGTCTCGAATTCTAATTTTAGCTCCAAATTTCTCCAGCCAGTTCCAGAGCTAAGTATAAACAAATCTACTCCACCCAGTAGATCACACAATTCATTTAAATTAGAGTTTACAGAATTATAATCATCGACATCAAATTGTTTAACTCTATAATACAGAGGATTACTAGCCTCTAATTCTTTTAATAAATGAATTCTCCTACCCGTTATACCCACAGTATATCCCTGTTTAACAAGAAGTTGTGCTAAAGCTCTCCCTATTCCAGAGGTTGCTCCTACTACTATAGCTTTTTTTGTCATATCTCTTTTAATTATTCAAAAATAGACAAAACTATTATAAAACAATAACCATATTAAAAATTAACAACAAAGCGTGAATCTGTTTCAGGAGTAAATGCAGAAATCCAAAGATCTCTATTACCATTAAAATCAAAAGCCTCTTCTGGCATATTTTCTTTACTGTTCAACAAAACAAAAAAGAGATTATTAAAATCTGTAGCATTCATGATTTCATATTTTTTAATTACAATACAAAGCTACCATGCCGTTTTGCCAACTTGTGTCAATGTATTAAAATCAATATCTAAAGGATAGTCCTATAAAAAAAACTTTTGAAGAAGTATTTTTAAGTCCATAATATATTCCTGTATCTAATTTTATATTTTCATTCAAATTGAATATTAATCCGCCATTTAAAAAGCTCTCATACTTTCTTAGTTCACTTTCCCTCTGAAATATGGTCTCCACAAAAAAGTCAAGTTTGCGATATAAAACATGCGAAATAGTTGCTGAAACAAGGGGATTTATATGGTACCCCTCGCCCAGCTGATTGTCGTTAAAATCAAACTCAATCTGAGAACCAAAATCCCAGTTACCTGGCAACGCTATAGAAATGGGTAGAACCAGACCTCCGGTAATTTTCGCGTTTGGAGTAGTAGGAATATTTATAAAAGGAAGGATGGCAAAAGCAGTTTGACCCTTGTCATTGCCCCAAATATTTTGCTTTGCCCTAATTGTTATGGTATTGAAGAATGCCGAGGATTTTATAGGATTAACCTGTCCAATGTTAGTATAGACGGCCGTTGCAGTGATTAACTCAATATCCAGCGAATTGGTGATACCTAGTTTAAGGTTAAACTCATTAAATGAATTTTCGATTGTTCTAATACCATTAGCCTTAGACCAATTGGTCTTAAATAAATCTGTCTCAAATTGGAAATGGCCCGCATCCAAGGTATATGGACTTTCTGTTGCATCGGGGCGATCTGTTTCAAAGCTTCTCATTTTATCTTTTGGGCAGGGTTTAAAAAGATAATAATGATATTTTGTTGAATCCTGTTTCGTTTGAGTATAACCTGAAACGGTTAATGCTAAAAGCACCGCAATTAGTATATATTTTCTCATATCTAATATTTGAATTGTTCTTATTATCAAATTAATGCATAACAGTTTAAATAAACACCAGTTGTAATTGCGTTTATTGTTCGTAAATTAAATGTTTTGCAAATATAAGTTTAAAATTATTCTCTCTCAATGCAATACTTGGTTTGAACAATCCTACTTATAATAAGCTCCTATTTCGTACCTTTGCACCTATGTTATTATATAGAAAATTAAATTCAAATGAATCAAATAATGGAAAATGATCTAATTCTGATTAATACAGAGAATTCTATCTGCACAATCACATTAAATAACCCAAATGCACTAAACGCTCTTAACTCCTCAATGCTAGATAAGCTTAGTTCCACAATAGATAACATTGAAATAGATAGCTCTATTCTTGTTGTTATTATAACTGGCCAAGGCAGGTCTTTTGTGGCTGGGGCAGATATTCAAGCAATGAGCCAAATGAATTCCGAACAAGGAAGAGAGTTTGGAATAAAAGGGACCTCACTTTTTAGTAAAATAGAAAACCTATCTAAACCCGTTATTGCTGCCGTAAATGGTTTTGCTTTAGGAGGCGGTTGTGAATTGGCTTTGGCATGCGATATTCGAATTGCTTCTGAAAAAGCAAAATTTGGGCAACCTGAGGTTAGTCTAGGAATTACTCCTGGTTTTTCTGGCACTGTTAGATTACCATCTATAGTAGGAATTGCTAAGGCAAAAGAGCTTATCTTTACAGGCAAAATAATAGATGCAATAGAAGCTCATAACATAGGGCTTGTAAATATTGTTGTTCCTGCAGAAACTCTTATGGAAAGAGCTAAAGAGATAGCATTAACTATTGCAGCTAACTCTCCTATTGCTGTTAAATATTCTAAAATATCTCTTAATGCTACTTCTAGAATGTCTACAGAAGAAGCAATTAAAATGGAAAATAATTTATTTGCACTCTGCTTTTCTACAGAAGAACAAAAAGAAGGAATGAAAGCATTTCTGGAGAAAAGAAAACCAAATTTTAAAAAATAATCAGTCAAAATAAAAGTATAATATTATGAAAGTATGCGTTATTGGAACCGGAACAATGGGCAGTGGAATTGTTCAGGCATTTGCCCAAGCAGGGGTTTCTGTAATTATGAAGGGTCTCACAGAGCCAGAATTAAAATGGGGGCACAACAATATAGCTAAAAACCTATCTAAGCTAGTAGAGAGAGGAAAAATGGAAATAGAGACGAGAGAAAAGGTTCTCTCATCTATCACAGAAACTCTATCCTATGAAGATTGCGCCGATGCCGATTTTATTATTGAAGCAATTTTTGAAGAAATTTCTCTAAAAAAAGAATTGTTCAAAGAGTTAGATAAAGTTTGCAAGCCAGAAACAATATTCGCTTCAAACACCTCTTCTCTCTCAATCACAGAAATTGCAGCATCTACTCAAAGAGCAGAAAGAGTGATAGGTATGCACTTTTTCAACCCAGCACCTGTAATGAAGTTGGTAGAGGTAATTAAAGGGCAAGTCACCTCTAATGAGGTTCAAAAATTTGTATATGACCTTGCAATTAAAATTGGGAAAACTCCTGTAAACGTAAATGAAGCACCTGGCTTTGTAGTTAATAGAATTCTAATACCACTTGTAAACGAAGCTGTGGGTATACTTGCCGATGGAGTTGCCACAAAAGAAGAGATAGATTTAGCAATGACACTTGGTGCAAATCATCCAATGGGTCCACTAGCCTTAGGTGATTTAATTGGTTTAGATGTTTGTCTTGCAATTATGGAAGTGCTACATACAGAATTTGGAGAAGATAAATACCGTCCTCACCCTCTTCTAAGAAAGATGGTTCGTTCTGGACAACTCGGTAGAAAAACCGGATGTGGGTTTTATAATTACAAATAGCGCATTCTTAGAGTTTTAAATAGTGATCTCAATAAAAAATATTTAACAATAACAGAGTCTCTTATATGGCCAATATTGATTATAAAAGTTTGATGCAGTGGCATATTCGTAAGATACTTATGATATGTAGCAGTTACGATGCCTATACTCTAGAAGAAGATGGAAGAATTGAAGTACAGATATACAAAGAATATGTAGATCTAGATTTAAGTAATCCTCCAACTTTTACATGGGTAACATCTTCTACAGAAGCTATGCACTTACTACAAGACGAACATGACTTTGACCTTATTATTAGTATGTTCAATATTGGAGATATGGACGTATTCAATCTATCTAAACAGATAAAAGCAACCAATTCCAATATCCCTTTTGTTCTTTTAACTCACTTCTCAAAAGAGCTTCATAAAAAAATTGAAAACGCCGATCTCTCTGCCATTGACTACATATTTAGCTGGCACGGTAATGCCGATCTTATTTTGGCTATTGTAAAATTGTTTGAAGATAGAATGAATGCCCAAAACGATATTCTAATTTCAGGCGTTCAGGCTATTCTTTTAGTGGAAGATTCAATTAGATATTACTCTACCTATTTGCCAGCTATATATAAGCTTGTTTTGCAGCAAAGTGCCGAGTTTTTGAAGGAAGCTTTAAATGAACAACAGCAAAAACTAAGAAAGCGTGCAAGGCCAAAAATTCTTCTAGCTACAAACTACGAAGAGGCAGTAGAATTATATGAAAAATACAAAGAGAATTTATTAGGTGTTATTTCTGATGTCGCATTCAATATACATAAAGACGATTTACCTTCCTCTGAAAAATGGGACGCAGGAATAGATCTTTGCAAATTAATAAAGAGTGACGACCCCCATATGCCTATTCTATTACAATCCTCTCAAGAGAGCATAAGAGAAATTGCAAATGATTTGGGAGTTGGTTTTCTAGATAAATACTCTAAAACTCTTCTAATAGAATTAAGTGAATATATAAGCGACGAATTTGCTTTTGGAGATTTTATATTCAAAGATTTACAAACTGGAGAAATAATAGGACGTGCTAAAGATCTTAGAGATTTACAGCATCTTGTAATGGAGATACCAGAAGAGGTTTTATTATTTCATGCTTCTAGAAACAGGTTGTCTAAATGGATGTTTTCAAGAGGACTTTTTTCACTTGCAGCAAAAATCAAAAGTGCAGATCCAAGCAATTTTCATAAAACGGATAAATTAAGAGAGCACATCATTAAAGCTATACAAGAGTATAGAATAGTACTAGGTTATGGTGTTGTAGCTCGGTTCGAAAAAGAATCTTATACTAAATACATTTGGTTTGCCCGTCTTGGAGAGGGCTCTTTAGGTGGAAAAGCAAGAGGAATAGCCTTTGTAAACAACATGTTACAAAAATACAATCTGCTTAACAATTACCCAGGAGTTAAGATTATTATCCCTCGAACAGTTGCAATAGCAACAGATTATTTTGACGAATTCATAAAGATAAATGGTCTTCAATATGTAATAAATTCAGATATTTCTGACGAAGAGATTCTATCAGAATTTGTAAGTTCTAGATTACCAGAAACAGTTGTTTCAGATTTAGCTGTATATATTTCTAAGGCAACTGGGCCACTTGCTGTAAGATCTAGCTCTAAGCTAGAAGACTCACATTATCAACCATTTGCAGGAATATATTCTACATATATGATTCCTTACACAAAAAATAAGGATCAAATGCTAAGACTTCTTGGCAAAGCAGTCAAAAGTGTATATGCTTCAATTTATTTCTCTTCTAGCAGAGCATATCTAAACGCAACAGCAAACCTATTGAGCGAAGAGAAGATGGCAGTAGTTTTACAAGATGTTATTGGCACAGAAGATAACGGGTATTTCTTTCCAACATTATCTGGAGTTGCACGGTCTGTCAATTACTATCCAATTGGCTCTGAAAAGCACTATGAGGGTATTGCAAATATTGCTTTGGGGCTAGGTAAATTGGTAGTAGAAGGGGGCAAAACACTTCGCTTCTCACCTGCCCATCCAAAACACATCTTACAATTGTCTACTACTGAACTAGCTCTTAAAGAGACACAAAATATGATGTATGCTCTAGATCTTAAACCAGAAGAATTTAAAACTTCATTGGACGATTCCATAAACTTAAAGAAGTTTGATATAAACGACGTAAAATATTTTCGCAACCTAAATCATGTAGCCTCTACATGGGATATGCAAAGTGAGACTATAATAGATAGTAATATGGAACCTGGGAGAAAAATTATCTCTTTTGCTCATATTCTAAAGCATGACACAATGCCATTAGCTCAAATATTAAGCGATTTACTCCAAATATGTCACAAAGAGATGAACTCTGCGGTAGAAATAGAATTTGCCGTTAACATGGATGTAGATCCCGGAAAAGATAGAATATTCAGTCTTCTTCAAATTAGGCCAATCACAAATAATAACGATAATCAATCACTTAACTGGGAAGAAGAAGAGATAGATAATGCAATTATTTATGCACAGAAAGCTCTTGGTATAGGATCTATAGAAGATATAGAAGATATAATATATGTAAGATCAGATAATTTTGATAAATCCAAAACCCACGACATTGCTCAAGAGATTAATAATCTTAATTCTAAAATGAGAGAGAGCGGCCGCCACTACATTTTAGTAGGACCTGGTAGATGGGGGTCTAGCGATCCGTGGTTAGGAATTCCTATTAAATGGCCCCATATTTCTGAATCTAAAGTAATAGTTGAATGTGGCTTAGAAGATTTTAGAATTGAACCTAGCCAAGGCACCCATTTTTTTCAAAATCTCACAAGCTTTGGAGTTGGTTATTTAACAATTAATCCATTTATGGGAGATGGCAGTTTTAACGAAAACATCCTTAATTCTATGGAGGCTCAATTCGAGAGCAAGTATATAAGGCATGTTCGTTTTGAAAAGCCACTATTTGTATATGTAGATGGAAAAAAGAACAAAGCAATTATTAAACAATAATGGATAATTATTAAACATTATGTTAAAAGAGGTTAGAGTATTTGCGCCTGCAACAGTATCTAATATAGGTTGTGGGTTCGATATTATGGGCTTTGCTATAGAAGAACCAGGAGACCAAGTAGTAATAAGAATATCTAATAATAAGGGTGTTAAAATAACTGTAATAACAGGAGATAACAGTAAACTTCCATACAACCCCAAATTAAATACTGCAGGAGCACCTGCAATTTCTATACTTAAAGAGTATGCTCCTTCTTTAGGTGTAGAAATTGAGATTCATAAAAAAATGCCTTTTGGCAGTGGCTTAGGCTCTAGTGCTGCAAGCGCAGTAGCCAGTGCATTTGCAATGAATCATTTACTCGAACTAAACCTCTCTCTAGATGAATTACTAAAATTTGCATTAGAAGGGGAAATTATCGCGAGTGGAGGTATACATGCCGATAATGTAGCACCTTCTCTTTATGGCGGATTCACACTCATTAGAGATTATAACCCTATAGATATTATTCAAATAGAGTGCCCAAAAGATTTATACTGTACTGTCATACACCCTCATATAGAAATATCTACCAAAGCAGCAAGAGAAATACTTCCTAAAGAAATAGCTATTAATAAAGCAGTTACTCAATGGGGAAATTGCTCGGCACTTGTTGCTGGTCTTCTTATGAATGACTATTCACTTATTGGTAGATCTATAAAGGATGTTATAATTGAACCTTACAGAGCCCTATTGATTCCTGGTTATTACCAAATGCAACAAGCAGCAGTTAACTCTGGTGCATTGGGTTGCAACATTTCGGGTTCAGGGCCATCTCTATTTGCTCTTTCAAGGGGGAGAGAGACGGCCCAAAAGGTAGGAATGGCAATGTTGGTTGAACTTTCAAATCATAATTTAGAGGGAGATTTGTATCTTTCTCCTATTAACAAAGAAGGCCCCAAAGTTATTTATTCAAAATAACTCTCTATAATGATACTCTACAACAGTAATAATAGCAATGAAAGGGTTAGTTTTTCCGAGGCAGTCATTAAAGGAATTCCCAATGGAGGTGGCCTTTATATGCCAGTATCACTCCCTGTTATGTCTACTAGCTTCTTTAAGGAGTGCAAGCATGAATCATTTCCAGAAATATCTTACAAAGTAGCATCTGCTTTACTTGGAAAAGAAATTGATTCTTATTCTCTAAGGAGTATAATTGATAATGCTTTTAATTTTGAAATCCCTTTAATACATATTAACGACAACATTTATACTCTTGAACTTTTTCATGGACCTACTTCTGCTTTTAAAGATATAGGGGCTCGCTTTATGGCTGGCATATTATCTTATTTAACTAATCTAAAACAAGAGAAAAGAGTTGTACTAGTTGCAACTTCGGGAGATACTGGTAGTGCTGTGGCTAATGCCTTTATGGGTATTCCCAACACTACAGTGGTATTGCTCTACCCTTCGGGTAAAATAAGTAACATTCAAGAATTACAACTTACCACTCTTGGAGCTAACATAACTGCTCTTGAGGTCAAGGGAACCTTTGACGATTGTCAAAAACTTGTAAAAGAAGCTTTTAGCGATTCCTATTTAAATAAAAAAATTAATCTAACCTCGGCAAATTCAATAAATATTGCAAGACTTATACCTCAATCTTTCTATTATCATTATGCATATTCTCGTTTTATTAGTGATAAAAACTCTAATTTAAAAGACAGCAAAATTATTTTTTCTGTGCCGAGTGGCAATCTTGGTAATTTGACAGGCGGGTTAATCGCTAAAAAAATGGGATTACCTGTAACTAAATTTATTGCGGCTGTAAATTCAAATAGAGTTATTCCAGATTATTTAGAAACAGGGCTCTTTACTCCTATTTCTTCTATACAAACAGTGTCCAACGCAATGGATGTGGGCAATCCTAGCAACTTTGAGCGATTATTAGAGTTATTAGACAATAGTCACAGTAAAGCTACCAAGTGCCTTTATAGTCGCTCCTACAACAATAGTGAGACTATAGAAAATATTAAGAGAGTACACTCGGCATACAGCTACTTGTTAGACCCTCACAGCTCCGTTGGCTATTTGGCTATTGAAGATTTTAAGAGAAAGCATCCAGGGCAAAATTCCTTTATACTCTTAGAGACTGCCCATCCTGCAAAATTCCCCTCCGTAATTGAGCAAGCTTTAGTTGAGTTACCAAAAATTCCTGATGAGATTAAACAGTGTCTTACTAAACAGAAACATTCAATTCTAATCTCTAACGACATAAAAGAGTTCAAAGATCTCCTATATTCTATTGATTAAAAGTATTCATGTTTTGAAGTTCTTTCTTTTTAAGGAATCCATAAATAGTTTCTAAATGTTCTGCAACTCTGCCATTCCCAAATTCATACACTTTTGTAACTAAGCCATCTAAAAAATCTCTATCGTGAGAAACTACTATAAGTGTTCCATCAAAATCTACTAAAGCTTGCTTGAGAATCTCTTTTGTACGCATATCCAAGTGATTAGTAGGCTCATCTAAAATTAAGAAGTTAACTGGTTCTAAAAGTAGTTTTACCATTGCCAATCTGGTTCTTTCCCCTCCAGAAAGCACTTTAACTTTTTTATCGATATCGTCTCGGCCAAACATAAAAGCTCCTAAAATATCTCTAATCTTTGTTCTTATATCACCAACAGCAACATTATCAACTGTTTGAAATACAGTTAAATCTTCGTCTAAAAGAGAAGCTTGGTTTTGAGCAAAATACCCTATTTGTACATTATGGCCAAGTGCTACTTTTCCTTCATGTTTGATCTCTTGCATAATACATTTCACAAAAGTAGATTTACCCTCACCATTCCTTCCAATGAAAGCAACTTTATCTCCTTTGTGAATTGTAAAAGTAGCATTAGCGAACACTTTCTTACCATTATAAGATTTTCCTGCATCCTCTACTATAACAGGAAAATTACCAGAACGAGGAGAGGGAGGAAATTTAAGATTAAGTGCCGAGGTATCTATTTCATCTACCTCTACTATTTCTAATTTCTCTAACATTTTAACTCGAGATTGGACTTGAAAGGTTTTAGAATATGTTCCCTTAAAACGCTCAATGAATCCTTTGGTCTCTGCAATCATTTTTTGCTGCTCTTCGTAGGCTCTTTGTTGTTGTATTCTACGATCGCTTCTTAAAGTTAAATAATGCGAGTAATTAACCTTATAATCGTAAATACGCCCCATAGTTATCTCGATTGTTCTATTTGTTACTCTATCTACAAAAGATCGGTCATGAGAAATAAGGATAACCGCTTTAGCCTGGTTAATCAAGAATTGCTCTAGCCAAATTATAGAATCCATATCTAGATGGTTAGTAGGCTCATCTAAAAGTATTAAATCGGGTTTTGTCAATAGTATTTTAGCCAACTCTATTCTCATACGCCATCCTCCGCTAAATTCCGAAGTTTGCCTATCAAAATCTTCTCTCTTAAAACCCAATCCTATAAGTACTCTCTCTACTTCCTGTTCATAATTCGATGAGTCAATAGAGTAAAATTTTTCACTAACAGTTGTTAGCTCTTCTATAATGGCATAATATTCAGGAGAATCATAATCTTCACGCTCTTGAAGCATAGTATTTAATTCTTCTATCCTCTGTTCTGTTTGTTGGATATGAGAAAAAGCAGTTGAAGTCTCTTCAAATACTGTTTTACCATCTTCGGTCATTAAATGCTGAGGTAAATATGATATAACAGCATCTTTTGGAGCAGATATCACTCCTCTTGTTGCAGTTTTTACACCTGCAATTATTTTTAACAATGTAGATTTACCTGCTCCGTTTTTACCCATAAGAGCAATTTTATCTTTTTCGTTTACGGCAAATGAGATATTATCAAAAAGAGTAGTCCCGCTAAACTCTACACACAATCCATCAATGGAAATCATACAATAAATTATTTTATTAAAAAAGAGGCGCAAGATAGATTATTTAAAATAGAATCAGAAATAT
>CAYIYT010000052.1:0-13485 GCA_964367735.1 uncultured Muribaculaceae bacterium
TAATAATAAACGGATCTCTGAAAGATTCAAACTGCGCAGCCATTACAATGTATGTGAGCATAGCAACCAATAGTAACAGAGTAAACATATCGGCAAAAGATTCCTGTTGCTCCTCGAAGGAACCAGTCATTTTAACTGCAATACCCGAAGGCATTTCAATTTTAGCAACCTCTTTGTTAATATCCTTTGCAATATCGCCCATTGCCCTTTTAAAAATAGAACCCGAAACTTTAATTACACGCTCTCTATCTACGTGCTCTATTGATGGGGGTGCAAAATCTTCTATAACCTCTCCCACCTCACTTAACCTAACTGCCTTTCCCATATTATTATAAAGCATGATAGATCTAATATCGTCTATATTCGTCCTAAAGCGAACATCGTTTTTAACTACAATATCGTACTCCTCACCATCTTCACGAAATCTAGTTGTAATGAGCCCATTAATACGGTTTCTTACAGCACTAGCAGCAGTAGTAAGATTGAGCCCATTCATTGCAAGTTTTTGTCTATTAAACTCCACTTTAAGCTGAGGCATATAATCTTCTCTACTAATTTTAATATCTCTAAGACCTTTTATATTCTTCAAAATATCTGAGATTCTACCAGCAACAATAGCAGCATCGTCCATATTGTAGCCAAGCACATCCATCTCTATATCGGCAGCACCCGCTCCCATGCCTCCTCCAGAACCACCAGGAGTTACTTGGTATCTATAAATTTCTGGGATTGCATCTAAATCGGCACGCATCATATCTCCAATAGAAAATATATCTCTATCCCTCTTAGAGGCATCTTTTAGCCTTGCCGTGTATGAGATAAGGTTAGTACCAGAGCTTCCCATAGACATAAAAACATTAGATCCATCGGATTGCCCCATAGAAGTTTGAAGAACCTCTATCTCTGGATATTTCTCTTTCCAAATAGAATAAATATAATCACTCAATTTACGAGAATGCTCTACCCTTGTACCAACGGGAAGCTCAACTTTTATTGCAATTTGAGCGTTGTCTGATTCTGGGAAAAAATCTGTACCAACACTTTTAAGTAATAATAAACTAATAGCAAACAGTACAAAAGAGCTCAAAATAACAGCAGTTCTATGACGCAAAGAAAATTTTAGTAATTTTTCGTATCCGTTATCTAATGAATTCAGTGAGCGCTCAATAGGAGCATAAAAAAACATAAAGAGCTTCCCTCTTTTTGGATCCTTTTTGAGCATCAAACCACTCAACATAGGAGTAAGAGTAAGAGCAGCAAGGGTAGAAACTGAAATAATAATGGTAACTATCCAACCCAACTGTTTAAACATTATACCAGCAAGCCCCGAAACCATTGTTAGAGGGAAAAAAACAGCTACAATTGTAAGAGTAGAGGCAACAACCGCCACCGCAACTTCGTTAGTTGCATAAATAGCCGCATCTTTAGGTTTACTCCCTTTCTCTATATGCGCCGTTATATTCTCCAATACCACAATGGCATCGTCTACAACCATTCCAATAGCAATAGAGAGAGAACTAAGTGATATAATATTAAGAGTATTGCCAGTTATCATTAGGTAAATAAATGCAGCTATAAGAGATACCGGAATTGTCAAAATAATAATAAAAGTAGCTCTCCAACGGCCCAAGAAAAATAGAACCACAATCATTACAAACAACCCAGCAAGTAGAACTGTTTCGGAGAGAGATCTAATACTTTTCTTTATGAAGTCCGAGGTGTCAATAACCATAGCAAGCTCAATGTCTGGAGGTAGAGCAGCTCTAATACTAGGTAATTCGTTATTTATTTTATTGGCAATCTCTACAACGTTTGAGCCCGATTGTTTTTGAATAACTATCATTGCCGAGGTTTCGCCGTTAGTAAGCACAACGGTTGCTCTCTCTTTAAGAGTATCTTTCACAGTAGCTATATCTCTAAGGTATATATTTTTACCCATAAAGCTACCTACTACAATATCTTTTATCTCGTCGCTATTCTTAAATTCCCCCTCTACTTTAACAGAAAAAGTTTCGGAGCCAATATCCATACTTCCCCCAGGGATATTTCTATTTTCCAATGTAACAACCCCAGCCAACTGCTCTACTGTAAAGTTATAGGCCTCCATTTTTTTAGGATCGGTTAGAATTTGAATCTCTCTTTGGGGAGCCCCAGAAATTGATACAGATGCAACTCCATTTATTCTGTTTATAGGGTTTGCAACTTTCTCTTCAAGAATCTTATAAAGCCCCTGTGGGTTAGAAGAAGTTCTAGCACTCAAGAAGGCAATAGGCATCATACTTGAGTTAAACTTGAGCACAACAGGACTATCTACATCGTCTGGTAAAAAGTTTCTCTGCAGGTCAATAACACTTCTTATATCATTTACTGCCTCATCCATATCGGTACCATACTCAAACTCTACAGTAATAAGCGATATGTTATCTTTAGAAGTAGAGGTAACTTTTTTAAGGTCCGATACTGTACTTAGTGCAGTCTCTAAACGCTTGGTAACGTTTTGCTCTATATCGGTTGCACTAGCTCCCGAATAGGTTGTCATTACAGTCACTGCATTTAACTCAATTTCGGGATAGAGGTCTACAGATAGTTTGGAAAATGAGAACAACCCCATAACCACTATCGCCACAAAGAAGAGTGCGGTAGTAACTGGCTTTCTTACTGCGCTTTCATATATTTTCATAATTGAACTTTCTTAATAATAGGTAATTAATGCCTTTAATATGGAATACTAAAGTGTAAGATCTAATTCCGATTCCGAAATCTTAACTTTAGAGTTATCCATTAGAGTTGTGAGACCTGCAACTACTACCTTCTGCCCAACTTCAACTCCACTTACCACTTCATAAATTGAATCTATTCTGCGACCAAGCTCTACCTTTGTATAAACAACTTTATCTCCATCAATCACAAAAACATATTTATCATTAGTACCCGATTGTTTAATAACAGCTCTATCGGGAATAACCAACTTCTCGCGCGATCCAAAATCTACATTTGCCCGAGCAAACATACCTGGGCGCATCAAAAGAGAAGGATTGTCTATTCTAACCTCGGCCTGGAAAGAACGAGTAGAGGCATCTATAACAGGGTGAATAAGCATAACTTTCCCAGGAAATTCTTTATTGGGATAGATATCCAAATTAATTTGAACAGGAGTTCCTACTTTCACAACAGGAAAGAACTCTTCCGAGATATTGATAAGTATCTTAACTGGTTGCATTTGCATTACCACTAAAATAGGTAGACCTACTGCCAAATCTCCATTATCAAAGTTTTTTTGAGTAACTATTCCATCTATTGGAGAGAGGAGCTTGGTATTATTATTTAGATTAGTAATACTCTCTTCAGAAATTTTCACCTGTGTCAAAATTTGAGTGTACTGCTGCTCCGATATCCCACCTGCTTTAAATAGAGCTTCTGTTCTAGAGAGATCTACCTTAAGATTTTCTAGCTGTATTTTTGCCTGAGCATAATTTATATTCTCCATAGCTACCAAGAGTTGACCTTTTCTCACTCTAGAACCTATCTCTACATAAATCTTCTCTATTCGTTGAGCTGCAGAACTAGAAATGTTGTTTTTAATTAGTGGTTCTATAGTACCAGTAAACTCAATTCTTTGATCTACTAACTCTTTTTTTACACTCTCTACCTTAACAGAGACAAATTTCTCTTCACTGTTTTCATCTTTTACAGTGCTTGTTTGTGTGCAAGCAGGAATAATAAGCAAACCTGCTACAATTATAGACAACAATTTTTTCATCGTATATTTTTATTATTTATATCAATTATTTAAACTCTCTTTACCAAGAACTTTATCGTAATCGGTTTTTGCTTTTATATAGTCGTATATTGTTTGATTAAGATTTAATTTAGAACTAGTCAAGGCTATTTGAGTATCGTTAAGTTCTAATAGAGTACCCGCTCCAGTATTATATCTTACCTTAGCAATATCGTAACCTTTTGTTGCCTGCTTAACAGCCTCCATATCGGATTCTAGCTGCAATTTTGCTCTGTTCATTTCATTCAATGAATTTCTTACAGATATTGCTAAGTTATTTTCCATTAATTCTCTTTGGTATTGTAGTTGTTGAATCCCAATTTTTGTCTGTTTCTCCTTAACACTTATAGATAATTTATTGAAGATTGGTATTTGCAAAGAAAGACCTACTGCAAAAGAATTTGTCCATGCTTGGTTAAACCTAAATTCATTGTTCTGCATTTGTAATTGATAGTTAGCAAAACCACCAAGAGAAGGAAGTCTTTGAGATCTTACAAGTTCAAAACTCTTGTTTAAAGACTCTAGTTTAATATCTAAAGAACGAAGAGTGCTGTTACCTTCTAGTATTGCAGGAAGAGTAGGTCTAGTAGTTGTCATCTGCTCTTTGTACGAACTAATATCTCCTTCTAATAATATTGGAGTATTAAGATCTAAAGAGAGTAGAACCTTAAGTTGCATTTTGGACAATTCTAACCCACTTTTTGCCTGGGCAATAGATGGAGTTATATTCCTAACAGAGACATCGGAACGAATCATATCATACTCCGAAGAGAGACCATTTTCGAACATTCTTTTAATATTATTGGCAGTCTCTTTTGCATTATTATAACTCTCTTCGAGCACCTTAAGTGACTCTTCCATCATTAATATGCCATAAAAAGAATTTTTAACCTGAGCAACCAACTCTATTCTTGTATTTCTAAGCGATTCCAATGCCGATTTTAACTCTATTTCTGAAAGCTGAATATTTTTAAATAGCGCCATAGAGAGAAGAGGAACTTGAAGGGTACCGTTAACTGCGTAACTATGAGTAGACCCCACCTCCATTTTGCCACCAGGGAAAAAATCGGAGAAGAAAACAGGTTTTAAGATGTTATTTGTATACTGAGCACCACCGTTAACCGCAGGCAATAAAGCATACCAATTTTCTCTCTTTAACCAATCTACCCTAAGAATCTCTTGATCGGCAATTTTAACAGTAAGGTTTTGATTTAATGCCAATTGAATAGCACCATCTAATGAAAGAACAAGTTGTTGCCCAAGCGAATCGCTTGAAGAAACATCTGTCTGAGCATATACTCCTGTATATAAAGGCACAAATAGCGCCAAAACAAAAGCTTTTTTAATATTTTTCCAAAGTTTCATATAACTCTTTAATTTACTCTGTTTTTATTATTTATATTATTATTTTTAAAGTTGTTCTATTTTATGTCTTGAATTCATGTTTTGAGTTTAACTGGCACTTAGCATCAATTGTTTTTATTCCCTCTAAGGTACAAATTCCTCTGATATAGAATATTATAACCTCCCTAAAAAGATCTTTTCTTGAATAGTTTTTAAGAGTAAAAACTTCCGAATTTTCTATAATTCCAGATATTTCAATTATAATTTTAGAAACAAGTTCGGTATTTATCTCTTTTTTAATTAGCCCCTCTCTTTGACCCCTAATAATGAAATCATGAGTCATTTTTCTATGAAAATCAATAAAGTGCTCAATAGATTTTTTATATAATTCGTAGTAATACCTTTTCAATTCTATAAAGAAATTCTTTTTAAGATCTAATAACACATCGGATTGAGAATCGTGTAGTTGAAACAACACATCTATAACATTATTAGACTTATCTCTAAAGTTTGCAGAATATTCTCTCATTTGAATGTACATTAACTGAATACACTCTTCTAATAGTTGCGACTTATCTGTAAAATTCTCATAAAGAGTGCGTTTAGAAATACCGTTTTCTTTGGCAATATCGTCCATAGTCACAGTTTTACACCCTCTCTGTAAGAAAAGTTCAAGCGAAGTTTCAATTATTATTGTTTTAAGATCCATTATATTGTATTATATTATGTGCCCATTCATATTAGTAAAAAATAGGAGTGCAAAAGTACAACTAGAAAACTATAAAAACAAAAATAGTTTTCATATTTTTTGCCTATTTCTGTTATATACTTATTAACTTTGTGTTGGTCTCATTACAGAAAATTTAAAATCAATTATATATGTATACAAATTTTAAAGAGTTCCTTCAAAAGGAGCTAAGTGCAATAGAAGAAGCTGGTCTTTACAAACATGAACGTGTTATTATTACACCTCAGCAAGCAACTATAAAAGTGGATTCGGGGCAAGAAGTTCTTAACTTTTGTGCAAATAACTACCTAGGATTATCCAACAGCCCTATTCTTGTAGAAGCAGCAAAGAAAGCTTTGGACGAGAGAGGTTTTGGAATGTCTAGTGTACGCTTTATATGCGGCACACAAGATTACCACCTAGAACTTGAAAAAAAGATTGCTAATTTTTTTGGAACCGAAGATACTATCCTATATGCTGCTTGCTTCGATGCAAATGGAGGCGTTTTTGAACCATTATTAACAGAAGAAGATGCCATTATCTCTGACTCTCTAAACCACGCTTCAATAATAGACGGCGTTCGTCTTTGCAAAGCGCAAAGGTTTAGATATGCAAATGCCAACATGGAAGAGTTAGAAGAGTGCCTTAAAGTATCTCAGGCTCAAAGGTTCAGAATAATAGTTACCGACGGAGTGTTCTCTATGGACGGCAATGTGGCTCCTCTAGATAAAATCTATGAGCTTGCCAATAAATATAATGCCATGATTATGGTAGACGAATCTCACTCAGCAGGAGTTGTGGGAAATACCGGGAGAGGCACTACAGAACTATTTGGACTCAAGGGTAAGATTGAAATTATTACAGGAACATTAGGGAAAGCATTTGGGGGAGCAATTGGCGGTTTCACTACAGGGAAAAAAGAGATTATAGATATGCTACGCCAACGTTCGCGCCCATATCTCTTCTCTAATTCAATTCCTCCTATGGTTGCCGCTGCAGGAAGTGCAATGTTTGATATGATGTCAAAGACCAATGAGCTCCAAGATAAACTGCATACAAATACAGAGTATTTTGTAAATAAAATGAGAGCTGCAGGTTTCGATATTAAACCAACAGAATCTGCTATTTGCGCTGTTATGTTATATGACGCAAAACTAGCCCAAAATGTTGCAGCTAAAATGCTAGAAGAGGGTATTTATGTAGTTGGGTTCTATTTTCCTGTAGTTCCAAAAGATCAAGCGCGAATTCGAGTACAAATAAGTGCTGGTCACGAAATTGATCATTTAAATAAATGCGTAACAGCATTTATCAAAGTAGGCAGGGAGTGCGGGGTAATTAAATAAATTCAAAAACTGCCAAGCTAAAAGCTTGGCAGTTTTCTTTCCTATTTAAAAATCATTGTTATCAAGATTATCTTCAAATTTTTCGAACTTTTCTTCTAAACGTTCTCCAAATTTGTCAAATCTTTTATCTAAATTACGTTCCCATTTATTAAAACGTCTGCTATAATAATTGCGTTGATTTCTATTAAACATCCAATCTTTTTGAGTGATTTTATCAAAATGATGTTCAATGGGCTCTTTAACGATAATCACAACATTCTCTGGCACATTAAGGGACATCTTCTGCAAAATTCCATTCCATTTATCTTTTTTACTATAATAGGTAGGCGATATTGTTATAATAGAATCTTGAATCTGTATTGTAGGAATTCCTCTTTCTGCTTTCACTAAGGCATCGGAATAGTTGTATGCGTGGGCATAGGTTTTATAAGAGAGTGTTCTCTCTTCTTTTGCGCTTTGTCTTACAATTTGAAGATCTGGGAAAATTACTAGTTCATTATTTTTGTCCATCCAGCACAAAAAGAAATCTGAATAACCCCCGTATAGAACAACCCTCTCTTGTGGCATAGGGCCATTAGCGGCAAAGCGAATATAAATAGTATCAATTTCTTGATTTAGAGCAATTTCTCCGCTATATTTTGCGTTATTCCAATATGGTCTAGATGATTTTATCGAAAAGAAAATCATGGCTAAAAGAGAGATAATCCATAAGAGTAGTATAATTAGTCCTGGTCTTATCCGTGATGATTTAAACCCAAACAATAGCTGAATACCTGCATATAGCATACCTAAAAAAGGCAACATAAAAAATAAACAAATTGCAATTTTAAAGTAGATAGGGTTCTGTACACCAAGATATACATAGTCCATAAGGTCAATTGGTATAACTCCTTTAAAAACCTCTATTCCAAGTAGTAAAAAAGAAAAAGTTGCTATTCCTGAAGCAGCAATAATTATTAATAAAATAGAGACAATTATTGATAATACTCGGCCAACACCACTCAAAGGGCTAGAACCTCTATCGGATTGGCCTCTAACTCCCGATTTTGCTCTTTTCCCACCTCTTTGGTTTTTTTGACTGATATATGAGAAATCCATGGGTTCACCATACATTGCACATCTTTGCTCTACGGTACGGGCTTCGGGGATAACTAGCCACATAATTATATATGAAATAATCATAAACGACCCACCTCCAATACGAAACAGACCGAAAAAAGAGAACCCTATAAGTAAAACAACGAATATAATTCTTACTAGAGAGACATCTAACGAACTATAAGCACCAAGCCCAGAACAGACTCCACCTATAACTTTGTTATCTGTATTTCTATATAATTTCCTTGGAATTTTAATAGAACGAGGCTTTGAAGTGGTAGATCTAAAATCTCCTTGCTCTTCGTCTATTGCCTCGGGTCTTCCTAAAATAGAGATGACCTCTTTAATTGCAGTGTTACTAACTACAGAACCAGCAGGGCATTTTTCTAGAAAAAGTTCGGCCATTCTCTCTTCTATACCTTCTACAATCTCTGTACCGTCTTGGTTAGATTCATAATGATCACGAATTTCTTCTAAATACCCTTTTATGAGAAGAAAGCCATCTTCTTCTACTGTGAAAGCCAAATTTCCTATACTTACTTTTACGACCTTTTTCATGTTTATTGTTTTTTATTTCTTAAAAATGCAATTGTCTCTACCACTTCTTTCCAAGCTATATCCATCTCGGCAAGTAACTCCTTACCTTTTTCTGTTATTGAATAATATTTTCTTGGTGGCCCTTGCAAAGACTCTTCCCATCTGTAACTAAGAACTCCTTGATTCTTTTGGCGTGTAAGTAAAGGATAAAGGGTTCCCTCTACTACTATCATCTTCGCATCTTTTAATTCTGCGATAAGTGAAGATGCATATGCGTCGTTGTTGTTGAGTATACTGAGTACACAATACTCTATAACGCCCTTTCGCATTTGTGATTTAATATTATCTGTGTTAATCTCGCTCATAATCTTTTCCTTTTAACCTTACCTATAACTAGAAAACTTTCTAAGATTCTCTGCTGTAACAGGAATCCCTCTCATTTCACATTTCTTTGCAGCAGTATCTGCCTTAGGTGCTACAATCCAAATAATTATATACGCCCAAAAACCTCCACCCCCTAAAAAGAGCGCAAGAACAAACAGTACTCTTACCAAAATAACATCTAAATTAAGATAGAGTGCAAGTCCGCTACATACACCTCCAATAGTTTTATCGTCGGGGTTTCTGTATAGCTTACGAACAGTAGAATGACTAGTAGGCTCGCCGGCAGGCTCAAAAGAGTCTTCCATTGGGCTTCCGTCTGGCATTCCAAGTTGGGCAACAATGTTATTCACCATTGTAATGTTTACTACTTGGAATCTAGAACCAAGAGCTTCAGTAAAAAGCTCCGATATACGTTCTTCCAAATCTTCCATTACATCGGAAGATTGAACTCCCATTTGAGTTTGTGCCCTAAACTTAGCAAGATAAAGGCTTAATTTTTGATAAGCATCGTCGTCCATTACAAAACTTTTTCCGCCTATACCTACAGTAACAACTTTTTTCATATTATTATTTTTAAGTTAATTATTAACACTGGTGATACCCTATTGTTTTATTCATATAGAATTGGGTACTGCAAATATATGTAATTATTTCATTACCTTGTATCACATAGTACTAAAAATTTGCACAAAAAAAGCTCGTTACGTTGTAACGAGCTGATATACTGCGACAATAAATTTTAAATTATTCTTCAGTTGCTCCCGGAGTTTCGTCTAAAGGTGCTGGAGATGTCGGGAATTCGGGTTGGCCTTGCAAAGGAGCAGAGTTTTCTATCCTCTCCTGAATACTATTTTGTTTTTTTGTATTTCCTGTAGAAACGAATGCTGTTGCTACAACACAAAGAACTAAAATGGAAATTGCCAAAGTCCATGTTGCTCTCTCTAGGAAATCGGCAGTTTGTCTAACTCCGAATGTTTGGTTGCCCGAAGCAAAATTGGCAGCAAGACCGCCACCTTTTGAGTTCTGAACCAAAACAACTATTGTTAGTAATATACTGGCTACGACAATTAGAATAGCTATTACTGTATACATGATATTATAATTTATGATTTTCTTTTAATTGCTTTACAAGGGTCGCAAAGTAACTATTTTTTTCTGGATATAGCAAAATTAGTTTGGCATACACATCTAAGGCTCTTTTATAGAAGCCTTGCTCGGTATATATAGATGCAAGTGTTTCTGTATAAAAGGAGGCATCGTCAAAAAGTTCCGACGTGTCTATCTCGTTTATCTGCAAAGGCTCTATGCTCTTCCCTCTAACTAAAGATCTTAGTAATGTCGGTTTTTCGGCAATAAAATTATCTAAAGGTTGTGATCTATCTAGCTCTACCAAATCGCACTCTTTTCTAGAAAAATAGTCTCCCCCTGCAAGTACAAAGCGAGGCATATTGTCTGGTACAAAATCTATAATCTCATCTAAGATTATCTCTTCTGATTTATCATCATCTGAAGTCTCTGGTTCTTCTTGGGGAATAATCTGTGGCACAACTACAGGCGTAATAGCAGGCATTATTATAGGAGTGATTACAGAGTTGTAAATATGGTAGAGCCGCTCTCTAGAATAGACTCTTAGGGCTGCTCTGTGCAAATAGATCCCAGAACTATCTTTGTCTTCTTTGCATATATGTTCATATATGTTTAAGTAGCCAAGGTTGTACCAAGGATATCTTGTAATAATTTTTTCATTTGCCACTAAGCCTAAATCAGACATATTTTACCAGTTTGCAACAGTATCATTAAAGATCTGCTCTATTAATTTTTCTACAATGCTCTCTACTAAACGTGATTCTACAGCATCTAAAGAGGAGGTAGAGGGGTAATCTTCAAATGCCGCATAACTTTTTTCAAAGTTATCTTTTGGATGTTTAAGGTTTTTAAAAGTAATCTTTAAAGTAACACTTAACCTATTTTGAGCAGCTACTTCTTGCGCAGTAACGGCAATTGATGCCGTTTCGTAACTTGTTATTTGCCCTTCTACAGTAAGATCTCCACCTTCATTTATAAAGTTGAGCTTTGTCAATTTTCTGTATTTATCTTTAAGACCCTCTGTTAAAGTATTACTCAGAGCTGGATTTATCCTCATTGCCCTATTCTCAAAATTATAGACAGTAATTGAGGTGACATCGGGCTGGATAGAAGTACCCGAAAAAGAGTAAATTCCACAACCTACAACCATTAAAACAACAGAAGCAAATAGAATAATTGGAAATAATAATGTAGATAGTCTTTTCATAAATCCAAATTTAGCTCTTTTATTTTTCTGTACAATGTCCTTTCAGAAATTCCCAACTCAATAGATGCGGGTTTTCTTTTCCCATTGTGTTTTTCTAGAGCTCGTATTATAAGATCTTCATTAACTTTCTGTAAAGATAAGGAAGATTCACTCTCATTTCTAGAGTCATCCTCTTCACTATCGGGGTCATAATCTTCCACTACAGCAGTCTCTTCTATACTATTCGCAAGTTCTGTATTTGAAGATATTCTAGATGCCGATGCTGCAGTTTCTACACTTACCCTCTGCTTTAGCTCTTCTAGCTCTTGTCTTAATTGGTATAGGACTTTGAAAATAATATCTCTATCGGTAAGATAATCGGGTCCATGACCTTCTGTTCTAACCGGTAATTGACTCGGAGAATCTTGTGGTAGATATTTAGATAAAATATCATGTCCAATAACTCTATTATGCTCTATTACAGATATTTGCTCGGCAATGCTTTTTAATTGCCTAACATTGCCTGGCCAGCGAAAACGCTCTAACATAGTAACAGCATTGGGAGTAAGCCTTATAGCAGGCATATTGTATTTATCTGCAAAATCTAAAGCAAATTTTTTGAATAATAGATGCACATCTCCTGGGCGCTCTCTTAGAGGAGGTACTGCAATTGGTACAGTATTTAAACGATAATATAGATCTTCTCTAAATTTACCCATGCTTATTGCTCTTGGTAAATTCACATTGGTAGCCGCAATTACTCTTACATCTGTCTTTTGAACTTTGGAAGAGCCAACCTTAATGAATTCCCCCGACTGTATTACTCTCAAAAGTCTAACTTGAGTAGAGAGCGGAAGCTCTGCCACCTCGTCAAGAAAAAGAGTGCCACCATCGGCAACTTCAAAATAACCTTTACGCGTTTCAAAGGCGCCCGTAAAAGAGCCCTTTTCATGACCAAACAGTTCTGAATCTATAGTTCCTTCGGGAATTGCTCCACAGTTTACTGCAATATATTGATTGTGCTTTCTAGGGCTATTTATATGTATTATTTGAGGAACCACCTCTTTACCAACCCCACTCTCTCCTGTAACAAGTACAGAGAGGTCTGTTCCAGCTACCTGAATGGCAATTTCTAAAGCCCTGTCTAAGACTGGGTTATCTCCAATAATATCGAATCTCTGCTTAATTGGTGTTAAATTCATAGTAGACAAAAATAGATAAAATTTATACCTTTGAAAAATTAAAGTATTAGAGTATGGAATATTTAGCTATTATACCAGCAAGATATGCCTCTACACGCTTCCCTGGCAAGCCACTCGCAATGATATCGGGGAAAACAATGATAGAGAGAGTATACAAACAGAGTTGCGAAGTATTTGAAAATGTATATGTTGCAACAGACGACAATCGCATTTTTGAAGCAGTTACCCGCTTTGGTGGTAGAGCAGTAATGACACAAACTACTCACCTTAATGGTACAAGCAGAGCTTTAGAGGCTATGACTCAAATAGAGAAACTCCGGGGAATCCATTGCAAGTATGTGATAAATATTCAAGGAGATGAACCATTCATAAAACCAGAACAACTGAAAGAGTTATCTAATTGCTTTACCAATCCAGAAATAGAAATTGCCACCTTGGTAAAGAAAATCACCAATCCTAAGGAGCTGTTCTCACCCAATATCCCCAAAGTTGTTTTTGGGAAAAACGGCCAAGCACTCTATTTCAGCCGCTCACCAATACCATATTTAAGAGATTTTCCATCAGATCAGTGGCTATATCACAGCAGTTACTACAAACATGTAGGCATTTATGGCTACAAACGTGAAACTCTTATAGAGATAGCAGCAATGTCTCCCTCTCCACTAGAGAAGACAGAAAGCCTAGAACAGCTGCGCTGGCTAGAAAATGGCGTAAAAATTGCAGTAGCCGAGACTACTTATGAATCCTATTCTGTAGATACCCCACAAGATTTAGAAAAATTAGAAGCAAACGGTGCTATA
>CAYIYT010000053.1:0-12511 GCA_964367735.1 uncultured Muribaculaceae bacterium
ATTTTATATTTCAGCTGCTATATTATTAGACATTAGTTATCTATTTTTCCTACTGTTTATCTTTGATTTCTATGACTCTTCATAATATTTATAATCTAAGCCGTTTTTTTAAATTGGACTTTCCTCTCTGTAAAAGTTGCTCTACAGCCCCTTCGGTCATTCCCATTATTTCTGAAATTTCTTTTTGGGATAGCTCTCTGTACCGTTGAAGGATAAAAGCTGTTTTTTGTTTTGGAGGTAATTTGTAAATTGCTTTTCTTACTTTGCGGTTGGTCTCTTCTTCTATAAGTTGTTGTTCGGGATTCTTTTGGTCTCCAACATCTAGAGCCCAGCCTTCTACATCTTCTATGCTGCTAAAAAGAGATCTTCTTTTAAGTTTATTTATTTCGTTTATGCAGGTGTTAATAGTTATTCTATAGAGCCAAGTAGAGAGTTTTGATTCTCCTTTAAATGTGCCGAGGGAGTTGTAGGCTTTTATTAATACTTCTTGTACAATGTCTTCGGCTTCTTCTTTGGAGCGCATATAACCTAGAGCTACTCTAAAGAGTTGTTGGGCATATTCTTCTGCAATGAGACCAAAGCTTTCGCTATTGCCATTGAGAATGTCTGCTATAATTTCTAACTCTTTGTTGTTCTCCATTCTAATTATTAATGTGCACTAATTTACTAATAATAGACAGTAAAATGAATTATTTCCTATGCACAAAAAAACCACTATCGTTAAGAGAGTGGTTTTTTTAAATTATTACAAAATTAATAAGTTTGTTTACGCTTCTTTCTTACCAAGCAAAACGTTGTCTATTGCCTCTTTGAAAGATGCTTTAGGTAGAGCTCCTTGTGCCATTTGTGGTTGACCTTCCATTGGTACAAAAAGGATAGATGGTATGCTTCTTATTCCGAAAGCTCCAGAGAGTTCTTGCTCTTGTTCTGTGTTTACTTTGTAAATGTATATTTGATCTGAATACTCCTTTGCTAGTTCTTCTAGAACAGGAGCTATAGTTTTACATGGGCCACACCAATCGGCATAAAAATCTATAATTGCCGGTTTGTCTCCCAAGTATTTCCATTCAGTTGGGTCTGTTTCGTAATTTGCAACTTTGCTTAAAAATTCTGCTTTTGTTAGATGAATTGTTTTCATAAGTAAATATTTTCTAATTTTTTATATTCTATTTTATTATCTCTTCTAGTCGTTCTGTTTTAGTCCGTCTATTTGTTGATCTGTTCTCTCTTATTAACACTTTTAGTTAATTATTGTTCTGTAGGCCATTCTAGGTTAGAATAGTCTGTCTGTTGGGGTATTTGCCCGGGGAGTACTTTGTAATCGTTCTCTTCTAGTTTTGCAACTACCTCGTCAAATGATACTTCCGATGTGTGATCTATTATTATTTCGTTTTTGTAGTTATCTATATCTACTCCGTACACACCTGTTATAGATGCTATCTCTCTGTTTATAGAGTTGTTGAATACGCAGCACGATGCTCTTTCTACCTTAATTACTGTTCTCATTTTTCTCTTTTCTTTTAAACAAACTCAATACCAGAGCTCCTAACACTATTCCGTAGAGTGTGCTGTTTAGAGGCGAAGATGTAATTGCGCAAGTTCCACTACTACAGCCAATAAAATACCAGTAGAGATATCCGCCAAGAGCGCCTAAGACTGCTCCTGCAAGCATTAGCCACTCCTTTTTTATCAATAATATTATTTTTTCTTTCATTGAATTTTGCCTCTAATTTCTGTTATAAAAAATTGGTTTTTCTTTTGGGAAATAGTTTCCTATGGAAATATTAGTGCAAAGATAAATATGTTTTCCTTAAAAACAAATTTCCATAAGAAAATACTTTTAAGTATCTTTGAAGCGTTTAATTACGAACATTATTACTTTAAAAGTGTTTAATGAATGTTAAATTGATATATATATGTCTTATAATTTGCTTAAAGGAAAAAGAGGCCTAATCTTTGGGGCTCTAAATGATAACTCTATTGCGTGGAAAACTGCCGAAAGAGTTTTTGAAGAGGGTGGAACATTTGTTCTTACGAATACTCCTGCTTCTATGAAAATGGGTTCTGTAGACGAACTTGCTAAAAAGTGCGATACTATTGTGATACCTGCCGATGCAACTAATGTAGAGGATTTGGAGAATTTGATTACAAAAGGAATGGAACATCTTGGTGGAAAGTTCGATTTTGTTCTACACTCAATAGGGATGTCTCCTAACGTTAGAAAAGGACGTACTTACGACGATCTAAACTATCCCTATTTGCATCAGACTTTAGATATCTCGGCAATCTCATTTCATAAAATATTGCAAACTTGCCGTAAGCTAGATGCTATTAATGATTGGGGCTCTGTGGTGGCTTTAACTTATGTGGCTGCACAAAGGACACTTTATGGTTATAATGACATGGCAGATGCTAAGGCTTTGCTTGAATCTATAGCTCGTAGTTTTGGGTATATATATGGCCGTGAGCGAAATATAAGGATTAATACTGTTTCGCAATCTCCAACTATGACTACTGCTGGTGGTGGAATTATGGGTTTTGATAAACTCCTAGACTTTGCCGAGAGAATGTCTCCACTAGGCAACGCAACTGCCGATGAATGTGCCGATTATGTAATTAGTCTCTTTTCGGATTTAACCAGGAAAGTTACTATGCAAAATCTCTATCATGATGGAGGTTATTCTAGTATGGGTATGAGTTTAGCTGCTATGAGTGTATACCGTGAAGGGCTTGATTACACAGACGTTAGCGAAGATTTGTCTAACAAAAATAAGAAGAAATAATTAAAGCGGGCGAACTATAATGATGCCTTTATTGCTTTTAGATTTAAGGCAATATTGCTCTAAAGTGAGCTTTTCTACAATAACTTTTTTTTCACCCGAAGATGCGTGTATAAATGTAAGACGCTCTTTGGGTGATTTTTCTTTATAGATAAATGCTATGTGAGAGACGTCTAGTCCTTTGATTGTGGTGACGAATGCAACTATATCTCCACTTTTAAATTCTGCGCTGTTTGCCTCTATATCTGTTTTTGGAATATAATAATTTTTGAGCGCCGAGGCTTTTATTTCGGTTTCTCTTATTTTTTTTATGAGTGCGTTATTGTTTTCTAATTGCTTGTATTTATCGGAATTAGCGGTCATAAAGTTTAGAGTGAAATTGATCTCTTTTCCACCGTTCTCTTCAGTAATATTCTTAACAAATTTCTTCTGCTCATTTTGAGTAATCCAGTCGCTGGTATAATGAATGCGGCTAGAGTAATCTTCTATTATGCCGTTGCGGTAGCGAATATTTTGGAGCTGAGTTGTGAATTTTTCAAAGGTGGGCTCTCCTAATTTAATGGTTTGTGAAAGAGCTAGAACAGTTTCTACCAAAGTAGTGCAATCTAAACCAGTCAAATTAACTGTAAGAGCTTCGGGCTCTAACTCAAGTGTGTTTGCCACGTAGGGAGTCTCTAGGAAAAACAGTGCAGTTTGAGTAATTAACTCGCACAGTTCCCAATCTTTTTTATCTTGGAATTTAGCTACATAGGCTTCAAAAACAGCCTTATCTTTTTTTGTATAGTTTTGGCAAGAAGAGCTAGTTGCAATTAAAAGTAAAAAAAGGAATGCTATATATTTTCTCATGATTGTTCTCTTTTCTGATGCTAGTTTATTTTTACACCATATTCTTAGACAAATTTAGAAATAATAAGGACTTAATTTTTTATATATTTGTAGGTTGTCTTGTATAACACTATTTTAAAGATTAAGAAATTGGAAGGCAGTATGAAAAACAAACTGGAATCGCTGGGCTTTTTTGAAAATTCAAGAGAAAATTCTAAAAAAAACATTCATCAGTATATAAAATTAAGGTTAGAGGCTTTGGGTCTCATAGATAATACCTGTGGAGACGAAGAATCTAGTGGTTTTTTTGCGTTGGCCAAATCTTTAATTATAAATTATAAAGAGCGCGAAAGGCAGTTCAAAAACTATTTATGCCCTGCCGATCAAAGAATCCAAACTTTTATTCAAAACTATTTTAAAGGAGTAGATGTTCCAGAAATTAAAATCCCTTCTTTTACTTTTACATTAGATTTTTATGGTATTGCTAGAGAACTCTCTTTACCAGAAAAACGTGAAGAGTA
Organism: uncultured Muribaculaceae bacterium; assembly: GCA_964367735.1. Taxonomy (GTDB): domain Bacteria; phylum Bacteroidota; class Bacteroidia; order Bacteroidales; family UBA932; genus Bact-08. Next base: position 4,127 of record CAYIYT010000053.1, read on the forward strand.
TATTACTAAAGATTTGAGTTCTTATAGAGTTAAACAAGGTGTTCTGCATAATTCAACAAATGACAGAAGAACTACCAAAGGAATTTTTCATATAGCCGAAGGAGGTCTAACTATTCCAGACGATAAAAAGGCAGTACCAATTAAAACAGCTGCTCTTCTATTGCATAAAGCGACTCAAATAGAAGGAGATATATTTACTTTGCCATTTACACAAGACTCCTGCCAAAAAGCAAATGTGTTTGTCTCTCTGTTATTGAGACCTTTGATTTGCCCCGAGGTTGAAGAAATTAGTTCTAAAAAAACTATGGAGGTTCGGTTTTTTGCGCCGGGCTCCCTTGTTTGTAACCTAGATTTTATAGAATCGGTTTTTGGAAATGGAGGTTCTCCTTATCATATTCAAAATGATGCAGGGCTAGATTGTGAAACGTGGAGCGGCCACACAGGATGTGTCATCTTGGCTCCACAACTCTGTAAAGTCACTAAAAAAGAGCTGGAATTACCACATGTTTCTCTAGCTACCGATAGGCAAATAAGAGACGGTATGTGTTGGGAAAATGAGGAAGAGTGCTATAACGATGGGCTTCCTTTTAAACTTACAATGCGTACAAAAGAGGGAGTAATAGTAACCGTACTTGCCGATAGCTATTTTGGGTATACTAAAAAAGAGATAAAAACTTTTATTTCCTATGCTGCAAACCTATATGGTAATGCCGAAGAAGAGCATGCTGGCGGTTCGCTAATTTTTCCATCTTATAATCAAGGTGAGGGACAAATTACAAAGGCCCATAATTTTCCTGTTTCTCTAGTAGAAATTGCAAAGTTATTTCCCGATGTAGTAGAGATGAAGTTGCAAGGTTATGGTCTAGACCTAAATTACAGTGATATTATATATGTACCAGAACTCTCTAGGTTCGATATTAAGAACCAAACTATAACGTGGATATATAATAACCAAGATTTTAGCATTAAACTTTTACCTAATAATATATATATCCAACCAAATGGTCATAAGTACCGTATGGAAAAAGCCTTGGGCACCTTAAACTATCGTTTGGTAGAGACTAATGCCGAGGGTGTTATGATTCATAAGCCGAGTACGGTCTCGGGAGGTGGTAAATCTGAAATCTCGAAATCTATATCGGACTCTATTATAACTGCTTCTTTCTTTATAAAAGATTTTGATTCCGACTTTAAAAAGGTAGAGGAGATTATTGATTTTGATTATTTTAGTAGACATAAAGTCACTAGGAAAGAGAAGATAGAGAGTCGTTCTTTTTTAAGCAATAAGAGATCTATGGGCTCTTCTATTAAGTTGCTCACTCCCTCGACTGAATTTACCGATGAATATAATGTTTGGCTTAATTCAATATCTCAATATATTAAAGGGATTGCTTTTATTGTAAAGCGTTTCTATAGAGATGATTGGGGTAATAATTGGAAGGAATATTTTTCTGTAGATATCTTAAATGGACAACCTGGGAATGAGCTTAAATATCAAGATAGGAAACTAACAGCTCGCTATCTTCGAATAGGGTATGACAGTAACGATGCATGGCGTACTTTTAAACTTAGACAAGATTATGTCCATGCCGATAAACTTCAGATGGAAGACGATATTACTGTTTCTACAATAGTTCCTACTAGTTCACTAGAAGAGCTCTCTAACTTGAACTCTTTTGTAGATAATAAAAGTGTTAAAATTTTGGAGAATTGTGAATACCGTTTTTTTCAAAGACCAGACGAGGCTATCAATAGAGGATTCGATTGCAAAGCTGAGTTGGAGTTATCTATGCCAAATAATTTTATTTCAAATTTTGCAGCACTCACTGTAGACGATGCAAAAGAGATGGTAGAAGATGTTATTAATTTCGATCTTTTTACCGATCCTATGAGAAATCTTATTTTGGATGTAGCTATAAATAAAAGAGATAAATATTTTGTTTCCTCTTCTAATCCTAGAGTTTTGAATGGAATCCCATCTGAAAACATGCGTTATTTGCAATTTCGTGACGATATTATTAATCCAAGAAATAAATATATTGCCCAAATTGGTATGCGCATAGCTAGATTGTTGCCTACTAACAAACCTCTCTATATTCCTGCTAACTCTGTTCTTCCAGGCCGCAGAAACAACCCCGCAAATAAGGGAATTCGTCCTTTATCTGTATATAACCCTGTTCATTACCAAGAATTACCAGAGTTGTTTATGGATTTTATTTGCTCTTTGACTGGAAAATCGCCTTCTACAACTGGTGCAGGATCGGAGGGAGCTTTAACCAAAACAGCTTTCAATGCTATGCCTCAAGTCATTGACTTGAATAATGCTCTTACCTCTTATATAATGACTGGTTACCACGGTTTTACCACTCCTGCAGGTTATATTGGGAATAAGTATAGAATAGGTCACGATTTAAGTTTACTTATTCCAGAACTATGGGCTAGGCTTCAAAACCAGGAGCGAGACCCTGCAACTATGATCAAGATGGGATATCTAGAAAAAATAGAAGATTTTGAGCACAATGGTAAGATAATTCCAGCTTCTATCTTAGGATATAGAATTACATCTAAATTTGTGAATGGTTTCTTTGGAAGGGTTTTTGAAAATCCTAATGTTATATTCCCAGAAGATATGTTGCGTCCAGAACTTCAAAGTGTAGATGAATTTGCCGATGGTGTTCTTAATATTGTTGAATCTCAAAATAGGATTGCTCAGGCATACTTTAATGATGGAACTATAGATAGTGCTATACCTCCGCTTAAGGCAATATTACACATTATGGTGTATGGTCATTACAATGGATATAAACTAGACTCTTTTGAAGTTAGGAATCTCTTTTCATACGAAACTGTGATAGAGAGTGACTGGTATAAAGCTCGTTTAATATCTAAGCAGCAGTCCGATATAGCTTTGCATGCTAGTCATATAAAGTATATAGAGAAGATAATTAGAGAAGACCAAAACCTCTCTCCAGAGATGTATCAAGATTTAATAAACCGGCTTAGTAAACTAAAAGAGAGGTATGAGTATGCATGTTCAAATAAATATGCACAAAGCCTTGCAGGCACTATAGGTCGCGATATAATATAGGCTTTAGCTTATTGCTCTATAGTACTATTTGAAGATTCAATTGTAGACATGTTGCTGTCTCTACTTGATAGGTAGTGAGGAGACATTATTTCTATACCTGCTTTGTTAAAGCTGTCTTGAATGTTTTTATGGAGATCGGAATAAATAGTAGCTTGTTTAGAGGCTTCTTTAGTATATGCATTTATTTGATATTCAACATAGAAATCACTTAGACTAGTTTGTAACACAAAAGGCTTCGGCTTTTTCATTAGTAGCTCTGTTTTGGCTGCTGCCTCTTCTAGAGCTTTATGTACTTGAGGCCATGGTACGCTATATCCAATTGTTACAGTAGTGTGCATTATGAGCCCTTCGCTTTTAGATAGAGCAGTGTAGTTTGTTGTGTTTCCTGTTAATATTGATGAATTGGGAATAGTGATCTCTTCATTTTTAGCTGTACGTAATCTTGTTACTAGCATAGTTTTCTCTATAACATCGCCAGTGGTGTCGCCCAGTTTTATGCGATCTCCTATCTTAAAAGGCCGCATATATGTAATTACTAAGCCTGCAACTATGTTGCTAATTGCCGATGAAGAACCTAAAGAGACTAGTAGTCCTATAAATACCGATACTCCTTTAAAAATATCGGAATTAGACCCTGGGAGATGGGGGAACATAAGTACTAAAGTGAAGGCTACTAGCAAGAAGCGTACTATATTATATGTTGGCATTGCCCAATCTTCGTGAAACCCTGTGATTGTTAATTTGCCCTCTTTAATTTCATTAAAAACGTATTTCACAAACTGATTTACATACTTCATGACCACGGCAATTACCAATAGACTAAAAAGATGTGGTGTGAAATCCCACACAGCTGTAACCATTACTCTGAAAGGGCTCCATATAAGTTTGAATAACGCGCTTGCCCAATCTCTAGAGAATGGAAAAATACTAAAAATTACAGGGAGTGTTAAGTAAAACAGAATGATATATACAAGCCACCGTGATAATTTTACCAGCCTTGTTATTGCTGCTAATACCTGAGAGGCAGTAATAAAGGTGTAATCTTTGTAGGATAGGTCTTTAAGCAATTTATCTTGTTTAGAATCAAGGAAATGCAGGAATCTCTTGTATCCTTTAGCTATAAGCCATACTAGTAGCCAAGCAATTGATATTACTAGTAATACAAGCCCTATTCTTGATAAAATTTTGAGTATGTCGTTCTCTTCTCTTGCCTTAATAATATCTGCTTTAATAATTTTCAGATACTCTGTGGCAAGAACAGTTGCCTCTACATCGGATATTTTTGAATCTATCTCCGATATGCTTAATATAATGAGATCTTTATAGACTATGTCTTCTGTTGCGTTTTGCTGAGTTACTTTTATGGAGTCTATTACTAAGAAATCGTCTTCATATAATTTCTTAATGCGTTTAGATGTGTTTAGTGCTCTTTCACTTGAAGATAGTGTACCCAATTTTGTATTTATGTAAAAGAGGGTATCCTTGGTAATACCAATTACAGGATCTTTGGCATATGTGGTACTAAGAGTGTCTTGTGCACTTATACCGAGTGCTTGTGATAAAAAAAGAAGAGTAAAAAGGAGTGTCTTTATCATACTTTGATGCTGTTTTTAACGCTTGCTGTACCTATTGTCATTATTAGCGTAGAGATTACTATAACTTGCAATATAAGGTTTCTATCTATAAAAGGGAGATGTTCTTCGGGTGCAATTGACATAAAGAGAAGTATTGTAATAAGCCCCCTGGGTACAATAAATAGTAGGGGCATTATTTTTTGTTTGGTAATTTTGAGCTGAACAGTTCTAATTAATAGTGTAATACCAACTATAACAGAAGCCCATATAAGTGATTTAGCATCTAAAATATCTTTGGTTTCTATCATAAAGCCAAAAACCATGAAAAATAGCGAGCGAATCAAGAATGTAAGTTCAGAAGTTATCTGTTTAAATCTTATAACCTCTTTTTCTAAAGAACCTGTCATTATTGAGTAGATAAATGGGAGTGCTATTATCTTGTCTAGGTTGCCTATTGCTATTCCGAATAGAAGAATGAAAATAAGGGCGGGTAAATGAAACATCTCGGCAAGTGAATAGATGAGCATCACTAGCAAGATAATTGGGATGAATTTAATTTGGTGCTTCATTCTGCTTAAAAGGAACGAGAGTAGGGCTGTTGCGAGTATAGATATTATTACCATCACTAACATTTGGAATCCAAATGCTAGGAATGCACCAACGTCGTATACTAAATTAATTGAGATGAATGTAAAGAAAATAACTCCTACTACATCGGAAAAACTGGTGTCGTAAACTACAAATTCTTTACTCTCTTTGCACATATGCTTTGTGCTTGGAATAGCAATAGCGCTGCTTATAATACTTATTGGTATTGCATTTAGCAGCGCTTGGCGAAAATCGGCACCCATAAATATTGAAAAAATCCATGCAAGAATAAATGAGATAGCAAGTACAGAAAAGGTAGAGCCCAAGAATGAGCGGGTAATAGGCCAAAACTTACTTTTATCTAATTCTAACTCTAATGCACCATCTAACACAATGAGTATTAGCCCTGCTGTACCTAAAAGAGGTAGCATGAATTCTACATCGGGCATAGGAATTTTAAATAGCCCGGCTGCTTCTTTTAAAATCCAGCCTAATGCTAGTAGCATTATTACTGAGGGTATTTTTGTTTTAGGCGCGGTAATATCAAAAAGATATGCGATAAGTAATAATACGCAGAATGTAATTATGATAGTAGCAGTCATATTCTATTGTTGAATAACCAAATTATTGTATTACCAGATTTTTGTTTTTAGGATACTTTACAGTGTATGTGAGAATTAACTCTTTAGTTTCTGAAGGTTTAAGTGCAAATTCCCATTTTATTTGACCTGTTTCGGAGTTGTGTTTGCCTCCAGAGATGTTCTTAACAGAAACTTCTATCTCTTCTAGTGTACTAAGTGGAACTTGATCTACCAAAAGCATCTTTATTTCTAAATTTTTATTGTTTTTCACTGTTATTTTCCAGCTAATTTCCTCTTCTTTTTTGCTACCTATAAATTGCTTGGTTGTGTATTCTTTTATTTTGTCGCGTGTAACTGTAATACTCTTGTCGCGCCCTAAAGAAACCTCTAAAGTGTCTTTTGCTGAGCTCATATCTAAGAATGTTTTACCAACAAATGTTCCTTCAAAAAAGATATTTGCCTCTCCATCTAGTAGATTGTATTTTTCCCATTCTGTAACTTTGGCAATTAAAAATGCCTCTTTTTCTAGTTTAGGTGCCGAGTAGTATTGATAGCCAGTAGGGAGTTCTAAGATGCTCATATCTACTATGTAATTTTTTCCATCGGATTTTATTGTGTACGGTATTCCAATTTCAAATTCTACTGTAGTAGCATTCTCTAAGAACACTGTGGGAGCGGCTGAATAACCCACTTCTTCTTGCATGCTGTCGTTGGTATCTTGCTTTCTAGATAGACTTATTTGAAGATTTTTCTCTACACCTCCCCTGAATGCTATTGGGTTTGGATATCTTAAATAGTAAGGGTTGAGTTTTGGTGCATTCCCCGATAGGTTGGGGTTTGCCGAGGAAAAACGGAGTTTTACATTGTTCCAATTCTCTCGCGTATTTTGAGTTACGTTTGCTTTGTATGCTACTTTAAGTGGTTCGGTTATGCTTTGTGCACGAATGTCGTAAGAAGGATACCATCCTGCATTGTTAACTACATATGTAAGTTCTAAATTGTAGGAAGCAGCAGTAGGAGCATCTGTTCTAACAATAATTTCTCCAGTTGGGAGGTTATCATTTTGCAGCCATTCGTTAATTTGCTTGTCTAGTGTCTCTTTTTGAGCAGTTAAAGCAGTTATAGTTTGGACTCTTTTAATCTCTTTAAGCTTGAGAGCTGTAATACTTTTACTGTAAAATTCAGATGCTTGTTCTAAAGCTGCTACTGTAAGAGCGCTGTTTTTACCTCCAATTTCTCTATTGGCTTGTAAGAAAATAATATCTTCTTTTATTACTCCCAAGTATGCATTCTCTAGAATTATTTCATTTTTTACTTGCTCTAGTTTCTTCTTTAGATTTTCAAATTCTTGGTTATTTTCTGTTTTTGCCAAGAAATTGTGTTCATGGTTTACCGAAAGAACTGTGAGTCCTTTGTTTGCACGCACCTGAATACTGTTTTCATTAATATAGGGCGAAAGATTTTCGAACTTAAGAACACTCTCTCCTGCAGGAATTTGCACATTTACTTTACGAAGAATTTGTGCTCCCGATAAAAACAGGGTAACCTCGGAGGGGTTTGATTTAACAGATTTTATCTCACCCGATATATTGGCTGTATTTGTTACGCTACTCGATATACTGGCTGTATTGGTTGTGCTTATTTGTGCAAGAGCAGTTCCTTGAAATGCAAATGCTAAGCTTAATGCAATAACTATATATTTTATTTTCATGTGGTATTAAAGTTTTATTTTAATTGAATTATTCAATTTCTCTTATCACCTCAAATATACAAAAAAATGCCTTATATTAGTGTATTGAATTTATAATCTGCTTTATTTTTGTTGTCCTTATAAATATATCATTATTAATAGTTTAGCCATTGCACATGAAATTAAACTCTTTGGAAAAGGTAGCCCTATCATTGGTTATTTTTTCAATAACAATTACAATTCTGATTTTAGCTAAAACAGTGTTGATTCCTTTGGTAATGAGTATTCTTTTGGCTTATTTACTTTACCCTTTGGCATGGAAAATTGAACGGTTGGGTGTACATAGGGGAGTGTCAATTGCAATAGTAATGTTGATAGCCCTTCTTATTATTGGGGGATTAGTGTTACTGGTTTCAATTAAAGCCTCTCATTTATCCTTAGATATAGCGGAGATAAAAAGCCAGTTTACTTTACGAACAGGTTCTTTAACCCGCTCGTTGGAAAAGAGCCTGGGATTGAGTAGGGGCACAATTATATCTAGCTTTCTTACTATGACTTCAAATGTTACATCTATGTGGCAGGAGAAGGTTGCCGCAGTTTTTTCAAAAACAACTACTATTATTTTCCAAATAGGTGTGCTACCAGTATTTGTTTTCTTTTTCCTTTACTATAGAACTAAAATGGCCTATTTTATTCTAAGATTAGTTGGAAAAGAAAGCAGGCATACTGCTCTTTCGGTATTGAGAGATATTGCTAATGTTGCAACAAAATATCTTGTAGGGCAAATGATAGTAATTTTGGTTCTTTCGTGTGTATACTGTTAATGCAGGACCACTCTACTGGATGATGCTGGTCCAGTCACAG
>CAYIYT010000054.1:0-12443 GCA_964367735.1 uncultured Muribaculaceae bacterium
ATGTATTACACTCATTTTAAGATTTATAACCTATTAGCTTTTAGCTTTATAACCTATTTTATCTTATAAGATATGTACATACCTAAAGGGGGCGAAAAGCAGATGTTATTTAAAATAGTTAGCTTGACTCTTATATTTTTGTTTTCTTCTTTGGTGGCACAGTCTCAAATTAGAGTAGAAAAGGAGTTTCTTTCTCTTAATTATAATACTGATAGTTCTTTAGTTCTTTTAAATACTGACAAAAAAGCAGAAGAAGATAATTTCTTTAATCGAAAATGGAGTGCAGATATTTTCTTATATCCTCAGTTTAGATTTAAAAACTCTAGATTGGATAGAATGTACCTTGTACAAGCTAACATAAACCCAACATTACATTTTAATATGTGGAAAGGGGCTAGCGTTACAGCCCAACTTATTGTTCCGATTTATAATGACTATTCTTTTGACGAAAGCAAGGTTCGTCCAGGCTTCCTTACTTTTAATCAAAGATTTTTGCTCCCTGGTAATTTTCGCTTTTTAGCTACAGTAGGCAATTTTAATATGCAACGTGCAGGAATAGATCTTAAGGTGTTTAAAAACATTACAAATAATCTAGGAGTTCATGGTCAAATAGGAGTAACAGGTTGGTCTTTACCATATATAAACAACTGGTATTTTTCTGATTTAAATCAGATAAATTGGAGGGTGGGTGTAAATTACTTTATAAAATCTAAGAATATTTTACTAAATTTAAATGTGTCTAAACACTTGGAAAATGACATTGCTGCTCGAGGAGAAGTTATTCGTTATTTTAGAAATGCATCTATTGGGTTCTATGTTCAAACATTAAGATATGACGATTACTCATTCAATGGAGGGTTTTTCTTCACAATAGCACTACCTCCTCGTAATAAAGGGAACAAAAGAATTCGTGTCTCTACAGCAGATTGTTTTTCCTTGGAATATATTGCAAGGCCATATCCTAAAAGAGGAAAGATGTATATGACTGCTCCAGATGAAAATAGCAGTTTTAATTTTTTCAATAACTTTTTATTAAATCTACATTAATTAAGTTATTTTACTAACTTTATGAAACTTTTAAAATGTTCTAATTAAATTCTATTTACATAACTTTGAATCAACACACACAATTAAAATTAACAATATGAATGCTAGAGAAAAAATTCGTAGAATAATAAGAAGTATTTTTACACTATTTCTTATTGTGTCTCTTTCTGGTCTTGTTTCTTGTGAAAAGAATGAACAGCCAGTTCCACCAACACCACAACCTGCTAAATATGCCATAACAGGAGTAGTATTAAATCAAGAATCTAATAATCCTATCGCTGGAGTAACGGTTAAGATGGGAACTTTAACTCAAACTACTACAGCTAATGGAAAATTTGAATTCAAAGATTTAGAAAATCCAGGTAAATATACTTTAGTATTTACCAAAACTGATTTCTTTGGTGCTACATTTAGTTTAGACATTCCTGCTGCGGCTCCCAATCACGTTATTACAATTGACATAAGCGTTACAATGGTTCCTTATGTTGCTGGTGTAACACCTCTTAATCCTACTATTGGAGGTACAATAAATATTTCTGGAGCATCTACAACATCTTTAACTATACCTGCTGGAACTACTGTTACAGACAAAGATAATAAAGCAGTTACAGGCTCAATAAACATAACAGCTGTAAATACACCTGATATATTAAGCGGAACTCTTGATAATCCAGGTCTAGCAATTTTAAGATTTGAACCATCTGGGCTTAAATTTAGTAAACCGTTACCTTTAGCTGTAAGCAATCCATTATCTTCGGCTAGGTTTACAAATATGGAACTCGAATTTTATAATGAATCTACTACTCAGTGGGAGCTTCAAACTCAGCCTGTCACTTATGACGAAAGTGGTAAAAAGTATAACACTACTATTAATCACTTCTCTATATATAAGTTAGCATTTGTAACTACCAAAACAAACTCGGGCGCTTTAGAAGAAGCTCTGAATGTTCTTGGTACTCCAATTGAGAATAAAACTCTTTATCCTTCGGCGATTTCAAAAATTACTGTTGACCGCAATAATGGTTATATTTTTGCAACGCCTCTTACAACCATCATTGCAAATGCAGGAATCACCGGTCCAGACGCAACCAAACTTAAGAGCATTATTGAAGATGCTTTAAAACCATACTTCGGAAATTCAACTGCTAAAGCTGCTTTTGAATCAGTTCAACAAGACATTAATGTTAATAGAACCATACAACCTAACTACAAATTGATAATAACTGGTCGCCAGTTTATAGAAAGAATTAAATTCTCTTTCAGCCTTACAACTGCTTCTGGTGTTAAAGTATTAGATGTTGTTGTACATTCTGCAGGTGCTGTTTCTCTTCTCTTCCAAGATGTATCACTAGACACACATGATCATGGCCATGGTGGCGGTGGCGGTGGCGGCGGATCTAACTAATTTTTTTGATGCACTCATTAAAATATAATTATTTAAGGCTACCAGTAATTTTATTACTGGTAGCCTTTTTTATTATTATAAAAAATGAATCTATAAGTGCTCAGAACACCATGGGTGTTACAGGCCTTTTAAATAGTCCGAATGCAGTTATGAGCAACGAGGGAACAGTTAAAATAGGAGGCAACTTTCTTAATCCAAACATGACTCCAGATACTTGGTATTATAATACATTTAATTATTTCTTAAATGTAACCTTTTTCTCCTTTTTTGAAATAGCCATTAATAATACTGCATTTGATTTATGGGACCAAGGAAAGTTTAGTAATGTAGACCGCTCTATTTCTGTTAAAATTAGAGTATTAAAAGAGAGAGATTTTTGGCCTGCTATTGTTATTGGCTCTAACGATGTTCTTACAACATCAGATATGACAAAACTATTTGTTCCCGCTGGCAATAAGTATTTTGGTACTCATTACATAGCTCTAAGCAAACACTTTAGTCTTAACGGGAATAAATTAGGTTTTCACTCAGCCTATAATATTCTTTCAAGCCAACATCAAAAAATTAACTTTCCAATATCTGGTGGAGTATCTTTTAGCCCTGCTTTTTATAATAAAGTGTCTTTAATAGCTGAGTATGATACTCGTAATTTCAATTTAGGTGGCAATATTTTGATTTTTAAACATTTATACCTACAAATATTTGTTCAAGATTTTAAACATCTCTCATTTGGAGGGCATGTTCAAATTCCACTTCTTTAGCTTGTTATCCAACTTGCATATTAATTCAGTAATGTTTTCCCTAATTGTTTTGTAAAGATAGTCTTAATTTAATGGTGTTTGGATAGTTATTTTCTGAGATCTACTATTGTATCCTTCTCTAAAAGGACCACATTTAAATGAGAACATTAGCCTATATTCTCCTGATTCAATGCTATTTGGAATAAAGAATTTGAGATTGGTTTTTATACTCTCTCCTTTATCTATTGTTTCAATTGAATCTACAATTTGAACATCAATAGAGTACTTGTTTTTTTTGTTAAAAAGCATCAAATGAAGCGAAATAGGATATTCGTAATCGTTGAAATCTAATTTGTTTATCCCTTTATTTATAATTATTACATCATTTAAACTATTTTCTGAGCCTACTTTTAACTCTTTCATAATCTCATTATATGAAACTTCCAGGTTGGATGTAAGAATTAATTTATCTGAAAAACGCACGTATATAGAATCGTTTTTTAGAATTTTAAAAGCTTTGGCCAAAGTGTCATTCTTGTCTGTTATAACCATTACTTTTCGGTTATAAAATTTATTATTAAAACCGTATAAATCATATTGATTCTGTCTATAATAGACAGAGTTTATTGTTGTAGCTTCTCCTTTCGCATAATACTTATACAGTGATGGTTTTTGGTACCCATCTCGAAAAACTACAACTCTATCTCCTGCAATTTTCTTAATGTGGTTGGCCCACTTATCTTGATTATAAAATTCTAATTTCAATGGTATTGCATCGCACGCAATAACAACTCGAAGCAAGAAAATAATAAAGAGCGATGGATAGACAAATTTTTTTAGATATTTATCTACTTTTAAAGATTGCTTAGAGTAATAGAATATCATTATTATTATTGGAATAGAGGCTGCTATAGTCCACTGAGGTTCGGCGTGCCCTCTAAACGTTGTTCCCCAAAAAAAGAGGATCATACCTATAATAATATATTTTAAAGATTTAAAAAATAGATCTTTACTTCTGAATTTACATAGAATATAACCTATTATTACTAATATAAATGGATTAAAATTAGCTGCCTGGTTTGGTAAGTACTCTAGAAACATAGAGATTTTGAAAGGCCTTGAGCGACCTCCTAAATGATACTTGAATGGTGCAAAATCATTCTCAAATTGCCATATTACATGTGGCGCAAAGAGAAATAGAGCAGCAATACCAGAAAGCCAAAACTTATAGTTTATTAGAAGTCTGGGGTTTGAAAGAATTACGAAAAGTATTACAAGACCACCTTGATATTTACTATATATAAGACCTGCCATAGAGATAGTGAGAAGAGCACAATTAAAAAAAGATTCTTCTTTTAGGAATTTTTTATAAGAAAAAAGAAGAAGAGCTGTAAAAAAGAGGAGAGGAGAGTCTGGAGTTGTTATAAAACCATAAACTACAAACATTACCACAGAAGCACTTATTCCAAAAAAAACAAGAACATCTCGATTACTATTTTCTTTACCGTCAACTGTTTTCCAAATGAGTACTAACGTAAATATTTGTAACAAAATTGTCATAAAACGAATATCTAAGCCATTAGAAAATAAAAATGAGCTCATTTTAATCATTAAAGCAACAATAGGAGGATGATCGAAATAACCCCAAGCAAGTTTTTCTGAATAAAAATGGTAATAGGCCTCATCTTGAATAACTCCTGTAGTGAGAGCTTGAATAAGATTAATAATAAACCAAAGAGAGAGTATTACTAAAAACAGATACTTGTAATTAAACTTAAGAATATTTTCGTAAAACTGTTTTACTAATTTAAACATAGCACAAGGAGATTATAAAAAAATATGGATATTTGATATAAAATTAAAAAAAAAGTTTTGAATTAACCTATAAATTGGCAATTCAAAACTTAATTATTTGGTAATAAGCGGGTTATCTCTAACCAGAAGGGAGTTATGCAGTTTTCCTTCTACCTTTATGCCAAAACTCTCCTTTGGCTCTACCGCTCTTATTATTTCTGCTTGTTTCAGAAGCTATTAACTCATTAACATTTGGAGCTTGAGTGTTTCTTGAAACTTCGTTATCTCTTGAATATCTTGAATCTCTAGTGTCTCTTGAACCTCTTGAATCTCTACTACTAGATGAGCCTCTTGAATCTCTACTACCAGATGAGCCTCTAGAATCTCTTGAGCCTCTATAATCTCTACTATTAGAAGAACTTCTAGAATATCTTGAGCTTCCACTATCTCTTGAGCTTCTTGAGTCTCTTGAGTCAGTTTCGTTAGTACTATTTGCTCTTACTTCTATTACATCTCTAGGGCTATCGTAATTTCTTGAATCTCTATTATCTCTTGAATCTCTATTGTCTCTTGAACTTCTAGAGTTTCTTGGATTTCTTGAATTACCACTATCCCATGAGCTTGAGCTTTCTTTTTGACGTCTACCACTTCTAGGGGCACGTGTGCTAATTTGAGCACGCTCTACCTTTTGAAGACATACTTGACATTCGTAATCATGCTCGTGATTAACAGGAATATCTTTTCCTATTATTTTTTGAATACTTTTAAGTAGTCCTAATTCAGATGAATCACAGAAAGAGAAAGCAACACCATCGTGACCAGCTCTACCTGTTCTTCCAATACGGTGAACGTAGGTTTCTGGATCTTCTGGAAGGTTATAATTAAACACATGTGAGATTTGACTAACATCTATACCTCTAGCAGCAATATCTGTGGCAACCAATACTCTGGTTTTACGTATCTTAAAGTTTAATAAGCTTTTTTGCCTAGCACTTTGAGATTTGTTACCATGAATACAGTCGGCATTAATACCTGCTCTAACAAGGCTATTGGATAGTTTCTCGGCACCATGTTTTGTTCTTGAAAAAACAAGTGCAGTCTCTACATTTTTCTCACTAAGTAAATCTATAAGCAGAGAAGTCTTATCTTCCCTTCCAGCAAAATAGAGATGTTGATCTATAAGATCTACAGTAGCCTCCACTGGGGTAATATCTATTCTAACTGGCTCATTTAAAAGAGTTGCAGCTAAATCAGATATTTCATCGGGCATAGTTGCCGAGAATAAGAGCGTTTGTCTCTCTTGTGGAATTTGCTTAATAAGCTTGTTAATATCGGTGATAAAGCCCATATCTAACATTCTATCAGCCTCGTCTAGTACAAAGAACTCTACCTCTCTAAGGTTAATGTATCCTTGTCCAATAAGGTCTAGTAAACGACCTGGAGTTGCCACCAAAATATCGATCCCTTGTCTAAGAGCATCTGTTTGGGGTCTTTGACTTACTCCACCAAAAACAACAGCATGTTTAAGTGAAGTAAATTTACCATAGCTGGTAAAGCTATCTCCAATTTGAGAAGCAAGTTCTCTTGTAGGAGTAAGTACAAGCGCTTTAATGCGCCTTTTTTGCTTTTTTCCTTTTCCATTGCTATTGTCCTCTATTTGAGAGTATAGCTTTTGAATAATGGGGATGGAGAAAGCAGCTGTCTTGCCGGTACCAGTCTGGGCACATCCCAAAACATCTCTACCGGTTAATAATATAGGAATTGCCTGCTCCTGAATTGGCGTAGGGACAGTATATCCCTCAGTTATCAAAGCCTTCAGTACAGGCTCGATAATGTTTAAATCTTTAAATGTCATGAATTGTATTTACGATAATTGCGTTGTTTTAATTCTGTTTCACAAAACGATGCGATAGATACAACGACTTTGTAGAAAGAAGCTACAAAGCTAATATAATTAATTGATATTAGCGTTAACTTTCTTGTGTAATGAGTCAAAAGCCTGTTTAACAGCCTGTTTAATATTTGACAACTCTAAAATATAGCCTTCGTTATGAATAGAAGTGACAAATTCTGTATGTGATCTGCCCAATCTGTAATTGGGTTCTCTACCAGGGTGTTTCAAATAACGAGATAGTAAATTTACATCTTCATGAACATTGAGTACTGCATGATAAAAAAGAGTATTACCAGTCATATACATAGAAGAACCCATGATTTTTTTATTATTTATAGAGATATCTGAAATTCCTTTTGAATATAAATCTCTCATTCCAAGCGCAGTTAGCTCTTTAATTAGCGAGCTATTAATTGCAGCAAAATAATCTCCTGGCCTTTTGTCTCTCTCTCTTTTGAACTTAGAAGAAAAAACCAACATTTTAGGCGAAAGTATAACACTCTCTCCGCCACTTGGTCTTTTAAATATTTTCACATTATCTAATAGTGCATTCTCTTCTATTACAGAAGATTCAATATTATTTGCTCTACCTAAAACAATATAAATATTGTTCGGTTGCCATATATAATAATCACCATTAAAACCCGGCTCCAAAACAATGGAGTCGGGTAATGAATATTTATGTTCAATTAGCTTTTTTTCAATCATTTAATTTGACTATGAAAGCTTCTTTATTTATGGATTGCTTGGTCTACAGCTTCGAAACCAGCCTCCATATAGACTTCAGAAACAGTAGGGTGGGTGTGTATTGTATTTGCAATATCATAAACAGTTGATTCTAATTGCATATAGGCCGATGCTTCATTTATCATATCGGTAGCATTTGGAGCTACAATTTGTACTCCCAACACCTCTCCATATTTCTTATCTGAAATAATACGAATGAAACCCTCGGCATTCCCCTCTGTTTGAGCTTTACCATTGGCAGACAGAGGAAATTCGCTCACTTTATAATCGTAGCCCTCATTTTTAACAGCCTCTTCTGTGAGTCCAATTTGAGCGGCCTCTGGAACCGTATACATATTCATAGGAATCTTATTGAGATCTAGAATACTTTCAATACCATTTATATGATTGACAACATGAAGCCCTTGAGCAGAACCAACGTGGGCATACATACTAATTCCATTTACATCGCCTACAGCAAAAATACCCTTAATAGAAGTTTCAAAATTTTGATTTACTTTAATATAACCATTAGATTGCTCTATTTCTATATCGGAATCAATTAAATTGCCTTTTCTGTCTCTTGCATTAATAATAAGATCACAAGGGATTTCGTTGCTATCCAGAGTAAGTACTCCATTTTTCCATATATCAGAAGTATCGGCTATATCCTTATTAAAGACAACCTTAATTCTATCTTTCTTTAATTTATTAAGGATGTAATTACTAATATAACTATCGGCCTTAGGCATTATTCCTGAACTATCAGAAACTAGGGTAACGTTACAATCCATAAAATTAAAACCTTGAGCAAGTTCTACAGCAACAGGAGTTTTTCCTGCAACTACTATATTTTTAGGGATTTCTCTCTCAATAAACAATCTCTCTGGCTCAATTACTAATCCATCAAATTTATTTGTAATTTTTGTAGAAGAAGAGCCAGTAGCAATAATTATATTTTTTGCTTCTAGCAATCTGTTATCAGCTAATATGCTATTTGCCGAGATTATTTTTGCCGATGCTTTAATTATATCTACTCCATTTTTCTTTAACAGAAACTCCACACCTCCAGTAAGTTTTTTGACAATACCGTTACTTCGCGTAATTGCTTTGTTCCAATTAAAAGAGAGAGCTTTTTTATCAATACCGTCAATTCCAAAGCGAGCTGCATCTTTTTGGATTCTTTGATAGAGTTTTACACTCTCCATTAGAGATTTAGACGGAATACAGCCCCAATTAAGGCACATACCACCAATAATATCTCTTTCTATTATTGCAGTTTTAAGACCCGTTTGGCCCGCTCGTATAGCAGCAACATAGCCAGCAGGTCCCGAACCTATTATTATTAAATCGTACATATTTTTAGTCTCCATAATTTAATCCATTAAAAGTGATACAGGATTGGCAAGATAGCCCATCACACTGTTGATAAAGCGAGCAGTATCTCCACCATCGGCAATTCTGTGGTCTACACTTAGAGATAAAGGCAAGACCAATCCCACAACTATTTCGTCTCCTTTTACTACTGGTTTTTTGGATATTCTTCCAACTCCCAATATCCCAGCCTGTGGGTAATTAATTACGGGAACAGCAAAAAGACCACCAATGCTGCCAAAGCTAGTGATTGTAAATGTACCATCTTTCATATCTTCCATTGTGAGTTTACCATCTCTTGCTTTAGAAGAAAGCTCTTCAATTGCAATGGCAATCTCTTTAATAGAGAGTTTGTCTGCATTACGTACTACAGGAACTACTAATCCTTTAGGAGTATCTGTTGCAATCCCAATATTGTAGTAACGTTTATAAATCATATTGCCTGCATCCCAATCCATTTGAGCATTTAATGCTTTGAATTTTTTGAGAGACATTGCAACTGCCTTAATAATAAATGCAAGATAGGTTAGTTTTACGCCATCAATCGCAAGAGGCTCTTTATACGTTTTTCTAATACTATCTAATAAAGATATCTCTACCTCTTCAAAAACAGTCATATGAGCGGCATTGTGCTTGCTTTGTAACATATTCTTGGCAATAGTCTTCCTCATTTGAGAAAGAGGCTCAATTTCTACCAAATTTTCCGGTTCAGAATTAACAAAAGAGCCTTTCTCCGAAACAGAGTATTTTGTAGCTCCTTTAGAAAAATCTTTGCCATAATTTTCAATGTCCTCTTTTCTTATCCTCCCTCCAGGGCCAGTACCCTTAACCAAATTAATATCTATGCCCAAATCTTTAGCCATAGCTCGAGCAACAGGTGTAGCCAAAGCTTTTTTACCGTGCGTAGAAGTCGCTTTTTCAGTGGAATCTACTCCCTCTTTGCTAGCCGAAAGAATCATACTATTGCCAGCTACCTCTAAAGTACCCACAACTCCAGCTCCCTCTTCTTCTACAACTTCTGTTTTTGTTGTCTCAGTAATAGATTTAGAAGCTTCCTCTACAGCTGCTTCTCCTGCCAAACCCTCCATTTCAATCTCTACAAGAGCAGCACCAACTTTAATTGTTTCTCCTACTTTGCCAAATTTTGCAGCAATCACTCCGTTTTTTGGAGATGGAATTGCTGTAACTACTTTATCGGTTTCCATGGTTAAAAGAGAATCACCCATTTTAACAGTCTCTCCTTTCTCTACATGCCATTCAACAATAGTTCCCTCTTCTAAGCCTTCTCCAATATCGGGAAATTTAAATATATATCTCATAACATTAGTATTTTACAGTTCTTTCTATTTCATAAAAAATCTTATAGGCATCTTGCATATAATGATGTTCTCCTTTTGGGAGAGGTACTATTACATCGAAACCAGCTACCCTAGCAGGGGGGGCTTCTAAGTGAAGAAAAGCCTCTTCAATTGCAATCTGGCTAATTTCGGAACCAACACCATATGTTCTAGGCCCCTCTGTAACTGTAATTATTCTTCCAGTTTTTTTAACCGATTTAGTAATTGTCTCTTTATCTATAGGATAAATAGATCTCAAATCTATTAGTTCTACACTAATACCAGCTTCTTTTGCCATAACCATTGCTTTTTGAACCTCTCTAACCATTGCACCATAGGCAACTACAGTAACATCAGTACCTTGTGATACCACACTTGCTTTACCCAGAGGAATAGTAAATTTACCCTCGGCAACTTCCTGTTTTATAGCCCTATAAAGTCTTTTAGGTTCCATAAAAAGAATAGTATCATTACTTTCAATTGCAGAGATAAGCATCCCTTTGGCATCGTGAGGAGTAGAGGGAACAACCACCTTTAAACCAGGCATATGTCCGAAAATTGCCTCCATACTTTCACTATGATGCTCTAATGCATTTATTCCTCCACCATATGGTAATCTAATAACAATAGGAGTCTCTAATTGACCTCTAGTTCTATTTCTCATACGAGTAGCATGACTTATTATCTGATTAAAAGCAGGATATATAAAGCCACAAAACTGCATCTCTACAACAGGTCTTAGACCAGCAACAGCCATTCCTACAGCAGTACCAACTATTCCCGACTCGGCTAATGGACTATCAAAAACTCTTTCTACCCCATGTTTTAATTGCAATCCTTCTGTAACTCTAAATACGCCACCCTCTACACCAACATCTTCTCCATACACTATAACGTTCTTATCTTCTGCTAGTTTTATATCCAATGCATCATTAATGGCATTGACCATATTCATTATTTTCATATTATAAATCTATTTGAATATTATTACTTAACCTTTGAACTTTTCCATTGAAGGAATCTGTCGTATTGACTCTCTTGATCTTTAAGATCGTCTGGAGTATCGGCATATAGATATTTAAAAATATCTTCCTTGGCGTATGGTCCGTAATTCTCGGCTTCTATAAACTGTCTATCTACCTCTTCTTTAAATTGTGGAATAATCTTCTCTTCTTCTTTTTCGCTCCACAGCTTTTTAGTTATTAAATAGGCTTTTAAACGTTTCAAAGGATCTTTCGCTTCCCAAGACTCTTCCTCTTCTTTGGTTCTATACTTAGAAGGGTCGTCCGAAGTTGTATGTGCTCCTTTTCTATAAGTTACAGCCTCTATTAATATTGGTCCATTACCCTCACGACATGCCTTAACAGACTCTTCAACTGCTTTATACATGGCAAAAAAATCATTTCCATCTACTTGGATTCCTTTCACCCCATAGGCAACTGCTTTAATTGCTAAAGATTCCGATATTGTTTGCATCCTGGTAGGGGTAGAGATACCGTATTGGTTATTTTGAATAATAAATATAACTGGTACATTCCAAACAGCGGCAAAATTAACTGCCTCGTGAAAATCTCCTTCCGAAGTTCCACCATCGCCAACAAATCCATATACAACTTTATCTTCTTTCTTATATTTTATAGAATAAGCCAATCCTGCAGCGTGTAATAGCTGAGAGGCAATTGGAACACTTATAGGCATAACATTTTTTGCCTTTTTGAAAGCCGATCCATCTTCATAGCCCATAAAATATAAAAAAAGTTCTTTTAGAGTAACCCCCTTGGCAAGCATGGCTCCCATCTCTCTAAATGCAGGTACTAACCAGTCATCTTCTCGTATATGAGCTCCTGCTGCTGCAGAAATAGCCTCCTGTCCATAATTGGGAGGGTATGTGTAAATTCTTCCTTGTCTTTGATAGGAGACAATTTGCAAGTCGGCTATTCTTGCAAAAAGCATGTCTTTATAGATTTTGAGCAGCTTCTTGTCTTCAATTTTGGGCATCCACTTATCGTTAATAACCTTCCCATCGTTATCAATAACTTGGAACATTACCTTTTGTAACGGATTATATTTATTAAACATATCAAGCACATTAAAAATTAATAATTTATTTTATTATACTATAATAA
>CAYIYT010000055.1:0-12426 GCA_964367735.1 uncultured Muribaculaceae bacterium
CGTTTGGGGAGTGCAAAGATAGAGAACTTTTTTTAGCTACCAAATTTATTTATCTGAAAATATAACAAAATGATTTCAAAATTTCTTAACCTTCTATTTTACAGTGAATTCTGTGAAGAAAATAAAGGGAATTCCTTCCAAAGAAATTCCTTCTACCCGAATAATGAAGTTTCCAACTAAAGCAGAAGTATGCACAATTATCTCTTTTTTCTCTCCTGGTAGCAAAGAAACAATCGGATCCCAATATAGTAGAGAACGCATGTCGGGTAAGTTTTTCATAGATCGAACACCCAAAGCACTCAATTTTGATGGATACAGCTCACCTTGATAATCCATAATTCGCACATTTTTATCGAAAGTGAGCCCAGAATAATCTCCTTTATATGTCCTAAAAGAGACAATACCACTGTAGCTAGCAACCCCAATATAGTAATCCGACTTGTAAATAGATATAGTTTCTACCTTAAGCGGGTTATAGTCTTGAATTTTTTGATGATCAAAAATGGGAATTCCATCTAGTAAAGCCAAAGAGTGATCTTTAGAAAACGAAAGCTCTTTAAATCTATTTTCCACCCTTACCTGCAAATCTGTCTTATTATCTACTTTACGAAACCTAAGTTCTGGTATATATTCTGTTACAACCTCTTGCATTACCGTAAATCTAGTATAGTCGTCTAATCTATAAGTAATCGCATTTTTCTGCAACAATGGGTCTTTATCTATAGGAACTCTTTGATATAAAGTATCTGCCCTAAATCTGCGCCCCAGTTGCATTTCTATGCTCCTCTCCTTAAGTGAAGAGAGAATGTTATTGTCTAGTATCAAAGAGGGAATATCGCCCTTCCTATCTCTAATGAAGGGATCGTTAATTTCATATACTATATTTAAATTGGAATCGGCATTAGGTATTTCTAATATCAAATCTCTATTACCAAAAAAAGGTGTAGTGAAAAAAGAAAAACTTCCCACACTATCTATATAAGTAGAGTATATGTCCGAGGTGCCTCCTGCTGCCGAAAGAAAAATGGCCTTATGTCTTAGCATTTCAATATTATCACAAATAGCTCTACCCGAAATAATCTCCCCTTCGTATTCTGGTATAAATTTATTTGAGAAAGTTGGGGAATCTGTTGAAAGAGTATTAAGATACTGGACAAAGTTTATATTATTAATGGAGAGAGAATCACGTTTATAAACAGAAATATTTGTAGAGACAAAGTTCTCTCCAATATTATTTAGAGAAAAGGTAAAAGAGCTCTCTTTGGAGAAAATTCTCCCGTTATTACCAAAATTTATATTAACAATATCTTTCTCCCACAAATTGGATAACGATAATGAAGTTGGATTTTCTATATGATTGACTCCTTCAACAACACTATCATCTACCCTTTCAGAGGTAAGAACATTATAAATGGAAATATTTTTTTCAAATAAGAGAGGTTTTTGTTCGTTTTGCATTTGTCTTGTATAAGAGACTATTTTATAATTACCTGTAGGTAAATTTGGAGGTAATTCAATATGGCCACTTCCTCTACCTTCTATTATAGCTACTTTTGCAGTCAATACCAATGAGTTATTGTTGTGAAGCTCAAGGTATGCAATACTACTTATTTGAGATAAACGAGAGGAGTTATTAATATCTAAACAGTATATAGATAGCCACATAGTTTCTCCTGCAATATATACATCTCTATCCGTTGCAATATATATTCTTTCGGCTGCTTGCTGTTGGGCAAAAGCTACACTCGGAATCTCCATGAGAAAAATAGCTGAGAGAAACAGATGCAATGTTACATGTAACAGATGGGTTCTATAATTATACAAATTTTTCATTTCTTAGTAATTGTCATTTGCTTTCAATTAAATATGACTGTTCGGCCAAAAGGAGGGCTTCTTTTTTGTGCCATACACTCTACAATCTACACATCTTTGCGTGACCCAGACACTCTCGCCCATCACACCCAAATAGTTAATAATATCGAAACCTGCATCATATAGCGAATCTAAAGGCATTGGGTTATCTGGCCCAACATTATGAGTGACGCACTCTTTATTATCATTGTAAATTCCAATGTCCGACGAACGGAAAAAGACCCTTTTCTTAGCAATTACAGCTCCACTAATAAAGCCAATAACCTTTTCCGAAGGATTTGTTGCGCATTTTAAATTCCCCGCCATTTCGCTAGGTTGAGGTGCGAATATACCCCCAATCTCATCGGAGTTTTTACGTACATTTTCCCAATATTGATAGGCATCTTGCCCAATAGCAATTTGAGTAAGCTCCATTGAATAGAGATAATTAAGGCGAGAATCTGTAGACGATATGTTTATTAAAGGTTTCCTATAAACTCTATCTTCACTTAAATGGCTAGTAGTAGCAATCAAAATAGATTTTGAAACATCATTTAGCCAACAAAAATATCTATTTTGTTCCATGTTAATTTCATGGACTAATCTTGAAGCTGGATCGTACTCATATAAAGATAGATGATTTGAAATTATCTCCCAATCTTCTTTAAAACTCCACATATAATACCCAGTTTTATTTTGCGCATCATGTGTATTCACATAAAAGAAAAGTGAAGTAGAATCTACATTGATAGAATAACCTATAGAGTCTATATCAGGAGTATCTCTTATAATAACTAAATCTGACTCATAGTTTTTTCCACCAGTTGTTACAACAAGTTTATACTTTAAAGAAGGGTCAATCCCAATAGTATTAATAAGATACTTAATAATACCACTCTTTTTTTCTTCCTTAGCAAAATATTTATCTCCACCCTCACTCTCTACCCAAACAATAGCTTTTGAAATATAATCTACCTTATTCTCTTTATTTATAGCTCTAGAGCGACTTACTATTACCTTTGTGGTATCATTTTGAAAAATGTTTCCTTCTATAACTATCATATTATCTATGTCGGATACTCCTTCTGGCTCAAACGGAGTAATACAACTTTTAATTATGGCTAGTGAAATTATTGCTATCACTATAATATATATCCTATTCATATCTTAGTTATCAAAACTTTATATTGTAATTTACAAACGGTATAGGGGCCCCAAAAATAGATAATTTATACCCTTGAATTTTTTGCCCACCACTTGTATCATAATAAACCGAGAACGCATTTTTTCTACCAGTAACATTGTAAACCCCTATGGTAATAGTGCTGTGAGTAAACAGAGTGAGTTTATGGCTAGGTTCAATATTGATAGAAAAGTCCATTCTAAAGTAATCTGGAATTCTATATGCGTTTCTATCGGAATAAAACAATCTGTATCCATCCCCATAAAAATACTTACTAATAGGTATTGTTATAGGCCTCCCCGTAGAGTAATCTACATTAACAGAAATACTGAATCGCTGAGTAAACTTATAGTTGCCAATAATTTTAAAGTCATGAGGTTTATCATAAGAAGCAGAATACCAATTACCCCCATTAATACTTGAGTTATCTTTGTTACCATCTTCCCTAAGTTGAGTTCTTGAGTAAGTATATGATACCCATCCATTAAGTTTGCCCAGAAGTTTCTTTGCCAAAAACTCAACCCCATAGGCTCTCCCCTTCGTTTTAAGAACATCCCTCTCTATTGTCTCATTCATATTGAGTGTAGCACCGCTTTTGTAATCTAAATAATCGTACATCTCTTTATAATAACCCTCTAAAGAGAGCTCAACCCTACTAGCAAAAGCGTTACTGTACAAACCTGCTGCAGCTTGCCATCCCTTCTGAGGAACAATATTGGCATCGCTCAGCTTCCAAATATCTGTAGGAGAAACAGATGAAGTATTAGACAACATATGTATATACTGTCTCATACTATTAAACCCAGCTTTGATAGACAAATTATCGGTAAAAGAGTATCTAGCAGAGATTCTAAATTCAGGACCGTGATATGGCTTCACCAACCTCCCTTTACCTGTAACCAAAGTATCAATAATAGTGTACTCATCTTTTTGGTCGCCCGCATATTTATACCATTTTTTAGGACCGAGTGCCGAGTAAAAAGAGTATCGAAAGCCCAAATCGAGTGAGAGCCTATCTGCCAAAGACCAACTATCACTAGCATAAAAAGAGAGTTCGGCTGCATTTTCGTTATCGAGCCGCTTTGGATTAACTAAAGATTCTGATGATGCCGGCAACAAAGTTCCTGGAAATAATTTATAATAAACACCATTGGCACCATAATTAATAGAGTGCTTCTCATTTATTAACCAATTAAAGTTCGCTTTAACAAACATCTGGTTAATATTGAATTTCAAGTTATAGGCATTAACTGTATTGCCCTTCTCTTGGGTTTCATATTGATACTGATCCAATCCTGTACTTATTACTAAGTTATGTTTATCATTAATAATACTCCTCCACTTTAAAGAGATATTAGTGTTTTGATAATTATATGTAGTATCTGGATTGAATTTGAATCCATCTCCCGAATAGTAACCATAAAAATAAAGATTGTTATTATTATCTATCTTATGATTAACACCCATAGTAAAATCATTAAAAGAGGCTGTCCCATTATTATAGCCACTGCTTTTTGGCAACATTTTTAATATCCAGTTAGAATAAGTTGTACGCAAGCCCGCAATAAAGTTAGTTCTATCTTTCACTAAAGGACCCTCAATGTGCACCTTACCAGTAAGAAGCCCTAATCCTGCCGATCCTGTAATTTTATTACTATTTCCATTCCTACTATTAATTTCTAGTACAGAAGAGATTCTCCCACCATATTTAGCAGGAATAGTACTTTTATAAAGTTCTATATCATTAATCACATCGGGATTGAAAGCACTAAAAAGACCAAACAAATGAGTAGGGTTATAAATAGTACCCTCATTAAACAATATTAAGTTCTGATCTGTAGCACCTCCCCTAACATTAAAACCTCCCGAAGATTCACCCACAGATTTAACCCCTGGTAGAGTAAGAACAATTTTCATAACATCGGCCTCACCAAAAGCAGCAGGCACATGTTTTATCCTATCAATCCTAACTCTCTCCAAGCCTATTTGGGTACTCCTCATTTTCTGAGTGCTCTCGGCAGTTAAAACAACCCCTTTTAAAGTGTAAACCTTATCTTTCATAAGAATATCCATCTCTCCATCTCCATAAATCTCCATCATTAGCTTTGTATCTTCAAGACCATAACCTTTAATCTCTAAACTTTGATTCCCCTTAGGAACCAAAATACTATAAAAGCCAAAAGCATCTGTAGCAGTAACAGTGTGGGGAGTAGAAATAAACACAGATACTCCAGGTATAGGTTCTCCAGTATCTAAGTTTTTAACATATCCTCTAAGAAGAGACCTGCCTTCGCTTAAAGGAAGATTAGGATCGCCTATTTTATAGATCTTATTCTGGAGCCTAGCAATGTTATCGGAATAAGTAATCGCTTTTAAATAGTCGGAGACACTTTCTGATGTTTGTTCTATTCTAAAGTAATCTGAGGGTAAATCGCTCATAATTCCCAATCCTTTTAGGACAATAAGTGAATGTCCCAATATTGAGAGAGAATAATTCTGCTTAGATAAAGCCATAGTGAATTTCTCTTGAAAATTAGATTGGTTACATTCCAATGAGAGCATTAGTGAATCTTCTAAACTTTCCAACTTGTAGAATAGTTTATAGTTAGTATTATTATCAATAATATTCTTTAAAGAATCTATAGAGACATTTTTGAGGCTTAATTCAAATTTATCTTTATTTAGATTGGTTTCCACGCCTTGTGCCCCTGCTATTATAGTGAATAAAAAGGCACTAATTAAAACAAAATAGTATCTCATTTAGAATCTTTCAATAATGATGAATTAATAAATTCCAAAATGCGTGTAAATGCAAAATCTTCATTATGCCTAACTTCAATATTGGCTTCTTTAATATATCTTCTTAACTCTCCTGCACTTACTCCGTAAGAAGATCTTAAATCGGAAGCACGCTTTATCTTCTTGGCAAAATTATCTCTTATTAAATAGTATTGAATAGTATTATGAAAAACTCGTTCTACCTTATTACTTGCCTGTGCATATGCCATAATATTAATACGTTCTTCATATTTTTTTATTGTTTTTTTAAGTAGCCAATCTCTATCTTTATTCCAAAGAACCTCATAGTAACCATCTTCTAGAGATAGATTGTTTTTCTTAAACGTAAGGTTTTTAAAATGTCTATCGCCAATATTAAATTGTTTTACAAAATCTTTATTCAACATAACTGGCAAGCCACTCTCCTTCACTAAAACATAAAGCTCGTCTATATGGCTGTTTAGATTTAACAAAACATCTTTATATTGCTTGTCGTTATAAAAAACATCTCCTTGAATATACTCCTCGGAATATGCAAAATAAGTTCCTGTAAATAAAAAATTGTATCTAAGAGGTGCTGCTCCTCTATATAAATTAGATAATTCTTTTGCCTCATTAACAAATAGATCATAATCCTCTTGTTTTTGAGAATAGGAGAGAGAAATTTGTATCAGGAAAAAAGATAGGGCTAGAATCTTCTTTATCATAGTAGTTTAGTTAAATTTGCATTTAGTTAAAATGGTTGTAAATATAAATAACTATTTCTTAAGTAATAGAAGTTATTTAAAAAGTATCTAGGCCAAGATAGAAAAACATAAAGGCAATTTAAAATGATTATGTCAAGCGAGCACTCTCTAAATTATAAATCTCTAATAGACGCTCTTGGAATAGAGAAAATTAATAAAGTAACTTCTTATCTTAAAGAGTTAGAAATCCCATACAATATTTGGTATCACCCTCCTTTGCCCACTATAGAAGAGGCCATAGAATATTGGAAAGATATGCCTGGCACACATTGTAAAAATCTTTTTTTTCGTAATCATAAAGGTAATAGGCACTATCTTGTTCTCTTTGAGTGCCATCAAACTCTTGATATTCAGAGTCTAGAGCAACGGTTAAAACAAGGGAAGCTAACATTTGCTTCTGCTAAAAGAATGGAAAAATACCTAGGAGTAACCCCTGGTTCTGTAACTCCATTTGGTTTAATAAATGATGTTCAAAAACATGTGACAGTATTTATAGATAGAGAGCTTAAAGATGCTATTGAGATTAGCTTTCACCCCAACGACAATAGAGCTAGTCTAGTTCTCTCCAATACAGATTTCAAGAAGTTCCTACATAACCGTGGCAACGAAATAGAATACATTTAGCATCTATTCATCGCCGTGGTTTTTGGCTATCTAGTTTTTACATTACTAGATATTTTGCCTTTAGTAGATGAATTACCTTTGGCAGGCGATGTTCCCATAGCTGCCGGCCTCTCTACTAATGCTGGCTTTCCAGTAACATAACCATAAATTATTATGGCTATACCAAACAAAATAAAAGGGATACTTAATAGTTGGCCCATATTTAGTGACATTCCTTGTTCGAAAGCAACTTGAGGTTCTTTAACAAATTCAATAAAGAAACGCGCTCCAAATATTCCTATAAAGAAAAGGCCAAAGAGTGTGCCTTTCTTAAGCTTTGGAAGAAACTTCCAGTAAAGAAGCATTAGAACACCAAATGTTACCAAATAGGCAAGTGATTCGTAAAGTTGAGTTGGATGTTTAGGAACAACTTCTCCTTTAAGAACAAATATAAACCCCCAGGGCAAAGTAGTTGTATTGCCATATATCTCTGAATTCATGAGATTTCCAAATCTAATTAGGGCACCAGCCAATGGAGTAGCAACAGCTACTCGGTCTACTAACCACAAATAGTCGAAGTTATATTTACGGCCATATTTTCTTACATACAACCACATTGCAATCAGTATGGCAATTGCTCCACCATGACTAGCAAGACCTCCTTCCCATACTTTAAAAATCTCTAATGGGCGAGCAAGATAATATTCCGGCTCATAGAACAAACAATGGCCTAGACGAGCTCCAATTACGGCAGAACCCAATAAAGTATAGAGTAAAGGATCTAAAATCTCGGCAGGCAATCCCTCTCTTTTAAAGAATTTCAAAAAAATATAATATCCTATTATAAAGCCCGATACAAATAGAACGCTATAGTATCGAATAGGAAATGGCCCTACCGCAAAAGAGCCTATCGAAAATAGTTCTGGTATGGTAAATATCTCCGGTGCGGGACCCCATGTTATGGATAGTGGAAAATTCATCTCTTCTATATTAAAAGGGTTTTATTACAATCTACAAATGCTTAGTTCCAATCTACAAGTTACTACCGGCGCACTCTAGTAAAGACGCTAAGTGGCATGTTTTTTTCAAATTTATCTTTAAGATATAACTCCCCAGATTGTGTTTCATCTTCTTTAAGGCCAAGGGCTGCTCTTACTATACTATCGGAAAGCAATGGAGAGTAGCCGTTAGAGTAAAGATTAAGTACCAGAAAAGAGTCTTTAGGTTCAAGAATCTCGGCTACTTCTTGAGCAAACTCAAAAAGAAGCTCATCGAGTTTCCACCTCGCTCCATCGGGGCCATGGCCATAGGCAGGAGGGTCCATTATTACACCTTGGTAGGTGTTGCTTCGTTTTGCTTCTCTTTGAACAAACTTTAAAGCATCTTCAATTACCCAACGAATATCTTTTATTTTGCTTAATTCCATGTTGTCGTGAGCCCAACTAACAACTTGTTTTACAGAATCTAAGTGTGTAACATCTGCTCCTGCACATTTAGCTGCTAGTGAGGCTGCTCCAGTATATGCAAAAAGATTCAACACCTTGGGTTTTTCTCTACCCTCTCTTTTATTAGCAGTGACAATTTCTGATGATTGTTTAAAAATGTAGTCCCAATTTGGAGCTTGCTCGGGGAAAACCCCTATATGCTTAAATGAAGTTAAACCTAATTTCAGTTTGAAATTTAGAGCTGCTTTTTTATATGAAATTTCCCATTGATTGGGCATCGATTTCATTCTATGCCAAGTACCTGAATCTTCTTTGCCAGAAGTACCTGCACCAATTGTAAATTTTGTATGAGCAAGCTTAAACCACTCTCTTTCGGTAAGTGTCCTATCCCACATGGCTTTAGGTTCGGGTCTTATTAAATAGTAAAGGCCAAATCTTTCCAACTTCTCAAAAGAACCTGAATCAACTAACTCATAATCATTCCATTTAAGGGGAGATTCTATTAACATCGCTAGTGTTGGGTTTTAAAGTGTTAATTATAAAGCCTCGAAGGTAGTAATTTTCTTATAATATTCGTATTTTTGTAGATACAGTAAACACCTACTTAACATTTTTTCTATATGCAAAACATTGATAATTATAATTTTACAAATAAAAGAGCAATTGTAAGAGTAGATTTTAATGTCCCTCTAAACGATTCATTCCAAATTACAGACGACACTCGCATTCGTGCAGCAATTCCCACTCTAAAAAGAGTCTTGGAAAAAGGTGGCTCTCTTATAATTATGTCACATTTAGGAAGGCCAAAAGGTGTAGATAATAAATTGTCACTTAAACATATAATTCCTGCAATAGAAGAGCAGCTAGGAGTAAAAGTGAAATTCGCACCAGATTGTATGGGAGTAGAGGCACAAGACCTTTCTTCTACTCTAAAACCAGGAGAAGTTCTGCTACTGGAAAATTTAAGGTTTTATGCCCAGGAAGAGGGAAAAGCTAGAGGGTTGGCCGAGGATGCTAACGAAGAAGAGAAAAAAATTGCAAAAACAGCAATTAAAGAAGCACAAAAAGAGTTTACCGCAAAATTAGCTTCTTATGCCAATTGTTATATTAACGATGCCTTTGGAACAGCCCACCGTGCACACGCCTCTACAGCCTTAATTGCCAAATATTTCCCTAATGATAAAATGTTTGGTTATATAATGGAGAACGAGATTAAGGCAATAGATAAAGTTCTTAAATCTCCAGAACGCCCTGTTACTGCCATTATTGGAGGTGCAAAAGTCTCTTCCAAAATAACCATTATCGAAAAGCTCTTTGATGTTTGCGACAATATGATAATTGGCGGAGGAATGGTATTTACCTTTGTAAAAGCACAAGGGGGCAACATTGGCACATCTATTTGCGAAGAAGATCAAATGGACTTAGCTCTTTCTATTCTAAAGAAAGCTCAGGAAAAAGGAGTTAAACTATATTTATCTAAAGAGATAGTTATTGCCGATAGTTTCAGTAACCATGCCAACAGTAAAATATGTCACGTAAATGAGGTTCCCAACGATTGGATGGGAATGGATGCTGCCCCCTCAACATTAAAAATATGGGAAGAGGTTCTACGCAATTCAAAAACAGTTCTATGGAATGGTCCCGTTGGAGTATTTGAAATGTCTTCATTTGCAAAAGGGACAAATAGGATAGCCACAATTCTTGCCGATATCACCTCCAAAGGAGTATTCACACTTGTTGGCGGAGGAGATTCTGTAGCAGCCGTAACACAAATGGGCTTTGCAGACAAAGTTAGCTACGTCTCTACCGGCGGTGGCGCAATGCTTGAATACCTAGAAGGCATTGAACTCCCCGGCATAGCCGCCATGCGCGAATAAAAACACTGCTCGTTTGCATTTCTTTAAACTGCCTATGAGGCAGCAATATAGGTTTTCAAATAGGTCGAAAAATAGGGCATTAGAAGAGGTCAACTACCTGAATATAAGGACTTCCAAAGAAATGCAAAAATTTAAATTCGGCGCGTGTTTGTCTGCTATGCAGTTACACTGGCCTTTATCTGCTATGCGGGAAACTTTAGAATTTAATCCTTCACGCAACGAACAGATAAGCCAACAGATTTCCCAGAATAAGTTCTAACTAATTCGGTACCATAATAAAACATATGACGAGTATATGCATTAGCACCGCTAACTGTTGAACTCCACCATTGGCCTCTACTTCCCATATTGTAGCTTCCATAAAGTCCCATGCTAACGCGCCCTCCCCTACATCCTGCTGGTGGCCCCGAAAAGCCACTACGGTCATTTTCATGGGCATCGTATCCAACTGCGCCGGAATTAGAATCTTCAACATTCCACCCCCATTTAGTAGCCAAAGATTTGGCAATATCTATTCCACTTCCTAAATAGCCATAACCATTAGAAATAAGATAGTCGCTTAATATAGTCCACTCGGCATCTGATGGGACATGCCAGCCAACAGGACATATTTTCTTGGTATCAACTGCATACCAATTGTATAGTGCTCCATATGTTGCTCCATATTTATTTTGATCATTATCATACCAGCAGTAAGCCGAAGATGTCTTATAATCCCATAAAATATTATCAGTTTCTAATGTAATACTGTTGTTATCATTGTAAGTTTTTGTTCTCAAGTTTTCTGCCATCCATGTTTGGGTGCCAATAATTACAGTTTTATAAACATTACCTTCTACATCTCTTACTGTTTCAACACTTTTTAAAGTGGTAAAAGTAATGTCATTACCATAATTTGTACCTTTACTGTTGGTAGCATAAACACGAACATGGTAAGTAGTATTAGCCAGTAAACCTGTAATACTACTTGTAAAACTACCAGTGCCTGTTCCATCTGTTGTTTTACTGTTGCTAATAGTAGGGTTTGCGGCTGTGCCCCAACATACACCACGAGCTGTAATTGCAGCACCACCATCGGAAGTAATAGTAACTGAAAAAGAGGCAGTTGTTTGAGTAATTGCGCTAACATCGGTAGGGACTGCTGGAGTAATTGCAGCTAATTCAATTGCTTTAGGTGTGGTAAAAGAGATATCATTACCATAGCTAGTACCTTTACTGTTGGTAGCATAAACACGAACATGGTAAGTAGTATTAGCCAGTAAACCTGTAATACTACTTGTAAAACTACCAGTGCCTGTTCCATCTGTTGTTTTACTGTTGCTAATAGTAGGGTTTGCGGTTGTGCCCCAACATACACCACGAGCTGTAATTGCAGCCCCACCATCGGCAGTAATAGTAGCAGAGAAAGAGGCAGTTGTTTGAGTAATTGCGCTAACATCGGTAGTTGCTGCTGTTGTAATTGCAGGTAAATCAACTGCTCTATCAGTAACAAAAGAGATAGAGCTACCATAGCTTGTACCTACGCTATTAGTAGCATAGGCGCGAACATAGTAAGAGGTGCCTGCCGTCAAATTTGCAACATTAGCGGTGAAGAGACCCGTGCCTGAGCCGCTTGCTATTTTGCTGTCGGAAATAGTGGGCGATTGGCTTGTACTCCAACATAGGCCGCGTGCTGTAACAGTTGCACCACCATCACTAGTAACATTCCCTCCCGAAACAGCAGATGTTTGCGTAATTTCGGTAACTGCAGTTGTAGACAATACTGCCAAACTTTTAGGATCTACTTTGGGGGGATCGTTTTGTTGAGGATTCTCTTTATTACAACTGTTCAAAAAGAGTAATAATAATCCAATTATTATTACTGAGAAAGTTAAAAGAGTTATTTTTGTTCTCATTTCGTAATGATTATATTGTTAATCTCATCATTAATTGAATACTCAGTT
>CAYIYT010000056.1:0-11528 GCA_964367735.1 uncultured Muribaculaceae bacterium
TCTCAGAACAATTTAAGATTAGCTAGACTGTCTCAGAACAATTTAAGATTAGCTAAATTGTCTCAGAACAATTCCAATATTCACCATAAATTGCCTATTATCAATAAAAGGCAAGGCCAAGAGGGGAAAAGGCAAGCCGAGGAGGGATGCTTCCATGTGTTTGTAAGGGGGTATAATTCGTATACTCTATTTTATGACAACGAAGATAGAGTGCATTTTTTACTAATCTTAGACGAGGAAGCAAAAAAATACAAAGCTAAAGTCTCGGCATTTATTTTAATGGATAACCATTTTCATTTACAAATAGTTACCTCACATTTATCTTTAGTGATGAAGGCTGTTCTTGGTAGATATTCACTTAGATTTAGGCGTAAGTATAATGTTATAGATGAGGTTTTCAAAAGACCTTTTGGTAGGTCTCAGTTCTTTTCATATTTGCTAGCTAAAGAGAATTTGCTTTATATCTTCAGCAATGCTTCAAGAGAACAAATGTGCGCTACTCATAGAGATTATATTTGGAGTTCATACAATTCACATCCAGAAGTTATTCAGTTAAGAGAAAATGGAATGCTTCCGCTTTTTGGGGACTCCAAAGTATCTGCAAAATTTAAAGATAAGGAAGAGTTCGATTCAAAGAGCTCTTGTTTAAATAGCAAAGCTCCTTTGCCCATTCCAAAAAGAGGTAGAGGTTCATTACCCTCGGCAAAAATGATTTTACAGAATGATATTAATCAAGTTATAACGGTAGATAATTCATTTATAATTAAATCTTTTAAAGATTTAGAAGATCTAGATTATGCAATTCATTCTTATGAGCCTCTTAAGACTCAACTAATAACTAAACAACAGCTAAATTGGTCTCAAGATTCATATCACAACTCCTATCAAGACTCGCATCACGACTCAAAACAAGACTCACCGCACAATTCAAATTTTTACAGATCACAAAAGAATAACAATTACTTTAAAATAACTCCCGATTCAGAGGTTATTGCGCTCTTGATAGATTTACTAGATGGTCGCAAACTAACTTCTCTTAGTAGTAATGAGCAGGCACATATAATTAACAAACTTAAAATAGAAAAAAAAGCAACTCATAGGCAAATTTCCAGCATAATGCGCATCTAGGCGAGTTGCATTTCTCTAGAACGCGTGTAAATCAGGTGGTTGACTTTTGCTAATACCCTCTTTATTAGCCTATTTGCAAAAGCGATATGCTTAATTAACAGCTATTTGCAAGAAATGCAACAAAATTAAAAATTGTTAACTTTGCAGAGAAATAGAAAGCATTGAAAAAATACAGCAGTTATAAGGTAAATCCAATGTATGGATTTTTAGCAGTGCTTTGCATTGCTTCGGCATTGGGAAATCAAGGTTGGCAAACCTTATTTAATAATTTCGCGGTAGAAGAAGTTGGAGCTAACTCAGTTCAGGTTGGAGCTATTCAGTCTTTTCGTGAAATACCAGGCTTCTTAACTTTTTTTGCCGTCTATATTTTGATGGTGTTTGCCGAGCACCGTTTTGCAGTTTACTCAATTATTTTGCTGGGTATTGGAGTAATGATCACAGGTCTTTTCCCAACATTTGAAGGTTTAATTTTCACAGGATTAATAATGTCTGTTGGGTTTCATTTTTTTGAAACTGCCAATCAGTCACTTACTTTACAGTATTTCTCCCCCGAACGTGTTCCATTAGTATTATCTAAATTTAGAAGTTACACTGCTTTGACTAATATTGTTGCAGGTGTTTTAATCTGGTTAATGGCAGGGTTTCTCTCTTTCCAATGGATGTTTTTTGTTATAGGAGCCTTGGTATTTTTAGCTGGAATCTATTCTTTGCGAAAGAATCCAGTAGATAAATTGCTTCCACCACAACACAAAAAACTAATTCTGAAACGGAAATACTGGTTGTTCTACGTACTTAATCTTTTGAGTGGCTCACGTCGTCAAATATTCATGGTATTTGCCATTTTTATTTTGGTACAGAAATACCATTTTACCATTACTCATATTACTATACTCTTTGTAATTAACAACATCATAACCTATCTGCTGAGTCCCTTTGTGGGGAAAGCTATCAACCGATATGGAGAGCGAGCCATGCTCACAGTAGAATATACATTTTTAATTCTTGTTTTTTTAGGTTACGCCCTCATTGAAAATAGAATAGTGGTATCTGGTTTATATATTGTAGATAATCTATTTTTCAGTTTCGCAATTTCTATTAACTCTTTCTTCCGTAAGCAAGCCGATACGGCAGATATAGCCCCTTCTATGGCGGTAGGCTTTACTATTAACCACTTAACGGCGGTATTTCTGCCTGTAATTGGCGGTCTTTTATGGATTTACAACTGGCGAATCCCTTTTCTTGGAGGGGCTTTTCTGGCTCTTCTATCTCTTATTTTTGCTCGATTTGTCCCCTCAAAAGAGCAAACAGCTAAGTCACTTTTTAATTAAGGGATACAAGGCGGAATCCCAATTCATAAAGGCGAGCTTCTGGGATAAAATTGTTGCGGTTTGCACTCCTACAGAAGTTAGCTCGGCTATACCAGCTTCCTCCACGTGCAATGCGATAAGAGACCACCATGGGCGCTTTAAGATTAGTTTGCGACTCAATCGAATAATATTCATATTTATCACTGCACCACTCCCACACATTGCCATGCATATCGTACAAGCCATAGGCATTGGCTTCAAAACTACCCACAGGCACTGTTTGTTTTCTGTATTGCCCCTGCATGTTGTTGCTATAGGGATAATTACCATTATAATTGGCTTGCAGTGTAGTAAGATTACTACCTGTGTTAAATTGGGTGGTTGTGCCCGCCCGGCAAGCATACTCCCATTCTGCTTCGGTAGGCAAACGGCAGCCCATCCATGTGGCAAAGGCTGTGGCATCTTCCCAATTAACATTTATTACAGGGCGATTGCCTCTTCCCCAACCTTCATCGCTAGGTTTACTTATGCCAGTAGCTTCGCAAAACAGATCATATTGCTCAAAAGTAACTTCGTATTTACTCATCTTAAAGGAATTCAAGGTGACTTGGTGCTGAGGTTCATCACCTTCTCTATTAGTTTGATCTGTTGGGCTACCCATTAAAAAGGTGCCCGCTGGAATAGAAACCCATTCAATAGTGGGCTTGGTTTGTGCAGTTGCATAAAAGCATAAACTCACAAACAGTAAACTCAAAATACTCTTTTTCATTATTATTTTATCTATTTACCTAAATACTGGAATAAACTACGTTCTCTAAGATTATGTTTGCCACGCACAGTAACAGCAGGGTTTACATCTAGCTTCACTAGATCTTTCATGTTGGCAATTTGGAAGGCCGAGAGGTAAACCAGTTGAGTTGATCTAAGCAACTTTGTATGATCTATAAATTCGGGAAGGTCTCTGTGCGTATGGTAATCGTGAGTAAATCCACAGAAAATCCAAACTGAAGGTATACCAAACCTAATGAACGGGTATTGATCGCTCCTAAAATAGACCTGCTGTGGGTGTGTAAAATTGGAGTACTTGTAGTCAAGTTCAAAGTTTATACCCGATTTTTTATTCACATGCTTAATAGCACCATCAAGCTCAGAGCTGAGCAAGTCCGATCCCACTAAATAAAGACTATCTGGACTATTTCGGCCTAGCATATCCATATTAAGACAAACACTTATTTTGTCAATAGGAACAGGGCAATTATTCACAAAATAGTGAGAGCCATTCATACTCTGCTCTTCGCCAGTAAACCAAGCAAGAATTACAGACCTTTTAGGCCGCTCAACCATTAGTGCCTGGGCAATCTCCATAAGCGCCACTACAGCAGTACCGTTATCGTCTGCCCCAGCAATAATTCTTCCCTCGTCAATTCCACGTGCATCGTGGTGGCTAGATACAACTACATATTCATTTTTAAGAACCGGGTCGCTCCCCTCTACCATTGCAATAACATTTCTAGAGGTAGATCTATATGACTCTACTTGCACATCAAGAGTAACTCCCAATCCAGAAATCTCTTTTGACGGTACCTGTAGCCCCTGCTCTGTCATTTTGTACATCTCGGCAATCTCCCCCTTGGTAATTCCCAAAATATCAGATGCTAAATCATGGCATATCTCTGCTCTTTCAAAAGGTAAAGAAGGCCGAGGTTCCATTTTTGCTGGTTCTAGGTTTGTTTGAGCAGTAGAGAAGCTAGTCCTTCGCGTATCATACACTATATCTAACACTCCTGTGGGGATGTAATCGAATATATTTTCTCCTTGAGCTCTTAGTTGCTCCCTTTCCATATCTACTATAGAGAGTACAGCCGCTGCCCCTCTGTTACGAAGGTCGTTCATTCTTGTTGTGAGTCTTTCTGTAATGGTATACCCTAGTGGAAATGTAGTGCCGGGGAGCTGCGCATCCAGAATAACAACAATCTTTCCCCTAACATCTACATCTTTTAAATCGTCCCAACCTTTCTGAGGGTCGCTTATACCAAGCCCGGCAAAAACCACCTGGCCACTATAAGAGCCACTGCGTCTAAAATTGCCACTAAATGCCTTTCCAAACCAGTAAGTTTGCTCTCTGTTGACATTAGATATTTTTATACGAGTTCCAGGTTGGAATACAGACGTAACCAAAAGAGGCACACTCTGGTAGAACGACCCATCTGCCATTACTGGTTTTAGATTGTTATACTTTGCCCAGTTACCCAAATAAACAGTAGCAATTTCCAATTCAGGAGATGGAGTTTCCCTCCCTCTAAACTCTTTTGCTCCAAGAAAATCTAGGTGATACCTCATCTCTTGTTCGGTAATAGTCTTAAGACCTTTGGACTGAGAATAGGAAACAGGCAATACAAACAATGCCAGCATCACAAGCAATGCAACTGATTTTAAATCTCTAATATTCATTGTAATTAATTTATTGGGGCATTTACAGATTCCATAAAAGTATAGAATGCAATGTAATAAAAAAAAAGGCTGGTGATAGTTATCACCAGCCATAATATTATAATTTATCTGAATTACAGAAAGCTTAGGTTTGTTGCATTTCTTTAGAACGACTGACATTCAGTCGGTTAACTTTTGTAAATGCCCGTATTTTTAGCCTATTTAAAGAAGTGATATGCCTAATGAACAACTTGTTACGAGAAATGCTAAAATAACTTAGTTCCGTTCAATTACCAATCTAGACATTGCTCCTGGGTAGCCACGCTCAATAGCTAATTCCAAAGCCAATTTATCTATCTCATTTTTAGAAATGCTGTCTAGTAACGAATTATGACTTGATTTTATAGACTTTATCTGAATTGAAGGAGTAATACCCTCCTCTACAATTTTATCTATAATTTGATTGGCCACAGTTAAGGCCGAAGAAGCTTTAACAATTTCACTCCGTGCGTAAGATTTATAAGGGAAGCTAACATCTCCAACTCTTAGGCTTAGATCTTCTCCAGGAATTTGCTGAGCTCCATACATTGGTGGCCCCCCAACAGTTGCACTTTTAAACGAGGGGACAAATTTAGTAACAAGTTCAATAGCCTTTTCTGTTCTGGTTTTGATCTCTTCTTGCTCCCATACTCTTTTTAGCTTTTGTTTAATAGCCCGGTCGAATTGAGGGTGAGATTCATTCATTTTGGACTGCACCAATCCATTTTCGAACAAGGTAATATCGTTTGTCATCCCATGAATTTGGTAGAAATTGTCACAATAAGGTGTAAGTTGTGCCATCCCGTGTGGCGTGCCACGTTGGCCATGAAAAATTAGCTCTGGAATCAAACCATCAATAGGCTGCCATTGTGAAACATAGGCGGCTTTAAATTCTATTAAACGATTTGCTTTCAACTCTAAGTATCCATCTAATTTCCCAGTGTTAAACCCGCATGAATTCACCAAATAATTAACATTATACACTGCATCCTTAGTATATATTTGCCAATTATGATCTAACCCCTCTTTACGAACATCTTTAATATTTGTAACCTCGGCATTTAGCTTTAAACTACAACTTTCGGTACTACTTAACGCTAGCTGAGCCTGAGCCCCTAACCTAAAAAGGTTCCATCCATACTCTTGAACTAAAAAAACTGGAGTTTTTAATTTTTCGTAATCAATCAATTTAATTGCATTAGAGATCCACTCATCTTGCGAACTAGGGCGTTTTACAGTCGGCTTTTCTGCTAATGTATCTAAATCTTCTTTGGTATAAACTTTATAATAATCTTCTGGAGAGCCCAGGATTTCATTTGCCGGGTCTTCTTCTATTAATTGTTTGTAGTACTCCACTAATATTGTAAGCCGAGATTCAATTTTCTCTACTTCGTATTTTTCAGTTTTAGGAATACTAATAAAAGTTGGCCTTTGGTCAATAGAGTGCGGGAACAAACGCGCCATCTCTATAGATTGGCGCATGAGCACTTTGCACTGCTGGTCAGATATATCTGGGTATAAATTACCCCCTGCATGTAGGTGACAAAACGGAGGCCCACTTACAAGACTTTCCCTCTGTTCAAATAAAATATTATCAATCCCATACTTAGCTAATTGTAAGGCTGTAACAGCACCCGAAACTCCTCCACCAATAATGCCAACGTTATATATTTTACTCATTTTAAAAAAGCTCTTGAAGGGTTGAAAAACTATCTACTACCAAAGTAGGTTCGTAATCTGCAATGTTTTCGTTGTAATTATATCCGTAACTCACACCAATACTATCCATACCAGCATTCTGGGCAGTAAGAATATCATTTTTAGAATCGCCCACCATAATGCATTTATCTATACTTGTATTCATCTCCTTGGCTAAGTGCAACAAAGGAGCCGAATTTGGCTTTTTCGGGGTAATTGAATCTCCACCAATCCAATATTTGAAAAAATGCTTAATTGATAGTTTTTCCAAAATAGGTTCAATAAAAAAGAACGGCTTATTGGTGGCTATTACCATGTTATACCCTTTTTTATCCAAATAGTTTAATGTTTCCACCACGCCTGGATACATATAGGTTTGCTCACAATAACCTTCTTTGTAAGCCGAATCGAAAACTTCTAAAGCCTGTTCCAATAACTCTTTCGACACCTCTTTCTCTTGTGTTGAGTTATCTTGCATTGATTGTTCCAAAGATCTTTCTACAAGTAGTTTAACTCCGTTTCCAACAAAAGGAATAACCTGCTCTACCGTTAGCGGTAACAAATTATAATGCAATAGCATCTTATTTAATGCACTAGCTAAATCTTGAACACTATTAATGAGCGTGCCGTCAAAATCGAATATAATAAGTTCTTTATCCTTAAAATCCATAGTAATTAATAATATCCATAAAGCTTAATTTGATGCAAAGATGCGCAAGATTTAATAAATAAAGAAAACCAAAATGAAAACATTATATTTGCTTGCACCTCTATTTTACGGGAATGAAAAATAAACCATTGTACGAACATCTAGAAAACGAATTAACCCTTAGGTCTTTATTTGAAAAGAGTCCTCTTGGTATTGCCTATCACCGCATGGTTTATGATAAAACAGGAAAGCCCATCAATTACTACATCTTAGAAGCAAACAGTACCTATCAAAAACTTACCCGAACTATTGAACCAGTAGGAAAACTTGTCACAGACGCATTTCCAGGAATAGAACAAGATCCATTTGATTGGATTGGAGTATTTGGAGAAGTAGCTAAAACAGGAAAAGAAATTAGATTTCAACAACACCTACAGTTTAACGACAGATGGTACGATTTAGTGGCTTATAGGAATAAACCAGACCACTTTGTTGCCACGTTTTTTGAAATAACAGATCACAGAATTGTAGAATTAGAATTACAAGAAAAACAGATTCAACTAAAACTGCAGAACAAAGAACTCAAAATAGCCAAACAAAAAGCAGAAAAAAATGAGAATGAACTAAGAAAAGCGCAGGAAATTGCTCACGTTGGCAGTTGGTCTATGGATGTTGCAACAAATGAGGTAGCGTGGACAGAAGAATTGTATAAAATGTATGGATTTGATCCCACACTTCCCGTTCCGCCGTACACAGAACATATGAAGCTATTTACAGCCAAAAGTTGGGAAATTCTATCTCTCTCTCTGGCTAAAACACGCGAACAAGGAATTCCCTATGAGCTAGAATTACAAACCTTAAGAAAAGATGGCAGCAATGGCTGGATGTGGGTGCGTGGCGAGTCCGTGAAAGATGCTAAAGGTAAAATCATTGGTTTATGTGGGGCTGCCCAAGATATCACAGATCGCAAACAGGTAGAAGAAGAATTAATTGCAGCCAAAGAAAAAGCAGAAGAGAGCGAAGCAAATTACAGAATATTAGTTGAAACAATGCCCGATGGTGTCTATAAAAGCACGCATGCTGGTAAATTTATAACAGGAAATCCTGCAATGATTAAAATGCTTGGATACGATTCTATAGAAGAATTTCTCGCAGTAGATATTAAGAATGATCTTTATATAGAAGATTATGACCGTGATAATATTATTTTAGATGATTTAAATCAAGAATTAGGAGTTTATCAACTTAGAAAAAAAGATGGGTCATTAATTTGGGTTGAAGATCATGGATGGTATTCTTTAGATAAATCGAGTAAAATCACATATCACGAAGGTATAATTCGCGATGTCACCGAAAGAATACAGAAGGAACAAGAACTAATTAAGGCCAAGGAAAAAGCCGAAGAGAGCGACCGCCTTAAATCTGCCTTTTTAGCTAATATGAGCCACGAAATACGTACCCCAATGAATGGTATAATGGGTTTTGCCAGCTTATTAAAAGAACCAAATCTCACTGGTGAAGAACAACAAAATTATATAGACATAATTGAAAAAAGTGGAGAACGAATGCTCTCTATCATAAATGATATTATATCTATTTCCAAAATAGAAGCCGGAATGATGGAAGTAAACTGGCAAGAATCCAATATCAACGAGCAAATCGATTATATCTATACTTTCTTCAGGCCAGAGGTTGAAAGAAAAGGGATGCAATTGTCATTCAGAAAATCGCTACCCTTAAAAGAATCCATTATCAAAACCGACCTCGAAAAAGTATATGCTATACTTACAAACCTGGTGAAAAACGCAATTAAATATAGCGAAAACGGTTCAATAGAATTTGGTTACAATAAGAAGGACCATTACCTTGAATTTTATGTGACAGACACAGGGATTGGTATCCCAGAAGAGAGACAAGCAGCCATTTTTGAACGTTTTATTCAAGCCGACATTACCGACAGAATGGCGCTACAAGGAGCTGGTTTAGGATTATCTATTTCCAAAGCTTACGTAGAAATGCTTGGTGGAAAAATATGGGTGGAATCAGAGGTTAATAAAGGAAGTACCTTCTATTTTACCCTGCCATACCAGTGCGAAAAGAAGCTAGAAACAAATAATACCCCTACTCCTTCTCAAGTGACTCCTACTAAAAAGCTTAAGATCTTAATAGCAGAAGACGATGAATCGTCTAGAGTGCTTCTTTCAATTATTGTCAAAAAATTTGGCCACGAAAGTACTAGCGTTACAACTGGAACAGATGCTGTAGCAGCCTGTTTCAATAATCCAGATATTGATTTAGTAATAATGGATATTCTTATGCCAGAAATGAGCGGCTATGAAGCCACCAGGCAAATAAGAAAATTTAACAAAGACCTATTTATTATCGCACAAACGGCTTATGCTTTAGAAGGCGAAGAGGAAAAGGCAATAGCTGCCGGATGCAATGGTTACA
Organism: uncultured Muribaculaceae bacterium; assembly: GCA_964367735.1. Taxonomy (GTDB): domain Bacteria; phylum Bacteroidota; class Bacteroidia; order Bacteroidales; family UBA932; genus Bact-08. The sequence goes on from CAYIYT010000056.1 coordinate 9,703, forward strand.
TTACTAAACCTATTAAACCCGAAGAATTAAAACAGATGATTGATAAATATCTGATTGAATACCTTCGCAAACTATAGGAATTATATCTTTCATATTATTTATATTTACTCGTTGTAAAAAATAGTTTACTAGCTAATAGTAAGGGTGTTGTATCTATATCAATATGCTAAGGATTCACCCATCAAAAAAACACCTACAAATTAACATCCATTATTACTTTTTAGCATTACTGGTAATAGTCGGTTAATAAGTTACTTAAGTATTCAAATAGGCCTAAAACAGCGGTATTAGCAAGAATCATATTACTGTTTATTAAGGCTTTACAAGATATGCAACAAAACCAGGATTACATCGCTGGCGCTCTGTGATCCTGATGTGGTCGGCAAAACAGCCCAAGATATTAAACCCTTCGTGCTTTGCACTAGGGGTTTTTCAATTATCCCTCTGCCATTGAGCAAGCTCAGGCAGGGGATAATAAAAAACCCTCGCCTAAAGGCAAGGGTTTAATTTCTTGTAGCGCGACCCAGAATTGAACTGGGGACCTCATGATTATGAATCATGCGCTCTAACCAACTGAGCTATCGCGCCGGGAATTGGAGTGCAAAAGTAATACTTTTTTAGTTTATGCCAAATTCTTTGTTCTATTTTTATATGCAACAGTGCTAATGTGTATATGCACTGGGTTGTTAACGCCCTATTAGCACGGTGGCGTAGGTGGCTATGCCTTCTTCGCGGCCTACAAAGCCTATTTTTTCACTGGTGGTAGCTTTTATAGAGATGTCGTTTATGTCACTGCCTAGTATTGTGGCTATTACTGCTCGCATTTTGTCTATGTGTATGCCTATTTTAGGGCGCTCTAGTGCTATTGTGATGTCGCAGTTAATTAGGTGATAGCCTTTGGCTAATACCATTTCATAAACTTTGGATAGCAAAATTTTACTGTCTATGTCTTTATATTTCAAAGAGGTATCGGGAAAGTATTTGCCTATATCGCCGAGGGCTAGTGCTCCTAGAAGTGCGTCGCATAGTGCGTGTAGGGGGGCGTCTCCGTCTGAGTGGGCTATACATCCTTTTTCGTGTTCTATTTTAATACCGCAAATCCAAAGTGGTAGTCCTGGGGCAAATGCGTGCACGTCGTATCCGTTTCCTATTCTTATTTTTCCTGTAATCATAATAGACAAAGCTACAACAAAATTCCTATAATAATTGTTATCTTTGTAACTACTAAATCATAATGCAATGGGTCTCAAATTAAGCTTTTTCAGAACGCCTAAAAACAGAGTATTTAACTATCAACCTTTATATTACGACGAGCGTAAAGAAGAGTTAGAAAAGCGTATTGCTCGTGCTCAAGAAGAGGCTAAAAGCGAAAATTGGGCTGCCGAGAATGTGCAAAATGCAGAAAAAAGAATACTTATTAAAGAAAACCCTCATTATATTCCTGGCAAGAATATAAGGCACAACTTCCGCAAGGCTGTTTATGATAATAGGCGTAGGCCTGGTTCGCCTTTGATAATGAGAATAATTGTATTGCTCTCTATGATTGGTGTTATGGTTGCTCTTTACTATGTTGCACAGGCATTTGGGCTGTTTTTCGTCTAATGATACTAAATGAATCTAATAATTAATGATTAAAGTACTTCCCGGCCATATCGCGAATTTAATTGCCGCAGGAGAAGTTGTGCAAAGGCCTGCTTCTGTAGTTAAAGAACTAATGGAGAACGCTGTAGATGCTGGTTCGCAAAATATTCAGGTAATTATAAAAGATTCTGGACGCACTCTCATTCAAGTAATTGACAATGGATGTGGTCTTTCTGCGCAAGATG
>CAYIYT010000057.1:0-10369 GCA_964367735.1 uncultured Muribaculaceae bacterium
CCATATATAATAAACAATCTAGAAATAGTTTTAAGAAATTTTAGTGTTGACAGGAGATATATACATATAAAAAGCATGAATCTCCTGTTCATGCTTTTTTTTATATAGATCTTGGAGGCTTTATAAAAATAACAATATGAATATCATTAATAAAGAAATTCAAGATTTTTTTACTCAGATGCTTAACATAGATTCCACATCGGGGAGTGAGTTAAAACTGGCTGAATTTATTATAAATAATGTAAAATTCAAACGTGCAACCCTTGATGTTCAGGAGGTAGGGGATGGTACTGTAAATTTATTTTTCAAATGGGGAATACCAAAAATTGTTTTTTGTAGCCATTTAGATACTGTACCTCCTTATATTAAACCCCAGGTTATAGAGGAGATTTTGCCAAATAGTGATCATAAGAAGAAAATTACAATCAAAGGCCGAGGTACATGTGATGCAAAAGGCCAACTCATTGCTCAGTATGCAGCTGTATTGGAGTTAGAGAAACAAGGAAAAGATAACTTTGGAATATTATGGGTAGCAGGTGAAGAGGTTGGGTCTTATGGTGCAAAAAAAGCCAATGTGTTGCTAGAGAACTGTGATTATGTAATAGTTGGAGAACCAACAGAAAATAAAATGATTTCTGCAGGCAAGGGAACAGCTTTATTTAATATTGAGATAAAAGGGAAGCATGCACACTCTGGTTACCCAATGCATGGCCATAATGCAATTGAGCGGTTAAGAGTGTTTATGAACGATCTTTCGGCCATTGAATTCCCAGTAGATAATATTTTGGGCGCTACAACATATAATATTGGTAAATTATCTTCCCAAAATGCCCATAATGTAATTTCCGATAAAGTTAATTTTAGAATATACTTTAGAACAACTTTTGCAAGCTATGACCTTATAGTAGATGTGATGCAAAAAATGGCTAATGAAAATATTCAGATAGAACTTATAAGTAGAGATAAACCAATAAAATTTTATGTAGTAGATGGCTTCCAAACAGGAGTAGTAGCATTTGGGTCGGATGCGCCGCATCTTACTAATACTAAGGAAGTTATTTTATATGGGCCAGGCAGTATTTTATTTGCTCACACAAATGAAGAGCAAATTACTTTGGACGAGATTGAAAACGCTGTAATAGATTTAAAAAATATTTTCAATAGATTATATAATAAGAGTATATGATTGTGATGAAGTTCGGTGGTACTTCAATTGAAGACTCCACCGCTGTAAAGAGATTGATAGAAATTGTAAGGAGTAAATTGAGTGATAAGCCTGTAATAGTTGTTTCGGCATTATCTAAAGTTACTTCTACTCTATACGAGATGGCCGATTTTGCACAAAGGGGCGATTATGATTCGGCGGAAAAACTTTTGTGTGAAATAAAAGAGAGACATTTAAATATGTCACGGGAACTTATTTTAAATGATAAAAAAAGTTTAGCCAAATGTTTAGAGAGGATAGAAGATCAAGTCTCTAGATTGAAGGATATATTAAAAATGATTAGCATTTTAATGGAATTGACAGATCAAAATTTAGCTAGGATAGTATCTCAAGGTGAATTGCTCTCGTCATATATTATATTTAATGCGTTAAACGCTAGTGGAGTAAAATGTGCTTTTGCCGATGCAAGAGAGTGTGTAATCACAGATAATCAATACCTTAAAGGTGAGCCAGATATTAATGAGATTAAAGAGAGAGTCCCTAAGTATATTAACGAGCAGTTTTCAGATAATGATGCGCTTATTATACAAGGTTTTATTGCATCATCTAAAGATGGGATAAATACTACTTTGGGAAGAGGAGGGTCTGACTATTCGGCATCATTAATTGGTTTGGCTATGGGAGCTAGTGAGATAGAGATATGGACAGACGTAGATGGTATTCATACTGCCGATCCTGGCAAAGTGGCCAACACAAGAAGCATCTCTTTACTTTCGTTTGAAGAGGCAGCAGGCATCGCATATTTTGGAGCCAAAGTGCTACACCCTTCTACCATACAGCCAGCAATTGAGAAAAATATACCAGTAAGAGTCCTAAACTCTAGAAAACCGCAAAATAAAGGTACATTAATAGTACATAGAGATCTTGTTAAGGAAGATGGAATTAAAGCAATCTCTTTTAAGGAAAATATTATTGTATTAAATGTAGTTTCCACTAAAACTCTAAACTACTTCACTTTTTTAAGCAAGCTTTTTGAGGTTTTTAGTAGACATAAGGTACTGGTAGATTTAGTGAGCACCTCAGAAGTGAATGTCTCTTTTATAATAGGGAGTGATGTTAATTTAAATCATATAATAGAAGAACTATCTCTATTTTCACTTGTTAACATAGAGGAAAATATGTCGCAAATTTCTCTTGTTGGAAGGAATCTTAAAAATATAAAAGGAGTTTGTAAACGGGTTTTTGGCTCATTAGGAGATTATCAAATATATATGATTTCGCAGGGAGCCTCCGATGTTAATATAAGTTTTGTAGTGAAAAGAGAAAATCTTACCTCTGTACTAGGTTTACTACACAATGAGTTTTTTAAACAGTGATTATGAATATAATTATTTCTGGATACGGTAAAATGGGCCGTGAAATAGAATCTCTATTATTAGAAAAAGGCACTCCTTGTATTGAATGGTCGGAAGATATCACCTCTATCGATCTTATTAAGGCTAAAGATGCTGTTTGTATAGACTTTACCAACCCTCAATCTTTTAGAGATAATTATAAATTTATTGCAGACAATTTTAAAGCGGCTGTAATAGGTACAACAGGCTGGAATGATATTAAAAATGAGGTTGTTTCTTATTTTGAATCTAAGAACAAACCAATGATTTATGCAAGTAATTTTTCGATTGGGATAAACATAATGTTCAAAATTAGTGAGATAAGCTCAAAAATAATTGCTCAGATGGGAGATTTCGATCCTTACTTGGTAGAGATGCATCATAAATTTAAACTTGATGCACCCTCTGGTACTGCAAAAACTTTGGAATCAATTGTGAGCAAGAATACAGGTAAAGAGATAGATGTACAATCTGTGAGAGCAGGCTATATACCAGGTATTCATGAACTTGGGTTTGAGTCGCAAATAGAAAGAATTAAAATAACACATGAGGCATTCTCAAGAAGAGGATTTGCAGAGGGCTCTGTTGTTGCAGCAGAATGGACTGCTCAACTAGAGGGCGTTTTTGAATTCAGAGAAATACTCGAAAAAAAACTCAATAAAATTATTGGAATATGTTAGAAATTAAAGGCTGTGGAACAGCACTAATTACACCTTTCAGCCCAGATTATGAGGTTGATTATGATGTATTCAGAGTTTTGGTAAAGCGTCAAATTGAGGCTGGAATCAACTTTTTGGTTCCTTTAGGCACAACTGGAGAGACTCCATGTCTAGAAGATAACGAGAAAATAAAAATTATAGAGATAACAAAAGAAGAGGCACAAGGTAATTTACCTGTTGTAGTAGGAGTGGGCTCAAATTATACAAAGCACGTGGTTAATAATATAAAGTTATTAGGAACGTACGGAGCCGATGCATTTCTTGTTGTGGTTCCTTACTACAATAAACCTACTCAAGATGGTATCTATCTTCATTTCAAAACTATTGCAGAAAGTACAGATAAACCTATAATTCTATATAATGTGCCTGGTAGAACAGGAGTTAATATGAGTGCCGAGACCACATTGCGCTTGGCAGAAATAGATAATATTATCTCTGTGAAGGAGGCTTCGGCAAATGCTCCTCAAATTTCAGAGATTTTAAAACATTCTCCTGCTGGTTTTAATCTATTATCTGGCAATGACGATGAGGCACTTTCTACAATATCTATAGGTGGAAATGGCTTGATAAGTGTGGCTTCTAATATAGCTCCTACACTTATGGTAAAACTTGTAGAGTTGTTACTTCAAAAAAGAGCTACAGAAGCAGAGGCTTTGAATAGAAGGTTAGCTCCATTGTACACTGCTTGTTTTGTTCAAAGTAACCCTATACCCACTAAGGCAGCGCTATATAAAATGGGACTAATAGATAATATCTTGCGTTTACCATTAATTCCATCTTCTAAAGCTACAATGGATATGATGGATAAACTAATTGTGGAGTTAGAGTTAATTTAGTAATTCAATAAAGTTAAGCTATGAGAGAATTGATAACAGAATATGACCAAATTATAAAGAACCCAACCGATGAGTCACTGTTGTGCTTCTTTCTAAAAATTAGAGATTTACTGCAAAAGGGAGAAATTAGAGTTGCTCAGAAGCAAGGAGATGATTGGAAGGTTAACTCATGGATTAAAACGGTAATTTTATGGGGTTTTAAATTGGGTAAAATTACAGAGATTCAAGGTGCTATTTACCCGTTTTTTGACAAAGAGACAATGCCGGTAATAAGTTTTGAGAAATCTAATAATATTAGGCTTGTTCCAGGTGGTTCATCTGTGAGAACAGGAGCCTATGTAGCAGATGGAACTGTAATTATGCCTCCATCTTATATTAATATAGGAGCATATATAGACTCGGGTTGTATGGTAGATTCTCATGCTTTGGTTGGTTCTTGCGCCCAATTAGGGAAAAATGTGCATCTCTCTGCAGCATCGCAGATTGGTGGTGTTTTAGAACCTGTTGGTGCTTTGCCTGTAATTGTAGAAGACAACGTTTTTATTGGAGGCAACTGTGGCATTTATGAAGGGACAATCATAAAACAGAATGCAGTTCTAGGTTCGGGTGTTATATTAACTTCGGCCACCTCTGTTTTTGATAACACCACTGGAGAATTCATTAAGAAAAACTCTCTAAACACGTTGGTTATTCCAGAGAATGCGGTTGTTGTGGGTGGGAGTAGACCAATCTCTTCTGGTTATGGCAAAGAGAGCGGAGTACACATTTATTGCCCTGTAATTATCAAATATAGAGATAGTGGCACAAGTAGAGCCATTGAATTAGAAGATATTCTAAGATAAATGTTTGAAGTGAGATATAACTTCTGGCATAAAAATTTGAAAATACTTTCTCAATATCTCTTCATTTTCTTTAAGAAAGGAGATAGTCAAATTAGGATTAATGGCGCTTGTTTTAAAGTGTGCCATAATTTGTAATGACCTATGCAATCCCTCGTATTTGCCGTACTGTTTAAGCCGGTTTGTAGTTATAAAGTGGAAGATAAAACCTTTGACTTTTTGGGGTAACCATTTGTAATTAAGTATGGCGGAGATATAAAAATTTGCAGCAAAAAAACTAAGATTTAGTTTAGGGCTATATTTTTTAAAATCTGAAGCGAGAAAGTAATCGAAATACATATCGGCAATTATTCCTGAGTAGCGTCCAAAAACTGGGCGCATAAATCTCACTGTTTCAAGAAAAATAGGGTGATTGTCTGTAAAACTGTCAATTTCTCTATGAAGAAGAATGCCCTCTTGAATTCTTGCTGGATAGTTTTCGTGACTGCGCCCTTTTACAAAATCGCCAATAAAATTTCCTATCTGTAATTTGCGATTACCTCCAGAAAGAAATATGTGAGCAAGGTAGTTCAAAAGATATATTTTATTTTTTCAAAGTTACCATTTTGCGAGGAGATATTGTAATACATTTACTTAATCTGTTTTCTATATGGCATTTATTATTATCTTTATTCCCAATTATAAGCTAACTAAACCTGCTATGAATAAGTATTTTTTTATAATATTATCGTTTTGTTTAATGATTTACTCTTGTCAAAAAGAGCAAGTCCCTTCAATTGTTATAAATGAACCTGAGATTGCTATCTCTAATATTGGTGGTTCTCAAATTATTCGCTTTGAATCAAACAAAAACTGGACAGCACAATCTACAGGGAGTTGGTGCACAGTTTCTCCTTCTAGTGGAGATGCCTCAATTAAAAGCACTACAATTAATGTAGAGGCAAATGACAGTTACGACGATAGAAGTTGTACTATAACTATTGTTATAGATGGTTTGTCTAAAACTATAACTATAGACCAGAGTGCCAAATTAGGACTTCTTATTACTCAAGATAGGTATGATCTTTTGAATGACGCATCTTCTATTGAGATAGAGGTGCGGGCTAATGTTGAGTATGATGTTTCAATATTGGGCGATTGGATTTCAAAAAATAGTACAAAGGGTTTGTTTTCTAATAGGTTACGTTTTGACATTGCTAAAAACGACTCTTACGATAACAGAGATGGTTCTATTACAATAAAACAGAAAAACGGAACATTAACAAATACTATTAATGTTTATCAATCTCAGTTAGATGCTATTATACTCTCCAATAAAATTAAGAACTTATCAAATGAAAGCCACTCTATAGAGGTGGCCTTGAGAACTAATGTTAATTTCGATATAATAATTCCTACTGCTGCAAAAAGCTGGGTTTCATACACGGGAACCAAGGCATTAAGGACAGAAACCTTGTTATTGAATATAGCTGCAAATGAAGATTATGATGCTCGTTCAACTGAAATTTATGTAAAGAATAAGATAACAAACCTTCAAGATACTCTTACTATTAACCAAGAAGCCAAGTTGGGGCTTATTGTTGCTAAAGATAGGTATGACCTTCCAAATGATGCTACTACAATAGAGGTAGATGTACAGTCAAACTTTGAATTCGAAATTTCAATTGCTGGCGAATGGATTGCAAGAAGTAACACTAAAAGCTTATCTTCAAGTAAGCTTTATTTCACTGTTGCTAAAAACGACTCTTACGATAATAGAGATGGTTCTATTATAATAAAACAGAAAAATGGTACATTATCTAAAACGATTAATGTTTATCAATCTCAATTAAATGCTATTATTCTTACAACAAGATCTTTTAACTTAATAGATACTGCTGTGATTTTAAGTGTAGAACTTAATAGTAATATTCAATATATTGTGAATATTCCTTTGGTTGCTCAAACTTGGATATCACAACTTGCAACAAAGGCACTTACTAAAGAGAATTTGCAATTTAGTATTAAAAGGAATTTAAATCATGAAAACCGTACTGCTCAAATAATTGTGCAGCAACCTTTGTTAATGCTTGCAGATACTCTTACAATCACTCAAGAAAAAGCGCCAAATTTGCCCTCTTTAACAACTTTAGATGCCTACGATATCTCTTTACATTCTGCTAAAAGTGGGGGGGATATTTTAAATGATGGAGGAGCACCAATTCTTGCAAGAGGTATCTGTTGGGACACATTAGAAAATCCTACAATTCAAAATTTAAAAACAAGTAATGGAACGGGAACGGGTAATTTTACGGCTAATATTTTAGATTTAAATGCAGCTACAAATTATTATGTTAGAGCATATGCAACAAACAGATTTGGAACTTCTTATGGGAACCAGATAGCCTTTACAACAACCTCTGTAGTTGCAAAGCCAGTTATAAGCCCTATTGGTGGGATCTATACAACTGCACAAACTGCAACTATAACTTGTGCTACAGTAGGAGCAGAAATTAGATATACTATAGACTCAAGCGATCCAATAATAACCTCGGCATTATATAGTGCCCCAATCCCAATTAATTCAGGAGTAACAATAAAAGCGAAAGCTTTTAAAACAAATTGGACAGAGAGTTTAGTTGCGGCAGAGACTTATGTTATTAGCCCTGGCGCTCCATTAATAGTAGGTTCTTCAGAGATTGTTCAACATATAGATACTCCTAATGATTTTGTATTTAGGTTAAATAATCTTAATGATAAGAGTGTGTATTTTGTGTTTTCAAATAAAAACACTGGGAGTACAACAACACTACCTCAAATAGTTAACAATTTTGCATCTATTAATTATGTAGAGAGATCTACAGTTTTCTCTGAGCCATCTTTTGTTGTTTCTGGGAAACCTCACATTACTGATTTTAATAATGACCCTATGAAGTACCCTTCAGATGGACTCACAAAATCTCAGTACCAACAACATGTGGCTACACAACCAGAGAGATATATATCTGGTTCTAATGAATTATTGTACGACGATAAGGGAACTGGCCATTCATCTACAATAAGAAAAGTGGTAACTGCCAATGGCAAGAATCTATTTATTTGGGTAGAGGATGCATGCTGGGGCCCGTCTAGTACTAAGAGCTTCTATGTAACCCAGGCTATGTTAGATGCTTTTGCTCCTAAGTTTCTTAATACAGGAGTAGATAATGATATTTATGAATGGGTAACAAATATATGTGGAGAGCCATGGGGTTATACAGGATACAGTAATTTAATTCCTATTACAGACGATATTCATATATGGTTAACGGATATTGATGGAGACAATAAAACTACTGGTACTATAACTCTTGGTTACTTTTATAGTAGAGATAATTTCCTTAGATCTTATTATTCATCATCTAATGAAAAGCTAATGTTTACTTTAGATGCGGTTCTCTTTGCAAGTACAACTAATGGAACATGGGATATGTCTCACTACTGGCCTATGCAATTGACTTCTACTTTGGCACATGAATTCACTCATATGATATACTTCTATCAAAAATATATAGTAAAAGGTCAATCTACTAACACTGCAATAAATGAGATGTGTGCACAGTGTGTAGAAGATTTAGTTTCTAATAAAATAAATGCCAATGGCCCTAGAGGTGTACAATATTCTATTTCAAATGCTGGGGGCACGAGCAATGGTAGTGGTAGGTTGCCGTTGTACAACTCTAAAAATGAGTACAATCTCTTAGATTGGAGTGGCAATTCGGCAGAACGTCTTTTAAATTACTCTAAAACCTATGCTTTAGGCGCATATTTAATGAGAAATTATGGAGGAGCAAATTTAATTAAAGAACTTATTCAGAATAGCTCTACAGGCGTTAATTCAATTGTAAATGCAGTTAATAGTAATGGAGGTTCAGTTGCTAATTATGGAGAGATTTTACAAAGATTTGGTGCAGCCAATCTTTTATCGGATAAAACAGCAATGGCTGCAGGGTACAGCTATAATACTGGTTCTTGGATTGCATCTAATACAAACGGTATCAATTACAATTTGGGCTCAATTAATCTTTATAATTACTCTCCTACTCCATATATTTATAATGAACTGCCTGGTTCTCAACTGCCGGGCTCAAATATATTATATAGGGCAGGAAGTAATTTAAACGGTACAAAAGAGTGGTCTTTTGCAGGAATGAATGCCGATACTAAACTTACAGTTGTAATTAAATAATTAGCCCGGCATTTATCATCGATTCTACCCAAGCTTCAACATCGTTTTTTGCTTGGGTTTTTTCAATACCATATTTTTGAATTAATAGTTCTTGGGCATCTTGATCTTGAAATTCTTTTCCTTGTAAAGAGGTCCAAAGAAATTCAGAGGTACTGTTTAATATTACAACTTTGGTTAAATCTGTGCCAGTTGCACCTGTAATAACTAGCATTTTCTCTCCCGCAATTTCGCGTAATGTTAAATTAGGAATAAGTTTCATTAGAATATAGGGTTTTTGATATAGTTAGATAGCTTTATTTATAGATGGTTTCCATAGCCATTTGTGCTGCTTCATGGTTTGGGAGGCAGTGTAAAAGGTATATAGGGGTAGTGGAGATTATTTTTGATATAATCTCACAAATATGACCTTCAAAGTAGTTGTCTTTAAGAAAAGCTGGGGGGAACGATGGGTAAAGTGCCCCAAAAGACTCAAGTGTATTTAATTTTTTCATCTCATTAGAAGGGTGTTGCTTAATTCTAACAATTGCCCTTACAGGGTAGCTTTCGTTTACATATTTTTGTCCTTTACCGCTCCATGGTGAGCCGTGTACAATTGCTTTCTCTTGATCTATACTCAAAATAGGACTATCGTCGTTCAGAAGTTTGCTGCCTGCAATATGCTCTAGCCATAATTTGGTGTGTGTGCTTTTACCAGTACCAGATTCACCAAGAAATAATACAGCGCTGTTATTAAAGATTATTACTGATGAATGTATGGCGCATAGTGTTTTAGGAATCCCCGTAAATGCAAGTGCCATCCACATAGAAAATTTTAAATTTAAAGAGCTGGGCATTTTAAGACTACCATTTTCATAATCTTGCTTTAAACGGTATTTCATTTGAGGAGAGCCAACCTCCATTGTAAATTCAATTAATATACTTGCTTCTCTTTCGGCTATTGTAAAGAAATAGGTATTACCATTTTTACTTAACGTACAGGAACCCTCTTCATTCATAGAGTTATCGCAGAAAGGGCCAAAGCCTGGAAGTAGCCTAGATATTGCATCGGGATAATCTGTTAGTATCTCTATAGATTGACCTGCAATTATATAACTGAGTCTCTTTTTCATCTGATTAAAGAGCTTTATGCTTTTATTAACTTAGTTTCTAAAAATGTAGAGTTAAATCTAATCTTTTCAATTATTTTATTGGGTTTAAAATATAAAAAAG
>CAYIYT010000058.1:0-10335 GCA_964367735.1 uncultured Muribaculaceae bacterium
AAATTGCAGTATAATTGCACCACAATTTGATTATAAGAATTAGATATATATATGGAAAAATCAAGCAGTTTACCCAAAAGTAAAGCGTCGGTATCACCGGCGCATCAAGCAAAAAAGAGAGCAGTAGTAAGCTACGCAAACCTAAAGCCAGATTTAATGGCTGCCTTCAAAGAAAAATATCCAAAAGGATATTCAGACTACATGAGTGAAGTGTTCAAAGTTGAAAAACCCGATGGCTCTTTCTTTTATGCAATCTCGTTAGAAGTACCCGATGCTATATACCTTGTTAAGGTAGATGTCAAAATTGACGATTACGAAGATGTTGAAAAAGGCCTTTTTGGCGGAGGATCAGACGATGAAGGCGGTGAACCGGATGAATTTCCAGATGACGATTCAGCTGGTGCTTTTGCCGATGATGGTGACGGTGACGATTAATTCTTGTAATATTATTGATGTAGCCTATATTAAAAGTATAAGCCGGGTTTTATGTCCGGCTTTTTTTGTAAATTTACATCTTGTATGATTATATTTAGAGATCTAATAAAGTACTTTTCGGAGCGGCTGCATAAAATGAATGAAAGCAGGATGCTTCTAATCCTTGCATTCATAACAGGGCTCTTTAGTGGGTTAGCTGCAGTTATCCTTAAGCACCTTATCCATCTTTTTGCATGGTTGTTAAAAGGGTGGTTTAATACAACTGCCGAGAGTATTCTCTACATTGTCTATCCTGGTGTGGGAATGCTTTTAGCACTTCTTTTCGTTAAATATTTTATTAAAGATAATATTGGTCATGGTGTAACAAAGGTGTTACTATCTATTTCTAAGAATGAATCAAAGATTGCCTCCCACAATACGTGGTCTTCTGTTGCAGCTAGTTCTGTTACAATTGGGTTTGGTGGTTCAGTAGGTGCCGAGGCTCCTATTGTTTATACTGGAGCTGCCATAGGCTCTAATATTGCTAGAATTATGGGGCTCTCCTACAAGCACATGACTATACTGCTTGGGTGTGGAGCAGCTGGAGCAATAGCCGGTATTTTCAAAGCTCCTCTAGCTGGGATTTTGTTTACTCTAGAGATATTGCTTTTTAGTATGTCTATGACATCCCTTTTGCCGCTTCTTGTTTCTGCAGTAACTGCAGCTACTGTCTCTTTTCTTTTCTTGGGAGATGCAGTTGTTTTTAGCAATAATATTGAAAATTTTAACATGTCAAATATACCTTACTATATTTTGTTAGGTATATTTTGTGGTTTTATATCGCTATATTTTACCAGAACAACCCTATCTATGGAGGATAGGATTAAACGAATAGTAAATCCTTTTAGGCGATGGATAATCTCGGCACTCTCTCTAGGGCTTCTTATTTTTTTATTTCCACCCCTTTTTGGAGAGGGTTATGAATCGCTTACTTATTTACTCAGCGGTAATGTCAATAGCGCGATAGGTCCCAATCTCTTTAGTAGTTTCTTTAGCAATCCTTGGTTTATTATTATCTTTTTTTCTGCTGTTATTATCTTTAAGGTTCTGGCGATGTCATTTACCAATGCTGGTGGTGGTGTGGGAGGTACATTTGGGCCTACTCTATTTATTGGAGGTATTGCTGGCTTTGTTATGAGTCGTTTTATTAATCTTACGGGCATAGAAATATTACCAGAATCTAACTTTGCTTTGGTTGGAATGGCTGGGTTAATGGCAGGAGTGATGCAGGCTCCCTTAACAGCTATTTTCCTGATAGCAGAGATTACTGGGGGTTATGTACTTTTAATGCCTTTAATTATTACTTCTGTTGTTTCATTTGTAACTATAAGAAGATTTGAACCCTATTCTATATACACTAAAAGGATTGCAAAGGATGGAGAACTTCTTACTCACGATAGCGACCAGGCGGTACTCACTCTGCTTAAAACCTCTGAATTGATTGAGATAGACTTTAAATCTGTCTCACCCGATGAGAGCTTGGCCGATGTAGTAAATGTAATTTCTAATTCAAAAAGAAACCTTATTCCTGTAGTAGACAATAGGGGTATACTTAAGGGAATAATTCTATTGAATGATATACGAGAGATTATGTTTAAAAAGGAGATGTATAATACATCTGTCCAAAAACTTATGAAAGAAATTCCCGATACAGTTTTTATAGATGATAAAATGGACTGTGTCATGAGAAAATTCGAACAAACGGGAGCATGGAATCTTCCGGTAATAACTAGAGAAGGTATTTATAAGGGTTTTGTATCCAAATCAAAGATATTCTCGGCATACAGAGACCAATTACAACAGGTATCACATGAATAGTATATATTTAAAAATCATTACAGCTCAGTTATCTATAGCAGCTTGGCAAGTAGAGAATTGTGTAGAACTTTTAGAAGAAAGCGCTACAATTCCTTTTATATCTAGATATAGAAAAGAAAAAACCGGAGGGTTAGACGAGGTTCAGGTGGCCGAGGTTAAACACTATTTTAATTACTTTTCGGACTTAGACAAACGGAAAAATACTATACTCAGTAGCATTGAGGAGCAAGGTAAATTAACAGAAAACCTTAAAAAAGAGATTGAAATTTGCACAGATTCTGTTCGTTTAGAAGATTTATATCTTCCATATAAACCTAAAAGACGCACAAAGGCTAGTATTGCCAAGGAAAAGGGGCTAGAGCCTCTTGCTGTGGCAATTCTGCAAATGGATGTAAAAAACTGTTTAGATTTAGCCAAAAAATTTATTGGAGAAGAGGTAGAAAATCAAGCTGCTGCTTTACAAGGTGCAAGGGATATTATAGCCGAAATTGTGAGTGAAAACTCAATAATTAGAGAATCTTTAAGGGGTCAATACGGTAAATATGCAAAAGTGGTTTCTAAGCAGCAAAGAGGAATGGAAATTCAAGACGAAGAGTCTAGTAAATACAGGAATTATTTCGATTTTTCAGGTAATATTTCAAATATACCATCTCACAGATTTCTTGCTCTTATGAGAGGAACTAAGGAGGGGCATCTTTCAATAAAGTTAGAGGTAGAAAAAGAAACCTCACAAAATATAATTGAAAGAGAAATATTTAAGGATAAAAGAGATGTATCATTGAGTTGTAAGGAACAGATAGAGATAGCAATTGAAGATTCTTACAAAAGATTATTACACCCATCCATAGAAAATGAGACTTTTAAAATAGCAAAAGAAAAGGCAGATAGAGATGCAGTTAAGGTTTTTGGAGAAAATCTTACCTCTTTACTTCTTGCCGCACCAGTAGGGCAAAAAAGAGTACTTGCATTGGATCCTGGCTTTAGATCGGGTTGTAAAGTAGTCTGTTTAAATGCACAAGGGGAATTAATTCACAATGATACTATCTATCCACACCCTCCTGTAAATGAAAAAATTCAAGCGATTAAAAAAATAAGTACTCTTATTGAGTCATACAAAATTGAAATAATCGCAATTGGAGATGGAACAGCAAGTCGTGAAACAGAAAGTTTTATAAAAAAAATTCCTATGCCAAAAGGCATTCAAATTTATTCTGTAAGTGAAGATGGAGCATCGGTCTATTCAGCTTCGGCAGTTGCAAGAGAGGAGTTTCCCAATTATGATGTAACTGTTAGAGGAGCTGTCTCAATAGGAAGACGCGTGATGGACCCCCTTGCCGAACTTGTTAAAATTGATCCAAAATCTTTAGGTGTAGGTCAGTATCAACACGATATAGATCAAAATGTACTTAAAGATATGTTAGATAATACTGTAGTAAGTTGTGTAAATAAAGTTGGAGTGAATCTTAATACTGCAAGTAAACATCTATTAAGTTATGTTTCTGGAGTTGGTCCTGTTGTTGCTCAAAATATAGTAGATTTTAGAACAGAGAATGGTGCTTTTGAATCTAAATCTCAGCTTCTTAAAGTCAAAAGGCTAGGAGCAAGAGTATTTGAACAAAGCGCAGGTTTTCTCAGAATCCCCGAAGCTCACAATCCTTTAGATAATACTGCCGTTCACCCAGAGAGATATTCACTAGTAGAAAAGATGGCTGCCGATATTAAAAAAAGTGTGAATGATTTAATAACAGATCCAGATAGTCGCTCTAAGATTGAAATAAAAAAATATGTCTCTCAAGAGGTTGGAGAACCCACCCTTAAAGATATAATGGAAGAGCTCTCTAAACCGGGTTTAGACCCTCGTAAAACAGCAAGGGTAATGGAGTTTTCTAGTGATGTTCATTCAATTGAAGATTTAAAAGAGGGTATGATTTTACCTGGTTTGGTTACAAACATTACAAATTTTGGAGCTTTTGTAGATATAGGAATAAAACAAGATGGACTAATTCATATCTCGCAACTTGCAGATAGATTTATATCTAACCCTTCCGATGTAGTAAAACTACACCAACACTTAAATGTAAAAGTCTTGGAGATTGATCTTAAAAGAGGACGAATACAATTAACTCTTAAAGGGTTAAGTTAGTAAGAATCTTTTTTTTACGCTGAGCAATAATAACTCCAGCTACAACTATTATAACACCAATAATTTTACGGAAGCTTATTGTGTCTTGTCCCATAGCAAAAGCTGCAATGGCCGATACTACAGGTACCATTGCTGTGAATATGTTTGCTCTTGCAACTCCTAGTGCTTTGATTGAGTTAATAAAGAGAATAAACGCTACTCCAGAACATAATACCGATAAATATAGTAGAGGTTTTAATATATCGAGCGTGATAGAATCTATAGTGAAGTTGGGGAAATCGAATATTAAAAAGAGTGGAAGAAAAAATAGTGATCCAAGGATGTGTTGAAACGTTACTATTGTATAACTATTATATTTTTCCGCTAATTTTTTCACAACAACTGAATATCCAACAGCAGCAAACACTGCTATCATAAGGTAGAAAATTCCTATGTTTCTATCTATCCCGAGGTCATCTCTGTCAAAAACCATAAGCAATATACCTGGCAATGTTATTAGAATTCCAAAAGTGTTTAAACGAGATATTCTCTCTTTGTAAATAAAAACACCCGCAATAAGAGCTACAATTGGTATAGTAGAAATAATGACCGAACTTATAGTAGGAGAGTTTAAAGTTTTTAAACCCATTGTTTCTCCTATAAAGTAGATAAAGGGCTCTAAGAATACCAATAACAAGAACCATCCCCAATCTTTCCTCTCTATTCTGGTTACTTTCTTCAATGAAAATGAGACAATAGATAATACTATTGCAGCAAATGTCATCCTAAAAAATGTTAGCGAGAAAACAGGGAATCCCTGTTGAAGAATAGAGGTACTCCACAAAAAGGAGATTCCCCAAAAAATAACTGCTATAGATATAGAAATATAGACGATAGATTTTTTATTAGACGCCATAGTTAAATAGTAATTTTTGACCGGCTTTTTCGCCTGTAAGACGCCCAAACGCTACAATTTGTATGCCATTTACAAAGGTATGAATAATAGAGTTGCTAAATTGTTTGCCATTAAAAGGGCTCCATTTACAGTGATATGCTGGATTACTAGTTGTATAAGAATCTGTTTTTGAAGGATCAATAATTACTATGTCGGCATAATAACCTTCTCTAAGAAAACCTCTTTTTGACACCCCAAAACTAAGGGCAGGGGAGTGTGCCATTCTATCTACTACCTCTTCTATTGTGAATTCTCCTTGGTTAGCTAGCTCTAACATTAGCTGTAAGCTATGTTGTACAAGTGGTAATCCAGAAGGAGCATCTAAATAATTTCCTTGTTTCTCTTCCCAAGTATGTGGTGCATGGTCTGTTGCAACAACTTTGATAACACCATCTTTTACAGCTTTAATTATTGCAATTCTATCTTTTTTTTCTTTGATTGCAGGGTTGCACTTCATTTTACTACCCATTGTTTCATACATTGAATTGTCTAGCAGCATATAGTGTACACATGCTTCTGCTGTAATTTTAGGAGATTTTTTTGCAGCCTTTTCTATGAGTTTAATCTCATCTTCTGTACTTATATGTAGAATATGAAGCCTACTATTATATTTTTGAGCTAAACTTATAGCATATTTAGTAGATTCAATACAGGCCTCACTGCTTCTTATATTACAATGTTCCCAAAAAGGAATATCTTCTTTTCCGTATTTATTAATTGCTTCCTTTAAATTTCTTTGAATAATTGGTTCTGACTCACAGTGCGTGGCAATAAGAAGCTTAGATTCTTTGAAAATCCTATTCAGTGCCTCTTCATTATCTACCAACATATTTCCAGTAGAAGAGCCCATAAAAACCTTAATTCCACATGTTTCACTAGGGTTCGCTTTTGTTATTTGCTCAATATTATCATTGGTTGCACCTAAATAAAAAGAGTAATTTGCATATGAAGTAGCATTGGCTATTAAGTTTTTAGCTTCTAATGCTTCAAGTGTGACAGACGGCGGATTATTATTTGGCATATCCATATATGAAGTTACTCCTCCTAAAACGGCTGCAGCACTCTCTGTCTCTATACTTCCTTTATGTGTGCTCCCTGGTTCTCTAAAGTGTACTTGATCATCTATTATTCCTGGGATTACTAGCTTTCCTGTTGCATCAATAACTACATCTGCTTTAGGTAATTGTTCTAAAGAGGTATATATTTTATCTATTTTATTATCTTTTATAAGTATAGAACCAGCAAAGGAGCTTCCTTCGTTTATCAAAGTTCCGTTGTATATTAAAGTAAGTTTTGCTGGCATCTCTTTCTTAATCAGAATTTAATTTATGTTTTGGGGCTTGATTTTCCTGAATCTCATTTTTAAGACACCCCAAAAAGCCTCTCCAAATATACCACTACTCATCTTAGAGGTACCTTCTGTTCTATCTACAAATATAATAGGAACCTCTTCAATTTTAAATCCAAGTTTAAAAGCATTATACTTCATCTCAACTTGGAATCCGTAACCTCTCATTTTGATTTTGTCAAAATTAATTGTTTCAAGTACCTTTCTGCGATAGCATTTAAACCCAGCAGTGGTATCAAAAACTTTCATGCCTAGTACTTTTCTTACATAAGTAGAGGCATAATAAGACATAATTACTCTTCCTATTGGCCAGTTTATTACACTTACTCCGTTGCAGTATCTAGAACCTATAGCAAGATCGGCACCTTGGCTACATGCTTGATATAGTCTTGGTAAGTCATCGGGATTATGTGAAAAATCGGCATCCATTTCAAAGATATATTGATATCCTTTTTCTAGGGACCAGTTAAACCCTGCAATATATGCCGATCCAAGCCCAGATTTTTCTTTTCTTTCTAAAAGATGAAGTGAATCTGGAAATTCTTCTTGTAATTTTTTAACAATACTGCCAGTGCCGTCGGGAGAGCCATCGTCTACTATAAGTATATGAAAATCACCATCGAGTCCGAAAACTGTACGAATGATTTTTTCGATATTTTCTTTTTCGTTGTAAGTAGGGATAATTACATTTTTTTCCAGAATCATGATATTTGTATATTTCTAAATCGGCGTTAAAGATAGGGAATTTTTATAGAGAAAAGTAGCGACACTATTAATTGACCAATGAGCTTAGAGAGCAAACTTAAGTCCCTTAACTTTGTTCCATGCTCCCCTTGTAAAATCTGGAATCTCTACTGGTGCGCTATTGTTATCTAAAGAAATTTCGGTAAGTGGTATTAGACAGCACCATTCCGCGAGGTCATAAACGTCCATGTCTAGCGGTAGCCCTTTTTGGAGACAGTAAATAAGACGATAATCCATAATAAAATCCATTCCTCCATGACCACCTACTTGCTTTGCTTTTTCTTCTATCTCTATTACAATTGGATGTTTATATTTCTCCATTAAGGCCTTTTTTACATTGTCGGGCATAAAACTATGTGCTGTAAGATTTTCGTGATTAACTGTTAATGAAGGATCTAGCTCTTTCGCTGCTAAGGCATACCCTTGAAATGGATATTTATTAGCAAATCCTTTTGTACCTGTCAATTGATACATGCGGCTATATGGTCTAGGCGAAGTAACATTATGCTCAATAAGAATTGATTTTCCATTTTCTGTACCTATAAGTGTACATGTGTGATCTCCATTACGAAAACCTTTAACCTCTTCTCCTCTTTTTTCTTTAAGAAAGGCTGGATTTCCAATTGCTTTGGTGTCTACAGAAACTAGGTAATTCAGCTTATCTCCCCTATGTATATTCATTGCTTGGCATACTGGTCCTAAACCGTGAGTAGGGTAAATATCTCCGCGATGAGTTTTATTGAAATCCATGCGCCAATCGCTCCAGTATTCATCCCAAAAAGGTTGTAATCCATGAATATAGGCACCTTCACCGTGAATAATATCTCCTAAAAGACCTTGTTGCACCATATTAAGTGTAGTTAACTCAAAGAAATCATATACGCAATTCTCTAATTGGATACAGTGTTTACGTGTTTTTTCAGACATCTCTATTAGCCCCCAAATTTCGTCTAAAGTCATTGCAGCGGGAACTTCAATGGCTACATGTTTACCATCTTTCATAGCCTGCATACCTATAGTTGCATGGCTTTTCCAATCTGTAGCAACATAAATAAGATCTACATTCTCAAGTGCTGTCACTTGGCGCCATATACTTGTGTCGCCATAGTACTCTTGAGCTTTAGGGAAGCCACGCTCTTCTAACATTGCATTTACCTTAGCTGTATTCTCTTGAACTACGTCACACAAAGCAATTATTTCTACTCCAGGAATGTGAAGCATTCGGCTTACTGCTCCTGGCCCTCGCATACCTAAACCAATAAAAGCTATTCGTACAGTTGGTAGTGGCTCAGCACTAAGTTGTAAAACATCCGCTTGTCCAGTAGATCTAGTTGGTACAGGTGTAGTAATTAATTTGCTATTTTGCTTTTGCTGTTGAGAACAACTTAATGCTACTAAACAAACAGCTAATATGAATAGGGCTTTTTTCATAATAAAAATTTTATATTATATCCTTTATGTTATGCTTTTGGTTATTTGAATTTTAAATTATAGACGGTTTGGTTTACTATTTCACACATCTTATCATAATTTTCTTCCATAGATTTCAATAATTTAAACTGTGAGTGTGTTCGCTCTAAGTTGTGCTTTTTAGATTTTATTTTATAATAAATATCACCATCTATGTAATCCATTAAAAATCGCAATACCTGCTCATAGGTAATATACTTAGCCGAAAAAGCAAGATTTTCTAACTCAGAATTAGATAAGAAAGAGATTGTTTCAGACAGGTATCCTTTTGTATAGCTTTCAAAGATCTCCATTTTTATATAGACTTTCTCTAAATCTATATCATCTTCTAGCCCTGCATTGGTGTATGATCTAATAGCATCTCCATAGTCATTAAGAACAATGCTGTTCAATACAGTATCTAAGTCTATTACAGTAAGAACATTACCCTGTTTGTCAAATAGCATGTTACTTACTTTAGTGTCATTATGGGTTACTCTAGTAGGGATGTCTCCTGATTCTGCCTTTTCCCATAGAGCAAGCATTTCGCCTCGGCGACTTTCAATCCACTCTATCTCTTTTTGAACTTGTGATTTTCTCCCAACACTATCTTGGTTTAAAATATGATCCCATTGTTTAAATCTAAACCTCATATCGTGAAAGCCAGGCAATATATTGGTTAATGGTTCTTTCATATCTGCTAGCATAGCTTGAAAATGACCAATTCCTTTGCCTCCTTGCCAAGCTAATTCGGGAGAATGAGCAAATTGGTAAGTGATAGTATCTTCTATAAACAAGCATGCAGCCCAATATTCTCCGAATTGGT
Source organism: uncultured Muribaculaceae bacterium (assembly GCA_964367735.1). Classification (GTDB taxonomy): domain Bacteria; phylum Bacteroidota; class Bacteroidia; order Bacteroidales; family UBA932; genus Bact-08. Next base: position 9,737 of record CAYIYT010000058.1, read on the forward strand.
CATGGTAATATAATTTACCATCTAATGTGGGGGTAACAGTTAAAGCTTCCCTTAATGGATCTCCTCCTTTCTCTATAATTTTCTTCTTAAGATGTGTTGTTACTTTGTAGATGTTATCCATCATTGCAGGCACATCCTTAAAAATTGTTTTGTTTTTACGTTGTAAAATATAATTGGGATTACTCCCTTTTGTCTCTAATAAAAAAGTATCGTTAATGAGTCCTTCTCCTAAAGAGCGAATCTCTTTAATGTCACCTTCAATAACAAATATTTTTTCAATATTTAGTGGTGGAGTAACCATAGATTATTCAATTTGAATTTTTAAATCATACTGTAATTACAAATATAATATTCTTTTAATTTTGTTCTATACTTATTTTGGAGATAAAAATCATTTCTTCAGATTCTTCAATCTTTTATCAGATATTTCAATTAGATATAAGATTAATTAAATAGAGATTTTATTTATAGATCACTTTTTGTTTTATATTATAGGTATAGTTTTTGTAGTAATAATTAAACATACTATAATGTTACAAAAAATAGATAAATAAATTTGGTAGCTAAAAAAAGTTCTCTATCTTTGCACTCCCCAAACG
>CAYIYT010000059.1:0-10209 GCA_964367735.1 uncultured Muribaculaceae bacterium
CTAAAAAACATTATCTTTTTCTCTTTGTAACCGTAATAGTGAGTGCAATCACTTCTTATGGTGTAATTTCGTACAACAATTCAAGTACAAGTAAATCTTACTCTTATGAACAAGACACTTCTATGTTTCATAAGACAATTTTTAATCCACAAGATTTCCCAGACTTCACTTTTGCAGCAGAGAATGCAGTGAAAGCTGTTGTTCATGTAAAAGTTGTGAAAAAAGGAAACTCCGATTCTCAGTCACTATTTGATTTTTTCTTTGGATATGGACAACCTCAGGAACCTAGAGATCAATTTGGAGCAGGCTCGGGAGTGATTATTCGGAGTGATGGATTTGTAGTAACTAACAATCATGTGATTGATGGAGCAGACGAAATAGAAGTAACTTTGGAAAACAATAGAAGTTTTCCCGCAAAAATAGTTGGGTCCGACCCTGCCACCGATATTGCTCTTCTTAAAATTGAAGCAGAGAATTTGCCTTTTCTTAGCTTTGGAAATTCAGATGCACTTCGCCTAGGGCAATGGGTACTTGCTATAGGCAATCCATACAATTTGAGATCTACTGTGACTGCAGGTATTGTCAGTGCTAAAGCTAGAAGTATGCCATCTGCAAGAGGAGATTTTAAAATAGAGGCATTTATTCAAACCGATGCAGCTGTGAATTCTGGAAATAGTGGTGGTGCTTTAATTAATATTGCAGGAGAATTAGTAGGTATAAATACTGCCATTGCTTCTAGGGACGGTACTTTTGCGGGATATTCATTTGCTGTTCCAACTACAATAGTTAAAAAAATTGTAGAAGACATTATGGATTTCGGAGTAGTTAAAAGAGCATTATTAGGAGTTACAATGCAAGATATTGATGCCGATTTAGCAAAAGAGAAAAACATAGAAAACTTAAAAGGAGTATATATAGTAAACGTTGTGAAGGATAGCCCAGCCTATAAAAATGGTATAAAACCCGGGGATATTCTTATAGCTATAAATGGCATTGAAGTAAATTCATCTCCATCGGTACAAGAGCAAATAAATAGATATAGACCAAAAGATAAAATCTTGGTACAGATTATGAGAGTAGGTAAACAAAAGGAGATATCGGTTGTATTAGAAAGTGCAGGAGCAGAGATTGCCATGTCTATTGGAGAGAAAGAGGGGGTTCTAGAACTTTTTGGAGCACAACTTAAGGAAGCATCAAAGGAGAATTTAAGTAAGCTTAAATTGAATTCAGGAGTAGAAGTTATTGATGTTCAAGATGGTAAATTTAAAGAGTCAGGAATAAAGATAGGATTTATTATTACGCACATCAATCAAATTCCAATAAAAAACAACCAAGAGTTGCAGTCTATAATACAAAAAAGTAGAAGATCATTACTAATAGAAGGAGTATATCCAAATGGTAAAGTTGTATACTATGGTATGGGGCTCTGATTTTTTGCTACATGTGTCAAAAATTATTAACTTTGCAGGATATTAACATTTATAAATGAGACAGCTTAAGATAACTAAATCAATCACCAATAGAGAGAGTGCATCTCTTGATAAATATCTTCAGGAGATTGGAAGAGAGGAATTAATAACAGTAGAAGATGAGGTTGAATTAGCTCAGAGAATACGAAAAGGAGACCAAGAGGCACTTGAAAAACTAACAAGAGCTAATCTTCGTTTTGTTGTATCTGTAGCAAAACAATATCAAAATCAAGGATTGAGTCTTCCCGATCTAATAAATGAAGGTAACTTGGGACTGATAAAAGCCGCCGAAAAATTTGACGAAACTAGAGGATTTAAATTTATTTCTTATGCTGTGTGGTGGATAAGACAATCAATTTTACAAGCTCTTGCAGAGCAATCTAGAATTGTGAGACTACCACTTAATCAGGTTGGTTCATTAAATAAAATTAACAAAGCACTTTCTAAGTTTGAACAAGAGAACGAAAGAATGCCTTCTCCCGATGAGTTATCGGAGATTTTAGATATACCAAGAGAGAAAATTATAGATACATTGAGAGTTTCTGGACGCCATGTTTCTGTAGACGCTCCTTTTGTAGATGGAGAAGATAATAATCTTTTGGATGTTCTTGTAAACAGCGATTCTCCCAACGCAGATAGAGGCCTAGTAAATGAATCTCTTAATAAAGAGATAGAAAGATCCCTATCTACTCTCACAGAAAGAGAACGTGATATTGTGAAATATTTCTTTGGAATTGGAATTGGAGAGATGACTCTTGAAGAGATTGGTGAGTATTTTGGTTTAACCAGAGAGAGAGTTCGCCAGATAAAGGAGAAAGCAATTAGACGCTTGCGACACAGCGCTAGAAGTAAACTTCTAAAATCTTATCTTGGTTAATAAATGCACTAAACCATTAAACTATATATTAAATGAAAAAACTAGTGATAATTGCAATTGCAGCGGGAGCATTGCTCTCTTCATGTTCACCTAAGGAGACTGTTAATCCTTTGTTGACAGAATGGAACACTCCATATGGAATTCCTCCTTTCGAGAGTGTAAAGTTGGAGCATTACATGCCTGCCTATCTAGAAGGTATGGAACAACACAAGGCTCAAATAGAAGCTATTATTAATAATACAGAAGAGGCCAATTTTGAAAATACCATTGTAGCATATGATAATTCAGGCGATCTTTTAAGAAAGATTGCTCCTGTTTTTTCAAACTTAAGCTCGGTTAATTCATCGAAAGAGGTTCTTGCTTTAGCAAAAGAACTCTCTCCACTTACAAGTAAGCATTACAACGAAATCAGTCTTAATGACGCTCTTTTTCAAAGGGTAAAGTTTGTATATGACAAGATTGAGACTCTTAATCTTAATGCAGAACAGACTAGATTACTTACAGAGATGTACAAAGGCTTTGTAAGAAGCGGTGCAGAACTTTCACAAGAGACTAAAGAAAAACTTAAAGATATTAATGCCCAAATCTCTGCACTTCAACTTGCTTTTGGTCAGAATTTGCTTGCCGAAACTAATAATTATAAATTGGTTATTGAGAACGAAGAAGATTTAGCTGGTCTATCTGAAGCATTGAAAAATGCAGCAAAGAGATCTGATGATGACTCTGAATATCCAGGTAAATGGGTGTTTGGCTTAGACAATCCAAGTGTAATTCCATTTTTACAACAATCACAAAATAGAGAACTAAGAAAAGAGATTCAGACCGCATATCTTAACAGATGTAATAATAATAATGAATATGATAATAAAGATGTTATCGTTAAACTTATTACTCTTCGTCTTGAAAGGGCAAATATCTTAGGATTCGAAAGCTTTGCCGATTATCAACTAGAGACTAGAATGGCAAAAACGACCGATGCAGTTTATGGTTTATTAGACCAATTATGGAAACCAGCATTAGTATCGGCAAAAAGAGAACTTGCCGATATGGCTGTTATTGCGAAAGCAGATAATAACGAAATAGATGTATTAGAGGCTTATGACTGGAGGTTTTACTTTGAAAAAGCAATGGCTAGTAAATTTGGCCTTAGTGACGATCAATTACGCCCTTATTTTAAACTCGAAAATGTAAGAGAAGGTATTTTCTATGTAGCTAATAAGTTGTACGGTATTACTTTTACTCAATTAAGCAATGTTCCTCTCCCTCATCCAGAAGCAGTTGCGTTTGAATGTAAAGAGGCAGATGGTTCGCTATTAGGTATTCTTTTCATGGATATGTTTTCACGCCCAGGAGCCAAAAATGGCGGAGCATGGTGTGGTGGATTCCGTTCTCAGATATATGAAAATGGCCAGAGAGTAGCACCATTGGTAACTATTGTAGGTAATTTTACAAGACCAGTAGGCGACAAGCCTGCGCTATTAAGCATAGATGAAGCAGAAACATGTTTCCATGAGTTTGGTCATGCTCTTGCAAGCTTGTTAAAAGATGTGAACTATTACGGTGTTGGTGGAATGACAAGAGACTTTGTAGAACTTCCTTCACAAATAATGGAACATTGGGCATTTGAACCAGAGGTTCTTAAAGTTTATGCAAAGCACTATGAAACAGGAGAAGTTATTCCTCAGGAATTAGTAGATAAATTAGAAAAAGCGGGTAAATATGGTCAAGGTTTTGCTACTACTGAGTATCTTGCAGCATCACTTTTAGATATGGATTATCACATTTTAAAATCTATCCCAGAAGGTATTGATGCTCTTAAATTTGAAGAAGATGCTCTTACTAAACGTGGTTTGATTTCTCAAATCCCTCCTAGATATAGAAGTACCTACTTTAGCCATACCTTTGGTGGTGGGTATACTGCTGGTTACTATTCTTATATTTGGGCTGAAGTTCTTGATAGTGACGCATACCAGGCATTTGTAGAGACGGGTGATATCTTCAATAAAGATGTTGCTACTAAATTCCGTAAAGAAGTACTTGCTAGAGCAGGTCAAGACGAGGCAATGACGTTATATGTTAATTTCCGCGGACAGGAACCAGGTATTGATGCACTGTTAACTAATAGAGGTCTTAAATAAAGTATATATAGACATTTGATTAAAAAAGGGCTGTATTACAGCCCTTTTTTTTATATTTGTCTTTTAAGAAAAAAATAGTTTTTCACATATGAATGTTACTACAGAGAATGTTTTACTCATTGGCTCTGTCTTGCTTTTCTTAAGTATTATAGCAGGGAAAGCGGGCTATAAATTTGGGGTACCAGTTCTCCTTCTATTCTTAAGCGTTGGAATGATGTTTGGTAGTGATGGTTTTGGTATAGAATTTAACAGCCCCTATATCGCTCAATTTATAGGGCTGGTCTCTCTTAGTGTAATTCTTTTTTCTGGTGGGTTAGATACTAAAATATCTGAAATTAAACCAGTGCTAGGCCCAGGATTAACTCTTGCCTCTTTGGGAGTATTGCTCACTGCACTTTTTACAGGTACAATAATCTACTTTATTACTCATATTTACTCGAGTTTTATAACATTCACCTTGCCAGAATCGATGCTACTTGCATCAATAATGTCTTCTACAGATTCGGCTTCGGTCTTTTCAATTCTTAGATCTAAAGGAGTTTCCTTAAAAAACAACATTAGGCCTCTATTAGAGTTAGAGAGTGGTAGTAACGACCCAATGGCCTTTATGCTCACTATTATTTTCTTAAAAATGTCTATGAGTGGAGAGATAGGTGTTTTCTCTTTTCTATTAAGTTTAATAACTCAGTTTGCCATTGGATTGGCATGTGGATATGCAATAGCAAGGGCAACTCTCTTTTTTGTAAAGAAAATTAAGTTTGACAATAAATCTTTATATCATATCTTACTATTGGCATCTCTGTTTTTTACATTTTCATTTACAGATCTTATTGGTGGGAATGGCTTTTTGGCTGTTTATATAGCTGGATTGACAATAGGAAATAGCAAAAGCCAATGTGACGAAACTGTATACACTTTTTTTGATGGAATAGCATGGCTTAGCCAACTAGTTATGTTTCTTACCCTTGGACTCCTCGTCTCTCCCAAAGAGCTTATCACACTCGAAATTGTTGGCATAGGATTGGCTATATCATTTGCTATTATTATTATTTCTAGGCCATTTTCTGTTTTTATCTCTCTATTACCTTTTAAGAACATAGATGTTAAAACAAGACATTATATTTCATGGATTGGTTTACGAGGTGCTGTACCTATAGTTTTTGCCACATATCCTCTTTTAGCAGGGCAACCAAATGCTCGCTTGATGTTTAATATTGTCTTTTTTGCTACAATAATTTCGCTTTTAGTTCAAGGAACCACTGTAAATGTAGTAGCGTCTAAGCTTGGTTTAACCAATGAACTAGACAAAAATTAAATGGTGCATTTAGCATCTACAACGAAAAAATATTTTGTTAATTATATAATTATATGAATCCAGAACAATTAATAGCCAAGTGGGTGAAGGAAGCCGTAGACAATATTTACGGAGAGGGTGCCAATGATAACTTATTTCAAACTCAAGCTACTCGAAAAGAGTTTGAAGGTGATATTACAGCGGTTATGTTTCCCCTTTTGAAATTTTCGAGAAAATCTCCAGAAATAACAGGAGAGGAGATAGGCGAATATATATCTTTAAATTATAAGGAGGTAGAAAGTTTTAATGTTGTTAAAGGCTTTCTTAATATTAAACTTACAGATAGTTATTGGTTAGATGCTTTTAATATAATTGCATCTACTAATGATTTTGGACAACTACCAAAATCTGGTAGAAGCGTAATGGTTGAGTTCTCTTCTCCTAACACAAATAAACCATTGCATTTAGGGCATATACGAAATAATCTATTAGGTTCTTCGGTGTCAAAATTATTAGAGGCAAATGGTCATACAGTAATTAAGGTAAACCTTGTAAATGACAGAGGAATACATATTTGTAAATCTATGCTTGCATGGCAAAGATTGTCGGGAGAGGAAACACCACAAAATAGTGGAGTAAAAGGAGATCATCTTGTTGGTAAATATTATGTGGCTTTTAATACTTTACTTTTAAAAGAGATAGATACGCTCATATCCCAGGGTGTACCTAAAGAAGATGCCGAAAAAAATGCACCCATTCTCAAAGCAGCTCAACAAATGTTGGTAAAATGGGAAAAAGACGATAAGGAAGTGGTAGAGCTGTGGAAAATGATGAATGGTTGGGTTTATGAAGGTTTTGACATAACATATAATAAAATGGGCGTCACTTTCGATAAAACTTACTATGAGTCCAAGACATATTTACTTGGTAAGGAGCTTGTAAAAGAGGGAGTAGATAAAGGAGTATTCAAAGAGAGAGAAGATGGATCTGTGTGGTGTGATCTCTCTGCCGATGGGTTAGATGAAAAGTTACTTTTAAGAGCCGATGGAACCTCGGTTTATATGACTCAAGATTTAGGTACTGCACACCAAAGATTTTCGGAATATAATCTAGACGAACATATATATGTAGTTGGTAACGAGCAAAACTATCACTTTCAAGTTTTGAAATTGCTATTAAAAAAACTTGGTTATGAGTGGTCTAATTGCCTATACCATTTATCATATGGTATGGTAGAGCTACCAGAGGGTAAAATGAAATCTAGAGAAGGTACAGTTGTAGATGCCGATGATCTTATCGATAATATGATTGATTCAGCTAGAGAAACTTCTTTAGAGATGGGAAAACTAGATGATATGCCAAAAGAAGAGAAAGAACACCTTTTCGAAATATTAGGCTTAGGAGCTCTCAAGTATTTTATAATAAAGGTAGACCCAAAGAAAACGATGCTTTTTGATCCTAAAGAATCTATCGATTTTAATGGTAATACAGGCCCCTTTATCCAATATACTCATGCTAGAATTCGCTCTATTTTAAGGAAAGCAACTGAACAGAACTTAGAGACAAAAATCACAAATTCTAAAATTAATTCTAGAGAGAGGGAGATTATTAAGCTTTTAAATATTTTCCCCGATAAAATTCGTGAAGGTGGTAATGATCACTCTCCAGCAATTATTGCAAATTATGCCTATGATATTGCCAAGGAGTTTAATCAATACTATCACGAAGCGAGTATATTAAAGGAAGAAGATGTAAACATTAAGATGCAGAGGTTAATACTTATAGATACAATATCTAAAGTACTTAAAAAAGCAATGGGTATTTTGGGTATTGAATTGCCCGAGAGGATGTAAGATGAGTTTAGAGAATAGAGGATTTTTACCTATCTCCAAAAAGGAGGTAGATCTTTTAGGATGGGATTACATAGACGTTATACTTTTTACAGGAGACGCTTATATAGATCATCCTTCTTTTGGTACTGCTGTAATAGGGCGGTATCTACAATCTTTAGGTTATAGAGTGGCAATTGTGCCACAACCTAATTGGAGGGACGATTTACGTGATTTTAAAAAATTAGGTGCACCTAGATTGTTCTTTGGAGTTAATTCAGGTGTTATGGACTCAATGATCAATCATTATACTGCAGCAAAGAGGTTGCGTTCTGATGATGCATATACGCCCGATGGGAGGGCTGGTCAAAGGCCAGACTATGCAGTAACTATTTATTCAAAAATATTAAAGGAGCTATATCCAACTGTTCCTGTTATAATTGGAGGAGTAGAAGCTTCTTTAAGACGCCTTGCACATTACGACTATTGGCAAGATTCTCTTAAGCCCTCAATCTTGTTTGAATCTAAAGCAGATCTTCTTGTATATGGGATGGGAGAGAGAGCCGTAAAAGAGATAGCCTCTGTTTTAAGTAAAGGAGCTTCAATGGAAGAACTTCATAAGATACCTCAAACTGCTTGGTTATCGTCCACTCCGTATGAAGGTGAAGAGAGGTCTGTTAAACTTATTCCTTTTGAAAAAACACTCAAAAGCCGAGAAGATTTTGTTAAGAATTTTAATATTATAGAGAAAGAATCTAATGCTTGGTTTCCTGCTCATATTTCTGAAGCTTGCATGGGTAAGTATGTGAGGGTGAATCCTCCGTTTGAAATTGAGCCAGATGGAGCCATCGATGAATTTTACGACTTGCCATATAAAAGAGAGCCACATTATAGATATTTAGGGAAGCATATCTCGGCATATGAGATGATTAAATTCTCTGTAAATACCCATCGCGGCTGCTTTGGATCTTGCAGTTTTTGTACAATATCGGCTCATCAAGGAAAGTTTGTTCAATCTAGATCTGAAGCATCAATCTTAAAAGAACTATCATTAATTGCTACCGATAAGAATTTTAAGGGCATTGTTTCCGACTTAGGCGGCCCCACTGCAAATATGTATAAAATGAAAGGCAAAAATTTAGATATTTGCGTTAAATGCCATAGAGAGAGCTGTATCTATCCTAATGTATGTAAAAATCTGAATCATAGTCACGAACCCTTACTTGCTCTCTATGAAAAAGCTTCTAAAATTAAAAATATAAAAAAGAATTTTGTCTCAAGTGGAATTAGATACGATCTCTTTTTAGATGAAAAAGGCTATTTAGACAATAGCGGTAAAGAGTACCTTAAAGAGCTTATTTTGAATCATACTTCGGGCCGTTTAAAAGTAGCACCCGAACACACAGAGGAGAGTGTCTTGAAGGCAATGGGAAAGCCCTCTTTTTCTAATTTCATATTCCTTAAGGATGAATTTGATAGAATATGTAACAATGAGCAGAAGAGATTTCAACTAGTTCCATATTTTATATCTTCACATCCTGGATGTACAATGGAACATATGAAGGCATTGGCTTCTAATAAAACTTTAAAGGGAGTTAACCTAGAACAGGTACAAGACTTTACACCAACACCTATGACTCGCTCATCTGCCGCTTTTTATTCGGGAATAGACCCCGTAACTCTCAAAAAAGTGTTTGTGGAAAGAGATTTAGTTAAGAAGAAAAAACAAAAATCGTTTTTTTTTAATAAATTCTAGTAAAAGCAGTGTGAATTTTTCTTCTGTTTTAGCTATTGTGTCTAGCACCTTTTGATGAGTAATTTCTTCAATAGTTATGCCTACTGCCATGTTAGAAATAGCGCTAATTCCAGCAATTTTTAGCCCCGCTTGAGTCGCTGCAATAACTTCCACAGCCGTGCTCATACCAACTGCATCAGCACCTATAGCTCTAGCCATTCTAACTTCTGCAGCAGTTTCATAGGTTGGCCCCAAAAACTGAATATAAGTTCCATTTTTTAGGTTTAAATTATTATTTATACCTATTTTATTAAGTGTTTTTATATATTCTTTGTTATATGCATTAAACATATCAACAAACCTAATACCATAATCTATACTAGGCCCTCCAACTAAGGGATTTTGCCCAGTTAGGTTAATTTGATCGCAAATTACCATTAAATCCCCCGCTTTAAATTGCTCATTTACTGCACCAGAAGCATTTGTAACAATCAAACTCTCTACTCCTAATTTTTTAAACAAATAAATAGGCAAAGTTACCTCTTTTGCGCTGTAACCTTCATACAAATGAAGCCTACCCTGCATAATAACTAAACTAACACCTTCAAGCTCTCCAAATATAAATTTACCGCGATGCCCTTCAACCGTGCTAGTTGGCATACCTTTTAGGTCTTTATATTCAATTTCAATTTTATTTTCTAAATTATTTGCAAAATTACCAAGTCCACTACCTAAAATAATGGCAAGTGTAGGTTTTGCATCTGTTTTTTTGTTTATTTGAGTTACTAAGTTGTTTACTAATTTTTCCATTTTTGTTTTTCCTTTATTGTTTTAGTTTTTTTAATACAGAATCATGCTCTAAATCAA
>CAYIYT010000060.1:0-2748 GCA_964367735.1 uncultured Muribaculaceae bacterium
CTTCCATCAATTATATAAATATCTCTTTTACAGTTATGTTTATTTCATTTTAGATTTATAGCTCTTTTTTTGCTAATTTCGCAACCTCAAAAAAAATTAAAAAAGATATAATGGCACTTCAATGTGGAATAGTTGGGCTCCCCAACGTGGGCAAATCTACGCTCTTTAATTGCATCAGTTCGGGTAAAGCGCAATCGGCAAATTTCCCTTTTTGTACAATAGAACCAAATATTGGCTCTACAGTAGTTCCCGATGAAAGACTACAAGTACTTGAAAAACTGGTTAAACCGCAGAGGGTTTTGCCTGCAACAGTAGAAATTGTAGATATAGCTGGGTTAGTGAAAGGCGCAAGTAAAGGCGAGGGGCTTGGAAATCAATTTCTTGGAAATATTCGTGAAACCGATGCTATAATTCATGTGTTGCGTTGTTTTGACGATCCCAATATCACTCACGTAGATGGTTCAATAAACCCAGTAAGGGATAAAGAAATAATAGATACAGAGCTACAAATCAAAGATTTAGACACTGTAGAGGGTAGAATAGCCAAGGTGGCAAAAATGGCTCAAACTGGTGGCGATAAAGATGCTAAACGCATGTACAATATTCTTGTTCGTTTCAAAGAGGCCCTTGTTCAGGGAAAATCGGCCAGAACCGTTGAGTTCGAGAATGCCGAGGATGCTAAAATGTCCAAGGAGCTTTATTTGCTTACCAATAAACCCGTTTTATATGTTTGTAACGTAGACGAAAATTCTGCAAAGGATGGTAATGACTACGTTGAGAGGGTTCGTGAGTCAATTAAAGATGAAAATGCTCAACTTTTAATAGTTGCTGCAAAAATAGAGTCCGAAATTGCAGAGCTAGATACTTTCGAAGAGAGGGCTATGTTCTTGAACGAAATTGGGTTGAATGCCTCTGGAGTTTCTCGTTTAATTAGGAGTGCCTATGCTTTACTAAATCTTGAAACCTATTTTACTGCTGGGGTTCAGGAAGTTCGCGCATGGACCTACACTAGAGGAGCCAAAGCACCTCAGGCAGCGGGAGTTATCCATACCGATTTCGAAAAAGGGTTTATCCGTGCCGAGGTTATTAAATATGTAGATTACGTTAAATACGGTACCGAAAATGCTTGCAAAGAAGCCGGCAAAATGTCTGTAGAGGGCAAAGAGTACGTAGTGCAAGATGGCGACATAATGCACTTCCGCTTTAACGTTTAAAGCTTTCTTGAGTTTTATTATTAATGAGACTTAAAAAATAGCTAATAATTATTCTTATAATTATTAGCTATTTTTTTGTAAATTGTACTCTTAAAACCTAAGAAAATGAGACTTAAAAGATTACAAATTGCAACATTACTCATATTAACAGTAGTAGGGGCTTTCTCTACCGTGAGTGCAAAAGCACTTTCTCCTAGAAGCCAACAAGCAATTTCTCCAGAGAATGGGAAAGCAATTATTCTTGAAACTGCAACTGGGCAAATTAAAGGAACTCTGCTTGTGCCAATTAGTACGAAAAAAATGCCAGTTGTCTTAATTATTGCTGGTTCGGGGCCTACCGATAGAAATGGGAATAATCCTATGATGACCAATAATTCTCTAAAGATGCTGGCCGAGGGGTTATTTGCTAAAGGTGTTGCATCTGTAAGATTTGACAAACGTGGTATTGGAGAGAGCGCAAGCGTTGGGGTTAAGGAGGCCGATTTACGTTTCGAAACCTACATTAAGGATGTTGAAGATTGGATAAATTTGTTAAAAACAGATAAAAGGTTCTCTGAAATAATTATTCTAGGCCATAGCGAGGGCTCTTTAATTGGAATGATTGCTGCTCAAAAGAAAGAGGTGAAAAAATTCATCTCAATTGCAGGTATTGGAGTACCAGCTGCCCAAATAATAAGAGAACAACTAAAATCGCAGCCACCTGCAGTTTTAGATTTGTGCCTACCAATTCTAGAAAAATTAGAAAAAGGAGAAACTGTAAGCAACGTTCCCCCAATGCTAAATTCACTATTCCGCCCCAGCGTTCAGCCTTACATGATATCTTGGTTTAAATATAATCCACAAAAAGAGATCGCAAAACTCAATAAACCAATACTAATAATACAAGGAACAACAGATATTCAAGTAGGTATTTCGGATGCCGAGAAATTGGTTGCTGCCAATAAAAACTCCCAAAAGCAGATATTTGAGGGAATGAATCACGTCTTAAAAGATGCCCCAATTGACCCCCAAGAAAATGCCAAAACCTACACCAACCCCAACTTACCACTCAAAGCAGGCCTAATCGAAGCCATCATTAAATTTTTGTAAATATTTTTAATGATTTCTAGTAATTTTTGATGATTTGTAGTTGCACTTTTATGCACTTTCCTGAATGTCCATTATAGTAGCCATTACGAAAACACCTAAATACTTGCACCGCAGGTACCCTTTAATTGCGAAGCAAATAATCTTGCACCGCAGGTACCCTTTAATTGCGAAGCAAATAATCTTGCACCGCAGGTACCCTTTAATTGCGAAATAGCAGGTTATTTCCCGCTCGCCGCTGCTTGCCTGTTGTAAGGGCGCAGCTACGGCGAGAATAACCTACGCGCGAGAATAACCTACGTTGGTAAATACTCACTTATCTTGCAAATCTCTTTAAGTGAGCACTTTAACTTTTCTAAATGTATTGTTTTTAGCCTATTTTCAAAAGTGGACCTACAGTATATCAAATAGTTACAAGATAAGTGAGATTTCGGCGAGGGCTCAGATT
>CAYIYT010000060.1:2848-9870 GCA_964367735.1 uncultured Muribaculaceae bacterium
GCGAATTGGGAATGGAAAATGGAGAGAGTGTGGTGAAATTGCGAATTGGGAATGAGAAATGGAGAGAGTGTGGTGAAATTGCGAATTGGGAATGGAAAATGGAGAGAGTGTGGTGAGATTGCGAATTGGGAATGGAAAATGGAGAGAGTGTGGTGAAATTGCGAATTGGGAATGAAAAATGGAGAGAGAGGGCTGAGATTTATAGAGATGGGGGGGGGGGGAAAACAAAAAAACCGCATTATAAGTGCGGTTTTTTATGTTTATATGTTTCGGCAGGCGAAGAGCTGGTAGATGTTGTAATCGTGTTGGCTAATCGGGTGCCAGGTGCGCTGGTGCCGGGTGGTTTAGTGGTTATAGGAATTTGGCTCTGTTGTCTACTACGCCAGCTTGTTTAGCAAAGATTTCTGGAATCATTTGCAGTTGGTAAGAGAATGATTGCTCTTGCTGTTGTTTGGCATCGTCTTCTGTGAAGAATGCGCCTATTTCGCGTGAATCAACTCTGAAGATATATGCGCCCACACTGCCGGCGATAGGGCCTACAAGTGTTCTTTCTGGGGCTCCTGCAACGGCTCCTACAAACTTAGGGTCGAAAGATCTTGCTCCTGGAGAACCAAACGACACTCCGCTTTGAGTGCTTACGGTTGTTCCTAGTTTTTCGGCTACAGCTTCTAGTGAACTAATCCCAGCAACTTGCTCTTTAATTTGAGCTAGTACCTTTTCGCTAGATTTTTCTCTTCTAAGAACAGAGGCAATCTCTTTTTCTATTTTATCTATAGCAGGTATACCTTTTTCTCTTATATCTGTTACAGCAACAATAAAGAAGTATTTATTGTCTAAAGAGATAATTTGAGAAACTTCATCTTTTTTAGCTCCATATACCCAACGGCTAATCTCTTTGGCGTTACTATAGTTTGCTACAGTTCTAGAACCCTCGGCAATGTTGTATGCTGGAAGTGGATATAGTTTCATCTCTTCTGTAACAGAATTGAATTTCTCTATTTTACCTTCGGATTTAGAAGCAACGTCGTTTGCTTGAGAGTAAAAAAGTTGGAAAGTTTCACGGCTTGCAACAATAGCTTTTTCTAAAACAGCTAACTGAACTTTAGTAATAGGCTTAGTAGCCTCTTTAACTCTAACAATATGCATTCCATATTGAGATTCCAATTTAAATGACTTACCAACAGAAGCAACAAAACAAGTATCGAATCCTGGGATTGTAGTAGATTGAGTCATCCAACCAATATCTCCAGGGATAAGAGCATTTGGGTTTTTGTCTGCCGAGTTTTCTGCTGCCAAAGTAGAGAAGTTTGCACCTTTTGAAAGAAGATTCAAAAGACTGTCTACTTGAGTTTCCACTATAGCTTTATCTGCACCCGCAACAAGTATGTGCTGTACAAATACAGAATCGGGCATCTGCTTAATTGAATTGATTCTAGCTGCTAATAAAGCATCATCTTCTTTAATTGGCTCAAGCACACTACTCATATTTGCGCTAAAAGCAAAACTATCTAGAGCTTCCGATTTAGAAATTAGTTCACCTTTTTTGTAGTAATATGAATCTAACGGCTTGTCTGAGTTTCTAGCAAGGAAATTTTTCAACTTAGTAGTAGTTGCAAATTCAGGCATAAGAGCGTCAATATCTTTGCTTGCAAGCAAAATATCTTGTTCCGATGGAGTAACTTCAAATACCACATATTCAATATCGCGACCAGCAGGTTGCTCGAATGAATGTTTGTGTTTATTGTAATACTCTTTTACCTCTTGCTTAGTTACAGTTATGGTAGTATCCTCGTCGAATCCAAATGGCTGAATAACGAAAGAGACTTCCGATGTAATATTGTTTTCGTCTATTGAACGGCGAAGTTCTACTGGGTTTTTAATATTACTTTTGGCAAGGAGAGTAATGTATTTACTAACCATTTGATCAATAATCATATTTTTCTCTAGGTAGCTCCAGTATGTAGATAGATTCCCAGTATTGTCTGTAGGAATTGCCCTAATAAACTGAACCAAAAGATTTCTATCGAAAGTGCCATTTTCACCAATGAATGCTTGCTCTCTTGCAAGGATAGGTGAAATGCTGGCACCTTGGCTTAAATCGAATAACTCATCTTCGCCAATTGCTATACCCGCAGATTCAATAGTAGGAATAACAACATTCTCGCTAAGAAAATCTTGCCATGCACTCTGGTTAATCATATCTGAGCTTTGCTCATCTATAGTTGCAGATCCTGTTACCAATTGGTGAATATTATTGAAGTATTCAACCTTTTTTTGAAAATCTTGATAAGAGATTGCATTTCCATTCATCTCTCCAACGTCGTATTTGTTAGAGAAAATAGAAACTGCCGATCGCAATGTGTCTGCGTCGATTATGAATGAAAGGAGTGCCACACCTATGATTACTGTGATAAAGACACCCATTTTAACGCGGATCTTCTCGAGAACTGCCATTTGATTTTATTTTAAATTGTTTATTTTCTTGTAAGGCGCGAAGATAGTAAATTTTTATTTATGATTTAGTTATTCCTCTACAATTGTAAGCACTACACTTTCTACTCTATTCGATGCAGTTTTCAAAATTGAGAACTCAAAATCTTGATATTTTAAAAGTTCCCCCTCGGCAGGAATGTTTTCATGAAACCATGTTATAAATCCACCAAGGGTTTCGTAATCGTCATTTTCCGGAATATCAAGATCATATGTCTTGTTTAGATATTTAATCTCTAGACGGCCAGAAAAGATAAATTTATTATACGAGATTTGCTTTTCGGCCAACTCTTCTCTATCCAATTCATCGGAAATCTCACCGAATATCTCTTCTATAAGATCTTCCATGGTAACAATTCCTGCAGTGCCTCCATACTCATCTTTTACAACGGCTATAGAGCGCCTTCCTTTAATTAGAGTGGCCAACAGAGCCTGTGCCTCCATCTCTTCTTGTACAAAGTCTATTTCGCGAATTATCTCCTTTATTGGACGAGCTCCAGAAAAAAGATCTTTGGAGTGTATATAGCCTATAATTTTATCTATGTTATCTTCAAACACAAGAATACGTGAATATTTAGATTCAGTAAATTCATTTAGCACCTCTTCTACTGACGCATCTTGTGAAACAGCGCAAATCTCTGTACGAGGAATCATGCACTCTTTTACTTTAACTTCAGAGAAATTAAGTGCGTTTTGAAAGATTACCATATCGTTATTCTCTTCCTTTTCGTGCAAATATTCTTTTATTGGCTCTTTCCCTATAAAAGGAGAAAAAAGCAGATAAATCCCTTTGGCTGCATATATAAAATACTCCAGAAAAAAATTGGAATTAACTGTTGCTATGGCCATTGGAATTAATTTTGCAAGAAGCAATACACTTATAAGTGCTATTAAAAGGCCAGTGATAATATTGGGGAAAATTAGTGCACAAGAGACTCCAAAAAGGACTAAAAGCAAATTGGAGGCTATTTTAAGAGATTGCATGAGCTCCCACTCATTGTCTAGCAACTCTTCCATTACTAGAGCGTACTTTCTCTCTTGTTTTTTATCTACCTCGTAGCGAATCTTACTATATGCAGTAAAAGCTCTCTCTAATGCTGCAAAAAGAGCCATAAAGAGCAAAGATAAAATTGCTAAAATAATTAAAGACAAGGGAACCGATACAAGATTTTCCATTATTGTTGTAGATTATTGAGATCCCGAACCTTTAATCTAGGTCCTATAAAATTTACGGTATCAATATAGGAAATTTCGGTGGAATCTCTATTTACAATTGCATAACTGTCGAAAGGGTGTTGAATTACTGCATTGCGGGCCATATCGTCTGACTCCATTCCAAACCCCTGCATAAACATGTCTGGGGTAGTGAGTTTAACTAATGTATGAGTGTAAATTCTATGGGTTATGCGGTTCCAAAAAAGAGTATCTGTCTCCATCATCTCTCCTTTTAGGTAGTTATTTATTACAACATTGCCTGTAGCCTCCCAAATCTCTTCACTCTCTTTTGTAACATGCTTTGCATAATTAGATCTTATTCTTGTCTCTAGCAGCCCATCGGGAGTATAACCTCGTAGAACTATCCCAAAGGGGAAAGCATCGTAAGGAGCATCTACTTGGGTGTATCTCTCCATTAAAGGAGCGTCTACAACGTAGTCTGTTTGGCCTCTAGAAAATTGTATTAGTTTCATCTCTTCTACAATTTGTGAGGGTAAATCTTCTACTGCTTCAATATCTGCTTTTGGGATATCGTCTTTACATGAATAAAGAATAGTAGCAATCACCATAGTGACTGCTACCATTTTTAAAAATATTCTATGTAAAGAGTTTCCTCTCATTGTCTATTTTCTGGTTCTTACTGTTGTGTTTGCTCTCATTCCGCCACAATTTACGCTATATGGAGATCCGTCAATAAAGTTATACATAAAAGCGTCTTCTTGAGATGGGAAATATTGGCTATAACTGTTTATGTAGCTATTTGCTTCGCTAGCCAAAGTAGGATCGGCACTTCTAGCTCTTTGAAGATAATCTACCGCAACCCAATATTTAGCTCTTGCTTCAATTTCGTTTCCGCTGCATCTAATAGATGCCCAAACTAAACCAATGATTAGATTTGCACGGCCACTTACTATTGCATCTTTTTCCATTGCCTGTCTTGCGCAATCTATTGCTTTAGGTAGTCGCTCTAATTGTAAGTTATAGTTTGCAAGAGTAATGAGCATGTTGGCATCGTCTGCTTCGCAAGATTGATCGCTAGCAATTGCCTTCTCTAACATTTTAATTGCATTATCTTGGTCTCCTTTTGCTGCATAGAGCAAATAGAGATTTTTGATATAAATATAGTTTGTAGGGTCCGATTCATAAAGTGTCTCTACAGTTTCTAAGAAAAGAGGCTCGGTAGTACAACCTGCATTACTAAGTAGACTTACTATAGTAGTTGCCAACTCAATATCTTTAGGGTTTGCTTCAAATCTTGGAGTAAAGAGTCTTATTATATTTTCACAATTAGCAACTCCACAACTTACAAATAAATTGTCTATGTCGGTTTTTGCTTTAATAGCATCGGAATTGTTTGATGCTATTTGGTGATCTATCATATTAGTATAGACAGCATAAGATTCCATAACTTCTTCTGAAGAGAGCTCTTCTTTAGAGTAAAGATTTCCTGTTCTTTGCATTGCAATTACAAGTAGAGAAGGATCTGTTTTATCTCCAGATATCTCTATTGCACTATTAATTGCCTTTAAAATGGCTTTATCGTCGCCAGCTAGATGGTCTAGCATATCATATACTTTGAAGGTAGCAGCAGACGAAGCACTTTTTGGAAAATATTGTACGCGCAAGTCGTACATCATGAGCATAGAGTCTATAAGTGACTTTTTAAGGGCTGGATTATCCTTATTTTGAACTAGTAAATGTTTGTATAATCGTATCCCATCGCGATAAATACTTTCTCTTATACCCGGAGGGCATACACGAAAAGCTTCTCTCCACAAAGCTGCCGCCTCAGTAAAGTTATCTTGTTTCATGTAGTCATTATAGAAAGAGACACTTCTACGGCACTCTTCACTGGCTTCAGCCAAACTTCCCTGTGAAAATGCAGGGATAGAAAGAAAGGCTAGAATTACTGTAATAACTAAATTGCGTACTTGTTTCATAATTTTTATGATTATAATAAATTCATTTTTAATCGTATCTGTATTTAACAAACCAAATATCTTGTAAAGAGAAGTTAATATTAAATATGATGTATCTCTCTCTTACTAGGTTATTTTGTAGGGAGCCTCTCTGGCCCATATCTATTGAAAACCCTACTCCATTGTTGAACCTTAATATAGGGATAGTTGCTCCTAGAGTAATACCCATTGCATTTATCTGTTTATCGGCAATTTTAACGTAGGTATTCTCGTAATAAGCTCCACCTCTATAGGTTATCCTTTTGGCAAAATATCTAATGTCGTACCTATTTGGTATATACTCAAATCCTACTTTATATGAATTACTAACGGCTGGAGTAAAACTAACTCCTGGTGTTGGTGCAAATTTAGAGCTACTCCAGTCTTGGCGAGTATAATCTGCTGCAACAAGCCATTTGTCTTTTTTCCTTAAAGAGAAGCCTATTCCCAACTCAGAAGGAATTTCTAATGAAGATCTTTCGTTCCTGTCAAAATAGACTGTGTCTTTCATTCCGCTTGGGCTTAATGCGTATGCATATTTTGTGAGAGCTCCAGAGAGTTCTCTGCCTAAAAGCCATGTGGCACCAGCAGTAACGCTCAAGTCGTTACTCAATGTTTTGGCATATTGAACTCCTAATTTAGCCGATAAAGAACTGATAACATAGTCCATTCCGGTATTTATAGTTCTGAAGTTTGCATCTGTATTAAATAAAATATCGGATCTTCTATCAATTGTACCAAAGTAGAAAATACCCTCGGCACCTATCGAGAAATTTTTAAAAAGATCTGCTGCAACTCCTATAAATGCCTTGTTTATACCACCTGAACCATAACGTTTGTAACGAATATCGCCCATCTCATTAATTACTGCAGGGTCTGTTTCTCTCTCTTCAAAATTGTATCCTACAGAACTGTATGGCATAATACCAAGTGAAAATGCCGATTTTTTATATAAAGGGAAACTCATTACAATGTGGTGCATATTAAAAGTGTTATATGCCGATTTTGCAATGTTGGTTTGGCTTATTATGCTTTTTTGGTCTACTCCAAAGTCTAATAGAAAAGAGAGTGTGTCTCGCTCTGTAAGAGAAGCTGGGTTAAGAATGTTTATTAAGCGATTCTCTCTTATACCAATACCAACACCTCCCATAGCTTTGTTATAGGAAGTTCCAATTTTGTTAATATCTCCTACTCCAAATATAGAGTAGGGAGTAAATGAGCTTAATGCATCCGGAATTTGACCAAAGAGGTTTGTTCCGGCTAAAAACAACACAAGGGTTGTTGCAATAATTCTACTTTTTTTACGGTTTCGCATAATTTTCTGCTACACGGGCCAAACCCATCAATACTAAATTGTAA
>CAYIYT010000061.1:0-8528 GCA_964367735.1 uncultured Muribaculaceae bacterium
CTTCAATATTTATCTCTTCAATTTCGTCGTCGTTATCTAGTTGAACATTGTAACTTTTTCTAAAGTCTCTATAATTTTTAATCCCTTTAGAGATTAACAAAATAGGCGATATGAAATATATGTTAATAAAGTAATTAAAAAGTAGTACTAAAACTATACCTGCTCCAACAGCAATTATTCCCGGCATTATACTTCTGTAATAACCCTCTTGTAGTTCGTTAGTATTTTGAGCTAAGCCCGATTGTGTAAGAACACCTAACTCTTTTTTATATTTTCTAAGATCGGAAAAAACAGGTTGTAAATCTTGCTCATACCACTCTTTTCTCTCTTTTATGCCAGCAGACATTATCCCCCTTGAATTGCTTATTACTCCAAGATATCTAGAATAAGAAGCTGCCAATGAATCTGCAATTGCAATCTCTTTGTCCGAGGAAAAATGTTCTTTTATATTAGCAATATAGTTGTCAAATCTATCATCGTTTATAATTTCGTCGGAAGTAATTGAAGAATCAATAATTACTCTGCTCATTAAAATGAAATTATACTCATCTGTAAGCTCCATGAGCATTCTAGATGTATTGATGCTGTTTATATTAGCATTCATTAACTCAGTAACTGAACTTTTCATTCTACTGAATTCAAAAACTGCTATTATGCTAGATAAGAACAGAATAGATCCAATAATAACAAACCCCAAAGAGATTTTTTTTCGTATTCCCATAGTGCTAGTTTAAAAGACAAATATATATACAAAAATTAAGAGGATGTCACAAATAATAGATTTGTGACATCCTCTTATATATAATGTTGTAAAAGACTACTTAACGGTAGCCATATGAGCTAACATTTCCAACACTTTATTTGAATATCCCCACTCATTATCGTACCATGAAACTACTTTAACAAAATTTGCATTTAGCATAATACCAGCCTCGGCATCAAAAATAGAAGTACGAGAATCAGAGATAAAATCAGATGAAACCACTGCATCTTCAGTATAACCAAGAATTCCCTTTAGTTCTCCTTCCGATGCTTTTTTCATAACAGCTTTAATCTCTTCGTAAGAGGTGCCTTTTTCTAGGCGAACGGTAAGGTCTACTGCCGAAACGTTAGCAGTTGGTACTCTAAAAGACATTCCTGTGAGTTTTCCGTTCATCTCAGGTAAAACTTTTCCTACGGCTTTAGCAGCACCTGTAGAAGAAGGAATAATATTTGACCCAGCCGCGCGACCACCTCTCCAATCTTTTGCAGAAGGTGAGTCTACAGTTTTCTGAGTACTTGTAACAGAGTGAACTGTTGTCATAAGACCTTCAATAATACCAAAATTCTCGTTAAGGACCTTTACTATAGGTGCTAAACAGTTAGTAGTACAAGATGCATTAGAAGCAAACTGCTCCCCTGCATACTTCTTATGGTTTACACCATATACAAACATTGGAGTATCGTCTTTAGAAGGTGCAGACATTAGAACTCTCTTAGCTCCCGCAACTATATGAGATTGGCAAAGCTCTTTTGTAAGAAACAATCCTGTAGATTCAACTACATAATCGGCACCAATTGCTCCCCAATTAATATCGGCAGGGTTCCTTTGTGCAGTTACTCTTACAGAGAAACCATTAACCACTAGCATACCATCTTTTACTTCTACTGTTCCTTCAAATTTACCATGAACAGTATCATATTTTAACATGTATGCCATGTATTCTACATCTATCAAGTCATTAATTGCAACAACTTGTATGTCACTTCTCATTTGAGCGGCACGAAAAACCAAACGGCCAATACGGCCGAAACCATTAATACCAACTTTAATTTTACTCATATCGAATATATTTTAATTTGAAAAATCTTATTGAAATGTTAACTTTTTATAAAAAAAGTAATGCAAAGTTAACAATTTTTAAAAATTTACACTAATTAAACTCAATCTTATAAGCAAAAAACCCCTCAAAAATGTTAGCTTTGTGAATTGTAAAAATGAGAATTATTAAAAATGATGAGAAGAATCCTGATAACAAATGACGATGGTGTAAAATCTGTGGGAATAAACATTTTGACTGAACTGATGAAGCCATATGGCCATGTTACTGTTGTAGCTCCTTTCGAACCTCAAAGCGGAATGTCTGCAGCTCTTACAATTGGGAAACCTCTTCGTCTAACTGAGCTTAAGTCAGAAGAAGGCGTTAAAATATATGCCTGCTCGGGCACTCCAGCAGATTGTGTAAAAATGGCAATGAATCAAATATTCCAAGATAAAGCTCCAGACATTTTAGTTTCAGGAATTAATCATGGGTCTAATGCTTCTATAGCCTCTCTTTATTCTGGTACACTTGGAGCAGCTGCCGAAGGCACTATTTATGGCATACCATCAATAGGATTTTCTTTAAATTCAAACGATTCAAGCGCAAACTTTGAATCTGCCATCCATTATGGTAAAATAATAATTGATAAATTTCTTAACAACCCTCCTAAAGCCAATATTTACTTAAATGTAAACTTTCCTACTGTGCCTGTAAGTGAAATTAAAGGGATTAAATTTGCTAAACAAGGTAAAGGGAAATGGATAAAGGAGTTTGAAGAGAGAAAAGATCCTTATGGGCTTCCTTATTTTTGGATGACAGGAGAGTTTCTCAATATAGAGCCACAAGATCATTTGGCAGATAATAATTTAGTTGAAAACAATTACATTAGTATAGTTCCTCATAAAATAGACACTACAGATTACGACGAAATTATTCGTTTACAACGTAACTGGGAGTTGTAGCTAGCTTAACAATGTAATTCAAAACATAGGTAAATCATGAAATATTACATTATTGCAGGAGAAGCCTCAGGAGATTTACATGGATCTAACCTCATGAAAGGGCTTAAAGTTGCCGATCCTAATGCAGAGTTCCGCTTTTGGGGCGGAGATCTTATGTTAGAAGTAGGTGGCACTTTAGTAACTCATTATAAAGAGACAGCAATAATGGGATTTATTGAGGTTTTGGGCTCGCTAAAGAAAATAACAAACAATCTTTCTCACTGCAAAAAAGATATAGTTGATTATAATCCAGATGTTGTCATTCTAATAGACTATCCTGGTTTCAACTTTAGGATAGCTCGATTTGCCAAAAAAAACAACTTTAAAGTCTTTTATTACATCTCACCAAAAGTTTGGGCATGGAAAGAGAGTCGTATAAAAAACCTTAAAAAAGATATAGATAAACTTTTCATAATATTTCCTTTTGAGATAGATTATTTTAAAAAGCATGGTATTGACGCAATATACAATGGGAATCCACTTCTAGATTCTATCATGCAACACAAATGCCAACAAGAGAATGAGCAACAATTCAGGCAACGTATAGGAATATCGGATAAACCTATAATAGGACTTTTGCCAGGCAGCAGAGTTATGGAGATTAATTATTTATTGCCAAGAATGGTGAAACTAGAAAAAGAGTTCCCTAATCACACCTTTTTACTAGCAGCAGCACCATCTATTTCCGAAGATATTTACAAGAAACACCTTCAAGGAACAAATATCAAATTCCTTCTAAGTGAATCATATCCAATAATGAAGCATGCAGTGGTAACAGTATTGGCTTCTGGAACAGCCAGCCTCGAAGCTGCATTGCTCAATTCGCCTCAAGTAGTGTGTTATGGAGGAAATGAGATTTCATTTCAAATTGCAAAAAGACTTGTAAAAGTTAAATATGTGAGCCTTGTAAATCTAATTCTAAATGAACCTCTTGTCAAAGAATTACTCCAGCACGACTGTACTGTCTCTAATATTACTAAGGAGATAAAATTACTTCTTAATAAAAAGAAAAGAGAACGGCTATTTAGTAAATACGATACAATAAGAAAATTACTTGGAGGCCAAGGAGCCTCGGTAAAAGTAGCTGCCGCAATGATTGAGCAGTTAGATAAATTAAATGATTCCGAGAGATACTATATTACAATGGAGTCTCCAGTAGGAAAATTAAAACTTACCTCTGGAAATGATTATTTATTATCGGTAGAGCGCACAGAAGATATATCTACAATAGAAATAAATAATGCTCCAGCTGTACTTTTACAAGCTAAAAAAGAGCTCGAAGAATATTTCAATAACGACAGAACCCATTTTGATGTTCCAATTAAACCTCTTGGTACGGAGTTTCAATCTAAAGTATGGGAACAACTTCTAAATATTCCGTATGGCTACGTTAAAAGATATGGCGATATTGCAAAACAAATAGGAGACAAAGATGCGAGCCGAGCTGTTGGAATGGCTTGTAGAACAAATCCATTATTAATAATTATACCTTGTCATAGAGTTGTTGGAGCAAATAACAAACTCACCGGGTTTAATATTGGAATAGAGAATAAAAGTTTTTTGCTAAATCATGAAAAAGCTTATGACAAAGGCGAATTAAATCTATTTTCTAAAGAATCCAATTAAAATGATCTTGTTAAATTATGAAAATTAAAGTAAGTAAGTATCAAGGAGCTGGTAATGACTTCATTATTATAGACAATAGAGATGGAAGCATAAATTTGACTCCAGAACAAATAAAGCTTTTATGTGATAGGCGTTTTGGGATTGGTGCCGATGGGCTTATGTATCTTAATTCTAGTGAAGAGCATGATTTTTCAATGACTTATTTTAATGCCGATGGGAATAAAGGCACTATGTGTGGAAATGGAGGAAGATGTCTTGTCTCATTTGCATCTCACGTAGGAATCAAGCATTATAAATTTGATGCTGCAGATGGGCTTCATATAGGAAAAGTATTAAAATACTCTTCTTTGACATCGGAAGTAGAAATTGGGATGATAGATGTAAGTGGAATTAAAGAGCACTCTCCTAAAAGCTTCTTTCTTAATACAGGATCTCCTCATCTAGTTATGTTTGTAGATAACCTTCAAGGTTACGATGTAATTGGGCAGGGGAAATTATGGAGAAGTCATCCCGTTTTTCCAGGTGGCACAAATGTCAATTTTGTTCAAGGTAACTGGGGTAAAGATTCTTCTGGCTGGAGCCAATCTCTAGAACCAGGGAACACTTTAGAACTATCTATTAGAACTTATGAAAGAGGAGTAGAAGACGAAACTTATGCATGTGGCACAGGTGTAACTGCATCGGCAATTGCATATCACAGACTCCTTAGCAAGAATTACGAAAATAGATTTGGCAAAGTAGAGGTTTATCCCACCAATGTAAAATCAATAGTTAAGGCACTTGGAGGTAATCTTGAGGTCTATTTTAAATATCTAGGAAACGGAAAATACACCAATGTAATACTCAAAGGACCTGCCACATTCGTTTTCGAATGTGAAATAACAATTTAACAATACAATTATAATATAATGAAAATAGCTGTTTTTCCTGGTTCTTTCGATCCCTTCACTTTAGGCCATTTAGATGTTCTAAACTCGGCACTTAAACTTTTTGACAAAATAGTTGTGGCTGTAGGATATAATGTTAAAAAAAATGGACTTTTTACTACAGAAGAGAGATTGAAAATTATAAATGAATCTGTAAAGGGGTTAGACAATGTAGAGGTTGCCAGTTATAAAGGATTAACTATCGATTATTGTAATAAGATAGGAGCACAATTCATAATAAGAGGTTTAAGAACAACTACCGATTTTGAATTGGAAAGAGTTATAGCTCAAGCAAACAGTAAAATGTCTCCTAATATTTCTACAGTATTTATTCCATCTAGCCACGAATATTCATTTATTAGCTCTACAGTTGTTAGAGACGTTTTATGCAATGGTGGAGATGTAAGTGCTTTCATGGTAGAAGGAGTCACTATAGATAGACATGAAAAAGATATGTAAATCGTTCCTCTTATTACTGTTTTCCCTCGCATTTATACAGTTATATGCACAGGAAAAGAGAGCTGTACAGATTGTAGAGCAAGAGGAGTCAATTTATAAGTATATAGATAATTATATAGATTGGGTACCTCATATTACCGACTCTTTGATAGTAGCTGTAGATTATGCAATTGCTTTTGCAAAGGATTCTACTACTAAATCACATATAGCAGGTTACTTATTTAACAGATTCAGTACTTCCACAATAATGGGAGACGAAACTATTGCTATATATATATCTAAAAATTATTTTTTGAACGGAGTGTTGCCTTGGTTTGGCGAGGGTGGATTAGCATTGCTCAAGCTCTATACCGATTTTAATGAAAACTCACTTATAGGGATGAAAGCACCAGAGCTTAATCTCACCACTGCCAACGGGAATTCTCTCTCACTAACCTCTCTAAATAAAAGATATACTGTTATTTATTTTTTTGATAATAACTGTAAATCTTGCTTAGAGAATCTATCGGAATTAAAAGAGATTATTAATAAATATAGCCATCTTTCGTTAGATGTATATGCTGTAAATACTCAGGGAGATAGTAGTAGTTTATATGAGTTCAAAAGGAAGAATTTTTATAAAGAAGATCTTAATAATTGGCATTTTGTTTACGATCCTTTAATGGAGAGCAATTTTCACAAATTGTATAATGTGCTTATTACTCCTAGATTATACCTATTAAATAGAGATAAAGAGATAATTGGAAGGAGCTTAACCAACAAGTCTCTAAAAGAGTTGCTTGCTCAAGAGCAAAACACTATTTCGGAATCGTACTCATTAGCCGAAGAATTTATAGGTCAATATCTTTCAATATTTGATTTAAAAGATTCTACCGAAAGAGATGATGCTTTCGAACCATTATTCAATAGATTATCTAAAGATAATCTCGATATGTATAACGCAGTGTTCTACCAGCTATTTGAGCATCTTTCGGCTCAGGAAGAACAACACATGAAAGAGAGTGCTCTTTTGATTGCCCAAAATTATATCCTTCCGTATAATAATTTATGGTTTGACAGGTGGTTTATTGAAACTAGAGTTCCTACTATAGTCGCAAAAATTAGAAACAACTCTGTAGGTGCGAAACTACTCTCTCCCACTCTATTTACCCACAAAGACAAAGCAGCAACTTTAATACAAAAAAGAGATAAATACAATTTCATCTACTTCTTTAATTTCGATTGTTCAACCTGTAAACCATTTAGTTACGAACTAAAAAAAATATTTAAGCAACTAAAAAGAGAGAAAGTAAATATTACAGCTATATATACTGGAACAGATATTAATGAGTTAAAAAAGTACCTAAAAGAGAACAAACCTCCTTGGAGAGTGTTATTTTCAGGGAGCAACCCACAAATACCATTGCACGAGATGTTTGAAACCGAATATCTACCTCAAACATATCTATTAGATAGAGATGGCATAATTATAGCAAAAGGTATAAATACAATTAAACTTTTGGAGTTAAGTTCTCAATAATTTGTCTAAAACCATAAATATAAAATGTATAAAAGCCTAAGAGAATACGTCAATTTCTTGGAATCTAAAGACGAACTCATTCGTATTAAAGAGTATGTCAATCCCGTTTTAGAGATTGCCGAGGTAACAGATAGAGTAAGTAAACAGCCAGGAGGTGGAAAAGCACTTCTTTTCGAAAATACAGGAACAGCTTTTCCTGTTCTTACTAATATGATGGGTTCAGAAAAAAGAATTGCATATGCTTTAGGTATAGATTCTTTTGACCAAGTGAGTGACTATTTTGAGAACATTCTTAAAGAACTAATGCAAGAGCGAGGTTCATTTATGGAGAAACTAAAATTACTCCCTCACCTGAAAGATGCAGCAAAATGGCTTCCAAAGAAAACTAAAAGTCATGCACCATGTCAAGAAAATGTTTTATATAAAGCAGAGTTAAGTAGGTTCCCTATATTACAATGTTGGCCACAAGATGGAGGGAGATTTATTACCCTACCACTGGTACATACTAAAGATCCAGTAACTGGGAGCAGAAATGTAGGTATGTATAGAATGCAGGTTTTTTCTGAAAACACAACGGGAATGCACTGGCACCGGCATAAAACAGGTGCTAGGCATTTTGCAGCTTCTCACGAAACTCATTTTCCAGTAGCAATTGCTTTAGGTGGCGACCCTGTCTATACCTATGCAGCAACAGCTCCTCTTCCCGATGGAATTGATGAATATCTTTTGGCAGGTTTTCTTAGAGATAAGCCTGTTTTGCTTACAGATTGTCTAACACAACCACTACAAGTACCTATTGATTGCGACATAATAATTGAAGGATATATAAATAAAAACGAACCTCTTGTTACGGAAGGTCCATTTGGCGACCATACTGGATTTTACTCTTTGGCAGATTTGTATCCTCTTTTACATATTACCTGCATCTCTTACAAAAAAGATGCTATTTATCCAGCAACTTTGGTAGGTATCCCACCTCAAGAAGACAAGTATATTGCCATTGCAACCGAGAAAATTTTTCTTAATCCAATAAAATTCACAATGGTACCAGAGATTGTAGACCTGCACCTTCCAGAAGAGGGAATTGGGCACAACCTTGCCATTGTTAAAATAGATAAAAGCTATCCTGGCCAAGCAATTAAGGTTGCTCACGCATTATGGGGCGCAGGCCAAATGATGTTTAATAAAATTATGA
>CAYIYT010000062.1:0-8453 GCA_964367735.1 uncultured Muribaculaceae bacterium
CATATATCTATTATGGGTAATCATATCTTACAAGAATCCAATTGGAAAGAAATTGAAAAAAATAAAATCAAAGTAGCAATTTTACCATGGGGTGCTACCGAAGCGCATAATTATCATTTACCATATGGCACCGATACAATCATGGCTCAAAAAATAGCAGCCGATGCTGCTTTAATTGCCAATAAAAAAAGTGCTGGTGCAATTGTACTTCCACCTATAGCATATGGGGTTAATACTGGCCAGCTAGAAATAAAGTTATGTATGAACCTTAATCCTTCTACTCAACTATCTATTTTACAGGATATTCTTTTTGTACTAGAAGAGCATGGTATAGATAAACTTGTAATTGTGAATGGCCATGGAGGGAATCAGTTTCAGCCTATGATTAGGGAGTTATCGCTAGAGTATCCAGATACTATCATAACTACTGTCAATTGGTGGAAGATATGTAATGCAAAAGAATTTTTCGAAGAACCTGGAGAACACGCTGGAGAGCTCGAAACTTCTTGTATGCAAGCAATAGCTCCAGAACTTGTAGCCCCACTTAGCAGCGCTGGCAAAGGGAAAGAGAATAAATTGAAAATAACAGGTTTTCAAGAAAAATGGGCATGGACTCAACGCAGGTGGGTAATGATTAGTGAAGATACTGGGGTTGGTAACCCTGTAGCATCTACTCCAGAAAAAGGAGCAAAATTTATTGAGTGTTGTACAAAAAAATTAGCTCAATTCTTAGTAGATTTTTCAAAAATAAAAGAAGAAGAAGATCTTTATGAAGCAGAATAAAGTTATTATTTTCTCGGCACCCTCTGGAGCAGGTAAAAGCACTGTGGTAAATCATTTAATGAAAATCTTCCCAAATTTAGGGTTCTCTATTTCGGCCACATCTAGAAAACCAAGAGGAGAAGAGCAACACGGCAGGGAATATTATTTTATCACGCCCGAGCTATTTATAAAAAACATTGAAGAGGAAGCATTTGTTGAATATGAAGAGGTATATACGAACCTCTATTATGGAACTCTCAAAAGTGAAATTGAAAGAATTTGGAACGAGGGCAAAATTGCAGTTTTTGATATTGATGTTAAAGGCGGAATTAATCTAAAGAAACTTTATGGCAAGAACGCCCTAGCAATATTTATAATGCCACCCTCCATTAAAGAATTAGAAAATAGGTTGCTTGCAAGAGGTACAGAAACTACCGAAAGCATGAAACTTAGATTGGCAAAGGCGGCTCAAGAGATTGAATTTTCTAGTAAATTTGATACTGTCTTAATTAACGATAATCTTGAACAATGCCTACTCCAAGCAGAAGAGGTAGTTAGTAATTTTTTATAACAGAAAAAGATGATTGTAGGATTGTATTTTGGTTCTTTCAACCCATTGCATATAGGTCATATTTCTATATGTCACTACCTATTGAAAGCTACTAATATAGATCAGTTAAGACTTGTGGTGAGCCCACAAAATCCACTTAAAGGTGAGTCTAATATAAAAAGTGCTAATAAGAGACTCCAATATGTAGAAGAGGCAGTCAAAAAAGCTAAACTTGGGAACAAGGTGCTAGTCTCTAATATTGAATTCGATATGATTCCACCTTTATATACAATAAATACTCTTAACAAATTAAGTCAAAAAGAGCCTCAAAACAAGTTTATACTAATTATGGGTGCAGACAATCTCGCTATTATTGAAAAATGGTATAAATGGGAAGAAATTCTTAGGGATTTTCCTGTGTGGGTCTACCCTAGAAGCGGTTTCGATACAGTAGAATTGTGCAATAAATATAAGTGCCAACCCTTGAGTGCGCCAATTATAGAGATCTCTTCTACTCAAATAAGAGAGGCCGAACAGGCGGGGATAGATATGTCTGACTATAAAGCTTAATTACTAGAAAAATAATCCCAAAGACTATCGCTGGGAGCAGTAGCCTCTACATAAATTTTCTTGTTTGTAACAGGATGTGTAAAACTTATGCTTTTGGCGTGCAGAGATATTCCACCGCCGGGATTAGAACGCCGTGCTCCATATTTTAAGTCTCCTTTAACAGGAGAGCCAATGGCTGCAAGTTGAGCTCTAATTTGATGATGTCTTCCTGTAAATAATTCAACCTCTAGCAAAAAGTATTTATCACTTTTCCCAATTAGTTTATAGTGCAATCTAGCTTCTTTTGATTCTAGAGTGGGTATTGAACTAGAATAAGATTTATTCTGTTTTTCGTTGTGAATAAGATAGTGAACAAGAGTACCTTCTTCTTTAGGTGGCATGTTGGCAACAATAGCCCAATAGATTCTTTTAACAGCACCTTCTCTAAACATTTCATTAACAACCTCTAGGGTCTTAGAGCTTTTAACAAATAGAACAACTCCACTTACAGGTCTATCTACTCTATGAGGAATTCCTAAATAAGAATAGCCAGGTTTTGAGTCTCGCTCTGCGATAAAATCTACAACTGTTTTGCTAAGAGGTGTCTCTCCAGTTTTGTCGCTCTGGACTATCTCTCCCACCCTTTTATTTAATATAATAAGGTGATTGTCTTCAAATAATATTTGGGAAGGATTCATTGCTAATCTATATTTTAGTACTGTTCGCTATCGTTAGGAAAATCTTTACTTTTAACATCTTCAATAAAGCTCGTAAAAGCACTAAGATATTCTGCGTGTAAATCTTTATATCTCCTCAAAAATCTTGGAGAAAAATCATTATTAAGACCCAACATATCGTGCATTACCAATACTTGTCCATCTACTCCATTGCCTGCGCCAATTCCAATTACTGGGATTTTAAGTATAGAGGCTACTTTAGCACCAAGAATTGCAGGGATTTTTTCAAGAACCAGAGCAAAACAGCCAGCCTCTTCTAAAGCAATAGCATCGGCAATTAATTTATTGGCCTCTTCTTGCTCTTTTGCACGTACACTATATGTTCCAAATTTATGAATAGATTGTGGAGTAAGTCCTAAGTGGCCCATTACTGGAATTCCTGTACTCAATATTCTATTTACAGACTCCATAACCTCGGCACCCCCCTCTACTTTAACCGCATCGGCTTCAGACTCTTTCATTATTCTTATTGCGCTAGAGACTGCCTCTTTTGAATTTCCTTGGTATGTACCAAAGGGCATATCTACTATCACTAAAGGGTTCTTAACCGCTCTAACTACACTTTGTGCGTGATAAATCATTTGGTCTAAAGTAATAGGAAGCGTGGTTTCGTGCCCAGCCATAACATTTGCTGCAGAGTCTCCTACCAAAATTATATCTATACCAGCCTCATCTAAGATTTTAGCAGATGTGAAATCGTATGCTGTGAGCATGGCAATTCTCTCGCCTTTCTGCTTCATTTCTAGCAATCTTTGCGTAGTGATGATTCTATTTTTCCCCTCTACTGACATAATTTTATTAATTAGAGCTGCAAATCTATACAAATATTAGATATGAAAA
Organism: uncultured Muribaculaceae bacterium; assembly: GCA_964367735.1. GTDB lineage: Bacteria > Bacteroidota > Bacteroidia > Bacteroidales > UBA932 > Bact-08. Next base: position 3,439 of record CAYIYT010000062.1, read on the forward strand.
AATCAATAGTTCATTTAGATTGCCATTCTATGACAGGTTGTCAGTTTTAATAATTGGCACAATCTTGGAAGCTATGGTAGGCAATAAGAATAATAATAAATATAAAATATAGATTAATTATGGGAAAAATTATTGGAATAGACCTTGGAACCACAAATTCTTGTGTATCCGTTATGGAAGGAAATGAACCTACTGTAATCATAAACAGCGAGGGAAAAAGAACTACTCCATCTGTTGTTGCTTTTGCCGATAATGGCGAGAGAAAAATTGGTGATCCTGCTAAAAGACAGGCAATAACCAACCCTACTAGAACAATCGCCTCTATAAAGAGATTTATGGGAGAGAGTTTCGACAGGGTAAAAATGGAAGTAGGCCGAGTTCCTTTTAAAGTAGAAAAAGGAGAAAACAATACCGCAAGGGTAAATATTGACGGACGCCTTTATACTCCACAAGAGATCTCGGCAATGATTCTTCAAAAAATGAAGAAAACAGCCGAAGACTATCTTGGTCAAGAAGTTACCGAAGCAGTTATTACTGTTCCTGCCTATTTTAGCGACTCACAAAGACAAGCTACAAAAGAGGCTGGAGAGATTGCCGGTCTTAAAGTAAAAAGGATTATAAACGAGCCTACTGCCGCTGCTCTTGCATATGGCATGGACAAACAACATAAAGATAGTAAAATCGCAGTTTTCGACTTAGGTGGCGGAACTTTCGATATCTCTGTTCTTGAATTAGGCGATGGTGTATTTGAAGTAAAATCTACCAATGGCGATACTCACCTTGGAGGAGACGATTTCGACCAAAAAATTATTGACTGGCTAGCCGAAGAATTTAAATCTGAAAACAGTAACTTAGATCTTAGAAAAGACCCTATGGCTCTTCAAAGGCTTAAAGAAGCTGCCGAGAAAGCTAAAGTAGAACTCTCTAGCCAAACCTCTACAGAGATAAATCTTCCTTATATTATGCCAGTAGACGGCGTTCCTAAACATTTGGTTAAAAGCTTGTCTAGGGCAAAATTTGAAAGCCTTTGTGACGATCTTATCCAAAGAACAGTTGAGCCATGTCGCAAAGCCCTTAGCGATGCTAATATGAAACCAAGCGATATTGACGAAGTTATCTTAGTAGGTGGGTCTACTCGTATTCCTGCAATTCAGCAAGTAGTAGAGAAATTCTTTGGCAAAGCTCCAAGTAAAGGAGTAAATCCAGACGAGGTTGTAGCAGTAGGTGCCGCAATTCAAGGTGGTGTTCTTTCGGGAGATGTTAAAGACGTACTTCTACTAGATGTTACTCCACTTTCATTAGGTATTGAAACTATGGGTGGTGTTATGACCAAACTGATTGAGTCGAATACAACTATCCCTACTCGTAAATCGGAAGTATTTAGCACAGCTAGCGACAACCAACCTTCTGTAGAGATAAATGTTAACCAAGGTGAAAGACCAATGGCCAAAGACAATAAATCTATAGGCCGTTTCCACCTAGATGGAATTGCACCTGCTCAAAGAGGAGTTCCTCAAATTGAAGTTATATTTGATATAGATGCCAACGGAATTCTTAATGTAACTGCCAAAGACAAAGGAACAGGTAAAGAGCAAAAGATTAGAATTGAGGCTTCAAGTGGACTTACCGAGGCCGAGATTAACCGCATGAAAGATGAGGCTAAAGCAAACGAAGAGACAGACAAAGCCGAGAAAGAGAAAGTAGAGAAAATTAATGCAGCCGATGCTATGATTTTCCAAAGCGACAAGAATCTTAAAGATTATGGCGATAAAATTGGTGCCGATAAAAAAGCAGCAATAGAGACCGCACTTGCATCTCTAAAAGAGGCTCACAAAGCTCAAGACGTTGCAGCAATAGACAAAGCAATGGAAGAGATTAACGCCGCATGGCACGCCGCATCTGAAGATATGGCCAAAGCCACTCAAGGAGAACAAGGTGCAGGTCAAGACCAAGGTGGCCCAGGCGCAGGCCAAGACCAAAGCGGCCCAGCCGATGCAGAAGTAACCGACGTAGACTTCGAAGAGGTAAAATAATCACACTCGAAACCCAAGGTGTAACACCTTACATAATCACAAACCGCAGCACGAGCAATCTTGTTGCGGTTTTTTATTCCAAAAAATCGTGTAAATTTGTAAGAGATATAAATTCATTGTAATCCTATATTTAGATTATACAATATGAAAAAAACTTACAAATTATTAACGGTAGTTTTATTTACTGCGCTTTTGGCTGGGGGTCCTATTTATGGGCAAAAAAGCAAGAGCATCAAGAATGAGAAGGAGATTACTAATATTCAACTTCAAAATGAGATTAAAGCTTTGCGCAAGGTTGTAGATGGGTATAGCCATTCGCATGACCAGATTATTAAAAGAACAGACGATCTTATGTGGCACCAACTATTGGGAGGTGTGGCTTTTGTAGATAAGGTAAGACTTACAGGGCCTCCTAGATGGAAGCCGCTTAAAGAAGATGATAAATTTGCAGCAAATCCGTTGCAGTTTTATACCTATGTATTTATCCCCAAAACTATAGATCCTGCAAAGAAATACCCTCTTATTGTATTGCCTCATAGCGGTATACATGCAGATTTTTCTACTTATTATGCTCATATTGTAAAAGAGCTTATTGCCCAGGAATATATTGTTGTTTCGGCAGAGTATCGTGGAAGCACAGGATATGGAAAGGATACATACGAGAATATAGATTACGGTGGTTTAGAGAACGAAGATGTTCTTGCAAGCCGAGATTATATGGTAGAGAACTACTCTATCGTAGATGAGTCAAGAATTGGAATTATTGGCTGGAGTCATGGTGGAATGATATCGCTTATGAATATTCTGCGTTACCCGGAAAAATATAATGTTGCATTTGCAGGTGTCCCTGTAAGCGATTTGGAAAGCAGATTAGGTTCTCACGACCCATCTTACACAGCATATTTTACATCTAAATATCATATTGGAGAGTCAATAAAAGAAAATCCCGAAGAGTATAAAAGAAGATCTCCTTCGAATTATGCATCATTGCTAGAAAAACCTCTACTTATTCATACCAACACAAACGACAACGATGTATATGTAGAAGAGGTAATTGCTATGATAGACTCTTTGAAAGCAAACAACAAAATTTTTGAATATAAGATATTTGAGAATTCATCTGGTGGCCACGGCTTCGATAGAATAGATTCCAAAGAGGCTTCAGAAATAAGGTTTACTATTCACAAGTTCCTAGAAAAGTACTTGAACCCTCCAAAGCCATTTAAAACTCACCAAGAGATGCGCCAAGCAGCCTATTTTTTCTCTGAATAGATAACTTAAGAGAAGCTATAGAATAAATAATTTCATTATAAACATTTGTTCATTACCTTTGTAGTGAACAAATGTTTTTTTATGGCAAGGCCCAAAAATTTAAGAAGAATAGACACTCATCCTTTAATCAAAGGATATACACCAATAGATACTAGAGGCAACAAAAAGCACTCCCTTGTAATTATAAATTTAGAGGAGTATGAATCTATTAGGCTTTGCGACTATGAGTCTAAAAGCCAAGAAGAGGCTGCTCAAATAATGGGTGTTTCAAGGCCCACTTTAACTAGAATTTACTCACAAGCAAGAAAGAAGGTTGCCGAGGCTTTTACCGAGGGTAAAGGTATTATTTTTGAGGGAGGCAAGGTTTTCCTAGACAGCGACTGGTACAAATGCAAAGATTGCAACGCCTCTTTCAACAACTATTTACATATAGCAAATCCAATTTGTACATTATGCGGTTCTAGCAATATTAACTCATACGCAGAATAAAACAGACACATATGAAATATGCAATAACTGCTATAGAAAACAATATAAAGAGCATCTGCAGTTCTCATTTTGGAAGATCGGAATATTTCGCAATCTACGACACAGAAGATAAATCTTTAGAATTCATAGAAAACAGTTTCAGAAACCTGCCTAAAAGAGCAGGGCCTTCTGTAGTAAAACTACTCTCTTCTATGAATGTAGAAATAGTTGTCTCGTCTGAATTTGGAGAGAGAATAAAAAATGTTTTCGAGAGCATGAAAATTGGGATGATCATAATCCAAGATCAAAACAAAACTATAGAAGAGATAATTTCAAACATCGGCAATAAAAAATTATAAATAAATCATAAAATATAAATAAAAATATGAGCTGCGATAATCCAATAGTAAAAAAAGAAATTAAAGGAATCAAAAACATTATAATTGTAGCATCTGGCAAAGGAGGTGTAGGTAAATCTACAGTAGCCGCTACTCTTGCAATGACTCTCTCTCTGGAGGGATATTCAACTGGTTTGCTAGATGCCGATATTTATGGCCCATCACTACCAATGATGTTCGACATTCAAGAATGCCGCCCTAGTGTAACAGAAGAAGATGGAAAAACCTTGATTGAGCCTATTGTGCGCTTCGGTATTAAACTAATGTCTATAGGTCTTTTCATAGACCCTGCCAAAGCAGCAATTTGGAGAGGGCCACTTGCAGCAAGCGGTATGAAACAGATGATTGATGAATCCCAATGGGGCCAACTTGACTATCTTATTATAGACACTCCTCCAGGAACAGGTGATATCCATATTTCATTGCTTCAAGAGTATAAAATATCTGGAGTAGTAATAGTTACTACTCCTCAAATGCTCTCTACAAGCGATGTTCAAAAAGCAATCTCTCTTTATGCCGATAAAACCATTGGTGTACCAGTGTTAGGTGTTATAGAAAACATGTCTTGGTTTACTCCAGAAAACCACCCAGAAGAAAAATACATTTTATTTGGCAAAGGTGGTGGAGAAGCTCTTGCACGTAAATTTAATGTTCCGCTACTGGCTCAAATACCACTTCATGAAAAGCTATGCCAAGAGTGCGATTATGGCAAAATGAATGAGGTAATTAACTCTTCTTTAATAAAGGCCGAGTTCGATGCAATTTGTGAAAAGATTACCAAACAACTGCCAGCAACAAAAAAATAGCATAACACAATAACAGAGTGACTCCTTATATTGAGGAG
>CAYIYT010000063.1:0-8208 GCA_964367735.1 uncultured Muribaculaceae bacterium
CCGACAGGATTCAAACCTGTAACCTTCTGATCCGTAGTCAGATGCTCTATTCAGTTGAGCCACGGGGCCTTATATGCGAAAAGCTTATTTAAGCTTCTGGTACCTCTTTTTTGGCAACTACGTATCTTCTCTCTTTGATACGAGCTTTCTTACCGGTAAGTTCTCTAATGTAGAAAATTCTTGCTCTACGAACTTTACCACGTTTGTTAACCTCTACAGATTCAATGAAAGGAGATGTGATAGGAAAAATCCTTTCTACACCAACTCCACTAGACATTTTACGTACTGTGAATGTTTCTGTTGAGCCAACGCCTTTTCTTTGAATAACAACGCCACGGTATTTTTGAAGACGTTCTTTAGTCTCCTCCCTAATCTTATAGGTAACTGTAATAGTGTCACCTGCCTTAAAACTAGGCAATTGAGCCTCTTGTCCGGCAAAAGATTGTTCTGCAATTTTAATTAAATCCATTGTTTTATCTATTAGTGCAACATTACAGACTCATATGTTCTTATAAGAGGTTGCTTTTTTATTTGGGACTGCAAAAGTAGAAAATATTTTCAAGAATACAAAATAAAATACTCCCTTAACTACCAATTTAACATTACCAGGTAAAAGATCTATCAACTTGGTTGGTATTACCCTTGCTATCTGTGACAAAGATAGTCAATTGATGCTTCATTCCCTTTTTAATAACATCTGCCCTAAGTTCCGACTCTAATCTCCTATTTTTAGGGTCATAAGATGTAAGAATCCATTTTCCATCTATTAAAACTTTATATGAAGATATTCCCGAAAGATTATCGTAAATAGTAAAACGCAAACTAGACCTGCCTGCAACATTGTCGCCATTTTTAAAGCTAAGAGTAATCACTGGTGCAATTGTATCATAAGAGACCCCGTATGTACCAAAGGAGCTAATAGAGGCCTCTACCCACCCGTTTATATAGCTACCACCTGCCGAACTTAGATTCCCGTTTTTACTTCTTCTCACAACCAAAGCTTTCTCTTGTAAATGTTCTGGAATTTCTGTTTTTATGGCTATAAGTGCCAAATTGTGCAGAGGTGTATTGGAATCGTGAATAACAAAGAATAGCTCCTGTTCACAATAAAGAGTATCACTTTTAAAGAAGATTGAACTATATAACGATGCCGGAGGAAGCAAAACTTTTATATTCTCATTTTCATATCGGTTAGGCAAGAACCAAGGCATCAATACACTATTTATAGAGAAATCGATCTCTTGTTTCTCTAAATTATGCGAAGCTTTACGCACTTTATAAACTCTTGTAGATTTATTTTGGTGTTCATCTATGAGTTCTATTTTTACATCGTGAACTGCATTGTCCATTAGAACAAAAAGGCCATTATTAACTGCTATTATATTTGAAGTAATACCGCAACCAGGTTCAATCCAGCTTTTTATCAATGAAAGATTGTTACTTTGTTTCTCGGCATACTCAACCACACTGTTAATATAGCGTCCCTTATCGAAGGCAACCTTCTCTGGTGTGAACGAAAATATTAGCTCATTATCTAAATAGTAGTTGTATTTATAAACTGCTAGTTTTGCTCCCGTATTATTTTGTCTATCAATGCCTGCAACTGCTACATAAAAGGTATCTGATACTTCAAAAACCTGAGAAAAGGCACCAGTAAATGAGCGTATCAAACCCCTTTGAGCAACTCTATTTACATCTGAAATTGAATAAAAATTAACCTTTTGAAATTCAGGCGCTATATTGTCAAGAACTTTAATTCCTGTTTCAAAAAGAGGGTTTAGAGGAATTTCACTTTCGGTATCTCTTGTCTCAAAATGCAAATGAGGCCCTCCCGAAGAGCCCGAATTACCTGCTCTACCAAGTAGATCGCCCTTTTTAATCTTGAATAGAGAATTCTCTGGTGTAAGGTTAACCTGAAAACTCTCGCTTTCATACTGCTTTCCTCTAACCCAAGTTGCAATGGAAGAGGTAAAGTCTAACATGTGGCCATATACAGTTGTCTTCCCATCGGGATGATTTATATACAAAGCATTTCCATAACCACTAGGAGAGACAGAAATTCTTGAAATATAACCATCGGCAGCGGCATGTATAGGAGCTCCAGTAACACCTCCAACTCTCAAATCTATGCCCGAATGAAAATGAGTAGCACGAAGCTCTCCGTAACTACCAGAAAGAGATACACTCAAATTCAAGGGATTTCTATAAGAGATCACAGGTTTAATAGTATCACTTCCCCAATATGAATAGAGAGGAAGAGAGAATAATAAGCTGGTAAATAATATTAGAAAAAAGTTTTTGTTCACTAAGAAAATATTTTTTTCATTCGTTCAAAGAAGTTTCTATCCTCTTTACTAGGGTTAGGCTTAAAGCTTGCCGAGATTTTAAGTTTTTCTAGCATCTCTTTTTCCTGTTTTTCAATTTTCTTAGGAGTCCATATTTGAATATAAACAAGAAGATCTCCAGTGCCATATCTATTTACATCGGGCAATCCTTTACCTCTAAGTCTCAATATCTTACCCGATTGAGTACCCGGTTCTACTTTTATACGCAATTTGCCATCTATGGCAGGAATATCGGCATCGGTACCCAGAACAGCATCGGGAATAGAGATAAAGAGAGAAAAGATAAGATCGTTGCCATCTCTTTGAAGATCGGGATGATCTGTCTCTTCTATAACTACCAATAAGTCTCCGTTTACTCCCCCACTCTTGGCGGCATTACCTTTACCTTGAACAGTAAGTTGCATTCCTTGTGCAACTCCTGGAGGAATTTTGAAAGAGATCTCTTCAATCTCTTTTACTAAGCCACTTCCAGAACATGAGCTACATGGCTTGGCAATAGTTTTACCCTCACCGTTACAAGTGGGACATACCGAAGCTGTTTGCATTGAGCCTAAAAAAGTTTGAGTTACTCTAGTAACTTGGCCAGTGCCTTTGCATGTTTCGCAAGTTTTAATGTCTGCTTCAGATTTTGCACCCTTGCCGTTACAAGTATTACAATGTACCTGCTTATTAATTTTAACCTTTTTCTCTACACCGTGTGCAACATCCTTCAATTCAAGCTTAACACGTATTCTAATATCGGAACCTCTGCTTACTCTACGTCCACCACCTTGCGATCCAAACCCTCCAAACCCTCCAAAGCCACCAAAATGACCTCCAAAGACATCTCCAAACTGGCTGAATATATCATCCATAGAGAAACCACCTCCGCTAAAACCTCCTGCTCCATTACCACTCATTCCGGCATGACCGAATTGATCGTAACGAGCTTTTTTATCGGAATTACTAAGAACATCATATGCCTCTGCTGCTTCCTTAAATTTATCTTCGGCTCCTTTATCGCCTGGGTTTTTATCGGGATGGTATTTTATTGCCATCTTACGATAGGCCTTTTTAATCTCGTCGGCCGTTGCTCCTTTAGCTACACCAAGTACCTCGTAATAATCTCTTTTTGCCATTTTCTCTTAATTATTGACCCATTACCACTTTTGCAAAGCGGATTACTTTTCCGTTAAGAGTATAGCCTCGCTGAACCACCTCTATTATTTTGTTTTTTCTCTTCTTTTCTTCTACAGGAACCTGAGCAATTGCTTCATGAAAGTCAGTATCTAGGTCACAACCTACAGCTTTAATCTCTTTTACTCCTTTAGATAGAAGAAATGCATTCAATTTGTTATAAATAAGCATTGTGCCCTCAATCGCAGTAGAGTTGTCTCCATCTGCTTTTTCTAACATATCTATAGCTCTGTCAAAATCGTCTATAACAGGAAGAATTCCTTTGATTATCTCTTCTCCTGCAAATAATATTAAATCTTGCTTCTCTTTGAGGGTCCTTTTTCTATAATTATCAAATTCAGCTGCCAATCTTAAATATTTGTCATTAGCCATAGAGAGCTCTTCCTTTAATTTATCTTCTAACGAGCTAGGTTCCTCGGATAGATCTTTCAATTGACTTTCAATGAATTCTGCAGTATTGTTTTCGTTTTCCAAAATCTCAGTCTCTTTCTTATGTTTTTTCATAACAAGCACTACTATTGTTTAAAATAATTTGTAAAGGTAATCACAAAATATTTGCCAAACAGAGCTTCAAGACAAAATGACATGTATATCCCAAAAATGTTCTATTTTTGCGTACTCTAAATTTGATAATGTGCTTGAAAATATAGGCAATTTCCTGCTCACTACAGATATCTATTCTATAAAAATGATATCTATATTGGTATTTACAGGAGTTTTAGTGGGATTCGTAAACACATTGGCTGGTATGGCCACTGCCCTCTCTTACGTACTATTTATGGCCATGGGAATGCCTATTAATGTAGCAAATGGAACAACACGAGTAGGTGTGCTGGCACAATTTGCAGTATCTAGTGCACTTTTTAAAAAACACGGTCATCTAGATATTAAACTCGGCACTAAAGTTGGGATACCTATTGCGATTGGTTCTTTGATAGGAGCTCAAGGTGCAGCTATTGTAAACCCTTCTATTATGGAGGTTATAATGGGTCTAATGTTACCAATTATGGCTTTTTTGCTCATTTACAATCAAAATAAGAAAAAGGAGAATGCTAGAGAAGCAAAAAAAAGAGAGAAAATTGGAGTCCTTAAATTTCTTGTTTTTGTATTGATTGGAGCTTATGGTGGTTTTACTCATGCAGGTGTAGGTATACTCATCCTTTTTGGAAGCTTTTACATGCTGGGGCTAGATCTACTAAAATCTAATGGAATAAAACAATTTGCTGTATTGATATACACTCCCTTAGCATTGGCTGTATTTATTTGGCATGGGCAGGTTAATTGGCCAGTTGCCCTTATATATGCCATTGGCAATGTTACCGGCGCTGTGATTGCCTCACTAATAGCAGTAAAATGGGGCACCACTATTATTAATTATGTAGTTGCATTAGCTGTCTGTTTAATGTCTTTTTGGCTTATTTACAAACAGTTTATATAATTTAGACAGGATGAAAGAAGTATCAATTATTATCCCAATATATACCAACCAACTCTCTAATTACGAAGTAATATCACTTAAACGAGTTTGTGAAATACTATGTAAATATCCAATAATATTTATAAAACCCGAATCACTTGTCCCAGAACAATTAACTACTCTGGCTCCTAAAGCATCCTTTGTGAGCTTTCCAGATGAATGTTTTAAGGGAATAAAAGCATACAATAAACTAATGCTCTCTCCAGATTTTTACAAACAATTTTTAGATAATAAATATATATTAATCTATCAATTAGATTGTTATGTCTTTACTGACAATCTAGAGCAGTGGTGCAATAAAAACTACGACTATATTGGAGCTCCTTGGATTAAACGTCCTGTATATGGCTTTCCTGTCATTAAGCAGTACATGTCTATTTTACGGGTTATAAAGAAGAGATTAAACAAGCCAGATAGGCAAGATCTTTTTAATAAGGTTGGCAACGGAGGGCTCTCACTTCGCAAAGTAGAGACTCACTACAAGGCAGCCATTGAGTGTAAAGAAGTTATTGAAGAATTTAGCAGCAAAAAAAGATATCATATGTATAACGAAGATGTCTTTTGGTCTATATTAATAAACAACCATTTAGAAAGCCCATTCAAATATCCGTCTCACCTAGAGGCTCTCGAGTTTGCTTTTGATAAACATCCCGAGTATTGTTTTAAACTCAACAACTCTAAATTACCATTTGGCTGCCATGGCTGGAGCAAAAAAGAGATGCTCCCTTTCTGGGAAAAAATTATCCTATCTTTATAAATATGGAAAAAATAGAAGTTGCTTTATGTTGGTTCAGAAGAGATTTGCGTTTGGAAGATAATCCAGCATTTTGGCATGCTCTTAAATCAAATTTGCCAGTAATCCCTCTTTTTATATTTGACACAACTATCCTAGACAAACTAGAACAAGGAGGCGCCGATAAAAGAGTAACATTTATCCATATTGCTCTCTCTTTTATGGAAAAGAAGTTTATAAAAGCAAACTCACTCCTACTTAATTTTAAAGGCAATCCTATAGATATTTTTGAAAATTTAATAAATGGTGAGTTTAATAACTTTATTGAGATTAAGGCTGTTTATTGCAATAATGATTACGAACCCGAGACTATAGAAAGAGATGCTTTAGTTGCAACTGTACTTGCTAAAAAAGGGATACCACTACATAGCTTTAAAGATCAAGTGATTTTTGAGAAAGACGAGATCCTTAAAAAGGATGGAACTCCCTATAGTATCTACACACCATATTCACGTAAATGGATAGAGAAACTGCAGAGTTCTCCTCGTGAATACCTAAAGGAATATAACACAGAGAATCTCCTAGAAAGGCTCCTTGATAAGAGATTAATTAATAAATCCCTGCATATAATTAGTGATTCTTTGCCATCGATTAAAACATCTTTACCAACAATAGAAGCGATTGGGTTCGCTCCTGCAGAGATTAGTGTAGAATTGCCTTATTTGATTCCGCATCAAATTATTGAAAACTATGGAGAAACAAGGAATTTCCCAGCAATAGAAGGTACTTCAGGAATAAGCCCACACCTAAGATTTGGGACAATAAGCATTAGAGAGGTAGTTCGCATTGCTATAGGACACGACACATGGCTAAAGGAGCTCATTTGGAGAGATTTCTTTAAAATGATTCTATTTAAATTTCCTAAAGTTCCAAACGAACCATTCAAGAGTAAGTACAGATTTATTGAATGGCGCAATAATGACAATGAGTTAGATGCTTGGTGCAATGGGAATACAGGCTACCCAATAGTAGATGCAGGAATGAGGGAGTTAAATGCCACTGGAGTAATGCACAACCGAGTAAGAATGATAACCGCCTCTTTTTTAGTAAAGCATCTTTTAATAGACTGGCGAATTGGTGAAGCTTATTTTGCCGAAAAGCTATTAGATTACGATCTTTCATCTAACAATGGCAATTGGCAATGGGCAGCTAGTACCGGTTGCGATGCTGTTCCCTACTTTAGAATTTTCAATCCATACGAACAAGTTCGCAAATTTGATCCCAATAATATATATATAAAAAAATGGGTGCCAGAACTCGGTTCTAAAACCTATCCAGCACCCATCTGTGATCATAAAGAAGCTCGTGAAAGAGCACTTGAGACTTATAAAAAAGCCTTAAGCTAAATTACATTTTATCGTTTGAACCAAGTACATTCAATACTTTATGTTTATATAATTCCTTGAGAGCGTCTCTTGCAGGACCAAGATATTTACGTGGGTCGAACTCTTCTGGTTTCTCAATAAACACTTGTCTTATTGCACCTGTCATTGCAAGGCGGCCATCTGAATCTATATTAACCTTACATACAGCGCTCAATGCTGCTTTACGAAGCTGGTCTTCTGGAATGCCAATTGAATCTTTCAGTTTCCCACCATATTTATTGATCTGAGCAACTATATCCTGAGGAACGCTTGACGAACCATGAAGAACTATAGGGAATCCAGGGATTCTTTTTTCTATCTCCTTAAGAATATCTAATCTTATTTTTGGATCTTGCCCTGGTTTAAATTTAAATGCTCCATGTGAAGTACCTATAGAAATAGCTAAAGAATCAACTCCAGTTCTAGCAACAAAGTCTTCTACCTCTTCTGGTTGAGTATAGGTATGCTCCTCGGCAGATACATCGTCTTCTATACCTGCAAGTACCCCTAACTCCCCCTCTACAGTAACGTCATATTTATGAGCATACTCTACAACCTGTTTTGTAAGCTTAATGTTCTCTTCATAAGGTAAATGAGAACCATCTATCATAACAGATGAAAAACCCATTTCAATACAAGATTTACAAAGCTCAAACGTATCGCCGTGGTCTAAATGAAGAACTATAGGAATATTTGCACCTAACTCTTTTGCATATTCTACAGCACCTTGCGCCATATACCTCAACAATGTTTGATTGGCATATTTACGAGCACCGCTAGAAACCTGAAGAATTACTGGAGATCTAGTCTCTACACAAGCAGCTATAATAGCTTGCATTTGCTCCATGTTATTAAAGTTAAAGGCAGGAATTGCATACCCACCCTTTACTGCTTTGGCAAATAATTCTCTTGAATTCACCAAACCTAAATCTTTGTAAGAAATCATAATATATAATGCTTTTATAATTAAAATCTGAATTATCTCTGCTAATGTAGCAAAAAAAAATCAAAGTAAAATTACTAAAATCTTACTTTGATTTAATTCTTTAGAAG
>CAYIYT010000064.1:0-6568 GCA_964367735.1 uncultured Muribaculaceae bacterium
AAACTTTTATATACTTAGTTTCAGTATTTTAAAATATTTATTATATTTGTTATTAATTAACCTTTAAATACAAAATATGTATGAAGTACACTCCATCCATTGCCTTTGAAGAATTTGCAGGAACTGCAAAAGGCGTGACCGCAGCTAAGAGCCGTGGTCGCAAATACATCAGGAATAAGAGTTATTCCAACTCTTCAAACTCTGCTTCACAAGGTGACATCAAAGCCATCTTCAGCCAACTTGCCAAAAGTTTTAAATCTCTTACTCAGGCCCAGATTGCCGCCTGGAATTCTCTCGCTCAAACACAGGAGGGCAAATCTATCCTTGGATCAAAAGCCAAAATATCAGGATTGAACCTTTACCTTCGTCTTAATCATTGGGTTGTAGCTAGTGGAGGTGCGGCTCTGGGTACACCACCTGTTCTTTCTGGTGTTTCCTCTCCTTCCAATGCGACTTTATCCCTTACTGCCAGTGCCTTCACCATTACACTCGCTAGTATACCCGATGATGTTTCAAACCTTAAGCTCATTGTCAAAGCTTCCATGCCACAATCAAACGGTATCAGTGATGCTTATGCCAAAGCAGCCATTATCGCCGAGCCACAAACCCCTGTAACCACAGCTATAGCTCTTAAAACTTCGTATGATGCTAAGTATGGGGCTCCATCAACTACTCACTCAAAAGTGTTCGTAAAATGGTTTTATGTCAACACCACTACAGGAGAAAGATCCGGCGAGATGATGGGACTGGCTACATTGAGTGAATAATAATAAGTTTCCCCCACCCAACTTATCCTAACCATATTCTTTTCAATCCCTGCCTTGTAGTGATACAAAGCAGGGATTTTTTACTAAAACTAATAGATATGACACCAGAATTGATAATACAATTGATTGCATCGTTGTTAGGCACAGGAGGATTTGTTACATTATTTTTGATCATTGAAAAGAAAGCAGCTGCCCAGGTGGCCAACACAGAAAAAGTCAATGAACAATGGCAACTAATCGTTGCGCAGAAAGAGCACGATCTCACTACACTTAATCTAAAGTATGAGGCAGCCACAGTGAAGATTGAAAAGCTTTACGACATAAATACCGAGTTACGCAATCAACTAGATAAAGCCAACACGAATTACGCAATCTCAAAACTTATGCGGTGCCATGTGATTAAATGTATCAATAGAGAACCACCATTTGGCAATACAGAGGAGGTTAAACAATTGGAACAGAAATTATGAAAACACCAATATCCAAGCATTTTAATTATGAAGAGTTTGAACGCAGCCAGAAGGCAAAAGAACTCGGCATAGACAATCACATCCCATCCGACAAAATCCGTTTTGCCGTACGGCTCCTGGTATTGAATCTTCTGCAACCACTTAGGGATAAAGTCCAGCGCCCTCTAGTTCTGAACAGTGGATATAGATCTCTGGCATTAAACAAGGCTTTGGGAGGTGCAAAGAACTCTCAACACTTAAGAGGTGAGGCTGCCGACATATTTTGTAAAGATGCCATGGAGGTATTATTGCTTGCTCAAATAATATTCAGATACTCTCTCCCATTTGATCAGATGATTCTACATGATTCATTCTTGCATGTTTCGTTTAAGGCAAATGGTCCACAAAGGCACCAGATTTTATATGACAAATCATACAAGGAGGCACAACTATGAATACCTTAAACCAAATAAAGAGATTTGGCCAGGTTGCCAGTATTATGATTGTTTTCCTACTGGCTTTTGTCGGCATTTTCACCATTGGCCGTTGCAATAGAAATAATGACTTCGTTTCAAAAATCAGCACTCAGGTAGACACATTATACCTACACGACACCATTCGTATAAACAAGCCGTCACCTATAATAATAAGAAACATTGACACGATCATTGTCCAGGTAAAAGACACGATCCGACTTAAAGACACCCTTTACCTCACTCTCCCCAGAGAGCAGAAAATATACCAGGGAGAAAACTACCAAGCATGGATTTCAGGATATCGTCCCGAGCTAGACAGCATGCACATATTCCGTAACACCCAGCAAATAATCACCTCAACAACCATTCATTCCAAACCAAAGTCTAACAGGTGGGGAGTTGGTATTCATGTCGGCTATGGCCTCACTCTCCAGCAAAACACAATCAAGCCAACCCAATACATCGGTATTGGCGTGTGTTATAATCTGCTCTCATTTTAGTGTATGAAATAATTTATTAAATTTGTACAGTCTTATGACGAAAGTCATACGGTAATTTTAAGCAAACAAAGCGTTGGATATTTAAATTCAACGCTTTTTTCTTTATTCTTCTTTATTTTGGGGGACGTATGGGGGACGTTCTATAAAAACAAAAAAGCCAAAATATTGTATTTCAATAGTTTGACTTTTCACCTGGTGCCCAGAACAAGACTCGAACTTGCACACCGTAACCGGCACTACCCCCTCAAAGTAGCATGTCTACCAATTTCACCATCTGGGCTTAGAGCTCGCAAATATAGAGTTTTTTTTCTTAACTTAGCAAAATATAAAATCACTTTAGATATGAACGACAATTTTAAAAAACAAATTGCTAACATTTATGATCTTAAGGAAATTGCTCAAATTATATCCTTGAGTACAGAACTACGAGAGAGCATATCGGAGTATAAAAAAGACTCTTACGACACCCTTTTTGGAGCAAGCAAAAGCAAGGTTGTTATTAACTTCAATAAAAAAGGCGACACTATTTATTTACTTGGAGATTACTCTGGTGAAGAGCTAGACAATAGTGCAGTTATAGAGATAACATTGGATGCAATAGAAAACGAATTGATTACTAGCGCTCATACTCTTCATTGCTGCGGCCTCTTTTCTAGTTTAATTGAAGCGTGCGCTGTAAACAAGCTTGGGTTTGATATTACCTCAGATTCCGAGATGGACGAAAAAGATTTCCTTTTCAATGATGATAATCCAGCAATTTTAATTAGTGTTTCAAGTGAACAAGAAGGTAAATTTGTAGATTTTATTTATAAAAATGGGATAAAAATTACACTCTTGGGGCATGTCACTAAAGGAGAACTTCGAATGGACGATTTATCATTTGGATATATCTCTGACTATATTGATTAATGAGCAATAAAATTAACAAAGAGAGAACAACAATAGCTGCAATGTTTAATAATATCGCTAGTAGCTACGATTTTATAAACCACGTACTCTCTTTTGGAATTGATAAAATTTGGAGAAAAAAACTCCTCAAAAAGGTATTGAAGAGTAAGCCACAAAATGCACTAGATGTAGCTTGTGGCACTGGAGATATATCTTTGGCTCTTAATAAGAGAGGCGTTAAAGTAACTGGATTAGACATTGCTAGGGGAATGCTAGAAATAGCTAAAGTCAAAGCAAATAAAAAGAAGATAGAACCTATTGAGTTCATTCTAGCATCGGCAGATTCTATACCATTTCCCAATAATTCATTCGATTTAGTGACAATAGGGTTTGGAATAAGAAATTTTGAAAATAGAGCAGAGGCTTTGTCAGAAATAAAACGAGTTTTAAAAGAAGATGGAGAGTTAGCAATCCTTGAATTTGCAACTCCGCGAAATATTATTTGGAGAAAACTTTTTAACTTTTATTTCCTAACCATCCTACCATTTGCAGGAAAAATAATTTCTGGCGATAAATATGCATACCATTATCTACCGTCTTCGGTTGCAACATTTCCACAGTATGGCCAATTTGCAGCAGAATTAGAACATATAGGCTACTCTAATATTGAATTTAAATCACTTACGGGTGGAGTAGCAATACTTTACTCGGCAAAAAACATAATAACAGATAAATAATGTAGAATATGCTATTCTGGGAATTCATATGGGGGATTCTTTATGCAGTGTATATTATTCTTGCAATATATGCTTCGGGAATAATTATTTATCAAAAATCCGATCCTGTAAAATCGCTCTCGTGGATAATAGTAATTTTACTACTCCCCTATATAGGTCTTGCAGTCTATCTCCTTTTTGGGCAAAATTTTCGTAAACGTAAGCTCTTTAGTAGAAAAGGAGTAAGAGACGAACGAGTAAAAAGGATAACAGCAAACACTCAGCTAAAACAGATTAAAAGCGATATTAACTTCCTGCCTTCCCATTTACATAAATTTAGCAATCTCATAAAGCTCAATTTAAAAAGTAGTCGCAGTATGATAGGGGTAAACACATCGGTAGAACTTTTCTATACAGGAAAAGAGGCTCTTGACGATATGTACAATACTATTTCTAATGCAAAACAGCATATTCACCTTCAGTCATACATAATTGACAACGATAATACTGGCAATAGATTTAAGGATCTACTCATAAGAAAAGCAAAAGATGGCATAGAGGTAAGGGTAATCTATGACGATATGGGTTGTTGGAATTTAAACTCTAAATTCAAACAAGAACTCATTAAAAATGGAGTAGAACTTCTTGTTTTTTCTCCAGTAAGGTTTTTAATGCCAACATCTAAAGCAAACTACAGAAATCATAGGAAAATACTTGTTACCGATGGACTAATAGGTTATATAGGTGGGGTTAATATCGCCGATAGATATTATACCGGAGGTAATTTTCCTGAATGGAGAGATACACATATGAAAATCTCTGGAGAGTCTGTTGCAGTGCTTCAATCTAGCTTTTTACTAGATAGATATTTCATTATAAACCAACAGTTCAATAGAAAAAGAAAATATTATCCAATAACTGTCATAAAAGATTTCGATTTAAGTGAAGCTCCCGAGCATATCTACTCTCAAATAGTAACATCGGGCCCCGATAGCGATTGGGCAGGCATTATGCATTGCTATTTTATGGCGATAACATCGGCGAAAAAAGAGATTTTTATTGTAACTCCTTATTTTACCCCAAACGAATCTATTCTTACCGCAATGAAAACAGCCTCTTTGAGCGGTGTAGAGGTATCTCTTATGCTTTCAGAAAAATCTGATACTAGTATTGCTCACTGGTGTACAATGTCCTATGCTACAGAATTACTAGAAGCAGGTGTAAAGGTATATCTACTAAAAAAAGGATTCAACCACTCAAAAGTTATCTCAATAGATGGTGAGTTTTGTATAATAGGATCGGCAAATATGGATAATAGATCTCTTGAGCATAACTTTGAAATTACTGGTATAATCTATAATAGCAAATTAGCTCAAGAGGTAGAGCATCAGTTTAAAAAAGATATACCAGAATGTTGGAGTCTTGCGAGCTCTAAATGGGCTAAAAGAAGCGTAAAAAACAAGCTAAAGGAAGCTTTTGCTAGACTACTTAGCCCACTCATTTAATTAGCTCTACAATTTATATCGATATTGTTTCTAAAGCATTATTTTTATATTTTTCGTATGCCTCTTTCAAAGTAAAATTATGGGCATTAACAAACATCTTCATATCTAACCTCCTCAAAATCATAGCTGCGTTTTCACCTGGGCCGTTACCAGTTATAAGAATATCTGGCTTTAATTCAAATACTTTTTGTGCAGTAGAAGTACCAGCTCCATGTGCTTTATTTGTGACTTCTGTGTTGTCAATAAAAGAAAGATTGTCTTTCTCTTCGTCATAAATTACTATATACTCTGCTCTTCCAAATCTAGGGTCAATTTGTGATTCCCATGTTTTTCCTACCGATGTAAATGCTATTTTCATTGTTTAAATTTTATATTATTTATACTGCTTCTTTAATTTTGTTCCAAACATCTTCCATTAAGGTTTTTATCTTAGTATCTACCTCAATAATAGACTTTGCCTGGCCCATGGCCTTCACAAAAGAGACATTGAAAGGTATATCGGCCAAATGCGATACACTCTCTTTTTCTAAATATTCTTTAATCTCTTCTGTTTGGGCTATATTTATATCATATTTATTTATGATACATAAAGTCTTAACATTAAATCTTTTCGCTACCACTAGCACTCTTTTAAGATCGTGCAAGGCCGATTTTGTTGGCTCTGTTACCATTACTGCCAGTGAGGCACCAGAGAGAGAAGATGCCACAGGACATCCTATACCAGGTGCACCATCGGCAATCACATATTCACACCCTTGCTCTGCAGCAATTCTACCTGCGTTTTTCTTTACTTGGGCTACTAGTTTCCCAGAGTTTTCTGCTCCTGCACATAACTTAGCATGAACCATTTGGGATCCATTTTTAATTTTAGAGATAAATAGATCGCCACTTTTTCTCTCTACCATAGTAATAGCTTCTGAAGGGCAAACTCTAGCACAATAGCCACACCCCTCACAATTTAGATCTTTAATACTATAGCGTCCATTCATAAAATCAACTGAATCAAAGCGGCAAACCTCTTTACATTTGCCACACTTAATACACTTACCTTGATCTAGAATAGCAACATCTCCTCCAAAATACTCTTCGCTATATGCAAAATCTGGCTTTAATAGTAGGTGCATATTTGCAGCATCTACATCACAATCTGCTATTATTGCATCTCTACCTGCTATTAACGCAAAAGCAGAAGCTACAGAAGTTTTTCCTGTTCCACCTTTCCCAGAAAGTACCACTATCTCTTTTATACTTTTCATAATAATTGTAC
>CAYIYT010000065.1:0-6426 GCA_964367735.1 uncultured Muribaculaceae bacterium
CTCTACTATTATCGCCAGGCTCGTAAAATATTGATTGAGCAATTTGCTTAGGCAAGAAATCTTGTTCGGTAAAATTTCCAGGGTAGGAGTGTGCATATTTATAATCTTTGCCATAATCTAACCCTTTCATAAGTTTAGTTGGAGCGTTGCGCAAATGAAGAGGAACCGAAAGATCTCCACTACGGCGTACCTCTTCTATAGCAGCATCTATAGCTAAGTATGCCGAGTTGCTTTTAGATGAAGTAGCTAAATATATTGCAGCTTGTGATAAAATAATACGAGCTTCTGGCATTCCAATCTTGTGAACAGAATCGAAACAGGCTTGTGCAATAAGTATTGCATTTGGGTTTGCAAGTCCAATATCTTCTGATGCCAAAATTACCATTCTCCTTGCAATAAATAGGGGGTCTTCTCCACCTTCTAACATACGTGCCATCCAATATAAAGCACCATTAGGATCACTTCCTCTAATACTTTTTATAAAAGCAGAAATTATATCATAATGTAGCTCTCCACTCTTGTCGTACTTTGCAATATTCTCTTGTAGACGTTCTGTAACAATATTGTTATTTATAAGTATTTCACCATTTTGTAGCTCTGTAGAGGTTATAATATCTATAATATTAAGCAATTTTCTAGCATCTCCACCCGAAAATCGATAAAGTGCTTCCCTCTCTTTTACAATAATATTCTTTTTAGAAAGTATAATATCTTCTTGTATAGCTCGATCTATGAGAATGTCTAAATGCTCTTTTTCTAACGATTTAAGCACATAAGTTTGACAACGAGATAATAGGGGAGAAATCACTTCAAAAGAAGGATTTTCTGTAGTAGCTCCAATAAGTATAATTGTACCATCTTCTACGGCACCAAGAAGGGCATCTTGTTGAGATTTACTAAAACGATGTATCTCGTCAATAAAGAGTATTGGTCTTTTCTTTTGGAAAATAGAACCAGAACGAGATTTTTCAATTATTTCTCTAATATCCTTAACTCCAGAATTAATAGCAGATAGCGCATAAAAAGGGCGATCTAACTGAGAAGATATAATTCTTGCTAAAGTAGTTTTACCAACACCCGGAGGTCCCCATAGTATAAAAGAACTTATATTTCCAGATTCAACCATTTTTCTGAGAACAGATCCTTCTCCAACTAAATGTTCTTGCCCTACGTAATCGTCTAAACTTTTAGGACGCATTCTTTCTGGAAGTGGTATCGATTCTCTACTCTGCATTTCTATTTAACATAATATAAATTGTGTAACTATTCTCGTTTTCTGAGCTGCTTAATAATTCTCGAAATAACTTTATCGATAGAATCGTCGGGTTCAATGATATTATAATCTTCCCAAAAATTCTCATCTGTGAAATCGTTAACTCTATTTGAGATTATATCTCTAGGGCGAATTCTATTTTTAGGTTCTATTTTTCTCTCAACAGGTAAAATATCGGTAATAGCAATTTCTGACGAAACCGTATAATTATTACTAAACCATTTTCGTTTAAATTTCGCATTGAATTTTACTTCGGTTTTAGAATAATCAAAATACCAAATTCCATTTAGTGGTTTGAAATTCACTAAATAATTTGCACTTATAACATCCATTCTTAAAGATGCCGGTTTTTTTCTTACAAAATATGAATTTGCGTTATCACGATCTTCTACGTTCATAGAAAACTCGGCGCGTCCAATTGCATAAGATTCAGGATCTATAAAAATTTTACCGCGGAAATATATTTCTTTATCAAGTCTAGGTTTTTCGTCAAACTCTATAACATAAAATAGCCTATCATTAATTGTTACTGGTGCGGCAAATTTGAATTCATAAACTTGATCTAGCATTATTAAATCTACTCCTAAAAATGGATCCTTCACAATATCTATATCTAGTGCAGAGTTTGCTCCTCCTTGAAATTTAATTATTAAAGTATCAATTCTTCGTTCATCATAATTACCTCTGGCTTTATACATCCCAATCTGATCCAACCTATAGCTTGTATATGAAGCTTTTAGAATATCCAGTACTGCTTCGTTTATAGCTACATAATTATTGCCTTTTTTTATCATTTCTCTGTAAAAAGCAGTCATTTGAACTGGCTTTTGACTATAATTGCTAGAAATTCTAGAGAAAGCCATTTTAAGTATAGATGAGGCATCTTGTGGCTTTATTGTGACTGATTTAAGTTGAATAATAGATTGATCTAGAGAGATTCTCATCTCTTTAACATTAAACTCACTTAATGCTATTTTTTTAGTTTTATAGCCTAAATATGAGATTATTAAAGTATCGGCTTTTACCTTAACTGGTATTTTAAGAATAAAAAGGCCATCGTTATTTGTAACATTGCTTATATTAGTGTGTTGTAAATGCACAGAAGCAAAGCCGAGCGATCTACCAGTAGAGGCATCTTGTACTCTTCCCCCTACAGAAATATAATCTTGCGCACTCACTGATGCAACAGTTGTTATAGTTGCCAAGGCTAAGATTAAAAAGGTTAAATAAAACTTTTTCATGTCTTTGGCGTTATTTGTTTATTAGCGAATTTACGATTTTTAATGCATATTATAAACGTTTAAGGTTAAAAAAAGTTAATTTCGCAGTCCAATAAATAAAGGTATGGGAAGAAGAGATAAAGAGTTATTAGAAAACGTTACAATTGAAGCTATTGCAGCCGAGGGTAAATCATTGGCGCATATAAATGGAAAAGTTCTGTTTGTTCCATTTGCAGTTCCAGGAGATATAGTAGACGTACAAGTAAAAAATAAGAGACGAGGCTATATGGAGGGTTATATAACAAGAATGATAGAGCCTTCACCTATAAGAATTGAACCTTTTTGTAGTCATTATGGCCTTTGTGGAGGTTGTAAGTGGCAATCGCTCCCCTACTCTGTTCAGTTAGAAAATAAACAGCAACAGGTTACAGATCAACTTACTAGAATAGGACATTTAACACTGCCCCAAATTTCACCCATTTTAGGATCGGAAGATACCCAATACTATAGAAATAAGCTTGAATTTACATTCTCAAATAAAAGATGGATCGAGAGTGTTGCCGAAGCCGATCACCTAACAGATAACGATAAAATGGGTCTAGGGTTCCATATTGCTGGAATGTTCGATAAAGTGTTGGATATAGATAAATGCTATCTGCAAAGCGAACCATCTAACGAAATAAGGCTTTTTGTTAAAGAGTTTACAGTTAGACATGGTTATTCTTTTTTTGACCTACGTTCACAAACTGGCTTAATGCGCAATATGGTTGTTAGAACCTCTACAACAGGAGAGGTTATGGTAATAGTTGTTTTTGCATACGAAGATCAAGATTTGCGCACTTTTCTTCTAGATTCACTAAAAGAAAAATTCCCATTAATAACATCTTTAAACTGGATTATAAACGACAAGAAAAATGATTCACTAACAGATGTAGAGTGCTTTAACTATAGTGGTAATGAGTTTATATTTGAGCAAATGGAAGACCTTAGATTTAGAATTGGTCCAAAATCTTTTTATCAAACAAATTCTAATCAAGCCTATAGGCTCTACTCAATTGTACGTGATTTTGCAGATCTTACTGGTAACGAAATTGTGTATGATTTGTATACAGGAACAGGTACTATCGCACTTTTTTTGGCACGTAATGCTTCAAAAGTAGTTGGTATTGAATATGTACCGGAAGCTATTGTAGACGCCCAAGTTAATGCTGCTAATAATAATATAGATAATTGCTACTTTTTTGCAGGAGATATGAGAGATATGCTATCTGCACAATTCATTGAACAAGAAGGAACGCCCAATGTTATAGTCTTAGACCCTCCAAGAGCAGGAATACACCCCGATGTTGCAAAAGTTATAGCACAGGCAGCACCAGATAAAATTATTTATGTAAGCTGCAACCCCGCAACTCAAGCTAGAGACATTGAACTCATTGGAGAGCAGTACCAAATTACCAAAGTGCAACCTGTAGATATGTTTCCACATACCCACCATTTAGAAAATGTTGTTTTATTAGTTAAAAAATAAAGAACTATGAGTCATCTTCTGCCCGATACAATTTGTGCTCTCTCTACAGTAGAAGGTAAAGGAGCAATTGCTGTTATTAGAGTTAGTGGCTCATTGGCCATTGTTATAGTAGACTCTATCTTTCAGCCTCTAAAAGGACTATCTTTGAGTAAAACCAAAAGCTTTAGACTGCGATTTGGATCAATTTATAATGGTTCTAGAATGTTAGATGAGGTGCTTGTCTCTGTTTTTCGTTCACCCAATTCATTTACCGGAGAAGATATGGCAGAGATCTCATGTCATGGTTCATCTTATATTCAACAAGAGATATTAATGCTCCTATTGTCTAAGGGTGCTAAGCTGGCAAAAGCTGGAGAGTTCTCGCAAAGAGCATTTTTAAACGGTAAACTAGATTTGGCTCAGGCCGAGGCTGTAGCAGATTTAATTTCTTCTGAAAATGAAGCTTCTCACCGTGTTGCTCTACAGCAAATGAAAGGAGGATTTTCAAAAGAGCTATCTGTTATGAGAAGCTCTCTTTTAGAAATTGTTTCATTAATGGAACTAGAGCTAGATTTTGCCGAGGAAGATGTAGAATTTGCCGATCGCAATAAACTTAAAGAACTATTATCTAATGTAGAAGACCATATTACCACTCTTATAGACTCTTTCCGTTTAGGTAATGTTATCAAAAACGGTATACCAGTGGCAATTGCTGGAGCAACCAATACAGGAAAAAGTACCCTGCTAAATGTATTACTTCAAGAAGAGAGGGCTATAGTATCTGATATTCATGGTACTACTAGAGATTACATTGAAGGCTACATGAATATAGACGGAGTAGGTTTTCGCTTTATAGATACTGCTGGTATTCGCGAAACCAAAGAGACAATAGAGATGATTGGTATAGAGAGGACCTACGGTAAAATAAAAAGTGCTTCAGTTGTTCTCTTAATTTTAGATTCCGAACGTCCCGATAACTTTGAACAGAGTATAAACCAACTCACTTCAGTAATTGATAGAGAAAATCAAAAGGTAATTATACTACTTAACAAAAGTGATTTAGCCCCTGTGAATTCGATTAATGAATTTAAAGAGACTATTACAAAATTGTGCGCTCAAGCAAATCTTACTCCTGTAATAACTCTTGAAATTAGTGCAAAAGGATTAGCTGGAATAGATTCTTTAAAGAAAGTACTGTTAGATTGTCGCTTAGATAAAGTAGATAGTTCCTACTCTACATTGGTAACAAATGTGCGCCACTATGAAGCGCTCAAAGATGCTAGAGCCTCACTATATAGAGTATCCGAAGGTATTAACCAGCAAATTTCTACAGATTTAATCTCACAAGATATTCGCGAAACCCTCTTTCACCTCGGCTCAATAGTAGGCGAAATTAACACCGAAGAGATTCTTGGTAATATCTTTAGCAAATTTTGTATTGGGAAATAATAGCTATTGTAAATTAACTAGCTAACTCGTAAACCTGACGCTTAACCCATTGTGCCCACTCTAAATAAGATTTACTTTTATCAAAAATAGTATAAGGGATAGGTTTCCCAATAGTAAGTTTAATTGTTGATCCCTTTTTACGGAAAAACTCTCTAGGAAGAAGCATCAATTCAATATTGGTTTTAATTCTAAGAAAACTTCTTATAATATAAATATTATAAAAAAGAGCTGAATTTTTGCCATGACAAAATATTGGAACAATATCTCTTTCATGTTCTACTGCTTTTCTTATAAAGCTTTTTTGCCACTGAAAATCTTCTATCTTTCCATTAATTTTCCTAGAAACAACTCCTGCAGGGAAATTTATAAGAGGAATATCTTGGGTATATATGAGTTCAAGAGCTTTGAGAGCCTCTTTTGTAGAGCCATCAAACACATTTACAGCTGCAATAAACTGGTGAATTTGCGGAATAAACATAATAGCATCATTAGCTATTATCTTGAAATAGCCATATTTATTAGCTACTATATTTGATACAGCAATTGCATCGGCAAAACCAAATGGATGATTACATACAAAAATACTCTTTTTGTGATCGGGTAGATTTTCAAGACCGGTAACATCAATTTTCATCTCTAACTCCAACATCAAATTTCGAACATATTCGAGATCTTTTAAATGTTCAATATTATTGAAGTATTTATTTGCTTGATCTTGACGGATAATTTTTTTAATAATAGCAATAACAAAGTAGGGTAATTTTTTCAACAATCCACCTTGTTGTTCAGCGATGGTTTTGTCTAGATCTACATATTTGTTTGGTGCTATTTGCTCTTCTAACATAAATATCTGAATGAATACAAATGTACTTAAATAAACTAGAATAAAAATTTAGTGTAAATTTTAAATACTTTCCAGTAGAAATTATTGAAAGCTTCAACAAAAGTCATGCTTAAGCGTTATTATAGTATAATAA
>CAYIYT010000066.1:0-6154 GCA_964367735.1 uncultured Muribaculaceae bacterium
CAATATATCTTTAATAGTTATTCTTTTAACTTTTATAATGCCTAATAAAGGCAAGTTTAAATATGAATACCAAAGGGGTAGACCGTGGCTATACGAAACATTGGTGGCTCCAGTAGACTTTCCTGTTATTAAAAATAACTCTGAGCTCAGGGAAGAGAGATCTAGAATAGCCTCGGCTATGATACCTTATTATCAATCTAGACCTCAACGTGAACATATAGACGAAATAAAACAGCAATTATCGTTAACCATAAAGGATAGTTCTGCTGTATCTATTCTCTCGGCACATTTAATTGCGCTCTACAAAAGAGGGATAATGGATGAGTTGCCCGATACTATATATTCTGGGGGTGTTATTGCTGTCAAATCTGAGCTAAATACATCTTATCTCTCTTTGAAAAATATTTTAACTGCAGGGGATGCATATAGAAATATCTCTAAAATTGCAGATTCTCTACATCTTAAAGAGAAAGAGTTAATTAAGACAATTTTCCCTTCGGGCAGGATTTCTCCTAATCTTATATATGACGATAGTTCAACTCAAAAAGCATTTAAAGATGCAATTGCCGATATTTCGCCAACAAAGGGTGTCATTTATTCGGGACAACTCATTGTTAGCAAAGGAGAGATTATAACATCGGAAACAGAGCAATTACTTAATTCCTTTAGAGAAGAGTACAAGATCTCTATGGGTTTTTCGGGTAATATTTATCTATTAAAACTAGGGCATTTCTTTATTATACTTTCTATAATCTTGTTATTGATTGTAACTATATATTATTTACAAAAAGAGCTTTTAGGAAATTTTAAAGAACTCAACTTTATATTGCTTTTACTCGTTATTGTAGTACTTTCATCTATAATGGTTGTAGATTATGGAAGCAATTTTCTGTTTGTTTTACCTTTCAGCGTTATTGCTCTATATCTCTCTTCTTTTTTTCGTTCCAATGTTGTAGTTCCTCTATACATGATTATATTACTTCCTGTAATATTCATTACCTCTGGTGGTTTTGAAATTTACTTTATTAATATTATTGCTGGGGGTGTTGCTTTCTATACTTTTCAATATTGGGATAGAGGATGGTTGCAATTTGTTAATTCATTTTTTATGTTTATAGGACTATCAATTACTTATGTATCATTTAGGTTGTTGGAGGAGGGCACATTTCTCTCTTTGGATAGTTCCTATTTTATCTATTTTGCCTGGAATTCGTTACTTGTAGTTGCTGCATATCCGTTTCTATTTCTTTTCGAAAAGTTTTTTGGTCTTGTTTCTAACTCAAGATTAAGAGACCTTTCCGATGCTACTTCTTCTTTATTATCTTCTTTGGCCGAGAAAGCTCCTGGGACCTTCCACCATTCACTGCAGGTTGCAAATTTAGCAGAAAGTGCTGCTAGAATGATAGGTGCCAATGCTCTTTTAACAAGGGTGGGTGCACTTTATCACGATATTGGAAAAATGTCTAATCCTCCTTTTTTTATTGAAAACTTACCTGCAGGAGAGGTTAATTTGCATAAAAATCTTGCTCCAGAAGAGAGTGCTGCAATAATTATTCAGCACGTAGATGAGGGTGTAATAATTGCAAAAAAATCTAGGTTACCTCAAATAGTTATCGATTTTATACTAACTCATCACGGTAAAACTCAAACTCTCTATTTCTATAATCAATATGTTAATAATGGTGGAGACCCATCTAATATAGATAAGTTTACATATAATGGTCATTTACCTGAATCTAAAGAACAAGTTATTGTTATGATGGCCGATGCTGTAGAGGCAGCTTCTAGGAGTCTCAAAGATTACTCGATTGAGGCTATTTCTGCTCTTGTAGAAAAGATGGTAGATGAGAGAATTGCCGAGGAGCAACTTGTTGAGGCCGATATCTCTATTAAAGAGATAAAATTGATTAAGGAGATTTTTAAACTAAAGCTTTCTCAATCTTATCATACTCGAGTTGTTTATCCAGAGAGAAACAAACCAGCTAAATAAACCCAGAACTGAGAGGACGGGTCTCTCTACTCTAATCACTGTCCCGATTCTGTCTCGACTTAAAATGGAAAACTCTGTAATTACTATCTAAATAGTGAATTACAGAGTTTTTGTGGAGATGGGCGGACTCGAACCGCCGTCCAAACAAACCATCCAAAAGCTTTCTACACGTTTATCCTTTCTACAATTTTCGATCTTGAACTGCCAAAAGGCAGGCTATTCAAAACTTATCCTTTATATCTTAAGAGGCTTTAAAGGAGTCTGCCCCAGCATCCACTCTTGTTATGATACCCCATGAGCCGAGACATAGAGGGCTAAAAGTTCGGCGGGATACTCGTCGCGACCGGCCTGGCCGGTGCGATTATGCGATTAAGCTGGGCTTAATTACGCAGCGAGTGCATAGTTGTTGTTGCCTGTTATGGCTTGTACTCCGGGATTTACGAGCCGGGGATACAACGCTCGACGTGCTTACCTTCCGATTATGAATGCTGTCAAAACCAAAACATCCCCAAAAAGTTGTACAAAAGTACTAAAAAAGATTTGCAAAAACCGTGCTGCTATTGTAAGTATGCCAAAATTAGTTGCCACAATCCCTTGACGAAAGAGAAAAAGCCTATTGCGACAATTACTATACCGGCTATTCTATTAATTAATAGAAGTTGTCTAAGTCTAAATTTTGTTCTAAAAACGTTTATAGAAGTACTTAAAATAATCCACCAAGCCATAGCACCTAAAAATACTCCAGCTAACGCACTTATAATTACCTTCCAAGAAGAGGAACTATCTACCTCTAATCCGGTAAAAGCAAACAGCCCAAGAATAAGAAATATGGCTCCAGGATTTGTAATAGTCATTATAAAGGCAGAGATAAAATCTTCAAATAACCTTTTACCACCTTTATTTTGACGTATCTGTTTTACAGGATTAGTTATAAAAATTTTTACGCCAATTGCCATTACAATAAAGCCACCTATTGAGAGAACTGAACTACTATTTGTATTAACAAAATCTTGAATGAGAGCTAAACTAAGAATGGCAAGAGCAGCAAAAAAAGTATCGGTTACAGAAGCTCCTAAACCAGTTGCAATACCCGATGCTCTACCTTTGCTAAGGGTTTTTTGGACACACATTACACCTAAAGGCCCAAGAGGAATAGATGCTCCTATTCCAACAATAAAGCCTTTTATTAAACTGTCAATCATTTTGGCGTTATATTAAAATTTGACTCTTAAAGATATTCCAGCATTAAAAGGGTTGTTAAGCTGAGCAATACCTTTCCCTAGCGTCTCAAAATAAAAAACATTATAATTTATGTTAGTCATGTTTTTTAGGAAAATAGAGATTTCAAAAATAGGGAATTTAAATGAAACAGAGCCATTCAATACTGAATAATAACTTTGAGACACGTCATTTTTCTCTGTCCAATAAATTTTGCCAGCACCTGTGTATTGCAAAAATGCATCCATACCAGTCAAGAATTTACCACTAATCTCTTTTGACCACAATATGCTTGCGCTTGCAGTGTTTCTGGGTACAAACGGTACAAATTTATCTTTATAATTGTTACGACCATCGTTGTAACTTCTAAATTTAGAATAGGTATAACCCCAGTTAAAAGAGGCCGAGAGCTCGGGTGTAAAAGTATACTTAATACCTAGTTCGGCACCTGTACTATAAGATTGTGCTGCATTACGGGCAATTCTGCCAAAGCCTGTAGAGCCTGCAAACTGTACTATTTGTTGATCTCTGCTTTGAATATAGAAGATAGCACCGCTAAGATTAACTTTATCGGGTATTAATTCTCCACTATAACCTAGTTCGTTATTCCAGTTAAATTCTGGCTTATAAGAAATTGCTTTATTTACCTTATTGGCATTGCCCTCTGGATCGGTAGGTTGCCCTGGCATACCTCCCATAAGTTCTTCTTGAATAAGATCTGAGAACATCTGAATATTATAACCTCCAGCTTTATACCCCCTTGCCGACGTAAAAAACAATTTACTACTCTCTCTAAATTCATATTGGAGAGCAATTTTAGGGAGAAAAACTCCAAAGTGTTGCAAAGTGTTACCCTCTATTTTTGCAGGTACACTCATAGCAATAGGCTTTGGAACAGGTGGCCTTTTGAAACTAAGATTTAGAGTTGTAGAGCTCAAATAATCCATTTTTTGCTCTTCATATTCATATCTAAGACCAAGTGTTAAAGAGAGCCCATCTGCAAATATTCTCCTAAGAGTTGTTTGGTGAAAGAGTGCAAACCCATATGATTTTTGGTCAAAGAATTCAGGAACTTCCATTGAATTATCCATAACAGTCATTTGGAAAGGCATTTTTCCTGTTCTAAATAACATATCAAAATTTTCCTGAAAGAAACGACTCATCCCATCTGCTCCAAAAGTAACAGGAGCATCGGTTTTATTACTCTGGTAGAATAAAGAGGCACCCGATACAAACTGATAGTTCTTGTTGTTTTCAGATTTAAATATAGCTTCTTGGCTAAAATTATGCTGTTTTTGTCTTTGAAACATTGTATATATAGAGGCCGAACTAAAATCTTGATCTAGTCTCATTTGATCGTTAAGAAATTGATAAGAAGAGATTAGATTCAATTTCCATTTAGAAGCTTTATAAGTAAATTGCAGTGAATTTGTACTTAAAAATCGCTTATAAGAGCTAGTGTCATTATAAGAAGGCATTGACGTTCTCTTTGTAGCAGGATTGTACTCACCATATGGATATGCATTTTGGTTAGTGTTCTCAATATGACTTCCAACTTCCATTACCCATCTAGGAGAAAGAGTTAAGTTTAAACGAAGTTTCCCTCCAGAAGAGTTTCCAGCGTCAGATTTTTTCCCAGTATACTCATTTGTAAAGTATCCATCTTGGTGAGAGTAGAAAGCACCAACTGATATTGCAGCATTGTCGCTAAATCTATGGTTTGTGTAAAAAGCCCCTTTTACTTGCCCATATGTACCACCAGTAATCTCTATTTTGGTGACAGGTTGTGCAAAAGGCGATCTAGAACGAATGTGAATAATTCCCCCTAAAGCATTCCTACCATAAAGAGTACCTTGAGGACCCCTTAAAACTTCTATTCTCTCTACATCTAAGAATTCAAAATCGAATGCACTTTTATCTAGATATGGAACGTTGTCGGAATAGAGTCCAATAGAAGGAGAGGGGCTAAACCTAGAACCAATTCCTCTAATATAGACTGCCGAGGTTATTTTTGATCCATATGAAGGGATATACAAATTGGGAACTTCATAAGAGATATCTTTGAGAGAGCGAGTATCGGATTGTAAGATGTAGCTTTTCTCAATTATTGAAGTAGATGCCGGTAATTGCTTTATAAAATAAGTCTCTTTGGGAGTTGATATTATTGCAGCCTCCTTTATTTTGTATTTAAGAGTAGAATCGGCCGAGTTGTATTCTTTGTTTTGTGCTGTTGCTGGAATAAATGTAATTAAGGCTAGTGCACCTAGAAGTGCTTTAAAATCTTTCGCTTCTTTTCTCATTCAACTGTCTATTTATCTAGTTATCTATTAAATTGAAGGGCAAAAATAGTCAAATTTGATCAAATTTTAGCGACGGAGATTGAATAAATTCACCTAATCCTAATTGATCCCATTTAGCATCCACTATCTCTATAGTCTCTTTTGAAGAGAGAGCCATGGCAGGCCACTCTCTCACATTATGACTCTCTTTTTTTGAAGTAGAGTCCATGACTAATTTTTCTCCAACAAAATAAGAGTCTCTTATAGGGTCGCAGTTACTTCCCCATATCCATAGTTGAGAGTAAATATCTACAATTTGAGGGTCTATAATTACATTAATCTTTCCATTTAAAATCTCTTTTGAGTGAGTGAAAAATAGTGGAGTAGCTTCTTCTTGCTCGTATGAATGAGATTGCGAACCAGTCTCTTCGGGGTGTTTAACTGTGGCATCAAACATTACCTTTCCACCATAGCTAAATGCAGGTGCCGAATGGTCTAGAATATCTAAAGGACCTCGGCTAAAATGAGTATCTCTTTTAGCTTTGTAGTTTTTGTTTAAAGCATTAAGAACTTGATTGTGGTCTCTAATATCTATATCTTGATCTATTAAGATCATAATTTTATTAAACATCATTTGGCCTGCGCCCCATAATGCGTGAGCAACCTT
>CAYIYT010000067.1:0-5995 GCA_964367735.1 uncultured Muribaculaceae bacterium
ATCAACTGTATGTAAAATTGCTTTTTGACATGGTGGTGAGTCTTGTTCTGGGCACCAAAAAGTTACAATAATAAAAATAAAAAGAGGCAACCTAGTAATAGATTGCCTCTTTTTATGTTAGCACAGATCCTAGGAAAGTTTTACTTTGATTCAATTTTAAAAATCACATCAATACCGCTATCACTAGATGAGTTATTTAACTGCAAGAAGAGATATTTAAAGATTAAGTACTCCAATTTGACTTCATATTTGTCTACATCTTTTTGATCTGTTTTACCAAAAAGCTTCTCGTAACTAACAAAGATATCTTTAGTTATATATTTCCCTACTGTGACTGTAGCATTGTCAAAATTCCCACTGCCTTTTATCTCTATGTAATCTACATCTAGTTTGTCTCCTAAGAACTTAGTCAATTGAGAAGAGAGTAAAGATGCTACTGCGTTTCCTGCAAGAGAACTTTTATCGGATCCAGAAATATTCTCTTGTTGGCTAAGAGTAAGCTCGCTAATGCCTTTTCCAAAGAGTATATAAGAGAGGGCATCGCCTTCGTTTATGGAGTTTCCATCTAGAGTAAAATTAATCTTAGGAGTATTGGTTGTGCCCGAAGCTTTAACTGTTAAAGTTTGCTCTATCTTCTCTTGGTTACGGAACCGGTAACTTGCCGTAACATCAAGATTTGGTATTAACTCTTCGCCTCCATTGAGTGTAATTGTGCCTTGGTCAATTTTAAAAATTTTCCCAAAAAGATCGTATTGACCTCTCACTACGTCTACGGTACCAAACAATTCGAAAAATCCTCTATTTTTTCTTAATTCAAGATCTCCTGAAAGTTCAATACGCATATCGTCGTTTTTGATCCATGTGTTTTTAGGAATTTTTAAGTTTAGTTTTCCTGTGAAATTTTTAAAATAATCTATATTAAGAGTGTCATTTATGCTTATTGATTCTGTTGTTCTATCTGGCAATGATGCATTGCTTAGGTACCTGTTCAATGAATCTTTGAGTAGTTTATTACGTTCAATTTCTTGCATTAGAATTGATTGTGGGATATCGGGACTATTAAATTTCCCTAGTAAATTAAAGAGATAAGGGAGATATACCTCTGCCTTAGGAATGGTTAAATCTCCTCCAAATATAACATTTTCACTTTTGCCCGATAGCGAAGCATTGCCAGACATTTGCACGTTAAGTTTCTTATGATCAATAGGGTTGAACTTATCAAAATCTATCTTTACTGTTGAATTACGCAAGTTCCCTTTGTAGAAATCCGATATGAAGTCTATTTGCCCAGAAGCGGTAGCATATCCTTCACGGCTGTCAATTCTAAAGGTATCAACTATTATTCTATCATTTTTCATGTTTATATCAAACAAAATTTTGCGATAATCAATTCCATATTGAGGAATACGGAAAGAGGCGTTAGAAAGATGAAAACTTCCAAAAGGATTTAAAGAATTGAAAGGACCGTTTACGCTGCCCGACCCATCTAGTGTCCCTTTTATCTCTTCCGATAAGTTAAATATTTGAAAAAGGGCTAGTGGGAATCTATCTATAATAATGTTTGCTGCAACACTCTTGGTAGAGTCTATACTGTACTTAATATTATCTAGTTTTAAACTCATTGGTAACTCGGCTGTTAACTCTACTCGGCCGCTATCCAAAGGAATTATTTCTCCATTAAATTTAAGCTTATCTAATTCATAATTAATTTCTCCACCAAAACTCTTAATTATAAATTGGTTAAATACTGGCTTGTCAATTGAAAATTTACCAATTAGTTTTGGAGACTTTGCTGTTCCTTTTAAGCTCAAGTCTATATTGACTTTGCCAGTAGCATCAAGTGTTTTGCCAGATAACTTGGAAATTTCATCTATACTTAAATTTGCAATCTTTAGATCTAAATTTTCATCTCCGTTGGAGCTATAAAATCCATTTGCCCATATATATCCTGAGCTATCAGATCTATTAGATGCCAATTTAAAATTATCTACACTGTATTTAGTTGAATCTATTGTGAAAATAGCAGGAGCATCTTGTAAAGACCATTTTTCTCCTCTGTAGTTTACTAACCAACTATCTAACCTTACTTTAATTTTGTCACTCCAATTTAATCCAGCAGTTAAATCTGTATTTATGTAATTGTTAGCTACTTGTCCAATAATGAAAGCCGAATCTAAGCTAGATGAGATCTCTGCTTTTATAGAGTCTATTTGGATACCACTGCTCATTATGTTGTGAATAAGTAGATGAGCATTTATTATAGTATCTTTTTGTGTTAAAAGTGCTTTTGCGTTGATTGAGATATTGTCTGTAGTAATGCTATCATATTTGAATTTATCTAGCTTTACTAGAGCCTGTAAGTTTAAAGAATCTCTCTTACCCCACAAACGAGCGTCTAATAGTCCATTTGTATTTAATCCACTAACCGGAAGAAACGAAGAGAACTCGTTAAGGTTTTCGAGATTAGCCAATAAAACAATATCGGATTTTGATTTAAGACTATAGTTTCCACTGGCTTTTAATATTAGGGATTCTGTTTTTAGACAGAGTGAATCTATGAGTAAGTTTTCATGTGAGTAGTTCAAATTGGCAAATAGTGTGTCTACCGAAATAGAGGAAATTTGTGATTTGCCAAAATAGAGATCTACTTTAGAGTTAAGTGTTTTTGGGTTAAATCCACCACCATTCACTTTAGCTGTAAGATTCAGATTAGATGCCAAGCTATCATTTCCTGTAATGACTGCTAAATTGATATTTTGCCCCAATAGTTTCACGTTATAAGTGGGGTATTCATTCGCAAAACCCTTAATAATAGGAGTTATAATAACTGTACCAAACTCTCCTTTGCCTTTAGCCTCTCCCTTGATATTACCCTTGTTTACATCAATGTCAAAGCCAAGTAAATCTATCCTGTAGTTCTCTATTATACTATTATTTAAATTCCCTTCTACTCGAGTTATTAAGGTTTTAGGATTGATTCCACTTCCGTGAGCAGCTATATCTCCATTTATCAAGTAGTTCATCTCTGGAGCTGCTCCCCAGTTTGCTAAATTCACATTAAAGAATCTTCCCAGGAATTTGTATTGAAGAATTGAATCTATTTGATTGTAAATAATAGCAGGGAAATTTGCTAACCTAAGATCAAAATCTATACTCTCTTTTAAATTGTCTAATTTGATAGTTGCAACTAGAGAGTCATTGCGCGCATGTGCGTCTAATTGCAAAGTAGGGTAGGCCAATAATTGTATTCCGGGAATGTAATAACTAAACTCATCTATATGTAGAGGGTTGCTCTTTATAATAATATCTCCAGATATTTTTGGGTGAGGTGAGTAGTTTCCCTGAGCAGTAATTTGATTGTATTCTGTCTTTATAATAAGGTTCTTTATTTCTATAGCCTCATTTTTGCGGGTGATATTTGCAGTAAAATCTCTCAACCAAAGTGTAGGCTCTTGAGTCTTTAGGTTAAATTCTTGAATATTAATAGTTTGTCTCTTTTCTGAATAATATAAAGAGAGAGCAATATTTAAGTTATCTACTCTTTTAGGAATTATAGTATCTGTAGATGCAATTTTAATTGCCCCTTGCTCAATAGAGAATTTTTTTAAATCTATTATAAATGAGCTAGTAGTTGTATCTACTTGCTCATTTTTAGGTGTTTTAATAATTTGTTGAATATTCCATGTAGAGTCATTTATCTCTTTTAAAAAGATTAAGGGGTTATCTATTTCTACCGAGCTAATTTCTAATTTATTCCTAAGAAGTGGAAGTAGTTTGTATTTAGCGCTCAACTTTGGAATAAATGCTACAGTGTCTTGTCCTTCCAATAGAACAATGTCTATTAAAACAAAGCCTTTTAAAAAGTTGCCTTCTATTTGCTTTATTTTAAGTGTTCCTGTAATATAATTATTTGCTACTCTTTCAATAATTGGAGTGAGTTTTCTCTTAAAATAGTTGGTCTGTATTATGATGCCGGCCAAAACAATCAAAAGAATTACTGTAGAGAATAGAATCAATATCCCGCGAACTGTATATTTAAAAATCTTTTTCATAAATTAAAAAGCTTGACCAACACTAATAAAAAACTGCGGGCTTTTCTTTTCATTACCCACTGGAAAACCAACATCAAACCGGATAGGTCCAATAGGAGTTTTAATTCGAATCCCTCCGCCAATAGCATAAGCTAAATCTTTTAAGCGATAACGGAAAGATTCACTCCATACATTTCCTGTATCTATAAATACTACTCCACTAATAAGCCAAAACAATGGAACACGAGCTTCTATGTTTGCTTCTATTATGCTTTTACCTCCAAGTGGAGTTCCACTCTCTCTCTTAGGGCCAAGCTCAGATCTATTCCATCCTCTAACAGAGTTACTACCACCAGAATAGAACCTATCTTCTACTGGAATAAATTGGGCATTGTCTTTAGAATATATTCCACCTATCATAGCACGAAAAGCAAGAACAACATCTCCCATCTCTTTATATTGACGAAATTCACTCCATATACGGCCATAATTAAATTTGCCTCCAAATATATAGCCATTAAGTTTGTAACCAAGAGATAGATAAGTTCCTTCTACGGGC
Source organism: uncultured Muribaculaceae bacterium (assembly GCA_964367735.1). Taxonomy (GTDB): domain Bacteria; phylum Bacteroidota; class Bacteroidia; order Bacteroidales; family UBA932; genus Bact-08. The sequence goes on from CAYIYT010000067.1 coordinate 4,591, forward strand.
GAAAATTGGGGCTTAGAACTATTGAATAGTGCCGAGATTAAAACTCCAGATTTATTGTAAAGAAAATTTTTGTCTTCGGGGTCTATAAGTAGATAATCTCCCTCTTCTATCTTTTGTTTTACGTTCTCGTAATAATAGGTTAAGGTGCTGCTCAGGTTTTTATTAATTTGATAGTTAATAGGTATATTCAATCCATAGGTGCGAATTTCATATGCAGGTTCCGATTTACGTTCAATAAAAGGATTAAGAACAATAGATCCATTTTTAACTAAGAAGTGTGGTTGAATCCAGCGTAAATTTGCAGAATAAGGCATAATTCCAGAGTGTTTAAACTGCAAGTTAAGCCTTCGTGCTTCGCCAAGGAATCCTTTAAAATTTAACTCTGCAAATGCTCTAAATTTATCTTCGGTTCCGTATCCTACACCAAATTTTGTAGAAAATCTATTTGCCTCTTCTATGTAAATATTTATAGGAATTTGATTTCTAAGTGTATCGGAGCTATTACTCGGTAATACTGAAACCACTTTAAAAAGTTGTAAATTATATAAATTTTCACGAGTCTTAGCAAGCATAGATTTATTATAGATTTCACCTTCTTTAAAAGAAAGTTGCTTTCTTATTAGTTTTTCGGAAATTCGTTTTTCTCCATCTATAGTTGTTTTGCCAACATAGCATACTTCTCCAGGAGTTATAATATATTTTATTCCTGTTAAATATTGCTCGAGATCTAAATCTAAAGTGTAATCTACTTTAACATAGAGATAACCTAAATTTTGAAATGCATCTTCTATTATTGTAATGTCACTTAGTAAATTTTGGTCACGAAACCGTTTGTTCTTCAGCAAACTAAGCTTACTAACCATTTTTTGTGAAATAGAATCTATCTTGGTAGTAGACAAATTTGAATTGATGTGAAATGAAATGGTATCTATAAGAATAGGTTTACCCTCTTCAACATCTAAAACAATTTTAACTGTCTTTTTTTTATCATTAATTATAAGTGGCTGTAAAGTAGCACTAGCATCTATAAATCCATCACTTTGGTATATAGCTACTAGTCTTTTAATATCGGCATTAACTAGCTCGGTATTGTATAGAAAAGGTTCTTTTTTAGTTAGCAATTTCCCTAGGCTAGAAACTTCTTTCATTGCCATTTTATCCAATAAAAAATCTTTTTTTAAGGTTTTATTTTCTTTGAAAGTCACTTTTCTAACTTCGTAGTTTTCTTGACTATAAGCTAAAGAGCTTATGGATATGAGTATAGTTAAAAGTAGGGCATAGGGAAGCAATCTTCTTCTCATATTAATAGATAACTTGTAAAGTGTTAAAAAACAGTAATAATTGTAATATAAGTAAAACATAGAACTATTCTTTTTGTTTACGCTTTGGGAGGTCATATTTATTG
>CAYIYT010000068.1:0-5964 GCA_964367735.1 uncultured Muribaculaceae bacterium
ATTTAGCTCTTATACTCTCTATTTTTTTTATTTCATGTAAATCAGAAAAAGGGTTCAATTATGACAATGATTCAATAAATTCTCTACATAAACTTGAGGAAAAACTTTATTCAAATCCTTCAATTGTCTTAGACTCTATTTTAGTTTTTAATCATACTATTTCTGATGTTAAAGCTATAAACTACTCTAATTTATTATATACAATAGCATATGAGCAAAAATTTGGAGTATATAATAACGACTCCCTAATTAATAAAGCTGCCCAAGAGTTTAAAAAAATTGGTGATAATTATAACTATAGTAGAGCTTTGCTCTACACAGCAATATCTCAACGCAACAATAAGAGTCAAGATTCTGCTGCCCATCATAATATTATATTAGCAGAATCATTATTTAAAAAAAATCATATTTCAGATTATAACCTTAATGCCACCTTGTATCTCTACTTAGGGAGATTTTATCGATCAAATTCAAATCTTGAAATGGCCAGCCAAGCTTTGGAAAAAAGTCTAGAAAACAGCAAGAACGCAAACAATAAAAATGCATTTTTAAATGCTAGTTTAGAGTTATTTAACCTTAAGCTAATTAATCAAAAATATGTAGAAGCTCTTAATATAATCTCTTGTTTTGGAGATGAGACAAACTTACCTCCACATATAGAATATGCCTTTTACAATTCGGCTTACAACTACTATTCAGCTAAAAAAGAACCTAGAATTGCTATAGAATATCTTAAGAAGATTTTAGCAATTAACCCTAGTGAGTTAAAAATTACAGTAAATAATCCTAAGACTTACCATCAGTTGGCAACTCTTTATAAAAGAATAGATATGAAAGATAGCTCTCTACTCTATTCTAAAGCTGCAGTAAGCTCTATAACCGACTCTAGCGCACAAGATAGCCACTTCTATTATAAGCACTTAGCAGATATACTATACGAGAATAAGCAATATAAAGAAGCCACAGAACTTTATAAAAGTGCACACTTCTCATATATAAGATCTTTTACTAAATTCTCACAACAAAGAGATCTTGAAATAAAGGCAAGATTTAATTTTGATGAGCAAGAAAAACAGAAAAACTCACTTAAATCTCAGCGAACTCTTTTTCTTAACCTATTATTTATTCTTACTGCTTTATTTATTTTAGTTTCACTTCTATATTTTTTTAATGACCGTAAAAATCGTGAGGTCATTACCAAATTGAATCAAGATCTTAGTATTTATAATAGAGATCTCAAAAAAAGTTGGATTATTGCCGAGATTTATAAGAGCACATCCCACATACTACCGCAATTAATAAATGATGTTTATCACGAAGCTGTTAGATCTAGGAAAGTCTCAAAAGAAATTTTTGAAAGCTTAAATAAGATTGTAGACACATCAAACAGCGCCTCCAGGTCTTCTTTAGCAGACATTACAAATCGTGAACAATTTATCCATATTTTTGGGAATATCTATAATTTAGACTCTCTTACCGATTTTGAAAAACTAGTTTATGCTTTAAATGAAGAAGGCTATTCCAATTCAGAAATAGCCAACTTTTTAAATAGTTCTCAATCCAGTATTCGAACTATCAGGGGCAAAGTTTTACGAAAAATGCAAAAGACAGAGGCCGATAATGACATCGAAGTGTGAAACAAATTGAAACAGCCTCTTCTTTTAATTTTTATAATCAAGCAGTTAGTTGCTTATAATGTGAAACAAACTGAAACAGCCCAGTTCAGACGATAGTTCTTGAATATTATACATTACATTTGTTGACCGCTAAAGTCAAAACGACACTACAGCTCGGAACAACTGTTATACTGGATAAGTCATGATAAGTATTCGGGCAACAAAGGCAGAATTGTTCACAAAATATCCTCGAGCTGTAGTGTAGTTTTAACATCAACTTATAATCCAACTTTTATTTAGAGACACTTTTATTTGGGAATGGAGGAATAGTTCTCGATTTGTATTGGTAATTTTTCATTTTCTCCTTAATTACCTCAATCGCTTTTTCTAACTGCTGGTCTATTCCATTAAATTCTTTGTAAGGATCATTTTCAATTTCTATATCGGGGGCTACTCCTGTTCCCTCAATAATCCAACCACTGCCATCTGCAGCAAAAGGGGCATAAGATGGAGTTACAATAGAACCTCCGTCAACAACAGGCACACTACCACTATATCCAACTACACCTCCCCAAGTACGTTTCCCTATAATAACACCTAAATTATTATGTCTAAATCTATATGGGAAAAGATCTCCATCCGATGCTGAGTACTCATTTACAAGTAAAACCTTTGGTCCATCGAATGTTCCTGTAGGGCTAATTGATCCCGCTTTTTGGTTAGTATTCATTGTAAACATATTAACAGAACGCTGTAATCTCTCAATTATCATAGGTGAAACATTACCCCCACCGTTACCACGGTCGTCAATGATTAGTGCTTTCTTTCCTAATTGCGTATAGTAATATTTAACAAATTCATTTAAGCCAGGCACACCCATATCTGGAATATGAATATACCCAACTTCACCATTAGTAGCTTCAGACACTTTACGAATATTATTTTGAACCCAATTATAATAAATGAGCTGAGATTCATCTGACAATGGTTCAACTAAAACTTTTCTACTGCTCTTATCTTGAACAGAAGCTTTTATCTCAAGCTCTACAATTGTGCCTGGTGTACCTACCAATAACTCAGCAATATCATTAACATTACTTACAGATATTCCGTTAACAGAAGCAATATATTCTCCCTCTTTAACTACCGACCCTGGCATTGTGAGAGGAGAACGAAGCTCTGCGCTCCAGTTAGCTCCCTCTAGAACTTTTTCAACTTTAAAAAAGCCAGATTTATCCTTTGAGTATCTAGCACCTAGAAGACCCATTTTAACTCTTGTAGGTTCTGGTTTTTCTCCATTTTGAGAATATGCATGCCCAACACTAAGTTCGGCAATCATTTCACCTAAGATATAGGTAAGATCTGAACGGTGCCCAACGTATGGAACTAAAACTCTATATTTTTTGTAAATTCCATTCCAATCTACTCCATGCATATTTTTTGCATAGAAAAAATCTCTCATTTGGCGCCATGTTTCATCATATATTTGCACCCACTCTTCGTTATAATTTACATATTTTTGAACGCCTTTAAGAGAGATAGGCTTAGTTACAGTGACAGGAGCTTTAGGAATATCAACAACTTGAATATTTCTACCCGAAACTGCTAAGGCTTTCTTATAACCATGACTAAAATAGAGAGAAGCTTGTAAACTAGTCTCTTTTAAAGCTTCAATATCGTACATAGAAGTTCCTCTTCCAGAGCTATAATAAACACTATTCCCTATCATATGCAAGCTTCCATAAGAGCCAGCAGCAAGTGGAAGTTCAATAATTCTAGAGCCAATATTTTCAAAGTTATAGACAAGTGCTTTTTCCTGGCTACTTGCTCCACTCTTCTCATCTTTTATACTCTTTGGTTTTTGATCCAAAGCAGAGACTAAAGAAACAGTATCATTTTTTAAAGCAAATGGAACAGGAGCATCTAACACAAGAGGAACTAGATAGATTTTACTCATATTATTATAAACGTGATTCCATTCAGTACTACTATATGTTGGATTAAAAGTTCTATCCGAAACAAACATAAGATATTTGCCATCTTTACTAAAATTACCCGATCTAGAACTAAACCAACTGTCCGAAATTTCGGTTGATTTTTCTTCTTTTGTATCGTAAAGCGTTATAATTGAAGCATCTTGCGTACGGCGAGTATAAACTATATAACGACTATCTGGAGCCCAATTATAATCATTAATAGGGCCACTTTCTCCCTGTTCTATAACTTTGCTCTTACCTGTTTCTAAATCTAAAAGGTTAAGAGTGTTTTGTTTTTCGCTCCAAAGAATTTTTTTAGAGTCGGGAGACCATTCAAATCCAAATATATAACCTTTAATATCTGTAAGTTGTTTTTCACTACCATTATTATCTCTAAAGTATATATTAAATTCACCGCCCTTATCAGAAATATAGGCAAACCCACTTCCATTAGGAGCCCAATCGGCACTCTTATCATTTGCTGAAGAAGAATTTGTAATATTATATGTTATACCATTTTTAGAAGGGATAGAGAAAACATCTCCTCTAGCAGTTGCAAGTAACCTTTCTCCATTAGGAGAAACTGAATAAGATCTAACTCTTGATGAAAGGTCTTTCCATTCTGGTCTTGAATAAGCAGCATCATTATTTATGTATACTTTAATCTGCTCCTCTTTTTTAGTTTCAGGATTAAATTTTCTGATATATCCACCATGTTCATAAACTATCATTCCGTTTCCGGCCGAAGGGAATTTTATATCATAGTCTTTATGTTTGGTTAATTGCTCTGTTGTTTTGGTTTGACTATTCCAACTGAACAGATTCATATAGCCATCTCTATCCGATATGTAGAACACTGTTTTTCCATCTTTAGACCACATAGGAGAAATGTCTTGATAAACATTATCTGTAATTCTTTCAGATTTTTTTGTTTTGAAATCAAAAATACGAATATCGTCGGCCATACCTCCAACATATCTTTTCCATGTACGGAACTCTCTAAAAATATAATTGTAAGCTAGTTTTTGTCCATCTGGAGAATAAGTTGCAAAACCTCCATTCTTTAAAGGTACTGGTACAGACATTCCTCCAGTAACAGGAACTGTCATTAGTTGGCCTGTAAACTCATTAAAGGTAAAGGATCTAGTTCTATATAGAACATTTTGGCCATCGGGTGTCCATCCCATAACTATATTATTAGGGCCCATACGGTCTCCAATATCGTCTCTTCCAAGTGTAGGAGTAAAAGTTAGTCTTCTAGGCTCTCCTCCTTGAGATGGAATAACAAAAACCTCTGTATTGCCATCATATTGACCTGTAAATGCTATCTGCCTCCCATCTGGTGAGAATTTTGCAAACATCTCATAACCTGGATGCGATGTAAGTTTTCTTGCCATTCCACCATTACTGGTAGTAATGTATAAATCGCCAGCATAAGAAAAAACAATTTCACTTCCATTGATATCTGGAAAGCGAAGTAATCTAGCCTCATTACTTGTTTCGACAGCAATTGCTGTTGTCGAAAAAAAGAATAATAGAGCTAGAGATAAAAGGGTAATGTTTTTCATAAATAAAAATTATTTAATTGATAATTAATGTGATTATGTATCATAAACAAATATAAGTAAATTATTTATTATCTTTGTAGGACGGAAATCGAACAATTACACTTTCCCCTATTCAGGAACAGGTATTTTCAATACCGCTAAAAGGTTGCTCAAAGAGAGCATTCCTCAATTTTATCTAAAATAATATATGGCAAAATCACAAATAACATTCAACAAAAGAGAGAAAGAGAAGAAAAGATTCAGTAAAAGGCTGGATAAGCAGAAAAAGAAAGAGGAACGTAAAGCTAATTCACCAGGAGGTGGGTTGGACAATATGCTTGCGTTTGTAGATGAGTATGGTATGATTACCGATACCCCACCAGATCCAACAAAAAAGAGTAAGGTCAAAGCAGAGAATATTGAAGTTTCTATTCCTAAAAGAGAAAAAGAAGATAAACTTGCTTTACGTAAAGGAAGAGTTGAGTTTTTCAATGATTCTAAAGGATTTGGCTTTATTAAAGAGTTAGACTCAATGGAAAAATACTTTGTTCATGTTAATGGGCTGCTAGAAGATATTGTAGAAAATAATATCGTAGAATTTGAGATTGAAAGAGGTCCAAAAGGAATGAATGCTTTTAATGTTAGAAAATGGAAAGAGACTCCAAAAGTAAAAGTTGAAGTAAAAGTTGAAACGGAAGGAGAAGGAGAAGGAGAAGGAGAGTCTAATCCAAAAATAGAGATTAACACCGATACTCAAACCGATACATCCAACAATAAAACAGATTAATCTTTACACTAACCTAAAATAAATTAGATAACTCAATC
>CAYIYT010000069.1:0-5307 GCA_964367735.1 uncultured Muribaculaceae bacterium
TTTACATACTTACATCTGCTTAAAATTTACATTTGTGCGGGTCATAGGGGTCTTTGTTAATTTCATGTCCCCGAATTAAAAATCTAATTAATTGATATACTTTTGGTTAGTTGTAGCAGGGAAACAAAAGTACATTACCTTTTTTTTTGCAGCACCTCCTTGTTTAAAGTTAATATTCCGTAATTATTCGAATACAAATATATAACTTTTATTAAATATCCAGTGATAATGTGCAAAATAATTAATTCTTCGTGGGCAAATCACTTCCCACTCTATATAAGATGCACAAAATTAAAAAACGTTGCACTGGAAATTATTTATCCATTAAAAAATCCCGGATATAAATATGCCTAACTCCTTCATAGCTGTTCCCAGAGAACTGAGAGTTGGTTACAACTATTTTGGGATAGTTATCCTGTATTTTCAAAAGATTTCCAAATTCACGTTGGATGGTAGATTGCTCATCCAATCTTAATGCAACCTGTACATAAAGCTTATCACCGCCCTTTTCGCAGACAAAATCAATCTCTTGTCCTGCCAATGAGCCAACAGAAACCTTATAACCGCAGAACAACAAATGGTTATAGACTATATTCTCAAGAACTTTAGCTCTGTCTTGAGGTTTGTATCCAGCAATAGTGTTGCGAATACCCATGTTTTCAAAATAGTACTTATCCCCAATTTCAAAAATTCGCTTACCTACTAGGTCATATCTATTTACTTTGTGAACAAGAAAAGCATTTGTTAAATGGTTTGCATAGGTCTGTATCTGATTAGTTGCCAACTTTGTATTCTGAGATTTAAGATAGTCACTTATGCTTTTAGCAGAGAAAAGACTACCAATATTATCTGCAAGAAAAAGAATGAATTTTTCTAGAAAATCAGTATTTCGTATTCCGTATCTAATTACAACGTCGCGAAAAACAATGGTGGAATAGATACTTCTTAGATATTCAAATACAACTCTTTCTTCTAAAACTAAATGTATTAAATAGGGTAAGCCTCCAAATTTAGAATATAGTTCAAAGCTATTATCACTATCCTTAATGTTGTGAAAAGAGATAAATTCACCGTAAGAAAGGCTATATATCGTGAACTCCACATACCTACCGCTCAAGTAGGTTGCAAGCTCTCCCGATAATATTTTTGCATTACTTCCAGTGATGTAAATGTCGTTATTATTATCCAATAACAGAGAGCGCAATGCCTTTTCAAACTGCGCAACATCTTGAATTTCATCAATAAAAATATAGTTACGCTCACCTGCTTTTAGTTTCAACTGTATGTAGTCATTTAGTTCTTTGGCGCCAACCATAAAATCGAACTCCATATCCTCTTTGTTAATATAGATAATATTAGCTTTGGGCTCTTCTGTTTGTATCTGCTTAATAAGTTGAAATAAAAGATAGCTCTTACCCACGCGTCTTTGACCTGTTAGAACCTTTATGATAGGTTTGCGCATAAACGGAATAATCCGTTGTATATAGCTGTCTCGTGTTTTGATTACAGAGGGTATTTTCATTTAAGAATATTTTAATCGTACTTAAAACTTTATGCGAATATACAAAAAGTTTTAAGTATGAATAAAAAAATCACACCCCACGTCGGGAGTACTCCGCTGAAGCGTCGTGATCCCTTGTGGGGGTGCTTTAAAACAAAAAAAAGCCCAACACAGCCTTCGGCTGTTAAAAGTAAAAAAAAGAAAATCGCCTTCAAGCTAGCTTGGGCGATTTCTTATTTTTTTACTTTTGCCCTTGCGGGCTGGGCTTTGTTTTGTTTTAGCGGAGAGGGAGGGATTCGAACCCCCGGAACCTCACAGTTCAACGGTTTTCAAGACCGCCGCAATCGACCACTCTGCCACCTCTCCCTACCCTTTTAAGATTTGTTTGTCCTTTAAGGGGCTGCAAAGATATTGATTTTTTCTATACCTGCAAATAAAATATCTATCAATTCATGGCATAGTATTTGAATTTTTTGTATTATATTTATAGAATTAAGATAAAACCCTTAAAACGGCTATTCATATACACCTTATAATACCTAACCATATGAAAAGTAATAAATTTGAAATAGAGATACTGGAACTTGAAACTAACTTGTCCAGATATGCATACAGCTTAACTTCTAACAGAGACGATGCTAAAGATCTTGTACAAGAGACTTATTTTAAGGCATTTAATAATCAAGAGAAGTTTAATGAACATACGAATATTAAAGCTTGGGTCTATACTATAATGAAAAACACTTTCATTAATGATTACCGTAGACGCACTAAACGTAGATCTATGTTTGGAGAGGACGTTCATGAATTTGTAATAAATAATAAACCTGCAGATTATGGTCCCGAAGCCGATTTTGGCTTTAGAGAACTTACAAAAGTTGTCAATTCACTTGAACCAGAATTTAGAATTCCTTTCCAAATGCACGACAATGGCTTTAAATATCAAGAGATTGCAGATGAACTAGGACTTCACTTAGGTACGGTTAAAAGTAGAATCCATTTTTCTCGTCAAAAACTTATGGAAAAACTTAAGTAAGAATAAAGTAACAATAAAGTAACAATAAAGTAACAATAACTTATAAGTAAGTAATCATAAATTGAGTTAGTACTAGTACTACGTAAAAATATTTATACAACTGTAAATAAAAAAAGCCGGATTCAGTCCGGCTTTTTTTATTTTAGTATGTTTATTTTATTAAAATGCATCTTTTCTAGAGAAAAATTTTCTTTGAAACAGTATGAGATAGGCAACGCCTACTGTAATACATGAATCGGCTATGTTAAAGATTGGTCGAAAGAATATAAAATGATCTCCTCCAACTAAAGGCATCCATTTGGGAAATGTTGTATCTATAATTGGGAAATAGAGCATATCTACTACTTTGCCGTATAGAAAGGGGGCATATCCACCGCCTTCTGGGAAAATAGTAGCTATTTGTGTAAAAGTAGATTCATTGAAAATTAGACCATAAAACATGCTGTCTATAATATTGCCTATTGCCCCTACTAATATAAGAGAAACACCATATAGAACCCCCGAAGGTGCCTTAGATTTGATTAGTTTATTAATATAATGAATAATAAAACCAATTAAAACTAACCGGAATAGGCTAAGTAGTAGCTTACCTATGCTACCACCAAATTGCATTCCGAATGCCATTCCTGGGTTTTCTATGAAATAAATTTGACACCAGTTCCCAAATACAGGGATACTCTCTCCAATGGTCATATGAGTCTTAATCCAAATCTTAACGATTTGGTCTATTATGAGAATCAATACTACCAGCGAAGTGATCTTTTTTCCCTTGGAAAATTGCATGTAATTAATCTCTTGTTATGGAGTTAGTCTCTCTTATTTTTGGCTTCTACAGAAAGAGTTGCATGAGGAACAATAAGAAGTCTCTCTTTTGGGATAAGCTTTCCTGTATCTCTGCAAATTCCATAACTCTTATTTTCTATACGTATGAGAGCACCCTCTAAACTCTGTATGAATTTATACTGCCTTTGAGCAAGTTGCCCTGCTTCTTCTTTTGAAAGTGCAGATGCACCCTCTTCAAGGACTTTGAAGGTAGGTGAAGTGTCTTCAGTATCGTTACTAGAGCTATGTGTTACAGCAGCTTTAAGCTGTTTGTATTCTTCACTTGCTATCTCCAATTTTTGGAGAATCAATTCTTTAAACATCTGAAGTTCTTCGTCGCTATAGCGAACTTTCTCCCTTACTTCTTCTGCAACTTTCCCTTTGGTTGTCATATCTCTTTTTATTAAGAAAACGTAAAGATAACAATAATAATTTATATAGTTATATATCTAGTATGGCGTCTTATTTTCGTTTTTAACCCATAAGTTAAACGGTTCAAGGCCTTTATCTTCTAAGATCCTTTGTAAATTCAAAGATCTTTCCTCTATAGGCAAGGCAAATTGATCATATATAAAAGCATCACTAAACCCTGCTTTTGCAGCATCGTGCTTATTTGCTGCATAGTATACTTTGTCTAATTTAGCCCAATATGCAGCCGAAAGACACATGGGGCAAGGTTCACATGAAGTGTATAGTGTACAACCTGTAAGATCGAATGTATCAAGCTTTTTACAAGCCATTCTAATTGCATTGACCTCGGCATGAGCTGTGGGGTCTTTATCGGGTGTAACAGAATTTCCCGAGGCACTTATAATTTTTCCATCTTTAACTATTATAGCTCCAAAAGGACCTCCTCCTTGAGAAGAAGCATTTTTAGAAGCAAGCTCAATAGCCTCTTGCATAAACTCTAATGATTTGTCATCTAACATAATACAATTATAAATATAACATCTCTATAATTAAATAATTTATAACTTTTCTAAAGCTATATGAAGAGTATCCTCGTCCCACTCAATTTCAAAACCAGACTTAAGACCATCTACTAAGTTAAGCTCTTTCGCCAAAGTTTGACCACATATGTACTCTTTATACTCTTCAAGAGCATCTATGATTTCGGGTTTAGATTCTATTGTAATAATAATCTTATCTATTACTTCAAAATTAGAATCTTTTCTTAAGTTTTGAATTCGATTTACCAACTCTCTGGCAACACCTTCACGCGATAGCTCATTAGTAATAGTTATATCTAGAGCTACTGTAAGTTTTCCCTCTGAAGCCACTAACCATCCTGGCATATCCTCAGAAGTAATCTCTACATCTAGAGGAGTAATCTCTACAACTCCCCCAGGTAAATCTACTTTATAAATATCGTTCGACTCTATTTCAAGAATTTGTTCTTGTGTGAAGATAGCAAATGCGTTTGAAATTTCTTTCATCTGTTTGCCATATTTTTTGCCGAGTATCTTAAAGTTCGGTTTTATTTTTTTTGTAATTAAGCCACGAGTATCCATAATGTACTCTACCTCTTTTACATTCACTTCGCTTAACACTAGAGATTTTACAAGTTCAAATTGTTCTTTTATTTTATTATCCAAAACAGGAATAAGGACCTTTGCCAACGGTTGACGTACCTTAATATTTACTTTTCTTCTAAGAGCCAATATCATAGAAGAAGATCTCTGTGCAAGCTCCATTCTCTCCTCTAAAGCTTTGTCTACAGCCATTTTATCTGCGATAGGCATCATCACTAAATGAACTGAATCTTCTTTGTATTTACCTGTAACATTGTTAAGATCTAAAAAAAGTCTCTCCATAAAAAAAGGAGCGATAGGTGCCGAGATAATAGCTATTTTTTCTAAACAAGTACAAAGGGTTTGATATGCGCTAAGTTTACAAGCATTCATCTCTCCTGCCCAAAATCTTCTTCTATTTAACCTTACATACCAGT
>CAYIYT010000070.1:0-4986 GCA_964367735.1 uncultured Muribaculaceae bacterium
TGCGGTATGGACGGGACTCGAACCCGCGACCCCCTGCGTGACAGGCAGGTATTCTAACCAGCTGAACTACCACACCGTGTAATGTTTGTTCCGTTCTGGAAGTGCAAATATACGTTGGTTTTTTATATTTGCAAAATTTATTATCTGTTTAGTGAAATTTTATTTTGTACTCTTATTGGGATCAAAAAATGAGAAGTGAACGTTGCCATATTTTTTCTCTTTAAAAAATGATCTATGTTCCTTAAAATTAAATGATGCCGGGTGTTCAAAGATGAATACGCCACCGGGATTAAGTAAGTTTTGTTCAAGTATTTTATCTGGAATTCCAGCGAGGCCTACTATATCGTAAGGAGGGTCGGCAAAGATTATATCGAAGGTTAGATGGCATACCTTCACAAAGTCAAATACATTATGTCGTACAATATTTACCCCTTCTAGATTTAGTTTAGCAATTGTGGCTTTTATGAAGTTTGAGTGGATATGATTCATCTCTATTGCGGTGATGTTTGTGCAACCACGAGATGCAAATTCGTAAGAGATACCTCCAGTGCCCGAAAATAGATCTAGTACCGAAGCTGTTTCAAAGTCGTAGAGATTTGTAAGGGTGTTAAATAAGCCTTCTTTAGCAAAATCGGTAGTTGGCCTTGCATTAAAAGCTTTGGGTGGTAATATGTGCTTCCCTCTGTGTTCTCCTCCAATTATTCTCATCTTATATTTCTAGTTATACTTCAAACATTAATGTGGAATATCTTAATTCATCTGCCGAACTTGGCAAAGGGATCTGTGGGTTTCTAAAGTATTTTACTTTTGAAAAATATTTTGAGATATCGTATATTTCTAAATCTTTCATACTACCACTAATGTAAACAGTAGTTTGTTCTGGATTGAATTGAATCTCCTTTAAAACCAATAGTAGGAAATAGAGGCCAGAGTTGAAGTGTTGTGTAGGGTAGGAATTGTAGTGGATAATCCTTTCTCCTTCGGCTGCAATTATAGTGGTTCTTCCTTTTTGGAAACGGAAAAAAAGTTTATTGTAATCTTCTAGTAGTGGGAGGTAATTGATGTAAGTAAATACAGAAGGGTATAGATTAAATTTAGGTTGATGTTTTTTTACAATATTTAAAAAAGTACTGTTTACTGCAAAAATAAGTACCATCTGCTCTTGGGGAACTTTCTTTATATTAAGTTCGTCTAGCTCGTCAAGTGTAAAAATTCTTTCCATTATTTGGAGCTCCTCACCACTTTTATGGATTTTTTCTGGGATTGCAGTAACCTTTTCTGTTCCGTAAATAAGGTCTACTTGTTTATATTTGCTTGTGAGCAGAGGCATAGATTTAAAGAGAGCATCGCTTTTTTTTGAAAATAATTCCATCTCTTCTCTCTCCATTCCAAATTCCGATTGGAATAAAAAGATGAGTTTGTTTTGCTGTTGGTCTATAACTGAAAAAGAAAATCCATTCAAATCAGCTTGAATGGATAATCTGTAATCAGTTGTCTTTCCCAGCTGAGGCTGATTATTGACAATAATAGGCATAATTTTTATTCCCAGTTTCCTGCATTATTGTTTGGTGCATCTACACTTCCTACTCTTAGGCCTGGATAGCGACCAACCAATTCACGATCTGCATTTAAATTAATAATAAGTTGTCTTTCAAGACCTTGTAGAAGATAATTAAATGGGGCTGATGCCTCAAAAAGAGGAACGTCTACACCTGAAACTTTTGCTATTAAAGCATTTAGATTCATTCTTTTACCTCCGCTAAACGGGATATATGCAAGAGAATCTACTATAAATCCACTTCTTTTTAGAAGAGTATCTTTTACAGGAATAGAGATACTATCGCGATAAACTCTTTTTTCTGCAACTGCAGCTGAGTCATCCATTGAACCCACTTGCTTAATAATGGTTATTTGGCCATTGTTGTAGAAGTCTATAAGAGAATCCATGTTTCCAGAAAACTTATTGTATTTAGACTTGTAAGCTACTTGTAGAGTACGTATGTCTTTTAATCTTTCAATACATACAGATTCTCTAGCTTTTTTCTGCCTTTCAAAAACCACTGGCTCCTGAATGCTTTTATAAATTAGATAGCCTAAAACTGCTACTACTAACGGCAGGACAACAAAAATTAAAATCTTTTTCATTGGTTATTGTAATAATTTATATTAATCTCTTCTTGAAAACTATGGTTTTTACCAAATAAGTTCTACAAAAGTAGGATAAATAATTAGACCCCACAATATATTTTCTTATTTTTGCGCCAATAGTTATAGATATGAGAAGATATATAAAGAAGTTAGAGGCAGAAAGATTCCAAAAGTACCTATCCCAATCAAAAAATGTTCTTATTATAAGCCACACAAATCCAGACGGAGATGCGGTTGGCTCGGCAACTGCTATGCGTAATTATTTAGAGTGCCAAGGAGTTTATTCAACTATTGTTTTACCAAACAATTATCCCGACTATTTAAGTTTTTTAGATAATAAAGCGCCAATCAAGATTTTTTCTAAAGATAAGATAAGTGCTCTTAAATCTATTGATAACGCCAATCTTATAATTGCTTTAGATTTTAATCAGTTAAAAAGAGTTGATGAGCTAGAGAGACATGTTTTGGAATCTTCGGCAAAAAAGGTATTAATAGACCATCATCCATCTCCAGAAAGTGATGTTTTTGATCTTGTTATATCTAATACAGAGGTATCATCTACATGTGAATTATTATTTTGGTTGCTCTCTATGCTTGAAGAGGGTAAGCCTGATGGTTTAACTAAAAAACTAACATTAGACGTCTCAAACTCTCTTTATGTAGGAATGATGACCGATACAAATAATTTTGCTAATTCAGTTAGTAGTGCTACTCTTTTAATGGCCTCAAATCTAATTGACAGTGGGGTGGACAAAGAGAAAATTCAAAACTTAGTTTTTGGAGGATTTAGCGAAAATAGGATGAGGCTTATGGGGCACTTACTTTTAAACACAATGGTTGTAATAGAGAAGTATGGCGTTGGTTTTATGATGCTTTCTATGAAAGATCAGGAGCGTTTTAATTATAACGAAGGCGATTCTGAAGGCTTTGTTAATTTACCTTTAAATATTAAAGGAATAACAATGAGCGCTTTGTTTACAGAGAAAAAGGATGAGATTAGGCTCTCACTTCGCTCTTCTGGAGATCTCTCTGTAAATAAATTTTCGCGTTTACACTTCAATGGTGGAGGTCATGAAAGGGCTGCTGGTGGAAAGTTAAATATTGAATTTGGAGAAATTCCTAGGTATTTTGAAGCTGCCCTGGAAAAGAGTTATAGTGAGTGTATGATTAAAAACGATAGCTTAGAAGATTAATCTAATGGTAAACTTGATTAAAAAATATAATTTAAAGTCTCGGTTATCATTATTGTTAATTTTAACCGTTATTTCTCTTATAATTAACGCTTGTGCTCAGCAAGATATTGATATTACTACAACACAACAAGAAACTCAAATAGAGAAATATGTTACAACTCTTGGTGCCCAACTTGTTGTAGTTAATAATGGTGTTTGGAGAGCAGTAATGGACAAGGGTATAGAGGGTGTTGAAAACGAGATAAATAAAGGAGATTCTATAGTATATGATTATGCTGCATATCTTTTTTCTTCTGGGAAGGGATATTTGTATGATACTAATATTTTCAATTTATCTAAAACATTGGGAACGGGATTAGATTTGAGCTACTTTGTGCCAAGAGCCGTAACTGTAGGGAAAGGGAAGTTAATTTCTGGTTTAGATATAGGTCTTATTGGCGCCAAAAAGGGAGAAAGATCTTATGTGATTTTTAGTGCAAGGCACGGTTTTGGTAATGTTAAAATAGGTATGATTCCAAAATTATCTCCATTATTAATAGAGGTTTGGGTTAGAGAGGTTAAAAAGAACTAATTTTTTCTAACTTTGTATGTTCAATATTTAAGAAATAGTATAAAAGAATGAATTTTAGACTTAGTATAAAGAGAGCGCTTTTATTTGCAGCTGCTGCAGCTGTTGTTACATCTTGTGCAAAAGATGCTACAGAAGATATAAGCGCAATGGAAAGAAGAGTTCTTTCGGCACATATAACAACTATATATAAAGATACAATTAAGCCACTCCCAGAGGGGGTTTATTTAATTACTAATAAAAAAGGTACAGGTAAAATAGTTAAGGAAAAAAGCTCTGTATTTGTTAAATACTCTATTCTAGATCTAAAAAATGTATATGAGCAGACAAATGTAGAGGAGATTGCCAAAAATGTAGGTGGTTTTTCATATTCATCATATTATGGACCCACATTATTCGAGATGGGTAATTTGTCTATGATGAGAGGAATGGAAGCGGCTTTTCTTAAATTGAGAGAAGGAAGTAATGTGAGAATTATTATTCCTTCGTGGGCATCTAATATGAATATTGAAGGGGCTGCAAACACTTTGCCTTTTGCTAAGGTGTATGACATAGAGATTATTAAGGTTATTGATGATTATCCTGTATATGAAGTAGATGCTCTACAAACGTTTAGTAATCTAAATTATGCTGGTTTAGATTCATTGAAAAACAAGTTCTTTTTTAAGCATTTGCAAGAAGGTACTGGAGATTCTGTTAAAGTTGGAAGTAATATCAAGTACAATTATGTTGGGCGGTTACTAGATGGTTTTGTATTTGATACTAATATTGAAGATACAGCAAGAAAATACAAGATATATAATCCCGATAAATCTTATACTCCTATGACACACCAAGCACAAGAGGTTGGGGCTAATGAAAATGATGCTGAAACTGGCTCTTTAGTAGATGGCTTTGCAATGGCATTGCTTAGGATGAAGTATGGTGGAAAAGCAATTACTTTTTTTGGATCGGAGTTAGGTTATGACTTTAAATCTATGCCTTTTGGTAAAAGACAGCAACTGTTTTTTTACATAGAAGTTGAAAAAAAGAAATAGGTATTTACAAAAATCAAGGGGGCCTTATGGCCCCCTTCTT
>CAYIYT010000071.1:0-4798 GCA_964367735.1 uncultured Muribaculaceae bacterium
ATTATATACATTTGACCCATAATTATATAAAAACAATAGCACCCAAATAACTAATTTTCAAGATTATGAAAAAAATAATTCCTATTTTAGTACTCGTATTTTTTGCTTTTTCTACAACTTCATGTGTAGAAAACTCTAAAAAATACAAAAACCTACAGGCTCAACTAGATTCTCTTTCAATAGTAAAAGACTCTACATCTGCACAACTCGAAGAAGTTTTCTCTACTCTTAACGATGTAGAAAACGGATTACGCAATATTAGAGAAGCAGAAAACATTATCACAGTTCAATCTCAAGCTGGTGGCGAATTAACCGTTAATGCTAGAGAGCAAATGAAACAAGATGTACAGGCAATATCAGATGCTATTGTTAGCTATAAAAAGCAAATAGAGAAGCTAAAAAATGACAACAGAGTAAAATCGGCACAATTTACAAAAAGATTAAACGCACTAACCAAAGAGTTGGAAGAAAAATCTCTATTAGTTGCCGATCTTAGTAAACAGCTAGAAGAAAAAGATGCCCAACTTAGGATTAAGACTCAGCAAATAGCAACATTAGACCAAGCCGTTTCTAATCTTAGGAGCGATGTTGCCTCCTTGAACCAAGAAACAGACCTAAATAAAGAGACAATTGCAACTCAAGATCAGCTTTTAAATACTGCTTTTTACATAGCCGGTTCTAAAAGTGAACTAATCAACTCAAAAGTGCTCTCTAAGGGTGGGCTATTCCGTTCTGCCAAAATTTCATATGAAGCAGAACAATCGGCATTTATAAAAATTGATATCAGAAATATTAAGGATATTAACTTAAATGCAAAAAAAGCTAAAGTTCTATCGGTACATCCAACTGGAACATACTCTTTAGAAAGCGATCAAAACGGAATGCTTGTTTTAAGAATCTCTTCCCCTCACCAATTCTGGGAACAAACTAAATACCTTGTTATTCAAGTTCAATAATCAATAATTAAATATCTATACTCAGTTATTTATCTCATTAGCTTTTGCTGAATGAGATATTTAACTTAGATGATATATATAGAAACTCTTAATTCAGTAACAATATGCATTTAAAAATTGGAACGGTTATTGCCGTATCACTCCTGTTAATAACAAATTCATGCAGTAATAACATGACAGAAAATCCACTTTTGGTTAAATCTACAAACCTGTACGAAGCACCTGCTTTTGACAAAATTAAAGATGAACATTACAAACCAGCTTTCGAGTATGCAATTACATTGGGAAGAGCTCAAATAGATTCTATCACAGAGCAAAAAGAGCCTGCTACATTCGAAAATACTATTGAAGCATTAGAGCTTGCGGGTAAAGAGCTTACTGCAGTAAGCGCTATATTCTTCAATTTAAACGAAGCAAACACAAACGAAACAATGCAGAATATTGCACTGGATGTATCTCCAATGCTATCGGACTACTCAAATGATATAATCCTTAACGAAAAGCTCTTCCTTAGAATAAAAGAGGTTTATAATGAGAGAGCATCCCTAAACCTTACTCCAGAGCAGTTAAGACTTACAGAAGAGACTTACAAAAGTTTTGCAAATAACGGAGCAAATCTTGAAGGTCAAGCAAAAGAACAATTCCGTGAAATATCAAAAGAACTTTCACAAGTAACATTAAAATTTGGACAAAATATTCTCTCTGCAACTAATGAGTTTAAATTGCACATTCAAGATAGCACTATGCTAGGTGGGCTTCCCAACTTTGTAATTGAAGCTGCTGCTTCGGAGGCAAAAGAGAGATCTCTTGATGGATGGGTTTTTACTCTACAAGCACCAAGCTATGTTCCTTTTATGCAGTATAGCACCAACAGAGATCTTAGAGAAAAGATATGGAGAGCTTCAAACAGCAAGGCTCTAAATGACAAATTTGATAATCAAGACAATCTTAAATCAATAGTTACTCTACGTCAGAAAAAAGCTGCTTTGCTTGGATATCCTACACACGCTGCATATGTACTAGAAGAGAACATGGCTGGCACACCAGAGAAAGTAAATACATTCCTAGAAGATCTTCTTGCTAAAACTCTTCCTTATGCAAAAGAAGAGATAAAAGAGATAGAAGGATATGCTGTAAGTAATGGATTTGAAGGCTCTCTTTTGCCTTGGGACTTTAGTTACTGGTCAGAAAAGTATAAAAACGAAAAATATGCAGTCAATGACGAATTATTAAAACCATATTTTCGTTTAGAGAATGTAGAGACAGCTGTTTTTGCACTTGCCGATTCTCTTTATGGGCTTAAGTTTACCCCAAATAAATCAATACCGGTATATCACCAAGATGTTAAGGTTTATGAGGTAAATGACCAGAATGGTAAATTTATTTCTCTTCTTTATGTAGACTTTTTCCCAAGAGCATCAAAAAGTGGCGGAGCATGGATGACCGCTTTTAGAGAACAATCCATCGTAAATAAAGAGGAGAAAAGACCTTTTGTTTCTCTAGTTTTAAACTTCACAAAACCTACCGAATCATCTCCTTCTCTACTTACCTTTGACGAGGTAACTACTCTACTTCACGAATTTGGTCATGCTCTTCACGGAATGCTCGCTCAAGGAACCTATGCCTCTCTCACTGGCACCAACGTTGTAAGAGATTTTGTAGAGTTACCTTCTCAAATTATGGAAAATTGGGCAACCGAAAAAGAGTTCTTAAAATCTTTTGCTAAACATTACCAAACTGGCGAAGCTATCCCAGACGAACTAATTGATAAAATTATTAATGCACGCAACTATCTTAGTGGATACAGTAATGTAAGACAACTTTCGTTCGGCATAAACGATATGGCGTGGCACAACCTTGTAACTCCCGAACAAATTAGCGATGTTGTTGCTTTTGAACAAAATGCTATTAAAAAGACACAACTAATGCCTCAACCAGACTCTGTAGCCATCTCTACTGCATTTGGTCATATTTTTTCTGGTGGATACTCGGCAGGCTACTATAGTTATAAATGGGCAGAGGTACTTGAAGCAGATGCATTTTCACTATTCAAAGAGAAAGGTATCTTCAATAAAGAGATTGCTGCTTCTTTCCGTGATAATATCCTCTCTAAAGGGAATATGGAAGATGCTGCACAACTGTTTCGTAACTTTAGAGGACGCGACCCTAGATCGGAAGCTCTTCTTGAAAAATTTGGAATGAAATAGAGTTAAATATCTAATAAAAAAAGGTGTCAAAAATTATTTTTGACACCTTTTTTATTTAGAATTATTTAGAATAGATCTGTTTAGAAGTTAAGACCTAGCGAAATTGAAAGAAATTGACGATTCCCCAAATCTCCAGCACCCATATGATTGAAGCTTGCACCCAAATAAACAGAAGAACCTTTCTCTACATTTACCATTCTCATATACTTAGCCGAAAGCCCAGCAGAATACCTATTTGCTGTATTGTAAGCAAAATCGGCATCAAGAATTTTCTCATTTAGCTTAAGCGAACCTGTTGTTAAAGGGTTGGTAGTTTCAAGTTTAGTACCATTAGCACTAATATAGCTACCATTAAGTTCAAGGTTAATTGAAGAGTTCTCGTTTAGAGTAAAATCTTTAGATGCTCTTAAATAAAACTGAGTAAAATTGAAGTTTTGGTGGTAAAGAGCTGGATATACTTTATAATCTTTCTCTATAATATGGTGGTTTAAACCAGCAGCAAGTATCCACGAACAACTCCATTCGCCATCTCTTATAAATGCTTTGTATTCTGCACCATATTTTTGATAATTTGTCATATATCTAAGAGTCTTTCCATACTCATAAAAAGCCCATTGGTTTAATTCATCTGGAACTCTCTCGTAATTGTTCACAATATTGTAGGAAAGATTCTCTTTACTCAAAAATGATAGTGATAAGATATGATCTACCCCTTCACCTATCAATCTAAATCTTCCATCGTATTTGTAATTTAAAGATTCAACAGAGGCATACCTTTTAGCAAAGTAGTAATATTCATTATCGTTTTCCTGCCCATAATTGACAGAAAATTGATTAAACAAACATAAGTTACCAGTTCTAACATGAGCCTGAAGAGAACCTCCAAACATATTGCCAATATATTTCCTAGTAAGGTCTGTACTAGAAGTAATTCCAGACATAGTATAAAACCACAGACCCTCCATATAATAGATAGATTTTCCTGTAGTTTCACCAATGTATTTATACTCTACCTCCTCTACATTTCTTGTGTAATTCAAACTCATCCCTAATTTAATAGCACCTGTACTAAATGTAATACCAGGAGAGATATTCATAATAGAAAGGGTGTTAAGGTTTCTGCCATCTGTTCTTTTGGCAGCAGTAGATGCGTTATAGTCAAATTCAAGACCCACAGCTACACGGTCACTTAAATTATAACCCACCTTAGCTGTCATAATATATGACTCTCTTAAAGATTTGCCAGGTATAGAGTCTACTATAGGGTTTAAGTTTGATTGAGGATAAACAGTCCCTCTCCAAGCCAAATCTTTATTTACACCATAGTCATATTTAAATGAGCCATAGAAATAAACCTCTTTAATCTTAGTATAAGATTTAGTTTCAAGTCCATAAGTAGAGTAGCTTTTAGGATCGTTAAAGTTTCTATAATCTCCACTTTCATTAGTGTAAAACCCCTCTACATTTGCAAAATTTTGAGCTTTATTGAAAACTAATCCTGCAGCATTTCCAGATTGAAGCCAAGGATTTTTCATCTCAATTTTTTCAAACGTGTAGTTTCTTTTTTGCAACTGTTGCTGAGAAAACGCAAGATTTGGCAGCAAACATATTGCAATAATACTTAATATATATATC
>CAYIYT010000072.1:0-4658 GCA_964367735.1 uncultured Muribaculaceae bacterium
GGAAAGTTTCTCTTTTTACAAATAAAAAGAGCTGCTTTTTCTTAAAAACAGCTCTTTTGCTATATATGTTTTGTAATATTTTTTTACTTTTTGATAGCATTAAACCCTTTTCCGTAAACACCAGTAACATTTCCTACACTTATAAAGGCTTCTTTATCAATCTCTCTAACAGCTTTGAAGACAAAATTTGTCTCGGCCTTCCGTACCATTATCATTAGTACTTTCCCTTCTTGTTTGGTATACCAACCCATAGAATTGATTACTGTTACACCACGGCCTATAGAGGTTATTCTATCGGCTATAGTTTCGTGATGTTGTGAGAAGATAAACATTTGAACAGATTGTTGTGCTCCAGAGATTACCATATCTACAGTGTAGCTGGTTACGCTAATTAGAATATAGCCATAAATGATAATCGCAACTCTTTGCCCTACTCCTGCTTCTGTAGGAATAATAAGAGAACTAGCAACAATAATTACGTCCATCATTAGAATAAGACGGCCAGGAGACATATTGCGATATTTGTTAATCATAAGAGCGATAATATCGGTACCACCGGTGCTTCCTCCTTGGGTAAAATTGATTGCTATACCAGCTCCTGCCAATGCTCCTCCAATTATTGCCGAAAGTAATTTACCATTGTCTATAGCTATGGTTTGGATAAGATCTGGTGGGATAACATCTGGTAATACCTTTAAGGCTATAGTTCCTACAATAATTGCAAAAACAGTTTTGAGCCCAAAAGTTTTACCTAAAATTTTGAGTGCAAATGCAAGAAGTACCGCATTTATTAGAAAAAACGAATAACTGACAGGAAAGCCGGTCATATAATAGATAATGGCCGATATGCCTGTTACTCCTCCACCTACTAGGCCGTTGGGGATAAGAAAGAATACCCAGCCAACGGTATAAAGAAGTATCCCAAAGAAAATAACGATATATTCCTTTATTTCTGTTAAGATAGTTTTGGTTCTTTTTTCCATGTTATTTTTCCTGCTTTAATTTGATCGAATCCTTTTCCGTAAACACTTGTAACTGTAGATACTGTCATAAACGCTTGCCTGTCTGTACTCTTAATTATTCCTGTAATTAGAGGTAGCTGTGATTTCCTTAATACAATTACTAGTACTTTACTCTCTTCTTTAGAGTACCAACCCATAGAAGAGAGTGCTGTTACTCCTCTCTGAATTTCGCTGTTTACTCTCTCTGCAATTTCTGCGAACTTTGAAGAGAAAACCAATACTTGCACACTCTGGCTATTTCCGGTAAGTATCATATCTATCACATAAGAAAACGACACCATCTCTATATATCCGTAAATAACATCGGACAGCTCTTTACCTGGAATTAGATAGACCGACCCTACTATGAATAGGTCGCAATAAAGAAAAACTCGGCCAGGAGAGGTCTCTCTGTATTTAGCTATAATGAGGGCTATAATATCTGTTCCACCCGTACTGCCACCCTGCATAAATATTATCCCAATGCCTATTCCACTCATTGTACCTCCAATTAAAGAGTTTATAAGTTTATCTTCTATATCGGAAATCCATGGGATAAGTGGTAAAAACTCAAACATTAATGTGGCAAGAGATATACAGAAAATGGTTTTAAAGCCAAATGCTTTCCCTAGAACTAAAAAGCCTATAAGCAACAATACTCCATTTATCATCATATAGGAGTATGCTACCTTAAACCCTGTGGCATAGTTTATTACAGACGCCAATCCGCTAACTCCTCCACCTGCAATTTCGTGGGGGATAAGAAAAGCTGTCCAGCTAAAAACGAATATAAAAAGCCCTACTGTCATCATAACATAGGACTTTATATTTTTTAAAATTTGACTATTCATTATGTTTTGGGTATAAATATTTCTCCTCTTGAATAGGTAACTGCGTTGCCTTTGAGTATAACTCTGCCTTCTTCTATTATACAGTGCATAGAACCACCCCTCTTACTCAATTGTTTTGCAAACATACTGCTTTTTCCTGTTTTTCCAGCCCAAAAAGGAGCGAGAGTGCAGTGGGCCGAACCAGTAACAGGGTCTTCAAAGATAGTAGATTGTGGTGTAAAAAAACGAGAAACAAAGTCGCAATCTTTGCCAGGTGCTGTTATTATTACTCCTCCTGGGTCTAAGTTAATTTCATCAATAATTGAACGATCTATCTCTATGTTTTCTATCTCTTCTTGGTTTTTATATAATAGCATATAGTCCCTGGCTTTGTACACTTCGTAGGGCTTGATGCTTAAACTATCGTATATCTCAATTGGGAGTGTTGCCTTTTGCGCCTCTCTTTGAGGAAAGTCCATTAAGTAGGAATCTTCTTGGCGGCTAACCTTTAAATCTCCCGATATCGTTTTAAATATGATTTGATCTCTAGAATAGCCAAATTCAGTAAAAAGCACGTGGGCCGAAGCTAAAGTTGCGTGACCGCAAAGGTCCATCTCTAAATCTGGAGTAAACCAACGCAAAATATATGAGTCATTTGCAGGCAATATAAATGCAGTCTCGGAGAGTGCATTCTCTTTGGCAATTTCTAAAAGAATGGAATTTGGTAGATTCTCATTAAGCATTACAACTGCTGCGGGATTGCCTCCAAATATTTTATTGGTAAAAGCATCTACTTGAAATGAATGAAGTCTCATTAGCACACTATATTTATAATTTTCTTTGTTACAACAATTACTTTTTTGATTGAGGCTCCACCGAGGTACTTTTCGGTATTCTCATTTTCTCTAACGGCTGTTTCTATCTCTTTACTAGAAAGATTACTAGGTAGAGTGAGCTTGTATCTTAGTTTCCCGTTAAACGAAACAGGATATTCAAAAGAGTCTTCTATTGTGAATTCATGTACATACTCTGGGAACGTTGCTTTAGATACTGAGCCACTGTTTCCAAGTTTGTGCCATAGTTCTTCTGTAATGTGTGGAACAAAAGAGGATAACAAAATTACCATTGGTTCCAAAATTTCACGCTTATTACAGTTGCTCTCATAAAGCTCATTGAGTGCTATCATAAAGGCGCTTACACTTGTGTTAAAAGAGAAGTTCTCTATATCTTCTTGGACTTTCTTAATGAGTTTATGTAGCGTTTTAAGTTCGTTTGCAGTTGCTTTCTCTTCTGATACTCCAAATTGATTTTCTTTATAAAACAATCTCCAGAATCTTTTAAGGAAACGATGTACTCCATCTATCCCACTAGTGTCCCAAGGCTTAGATTGCTCTAGAGGACCTAGGAACATCTCGTACATACGTAAAGTATCGGCGCCATACGAGTCACAAATAATATCGGGATTTACTACGTTGAACATAGATTTACTCATCTTCTCTACTGCCCATCCGCAAATATATTCTCCATTTTCTAAAATGAACTCGGCATTAGAATAATCTGGCATCCATTTTTTAAATGCATCTAAATCTAGCTTATCATTGTGAACTATATTAACATCGACGTGAATTTCGGTGGTTTCGTATTTTTCTTTTAAACCATGTGAAACAAAGGTATTACTTCCTTTTATTCTGTATACAAAATTGGAGCGCCCTTGAATCATTCCTTGATTTATAAGCTTTTTGAAAGGCTCTTTTTCACATACATCGCCAAGGTCATAAAGAAATTTATTCCAAAATCGTGAATAAATTAAGTGGCCAGTGGCATGTTCGGTACCTCCAATGTAGAGGTCTACATTACGCCAGTAACTATTTGCTTCTTTGGATATCAATTCATTACTGTTGTTTGGGTCCATATATCTAAGATAATATGCGCTACTTCCTGCAAAACCAGGCATTGTACTGGTCTCAAGTGGATATCCGTTGTAATTCCAATCCTTTGCTCTAGCCAATGGTGGTTCACCACTCTCTGTAGGCAAATATTTATCTACTTCTGGTAGCGATATAGGGAGGTCTTTACTCTCTACTGGTGTAGCAACTCCCTCTTTATAGTAAATTGGAAAAGGCTCGCCCCAGTATCTTTGGCGCGAGAATATTGCATCCCTTAATCTAAAGTTAATTTTTCTCTTACCTAATTTCCTTTTTTCTACTTCGTCTATGGCAGCTGGTATTGCTTGCTCTACAGAGAGTCCATTTAAAAAGCCGGAATTACACATAATTCCTTCTTTGGCATCGAAGCTCTCTTGAGAGATGTCGCACCCTTCTATTAATGGAATAATAGGAAGGTCAAAATGTTTTGCAAATAGATAGTCGCGGCTGTCGTGAGCTGGAACGGCCATAATTGCCCCTGTTCCATATCCTGCCAAAACATACTCGGCAATCCATATAGGCATCTTCTCTTGAGTAAATGGGTTAACAGCATAGCTTCCGCTAAATACACCGCTTACTTTACGCACCTCTGTCATTCTCTCTCTCTCGGTTTTCTGCTTGGCTGCTTTAATATACTCTTGTACCTCAATATTTTGTTGATCGGTGGTAAGCTTTGCCACCCATTCGCTTTCGGGAGCAAGTACCATAAAAGTTGCCCCAAAAATAGTGTCGGCGCGGGTAGTAAAAATATCTAAATCAAACTCCTCTTGCCCATTAGAAACTTTAAAAACCATCTGGGCACCTTGAGAGCGACCTATCCAGTTACGCTGCATCTCTTTGAGAGAATCGCTCCAATCTACATTTTCCAGATCGCTAAGTAATCTTTGGGCGTAGGCCGAGAC
>CAYIYT010000073.1:0-4524 GCA_964367735.1 uncultured Muribaculaceae bacterium
GTTAGTTATTATGATAGTTTGTTGATATGTTTATAAGTAAAGATATTCACACTAATTAACAAAAAAAAGGAGTAATTAACACTTTTATTAACACTATATAATTGATATAATATCTAGATAATCTTAGTTTTATATTACTATTGCTTACAATTATTAACAATTATGAATAACTACTTAAGTGAGCAAATTAACAAAGTTTAAATGTTAATAATTGTTTGATATTTTGCCCATAAGTTGCGCAGTTAATATTTGCATTATCAATAACCTTTATCATATAATATAATTTAAAGATTTAAAAAAAATAATTATCAATATTTACAAACATTATTTAACAAGAAAAAGTTAATAACCTATCTTTGTAAATATATTATGAGTTATACAATTTCAGAAGAGCGGTTTAACCAGCAAGAAGCTGTAAATAAGCTTATTGACAAAGCAGTAAGCAAAGATAAGGATAAAATAGTTATTGAGGGGCTCTATTCTTCGGCAAAGGCATTCGCAATTAGTGTAGCAGCTACTAAGGGAATACATATAGTGCTGTTAAATAACAGAGAAGATGCTATATACTGTTCTGGAGACCTATATAAATTAATAGACACCAACCGAGTCTTCTTTTATCCCTCTTCTAAAAATTATTCTCATAAAAATGCAAAGAAAGATTCTTCTCATCAGGTTCAGAGAACCGCTGCTATTAACGCAGTTAAGAATTTTACCGAGGGCAGTTCTCCATATAAAAACATAGTATTAGTAGGATATCCTCACTCAATAAGTGAGCTCATTATAAACAGAAAAACATTAAACTCGGCAATCCTTAAAATCTCTAAAGGAGACTTACTTTCTCACGAATTTATAAAAGAGACGCTTTTTGAATACTCTTTCGAGAGAGTAGATTTTGTTACAGAACCAGGGCAATTTGCATTAAGAGGGGGTTTAATAGATCTCTTCTCTTTTTCCGATAACAAACCTTGGAGATTAGATTTTTTTGGAGATACTGTAGAAAAAATAAAAGTATTCGATATAGACACTCAAAGATCTCTAGAAGAGGTAGATAGCATAGAGATTTTCCCCGATATATTTGAAAGTGAGAATATTGAGTTAGAAGATATTTTTAACTACTCAGGAAAAGAGGCAACTGTTTGGGTAAATGACGTAGAATATTTTACTGGTCAACTAAAATTGCTAGCCCAAGTAGCCAGCCAAGAGAAGAGTAAAGAAGAGAAGCAGGCCGAGGCAGATTCAAGTAGTAAAAAAAATGCACAGATAGATTTGGGAGAGAGCGTATATATAGAGAAGAGGGTATTTGGGAGCGAGAAGTTTAATGGGGTATTGGATAGTCACAAGAGTTTTCTGTTTGCGCCTGTTACTCGTGAGTACGAAAGCAGTGAAAGAATTCAATTTCATACTGTACCACAACCTGTTTTCAATAAAAACTTTGAGCTCTTAGCAAGAGATATCTCACAAAGGATTGTAGAAGGTTACGATGTCTCTATATTAAGTGAAAACCAGGCTCAGATAGAGAGGCTAAGAAGTATTTTCTCTTCTTTAGAAGAGAATGGAGAGACTAAGGGTATAGGAAATATTAACTTTAATACCGAAGAGATCTCTATTCACGAGGGATTTATAGACCACAATGCAAAAATATGCCTCTATACAGACCATCAAATTTTTGAACGCTACCGAAAGGTAAAACCACAAAGAACAGTAGAAAAGAGTGAGAGGCTAACAATTAATGAAATCAATTCCTACCAAATAGGAGACTATATTGTTCATATAGACCATGGGGTAGGGCAGTTTGGTGGGCTAGTAAAGACAACCATAAACGGGAAGCAACAAGAGGCAGTAAAACTAATCTATAAAGATGGCGATGTAATCTTTGTCTCTATTCACGGTTTACATAGAATTTCTAGATATAAATCTAAAGATGCAGCAGCTCCTAGAATATATAAGCTTGGGACAGGAACATGGCAAAAACTCAAAAACCAAACAAAATCTAAGGTAAAAGATATTGCCAACGATTTAATAGATCTCTATTCTCAAAGAAAAGCTGCAAAGGGCTTTGCCTTTAGTGCCGATTCATTTATGCAGCAAGAGTTAGAATCTTCTTTTATATATGAAGATACTCCAGACCAACTTACCGCCACCAACTCTATTAAAGAAGATATGGAGCGCCAGTACCCAATGGACCGCCTAATATGTGGAGACGTTGGCTTTGGAAAAACAGAACTAGCAATACGGGCAGCATTTAAAGCAGTGGCCGATAGTAAACAGGTGGCAGTTCTAGTGCCAACAACAATTTTGGCATTACAGCATTACAAAACATTTACTCGTAGGCTCAAAGAGTTTCCTTGTAATGTGGCTTATTTGAGCAGGTTAAAAACCGCGAAAGAGATAAAAGAGATTTCGGAATCGCTGGAGAGAGGCAAAATAGATATAATTATAGGTACCCACAGGCTTTTAAATAAAGAGATAAAATTTAAAGATTTAGGGCTTTTAATAATAGACGAAGAACAAAAATTTGGAGTGGCTGCAAAAGAGAGGCTTCGGCATTTAAAATTGAACGTAGATACCTTAACACTCTCGGCAACCCCCATCCCACGTACGCTTCAATTCTCTTTACTGGGCGCAAGAGACCTCTCTATAATAAATACGCCCCCGCCAAATAGGCTTCCTATTCAAACAGAGGTTATAGATTTTAATGAAGAAATTATAAGAGATGCTATTAATTATGAGGTAGATAGAGGTGGGCAAATCTTTTTTGTACATAACAAAGTAGAAGATATTTCGTCTGTAGAGGGTATTATTCAGCGCTTGTGTCCAAATGTTACTATTTGCATTGGTCATGGGCAAATGGAACCCAAAGTTCTAGAGAGGACTGTTTTAGATTTTATGATGGGAGACTACGATGTTATGGTGGCAACTACAATTGTAGAGAATGGAATTGATATACCCAATGCCAATACTATAATAATAAACCAGGCTCAAAATTTTGGACTTAGCGATTTGCACCAATTAAGGGGTAGAGTAGGGCGCTCCAATTCAAAAGCGTTTTGTTATTTGATAGTTCCCTCTATGATTTCACTCAAAGAAGATGCCCGGCGCAGAATAAGAGCAATTGAGACATTCTCCGATCTTGGAAGTGGATTCAATATCTCTATGCAAGATTTAGATATAAGAGGTGCAGGTAATTTACTTGGTGGAGAGCAGAGCGGTTTTGTGGCCGAGATGGGATTTGAGACCTACCAACGTATATTAGCAGAGGCCTTTGCCGAGATTAAAGAAGAGCGAGGGATTAACCAGATTGACCAAAACGCAGGGCGCGAAGTAGATTATATTACAGATTGTACAATAGATACAGATTTAGAAATTCTCATTCCCGATAGTTATGTAGCAATGACTGCCGAGAAGATAAGGCTCTATAAAGAACTAGACGCTTTAAAAGAGGAGAAAGAGCTCAAGAGATTTATTGAAAGTATGGAAGACCGTTTTGGACCTTTACCTCCTCAAGCTGTACAACTTTCTTATATAGTGCGATTGCGTTGGTTGGCAATAGAGTTAGGGTTCGAAAAAATATTTATTAAAAATGGAATTCTAATTGCTTGGTTTGTAAGCAATCAACTATCGGCCTATTATAGCTCCAAAAAGTTTTCGGCCATACTCAGTTTTTTACAACAGCAACAAAAGAGGTTCCGAGTTAAAGAGCAAAAAGAGAAGCTCTACATAACAGTAGAAAATGTTAAGAGTGTAGAGCAGGCATACAACATATTTTTAGAGATGAAGTTATAATTTTTTTTATCTTTGCCCTCCGTGGTAAATCTATTGATAGATATAGGCAATTCATCTGTAAAGGCTTCCTTTGCTCGAGGTGTGAATTTAGAAGAGGCTGTACGCTATGGTGGTACAGACGTTCTTGATTTTATAGTGCAACTTGTAAAAAAGAAGAAAGTTTGCGTTATTGCCATCTCTTCTGTAAGAAAATTTGAAAGCGATTACTTTCAAATACTAGAGAAGATGTGCGATAAATTGCTGGTTATCAATAGTGGTACCGAGCTACCAATAGTTAACCTATATGCTTCTCCAGAGAGTCTGGGAACAGATAGAATTATAAGCGCAATTGCCGCGGCAGAGCTTTTTCCCGGTAAAAACGCTATTATTTTCGATTTTGGGACGGCACTTACTGTCGATTTCGTTTCGGAAAAGGGAGAATTTTTGGGAGGGAATATATCATTAGGGCTAACAAGCAGGTTTAAGGCACTTAATGAATATACTAAAATGTTACCTTTAGTAGAGAACCCAGCTCACGTTGTAAAAGTGGGAAGCTCTACAGTTGAGGCAATTGAGGCCGGAGTTATTTTAGGCTTGATTTTTGAAATAGAAGGATATATAAAAGAATATTCGGGCTATATTTATATATTTACAGGAGGAGATGCGATTTATTTTGCAGAAAAATTGAAAAGTTCGATATTTGTAGTTTACAATTTAGTATTGATGGGTTTGGCCCGTGTAGCAGAAAATTATGCGAAACCG
>CAYIYT010000074.1:0-4042 GCA_964367735.1 uncultured Muribaculaceae bacterium
ACTTAATATATATATCAATTTATTTTTCATTTCTATATCAAATTATTTTTTCAACAATGATGCTATTTCTCTTACTTCAAAATCGTTAGATGAATCATTTGTATCCATGTAAACAATTCTACCACCCGCAGCAGCAGTAGCTACCTCATCTACTTTTCTATGAACACTCTGCCCCTGTCCTGAGCCATCTATCATCACATATCCATTATCAATTTCAGATCTAAATCTTTTAGTATCTGTTGGGTTTCTAAAGCACTCTACTCCATCTAAAACTAGATTTTTATCTACCATCAAAACATTAAAGTTTGCATTGGCATATTTAGGGTTTTGAGTATATGTATCCTCAACAAATTTAGCTGGGGCCTTCCCTCCAAGAGTGTACAGAAAAAGAGCCGGGCTAGATTGAGATATAGTATATGACTTTGTAAGTCCCGCTTTCCAGAAGCCTTCTAATTTTTTAACTCCTGGTTCTGGGTTAGATTGAGAAGGTGTTAGCATAGCATCGTATAGAGCCCAGTAGCCCGATTTGCTAAGATCTACCGAAGAGGGAACAGAAGCTAAGTGGTTAATAGCATTTAACGAGATTATAAGCTCTTCTCCTGGCTGTAAAGGATTATCTTTCCCTGTTCCTGGAAACATCCAGCCTATACCTATGTTTGGTACAGAATCTCTTAACTCTGTTGTGCCCTGTTTAACCCAATGAGATTGCGCACCATTTATAAGAGCATTCCAAGGATCTACAACACCAACGCAAAGAGAGTCTAAATAGGCAACATCACTAGAGTTATTATAAAGAATCATATACTGGTCGGCAGCATATTTCTTCCCAGTGACAGGATTTACTCTACCCGCAAAATAAAACTCTTTAATAACAATCTGCCCTGCTTTAGAAACTGTTAGAGGCAACTGTTTAGAAACTTTAGAAGCATCTACAGGAGTTACTCGTATTTGATCTGTTGTTCCATTAAAAATTAATATAACACCCCCACTCTCGGTCTCCTTAAAGTTAGTTGTTGCAATATAGGTCCCGTGTGCGACCTTAATAGACGCAACACCATTTGCACCTGTAACACCTTGAAAAACCAACCCTGTAGAAGGGTCTGTCAAGGTTACTACAAGGCCTCCCAAGGAGTAGCTATAGCCTTGCGGTAGCTTAACTTCGACGTCAATTGTTGAACTCAAGTTTTCCTCTAAAAAATTATCGCTTCTTAAATCTTTAAGGCAACTAGATAGAGCAAATGTGAGCATCAACAATAAAAAAATAGTTATTTTATTTGTTTTCATTACTTCAAGTTTAGAATGTTATTTTTAATTCGGCACCAAAATAGATAGGAGAATTTCTTAAGGCACTAACAATATTTGGCCTTGCCTTATCTCTAACGTTTGGTCTTGAATTAGTAAAGTTATTGGCGTAAAAAGAGAGTGAAGCTATATCTCCTAGTTCTTTAGTTACTCTAATATTGGCCATGAAATATGGGTTAAACCCACTCTCAAGAAAATAGAAGCTATTATTTGTAGCCAATCTTAAAAGAGAAAGCCTCCTTTTAAGATCTTGGTCGTTTGTAGTATGAAAGTCACTAAAAGGCTTTATAGTACCGCTTTTATCCATGTATGCTATTGGGTCTCTGTATAAAGATTTAATAGTGCTTGTGTTATTATAATTTCCATAAACAGCTTTACCACTAGCGTCTTCTGTATAGATATTGCCTTGGTCATATAGATTCCAGCTATTTTCCATCCAAATACATTGAGTTGTAAGTGATACAATCATTCTAATAGATGGAATCCTAGTAACAAAACTGATATTGGTAGAGAGTCTCTCTCTTCCAACTCCAATGTTTAGTCCATTTTCATTACTCTTATAGATTCCTACATATTTATTATCTGAACGAGGGTCAATAGGGTCGTTGCCTTTGTTGTATGAATAAACTTCTCCAGATGAGTAATCAGTAGTTTTTATGTATGCACCATTTACGATTATGGAGGTATTAATAGGCTTAATTGTTCCAAAGTCAAAATCGTATTCAATACCCCATTTGTCTATAGATCCTCTATTATCTGGTCTCTTATACCCTTTATACTGGTCGTAAGTAGTATATGCAAGGTCTTCGTAGTTCCCAAACTGATTTTTAATTTCAATAACTCCCCTTATCTCATTATATCTTGGAGCTGCATTAGGGTCTGAAACAGAATTATAAAAGTTAACACTCTGTGGAACATAATTATTGTTAGCAGTAAAACCATCTCTGGATTTCTCGTTAAAATAGGTAAATCTAGCCTCTATTCCTTTGAGGTTTATATCAAATCCAATCTCAAAATTATTGGTTTTAATTGGTTTCAAATTATATGAAAGCATGCCATCTATAACCGATGTTTGAATCAAAGCAAGACTCTCATTGGTTTGGCTATTTCTGTATTGGAAAAGAACATTGTCCATATATACAGGATTGGGATACAAGAAAGAAATTGATGGAAGTTTTTGCATAATTCCCCATCCTCCTCTAATGGAGAGCTCTCTAATGAATCCTGCTCTTTTTGGAGCTATAACTGTGTATTTAGCATTAAACCTAGGGTCTAATGTAGGATTGTAATTATATCCATCTATTATCATTTTTGAAAATCGCACTCCAGCAATTAATTCAATTGAACTTTGTTTTTGGCCTACTGGTATTTTTATTTTCTCCTCGGCAAAAACACTTATATCGGACATAAAAGGGATCTCGCTATATTTTCTCTCACGAAAATATTGAGGAGAATCGGCTGCATGATATAGACCATCTCCGTTATTACCTTTAGTATTGAACTCAATCCCTACTAATGTTTTGAAAAGAGATTTGCCAACAGATTTATTAAGGTCTCCAGTAATTTTTGCATTAAAATAGATAGGCAACTCATTAGTTCTTTGATCACTTATGTCTGTAAGAGACGTAAAGCCACCAAGTGCAATTCCCTCTATCTTTGTATTGGTTGTAGGTAATGGTAGTTTATTACCAATCTCGTATATAGTTGAATTTTTTTCTGAAATAGAGCCCGATACATTGTAATTCAAATTGGTGATCCAAGGCTTATTAAGCTGCCAGGTACCATATAAAGAGAGGTTCACATTGTTATCTCTGAATTTTTTAAAGTCTTCTTTAGAAACATCGGGGTCGCTAGTAACAGAGTTACCAGTATGGTAGCCACTCACTCTAGCATTGAACCTCAAAGGCTTTCCAGAAACTTCAAATGTATTAGAGTAGGCAACTCCTAAAGTAACACGTTCAAAAACGTTTACTGGAGATCTCCAATCTGTAAAAGATTTAGCATAATCTGTATTTACATTTATATTCCCTTTTTTTGGACCAAGAGAAAATCCCTTACTAAAAGAGAGTGCTTTAGTTTGAGGGTCAGATTTTATTCTAATCTCATAAGGGGTATAACCTACCTTTGTTTTAACAATAATAGCACCAGATGTAACATCTCCATATTCTGCAGAGAGCACACCTTTAAGGACTTCTACAGACTCAATATTATCTGTAGATATAGTACGGAAGTCCATAATATCCGATCCCATACTTGCATCATTAGACATCTTTGCACCATTTACCATTACTCCAACACCTCTAAGGTTGTTTTCATTTTTATTTATAGACCGAATAGAAATGGTATTTTCTTTCACTAGGGATGGGTTCTGGATAATTGAACCAGGCATAAGTTGCATAATATCGGCAAGGCTGGTAGCCTGCACGTGTTCAATTGCCTTTTTGTCTACTCTGGAAGATGAGTTCATGCTGCTTCCGGCCTTTGCGGTTACAACTACGTCACTTAAAGTAAGATTTTCTTCCTTCATTTGGACCTTAAAACTAGCCACATTTTTTTGCAGCGTTACTGGCATTGTAAATCTTTGATAGCCAAGAGAGTTAGCCTCCAAAGTATACACGCCAGGGATAATACCGGTTATCTTAAAGAGCCCTTTATCATCTGAAAAACCCCAGATATTAAGCTCTTTGATTAATACTTGTGCATAAGGGATAGGTTCCTGCGAACCTTGCACTGTGACTTT
>CAYIYT010000075.1:0-2866 GCA_964367735.1 uncultured Muribaculaceae bacterium
GATAATAGTAGAGAAATAGAAATAAGAAAAAAACTGCACATACAATGGAAAAAATATTGAAGATTTTAGTTAATTTTGTGATACTATGATATTAAAAGACATTGAATATTTAAACCAAGGATATGGCGATAATTTTTTTCTTATTGCAGGGCCTTGTGTTGTTGAAGGAGAGGAAATTACATATAAAATAGCCTCGGAGTTAAAAGCAATTACAGATAGGTTGGCTATACCATTCCTTTTTAAGGCATCTTATAGAAAAGCCAACAGATCTAAAGCAGATTCATTTACTGGATTAGGAGACAAAAAAGCTCTTTCAATCTTAAGCAACATTCGTAAAGAATTAAAAATACCAATTGTAACAGATATTCACAATATAGATGAGGCACAACTTGCTGCTTCATATGATATAGATGTTTTACAAATTCCTGCATTCCTTTGCCGCCAAACAGATCTATTAGAGGCTGCTGCAAAAACAGGTAAATATGTAAATATTAAAAAGGGACAATTTCTCTCACCTGGATCTATGCAATTTGCGGCCGAAAAAGTTAAAAATGTAGGTAATAATAAAATAATGCTTACAGATAGAGGGACACAGTTTGGTTATACAGATCTCATTATTGATTTCCGTTCATTTCCAGAAATGAAAAAGTTTGGATATCCTGTAGTTCTTGATGTTACGCATAGCTTACAACAGCCAAATCAAACTAGCGGAGTTACTGGAGGCAAGCCAGAACTAATCTCTACAATGGCTCGTGCAGGAATTGCATCGGGAGCCGATGGTCTTTTTATGGAAACTCACCCCAATCCTTCTAAGGCACTTTCCGATGGAGCTAATATGTTAAGATTAGATTTAATGGAAGATATTTTAAAGGAGTTATTAATAATCAAAGAAGCTGTAAGCAGAGCCAACGCTTTGAGAAGAGAATAATTTTAAATTACTCTACAATGATAGTTAATCAAGATTTTACAAAGAGATATGAAAAAATCCCAGTTAATATCTTTAAAAAGGCAGACGCTGCCAGTAATATAGTTGCCCAAAAGATTGCTACCATAATAAATGATAAAGAAAAACTGAACCTACCTTGCGTTATAGGTTTAAGTGCTTCATCTGTTTCTATTCAAGTATATGAAGTTTTACTTTTACTCTATCAAGAAAAAAAACTATCTTTTAAGAACGTTCACATATTTAGTTTAGATGAATATTGGCCACTAAATAGAAATGAACTTCAGAGTCACTATAGATTTTTAAAAGAATATTTACTCGATTTCATTGATATACCTCAAGAGAATATCAATCTTCTAGATAGCGAAGTACCGAAAGATATCATTCATGAGTATTGTCATAATTATGAAATCAAAATAGCATCCTTGGGTGGTATAGATGCACTAATTATTGGCAATATGGGCTTTAACGAGCCAGGCTCTCAATACAACTCTATAACCAGGTTGCTTACCCTTAATCATACAACAAGAGTATCTTCGGCCTCAGAGTTTTTTGGTATTGAGTATGTTCCTTTCCATGCACTCACAATGGGAATTCAAACAATAATCGACTCTAAAAAAATCTTTTTTCTTGCTTGGGGAGAAGGCTCATCCTCTACTGTCGCAAAATTGGTAGAAGGAGATGTTAGCGAACAAATTCCTGTATCTATTTTACAAAAACATCCAAACCTTGAAGTATATGTAGATTATCCTGCTGCCGATGATTTAACTAGGATAAAAACACCATGGCTTACTGGCCCCTGCGAGTGGTCTGCCAAAATGGTTAAAAAATCGGTGTTTTGGCTGTGTAGAAAGCTAGCAAAACCAATTTTAAAATTAACTGATAGAGATTATAATGATAATGGCATGAGTGACCTTATTACAGAACAAGGCCCTGCCAGTAAAATTAATATAAAAGTATTTAACGATTTACAGCACACAATTACAGGATGGCCTGGAGGTAAACCAAATGCCGACGACTCTACCCGTCCAGAGAGAGCTGTACCATTTCCTAAAAGAGTAATCATATTTAGCCCTCATCCAGACGACGATGTAATCTCAATGGGTGGCACTCTTGCTAGGCTTTCGGAGCATGGTCATGAAGTTCATTTAGCCTATCAAGTCTCGGGCAATATCGCTGTTTTCGACCACGATGCCATAAGATTCCTAGACTTCCTTAGAGATAGTTCTGAAATTTATGGCTTCGATATTCAAGAGAGCAATAGAATATACAGCGATGCTCTTCGTGAACTTTCCGAAAAACACCCTGGAGAGCCAGATTCTCAAGACATAAGAGAACTTAAAGGAGCAATTAGAAGAGGTGAGGCCAAAGCAGCCTGCCGATATCTTAGAATTCCAGAAGAAAGAGTTCATTTTTTAGAAATGCCTTTTTATGAAACTGGTGGAGTAAAGAAAAAACCTATAGGCAAAGACGATATAGAAATTGTAAAAAAACTTTTAATGGCTGTTAAACCCCATCAAATATATGCTGCGGGAGATTTAAGTGACCCACATGGTACACATAGAGTCTGTTTACAAGCTATTTTAACTGCTTTGGACGAACTTAAAAATGAACCTTGGATTAGAGATTGCCGAGTTTGGCTCTACAGAGGTGCTTGGCAAGAGTGGGATGTTGCCGATGCCGATATGGCTGTTCCATTGAGCCCAGAAGAAGTTATCATTAAAAGAGAAGCAATCTTTAAACATCAGTCTCAAAAAGACCGTCCACTTTTTCCAGGATCCGATAAAAGAGAATTTTGGCTAAGAGCCGAGGAGAGAAACCATAATACAGCAGAACTATTTGATAAACTAGGAATGGCAGAATATCAAGCAATTGAATTATTTGTAAGATATAAAGTAAAACATAATTAATTTACTACAATTT
>CAYIYT010000076.1:0-2818 GCA_964367735.1 uncultured Muribaculaceae bacterium
AGGGCAGTGAACATCCACGAGAATGCTACTACTATTGAGATTAACTCACCAAAATACTGCATAAAGAAATTTATAAACTGGGTGCAAATTTAAATAAAAAAAACTAATACTCTTTCAATGCTTAAAAGGAAACTCTCCCAAAGATTTAGAAAGTTTTGGGAGAGTTTCTAGGTGTATCTAGTTGTCTCTAGTTGAAGAGTGCTCGCACGAGCTGGGGTATGTCTTGGACTTGAATTATTTGCAGGGTGTTCTTTTTAGAACTGGCGGTGCTGTGCGATTTGTTTATGTTGCTGTAAGAAGAGACAAATATTTTTTCGAAGCCTAATTTTTGGGCTTCTGCTATGCGGCGTTCTATTTGGGCAACAGGGCGAATCTCTCCGCTTAGGCCAACTTCTGCTGCAAAACAATACTTTTGGGATATGGCAATATCAAAATTAGAAGAGAGTATTGCACATACTACTGCAAGATCGCAGGCGGGATCGGTCACTTTGAGACCACCGGCCATATTTAGGAATACGTCTTTTGAGGCAAGCTTGAAGCCAGCTCTTTTTTCTAAAACGGCTAAGAGCATGTTGGTTCTGCGGACATCAAAACCAGTGGCCGATCTTTGAGGTGTTCCGTATGCTGCTGTGCTCACAAGTGCTTGAGTCTCTATAAGAAAAGGGCGTGTTCCATCTAGCATTGCCGCTACTGCAATTCCAGAGAGATTCTCTGAATGCATAGGAATTAGCATTTCTGATGGGTTGCTCACTTCACGAAGTCCTGTATTATTCATTTCAAAAATAGCCAACTCGGCAGTAGAACCAAAGCGGTTTTTGATACTACGTAAAATGCGGTAGGAGTGGCGTGTGTCTCCCTCGAACTGTAAAACTACGTCTACAATGTGCTCTAATATTTTAGGCCCGGCAATTGAACCATCTTTTGTAATATGACCTATTAAAATTACTGGCGTATTTGTCTCTTTTGCATATTTTAAAAGCATTGCAGCACTTTCGCGAACTTGCGAAACAGATCCTGGAGAACTTTCTATTGTTTGAGAGTAAATGGTTTGTATTGAGTCAACTATAATTAGGTGTGGCTGGCTCTCTTTGGCTCTGTTGAGTATATTTTCTAAGAGTGTTTCGCTTAATATAAAGCAATTTTCATGTTCTCCGCCAAGTCTTTGTCCTCTTAATTTAATTTGTCTTGGGCTCTCTTCACCCGATACATAAAGTGTTTTTAATGAGGGGGTATGCAGAGGGATTTGTAGTGCAAGTGTAGATTTTCCTATTCCCGGTTCGCCGCCTATTAAGACCATAGAGCCAGGGACAAGGCCGCCACCTAAAATGCGGTCTAGCTCTTCGTTACCCAAAGAGATTCTCTGTTCGTTAGAGAAGGTGATTTCCGAAAGTGGTTGTGGTTTTGGGTTAGATGTGGGCAAAAAACTAATTGAGCGGGCACCTGTAGCGCTAGTATCTTTACTAATTATCTCTTCTACAAGTGTATTCCATTCGCCACAAGCAGGACAACGGCCCAACCATTTAGGAGTTTCATTACCGCAAGAAGTGCAGAACCATGCTTTTTTTATTTTTGCCATAAACTAATATTAAGAGCCAATACTATTGTATAACCATTATACTATGGCAAATATAGCAATTTGGTTTGCTATATTATTATATTTACTTTTACTTCTTATATGAACAATAAGAGTTTAAGTTTATAAATACGTTCACCCTATTTTAATACATTCATACAATCTATCATACAATCAATTATGAAAAGAATTTTAACACTTTCGTTGTCTTTAATTTTGGCGCTTTCTCTGTTTGCACAGGGTGCTAAAAAACCTGTTATTGGTATATCTTCGGGCTGGGGAGAAGGCTCTTCTACCTCGGCACCACTTACTTACGTAGAGTCGGTTATACGTGCGGGAGGAATTCCTATGGTACTTCCTATTACTCACGATCCCGATTTGCTTGCAGCTATGCTAGACCGTGTAGATGCTGTGATTATGACTGGAGGCGAAGATTTAGATCCGTTAAAATGGTATGGTGAGCAACCTGTAAGAGCTATGGGGGCTGTTGTACCACAAAGAGATTCTTTTGATATTGCATTAATAAGAATGACAGTGAGTCGTAATATACCATTACTGGGTATTTGTAGGGGACATCAATTGCTAAATGTTGCATATGGTGGGACACTCTATCAAGATATTCCGTCTCAGGTGAAAGGTTCTAAAGTACAACACAACCAAAAAGCTCCTAGTAACTATGGTACTCACACAATTAATATAGTGAAGGGCTCTTTGCTTAACCAGCAAACAGGCTTAGAGCAGGTAGCAGTTAACTCTTATCACCATCAAGCTGTTAAAGATATAGCCCCAGGGTTTGTAGCTACTGCATTTGGTTTAGATGGAGTTATAGAAGCTATGGAAAAAGAGGGTAGTACCCGTGTTTTTGGTGTGCAATTCCATCCAGAAGGCTTTACAGCTAGTAATATAGATACTTTTTTGGGCGTTTTTAAGCATCTTGTTAAAGAGGCTAACATCTACAGAGCAGAAAAAAAATAATCTGCTCTAATGGATATAAATGATAATATTGACAATAACTCTTCATCTGCATTTGAGCAGATGTATATTTCTAATTATCATAAGATAAGATCTTTTTGTATAGGATATTTAAGAGATGAAGCTACCTCTAAATGTGTTGCACAAGAAGTGTTTATATCTGCATGGACTAATAGAGAAAATCTAGTTTTTAATGACAATCTTTTACCCTATCTTTTTGTGTTGGCTAAAAATAAATGCCTTAATATTTTAAAAAGAGAGAAGGTTAAAAAC